>JAMHWD010000045.1:0-318472 GCA_035911135.1 Alphaproteobacteria bacterium | reverse complement strand
TCGGTTGGTGAGGCTGGCCGCATGGGTCCTCCGGGCCGCCGCGAAGTCGGTCACGGCAAGCTGGCATGGCGCGCGATCAACCCGCTTTTCCCAACAGTTGAGGAATTCCCATACACGATCCGCACAGTCTCCGAGATCACGGAATCGAACGGTTCCTCCTCGATGGCAACAGTCTGCGGCACATCGCTCGCGATGATGGATGCAGGCGTTCCGCTGAAAGCCCCTATCGCCGGTATCGCCATGGGTCTGATCAAAGAAGGCAAGGAATTTGCGGTTCTTTCCGACATTTTAGGTGATGAAGATCATCTGGGCGACATGGACTTCAAGGTTGCCGGTACTGACAAAGGTATCACAGCCCTGCAGATGGATATCAAGATTACCTCGATCACTGAGGAAATCATGAAAATCGCCCTCGAACAGGCCAAGCATGGCCGTTTGCACATCCTCGGTGAAATGGCCAAGGCTCTGACCGAATCCCGCACCGAACTGAACAAGAACGCGCCGCAAATCGTGGCCTTCAATATCCCGACCGACAAGATCCGCGAAGTGATCGGTACAGGCGGTAAAGTCATTCGTGACATTATCGAGAAGACCGGCACGAAGATCGATATCGAGGATGATGGCTCCGTCAAGGTTGCCGCATCCAATGCCGAGGCTATCGAGGCCGCTGTTGCCATGATCCGCGGCATCACAGACGAGCCGGAAACAGGCAAAATCTACAACGGCAAGGTCGTGAAATGCGTTGATTTTGGCGCGTTCGTAAACTTTATGGGCGCAAAAGACGGTCTCGTGCACATCTCCGAACTGCAATCGGGCCGCACGGCCAAGACAACCGATGTCGTCAATGAAGGCGATCAGGTGAAGGTCATGGTGCTGGGCATGGATGATCGCGGCAAGGTGAAGCTGTCCATGAAACGCGTCAATCAGGAAACAGGCGAGGAAATCCGCGCCGAGGACAAGAAAGAAGCCAACGGCTAATTCTTTCCCTGCTATTCTATTTTACAAGAAGCCCCTGGTATCCGCCGGGGGCTTCTTTTTTGCGCAGGGCGGCTTATTTCCCTTAAACAGGGCAATATGCTATGATTATGCTATGGAAAGGTGTTTTTTTGAGTGATTTCAAGGACTAGACGTAATTTCAGACGGTTTCTATTTGTCTTGCTGGGCTTAAGCGCCTGTCTTTTCGCGCTGCCCGCTATGACCTATGCGGCGCTACGTGCTGATCTCATCGAAATGAAAGACATCAGCCCCACCTTGTTTCAGATTGATGTAGCGCATTTCCAGACCCGCGCCTATTTCAGCGATCAGGAGGGCCAGCATGTGATCGCGCAGCATCTTCTACGCAAGGGGTTCTTCTCCCGCACCTATTCCAATGCCGGGCGCGAGATGATTGATACCCTTATCAAGGAACAATACGCCCCGGCCAAAAAGACCAAGGCCGATGTCATCATGCGGACAGCCGTTACCGATGCTGACCGTCAACTGGCAATGGCGCTCTACCGCAGCGCCGCGCAGCAACATTTCGTCCCTGCGATTGCGGCGCTGAACCAGCTTGACTAATTAAATTTCCAGGGTGTGATCCAGATCGCGCGCGATTTTCTCAATCTGTGCCCCAAGAAGGCTTACAGCGTTCTGCGCGTCTTTTTCTCTGGCTGGCTTCATGGAATCGGTCATCAGGGCATCAACCAGCCTGCGCTCGGCCTTCTCATAGCCAGCCTGATCGCCAAGCACAAAAGCCTCAATCAGCGCACCGCGGATTTTATTATTGGCGCGCACCGTGCGATAAGCGATGAAATGCTGAACGCCCGCATTCTGAAGATCTTCAATGCCCTTTGGGCTATCAAGTTCCTGATGGATTTCGCCGGCTGTGATTTGCTTAAAGATACGTGTTGGGTCTGACATTTTTCTATACTCTCCGTGTTGGCTGGTATGATTTATAGAAAAAAATGCAGTTTTTTGTCAAATAATTAGTAAGGCCCCATCGGACCATCTGCAGGGCCTGATTCGTCATTTTCATTGGCAACCTCGGCAATATAGGCTCCGATGACACTCAGCGCCCGATCTGCCTCGCCCGGCTTTACTTCAATAGCGCTGATTTGCGCCTTTATCATATTTTCTGCCGCGGCATATCTGCGCTTGTCATCCGCCATGAACGCATCCACAAGGCGGCTTCTTAAGGGTTTGGATGCCGTAGCCGCCCGCGCCATGGCCTCTGATATGCCATGTTGCTTGAGATAATCCATACCATCAGGCCCCGCGAGGCCACTTTTGATTGTGGCGGCGGCAAAGGCTTTGGCTTCTGCTGTCATTTTTTGCATCGGATTATCCCTGTTCTTACAGCTTAGCCTACGCATGTTACAAGATTATGTCAACAATTCCTTGACTTCAATCCTCCCGGAAAATAAGCTCAGGGGCCATAAACAAGCAGGGAGATTAAAATGGCCGAATACACCGCCGCCGAAGTCGTTGAGATCCTTTTTCAGGAACCTGCCCGTATCAAGCCTGAAAAACCGGCCAACACCCCCGCCCCGCAACCGGCAACCGGCATCAAAGGCGCGCTGAAGGGCCTGTTTAAAGCGCTTGCCCTGACTGCCGAGGCTCGCCAGAACCGCACGCTGGAGAAATCCGAAGCCGGAAGCCTTAACCATGCCGCCGTTGAAATGCGCGCGCTTGGCTTTGATCCTGAAATTGTCGATGACATCATCAACCATACCGCTGTGACGGCCTATCAACATCTTGAACGCGCCACAATTTCTGCGGCCTTTACCAAGAGCCGCCCCGTTGCCGTCCACAACATCATGGCCGACCCCAAATATCCTTTGGGGATTCACATCGAAACAGATAACGATGCTGAGACTGCCGATATCCGTGAACATCTTGCAGAAATCCTGAAGCCGGCCCTTGTCGAGATGCTCAAAGAGGGGCAAGAGATGCTCCCGCGCCTTTTAAACACCAGCAAGAACCGCCCGGCCATCATCCTCTTCAAGGATGAACCTACGCCGGACAGCGCCCTGTAACGTTAAAAGGATTGCATCAGATCAAGGCTGATATTGCGCCCGATCGCATCCCCGATCAGACGAAGCCCTGTCGGGCTGGTGATGTTAATCTCTGTCAGGCGGTCGCCAATAATATCCAGCCCCGCCAGCACAATCCCTTCCGCCTTTAGAACCTTGCCGACTTCACGGGCGATCTTGTCTTCAACCGGCGTAATCGGGCGTACATCAAATCCCCCGCCCGCGGCCGTATTGGCGCGGATATTGCCATCCTTGGGGATGCGCGCCAGCATATGGGGGTATGGCTCGCCGTTAAAAACCACCACGCGCATATCGCCCTTTTTCACGCCGGGCAGAAATTCCTGCGCGATGATATGCACCTTGCCGCGATTGGTCAGCGTTTCCCAGATCACATCCAGATTGGGATCGCCCTTTTCGACCAGAAAAATACCTGTCCCGCCCATGGCATCAATGGGTTTCAGAACGGCCTGTCCCTGCGTTTCCACAAACTCACGCAAAGTGTCCCTATCCGCTGCAATCACGGTTTGCGGTATGAACTGGGGAAAAGAAAGGGCAAAGAGTTTTTCATTATGCTCCAGCAGCGTCTTGGGCGGGTTATAGACCTTCACGCCGGTTTTCTGAATTTCCGCCAGTATCAGGCATGTCATAAAGAAATCCTTGTCCATGGGCGGATCCTTACGCATGAAAATGGCGGCAAAATCCGAAAGCCCCATGACCGATGGCGGCGCGGCGCTGAAATCATTGATCCCGTCGCCTTGATACTGAATATGCTGCAGAACGGCCTGAAATCCGCCATATTCCCGGCGCGATAACTGGTTTTGCTCGCAGGTAAAAACTGCACCGCCCAGATCGTGGACCGCGCGCATCATGCCCAGACTCGTATCACGCTCCGGATGCAGCTTTGGCAAGGGATCAATGATGAAAAGCACCTTGGCGCCTGCGAATTTTTTATTATCCCCCATGATGATTTCCTTCTATAAAAGAGGCCGTAAACTAGCAACACATGAAAATAGCACAATAAGGCCAAAAGTCATGCCCCTGAAACTGCCAAAAGTCATCGGCCACCGCGGTGCGGCCGCTTATGCCCCGGAAAATACGCTGGGAGGCATTCACACGGCGGCTGATATGGGTGTTGAATGGGTTGAGCTTGATGTGAAGCTCACCAAGGATCAGGTCCCTATCCTTTTTCATGACGAAACACTGGACCGCACCACCAACGGCCATGGCAATGTTGCTGATATGCTCTTTGAGGATATCCGCCACCTGGAAGCCGGAAGCTGGTTTTCCGACAGCTTCGCCGGGATCAAGATCCCCACGCTGGAAGAAGCCGTCGATATCCTGCTGGAGCATAATCTGGGTGTAAACATTGAAATCAAGCCCTGCCCCGGCCGCGAGAAGGAAACCGCCGAGGTCGCCCTCGATCTACTGGCGCAAATCTGGGACGATGAGAGTAAAATTCTGATCTCCTCGTTTTCTTATGTTTCATTGGAGACCGCGCTTGATATGGGGCCTTATATGCCGCGCGGATTGCTGCTGCCCAAGGACTGGCCGGAAAACTGGCTGGAGCTGGCGCAACATCTCGAAGCCGCCAGCGTGAATATCAACGGCAATGAAATCACCCGCGAGGAATTAGAAGATATCATTGATGCCGGCTATATGGCTCTGGCCTATACGATTAACGACCCGCAGCGCGCCAAAATGCTTCAGGGCTGGGGGATCGATGCCGTTTTCAGCGATAACCCGGACGTGATTTTAGAAAACCTGCTGACCGTGCATTAACGCCAAGGCCGGCCTCATTCATGATGAAGCCGGCCAACCGGGGGGAGTTGAAAATTCTATTTATCTTTCAGCGTTATTACGCGTGGATGTGCTGAAATACGCATCATACTCGGTGGAATTAAGCGTCCCGTCACCATTCGCATCAAACTCATTAAAGCTGTCCTGCGAGAAATCGGAATCCAGTGAATTGCGGAACTCCTGTTCGGAAACATAACCATTGCCATCCGTATCGCTTGCGCCAAATGTCACGCCTGTGTTGGCAGTACCGCTAATATTGTTGTTTTCACCAGAATTAACGCTTTCCGATCCCACGCCTGTGGCATTGTAATCGCGTTCATCATCATTTGAAAAATCTGCGCCCGTACGGCCCGCATCATTATCAAACGAGGTGGGGCCGCGCGTGGCCTCCGAACGATCATCGCCGTAATCAAATGAATTTGATCCCGGACTGCGGCTGGCCGCCGAGCGCGATATATTTCGTGCACGGTCTTCATCACTGTTCTCCACGGCCTCATTGCTGTCTCCCTCTTCTGAATCCCCATCATCAGCGTCATTTCCGGGAGCTTCCGCATTGGAATCATTAGAATTGGAAGAGTTTGAATTGCTGCTGAATGATGCGGATTTACCACCATCACTACCGCCTGATTTTGTTCCGCCTTCGGCGTATGCACCGCCAATGCCCAGCACCAGAACGCCTGCCGTTGCCATCAACAATGATAAGGATTGATATTTCATGGGTAGTCTCCTTGCATATTCGTGAATCTCCATCCACCAACACCGCAAGGGGAGGATTGTTTCCACCTTTATAATTTTAATGCGAGGGAACTTTTTATGCGCTCGGTAAAAAAGGCAAAAAACAGGCGCTTATCCTTTCCACTTCACCGGCTTGGGATTGATGGAATCAAATCCCATTTGATGCCAGTATGGATAGGCTGGCGTTTTGCCGCTCACCGCGTCCAGCCTTGCCACTTGTTCGGTTGTGAGGTTCCAGCCTACCGCGCCCAGATTTTGCTTAAGCTGCTCTTCGTTCCGCGCGCCCACGACGATGTTGGAAATACCGGGCCGCTGCAGCAGCCAGTTCAGCGCCACTTGCGGGATTGTCTTGCCGGTTTCCTGCGCGATCTCATCCAGAACGTCCACGACATTATACAGCAGCTCGCTATCCACTTCCGGGCCACCATCCGCGCCGCCAGTCTGCGCCATGCGTCCTTCCTTGGCTTCTTGGCCGCGGCGGATCTTCCCCGTTAAACGGCCCCAACCCAGCGGGCTCCAGATCATCGCGCCCAGCCCCTGATCGAGGTTAAGCGGCATCAGTTCCCATTCATAATCGCGCCCCACCAGCGAGTAATACCCCTGATACGCGATATAGCGCGTGAGGCTATGCTTCTCCGCAGCCGCCAGCGATTTCATCACATGCCAGCCGGAGAAATTCGAGCAGCCTATATAACGTATTTTTCCTGCTGTAATCAGATCATCCAGCGCGCGCAATGTTTCCTCGACCGGCGTGATACCGTCAAACCCATGCATGAAATAAAGATCAATATGATCCGTCCCAAGACGCTTGAGGCTGGCCTCACACTCGCGGATCAATGCAAAGCGGGATGATCCTTGTCCGGCTGGCATATCGCCACTCTGAAAACTCGCCTTGGTGGCTATCAGCAGCTTCTCCCGCCGCCCCTTGATCGCGCCGCCCAGAACTTCTTCTGATGCGCCATCAGAATAGATATTGGCCGTATCAAAGAAATTCACGCCATGATCGAGGCAGACATCAATCAGCCGCGAGGCTTCCTTGACATCCGTATCGCCCCATTTTTTGAAAAACTCGTTCGATCCGCCGAAGGTGGCCGTACCAAAGCTCAGCACCGGAACTTTCAGGCCCGAACGGCCCATAGTGCGATATTCCATGTAATTAAATCCCCATATGAAGTTAAACCGAACGCATTTGAATATGCGCCTTTTAACCTAGAATGGGAAATGGGATTTTCAACCGCCTTGCGATTAAAAAGCGATCAGGCCTTGCCCTTGACGATCTCATCCAGCTGATCATGCGGGGGCATGCCCATGGCATTAAAGCCGCAATCCACATAATGCACCTCGCCCGTCACGGCGGATGAGAGATCGGAAAGCAGATAAAGCGCCGTGCCGCCCAGCTCGTCCAATTCAACCGGACGGCGCAGCGGAGAGGCCAGCGTCGTGAATTTATATGTCGTGCGCGATCCGCCAATGACCGCCCCGGCCAGCGTCCGCATAGGCCCGGCGGAAATCGCATTCACGCGTATGCCTTCCGGCCCCAGATCAGCGGCCAGATAGCGCGTCGAGGCTTCCAGCGCGGCCTTGGCCACGCCCATAACGTTATAATTGGGCATGACTTTTTCCGCGCCGTAGTACGAAAGCGTAACAGCAGAGCCGCCCGGCTTCATCATGGTCTTGGCGCGGCGCATGACGGAGGTAAATGAATAACACGAGATATGCATGGTCTTGAGGAAGTTATCGAGCGTTGTATCAACATAGCGCCCCTGCAGCTCGTTCTTGTCGGAATAGGCAATTGCATGGACGATGAAATCAAGATTTTGCCATTCCTTTTGCAGCGTGCCAAAAACCTTATCAAGATCGGCCTCGGATGTGACATCGCAATCCAGCAGGATTTGGGAACCCACCGATTCCGCCAGCGGTTTTACACGTTTGCCAAAGGCATCACCCTGATAGGTAAAGGCCAGATCAGCCCCCGCCCCGTGAAGCGCCTTGGCCATGCCCCAGGCGATGGAGTGGTCATTTGCCACGCCCATGATGAGGCCTTTTTTTCCTTGAAGAAAATCGTTCATGCTTACCCTGTGTACTTGCTCATGGCCAGACAGCAATTTGTGCCGCCAAAGCCGAAGGAATTGGAAATAACTGTCTGGTGCTGGACATTATCAATGCGCTTTGTGGCGATCGGGAAGGCTTTTGCGCCTTCATCCATATCCTCGACATTGATAGACGGCGCAACAAATCCATGCTCCATCATCAACAGCGAATAAATCGCCTCCTGCACGCCGGCTGCGCCCAATGAATGTCCTGTCATCGACTTTGTCGCGCTGATCGGCGGGATGTCCTGACGGCCTTCAAAAGCCTCTTTAATCGCATTCAGCTCGCCGATATCGCCCACGGGCGTGGATGTGCCATGCGTATTGATATATGTGACAGGCGTCTTGACGGTGGAAAGCGCCAGCTTCATGGCGCGCATGCCGCCCTCACCCGATGGGGCCACCATGTCATGACCATCCGAAGTCGCGCCGTAGCCTGTAATTTCGGCATAGATTTTTGCGCCGCGCGCCAGAGCATGGTCAAGGCTCTCCAGCACCACCGCGCCGCCGCCGCCTGCAATCACAAAGCCATCGCGGTTCGCATCATAAGCTCGCGCCGCGCGCTCCGGCGTGTCATTATATTTGGAGGACATCGCGCCCATGGCATCAAAGAGGACAGAGAGCGTCCAGTCCAGCTCCTCCCCGCCGCCGGCCAGCATCACATCCTGCTTGCCCATCATGATCTGCTCGGCCGCGTTGCCGATGCAATGCGCCGAAGTCGAACAGGCCGAGGAAATCGTGTAATTCACGCCCTTGATCTTGAAATTTGTCGCAGCCGTTGCCGAAGTTGTCGAGCACATGGCCTTAGGAACAGCAAACGGCCCTACGCGTTTGGGGCCTTTTTCACGAGCGATATCAGCGGCAGCGACCTGCGCGCGAGTCGATGGCCCGCCGGAGCCAACAATAATCCCGGTGCGCTCATTGCTGACAATATTTTCGGGCAGCTTTGCATCCGCAATCGCCTGCTCCAGCGAAAGATGCAAATATCCGGCGGCATCCCCCATAAAACGCCAGAGGCGCTTATCGATGGCTTCTTCCAGATTGATATTCGGCTTGCCGTGAACCTGCGAACGGAAACCCATCTGCGCATATTCCGGCGCCGCCGAAATACCGCTTTTCCCGTCTTTCAGGGATTGCGCGACTTCATCCTTGTTCAGGCCAATGCAGGATATAATCCCGATCCCTGTAATAACGACTCGTTTCATGTCAGCCATTTCTGTTTGGTGGTAAACTTAGATCGCGCTCGGATTTTCAAACAACCCGACCTTAAGATCCGAAGCCTCATATATCAGCGTGCCATCGGCATACATCTTGCCATCGGCAATGCCCAGGACAAGTTTACGGTTGATCACGCGTTTTAGATCAACAACGTATTTCACAAGCTTTGTATTGGGCTGCACCTGCCCGGTGAGCTTCAACTCTCCAAGACCCAGAGCGCGGCCTGAACCCGGCGCGCCCGTCCAGCCCAGAAAAAATCCGGTCAACTGCCACAGGGCATCAAGACCAAGGCATCCCGGCATCACCGGATCGCCTTCAAAATGACATTTGAAAAACCAAAGATCGGGATTGATATCGAACTCGGCCTCGATCACGCCCTTGCCATTGGCACCGCCATCTAGGGAAACATTCGTGATGCGATCAAACATCAGCATCGGCGGCAGCGGCAATTTCGCATTGCCGGGACCGAACAGACGGCCATGGCCGCATTCGATAATCTCATCGTAGGAATAGCTGGGTTTTGGCGTAAACATGAAGCCCTTGTCTGATTTGAGCGTATTTTCCATCCGGGTATTTATAGGCCCATCGTATAGGGGCTGCAAGACCTTTTGGCCCTGAACTATCCACAGCTCACGAAAAACACAGGGCTAGACCTGCGCGATTGCATAATCCATGCAGACAAATTTATAGGATTCTGTCATGGCGGACATGGCGAGAGGCTTGGCAATCGCCGGCTCGATATCCGGCCACTCCCCGCCCGATGCCACGGCCAGCATACGCCCGGCCGCCTTGGCGCAGGCCACGGCCTGATCGAAAGGATTATGAATATTGGCCAGATGAAAGAACGCCTTGCAATGCGGCTCCAGCCCACGGATCAGCTCCACCGGGGGATTGAGCGGCATATCATTGGCGGCCAGACCAAAACGCCAGTCACTCCCGGCCGGCACGCCAAGACGCACCGCTTCCTTGGTCATGACATACACAATCGTATCCAGATTATCGGGGATATCCGCGCCTTTGAAAATCATGCAGGTCTGGGAGTTCAGCGATAAGGCCAGTTTGCGGCCTGCTACGGCACTCAGGCCTGCGATACAATCGCCCATCGTCCAGCCCTTAAGGCCGATCTGGGATTCAATGGCGATATCGCAAAGCTCCTGCGCCGCGATCTCAAAGCCCATGGCGGCTTTAACGCCCTCACATAGCAGACGCAGGCTTTCCGCGCGCGGCATATGGCCTTCGGCTTCCCACGTGCTTAAGACATGGTGCGTAAGGCGCATCACCAATTCATGGCATTCAAAGGCGCAATCCATCCATTCTTCAAAGAACAGGCGCGCCGCCTGACGGCCGCGCTCGGTCTCGTTATCGACAATCTGGGCGGGAGGCATGGCGTGAAGTCCCAGCGCCCCGCTTAAAGGCTCGGCGTCCAGCAATTGGGCAAGCTTGTGCAGGCTGGCTTCCATGGCCTCGTCAGGGGAATCAAATACAAGGCATGTCTCAACAATCAATCCTGACAAATGCAGAATCATTTTCATGCCATCGACGCCGCGCTCCGGGCAGCGGGAGAGCTTGCTTATTCTGGAATAAAGGCGCGCGCCCATTTCGGGCCTGTTGGTCATGACATGCATGGCGTAAGGCGAATAAACCTGTGAATAAATCTGTGGACAGATTGATGATTGATAAGGAGTAACTGGCGGGTAAGCAGAAGGAAACGGTCCTGTGAATCAAACCGTCTTATTAGGTTAATTGAATTCTTCGGACGGGTAAACACCCCAAATATATTTTCTCTCCATCCATCCGCCATAGCCTGAGGCGCTGACCCGGCACCACAGGCCGCGGCATTCCTCAATCTTGATAATAGCCTTGGGTTCGGCGCGTGCCACGATCTGCGCGCCATCTTCTGCTTTGCGGTGCATATCCACCGGCTGCTCGCCGCGGATGATGCCCATGCGCTTGCCGCTGAGCAGGGATTTATGCACCCAGCCTTCCACGCCTTCGGAATCCTTGATTTTGCGCCAGAGCTCAAACTCCATCACAATTTCCACCGGCAGACCTTCGCGCTGATACTCCCATGTGGTGGGGTATTGCTTGCCGGGGCCTGTCCGCATGAACACCCGTTCCGACCCCAGCGAGGCAAAGCGCGGCAGCGGCAGACCAGTGACTTCAAAGGGATTGCTGGCCGAACGCGGGCGTGGGATGCCTTCGCCCTCGACAGCCTCCTGTGCGGCGGCGGGCATGATAAAAAGCATCGAAATCAGGAGTATTTGTAACAGGCGCATGAGATTTTTTAACATGAATGACCTTTATGCGCCAAGATTTGACAAAAACTTTTTGCGTAAATGACATAAAAAGGCGTAAAACAAGCCCATGAACGATTTGCCCGAAATATCCGTTGCGCCCATGATGGACTGGACCGACCGGCATTGCCGGTATTTCCTGCGCCTCATATCGCCGCATGTCCGGCTTTACACGGAAATGGTGACAACGGGCGCGATCTTGCATGGCGAGCGGGACCGCTTCCTGCGCTTTGATGCGGCCGAGCACCCGATTGCGCTTCAACTGGGCGGCTCCTCGCCTGCCGGCCTTGCGGACTGCGCCAAAATCGGCGCTGAATACGGCTATGACGAGATTAACCTGAATTGCGGCTGCCCGTCTGACCGGGTGCAAAACGGCATGTTTGGCGCCTGCCTGATGAAGCGCCCTGACCATGTGGCGGAATGTTTCGATGCCATGCAAAATGCAGCGCCCGATGTGCCCGTCACCATCAAATGCCGCATCGGTGTTGATAATCTCGATGATTTTGCCTTTCTGGATGAATTTGTGGGACGCATTGCCGATAAAGGATGCCGCAAGTTTATCATCCATGCCCGCAAGGCCTGGCTCTCAGGCCTTAGCCCCAAGGAAAACCGGGAAATTCCCGAACTTAATTACGACCGCGCCCGTGAGATCAAGGCCCAATACCCGCACCTGACCATTATCCTCAATGGCGGCCTGACCAGCGCTTCGCAGATCAAGAAAGAACTACGCGGCCTTGACGGGGCCATGATTGGCCGCGAGGCTTACAGCAATCCCTATATGCTGACCGATATCGAGCGCGAGATCTTTGGCAATACGCAAACCCTCTCACGGCCAGAAATTGCTGAAAAAATGATTGCCTACGCGCAAAATCAACAAGCCCAAGGCACGCCCGTCAAATCCATCACGCGTCATATTCTGGGGCTGTTCCATCATCAAAAGGGCGGCAAGGCCTGGCGGCGGACATTAAGCACCCTGCCCTATGAAAACGGCGCAGAACCCGATGTGATCGGCACAGCGCTCAAAAGCGTCTATGGCTGATAGATTTCGTTATAACCGGGAACAATAACGTCATTCATGAAATCATCCTCATTCGGCAGGATGCGGAAATCATAAAGCCCGCGAGTCTTAAAGACTGTATTATAAAAGCTGTTGGTCGGATCATTCAGCCCTGCCTCGATCAGATGCGCCTCGAACAGCGCCGGGATCATGCCGTTGAGATGCTCTTTGGGCGCATCGCTGTCGAAAAGCATGTCCGGCGCGGCAATCGCGACCGATGCCATGATCAGGGTCTCAACATCCTCCTCCGACATACTATGCATATCAGCGCGACCGGATTCCAGACGCGCCACGACATCCCTTGTGTCCTCGAACAGCAAATCCACAAAAATCTCGCGCTGCCTCTCCAAAAGGTCATGTGCATTAACATCCGAAACCCGCAACGCCATCTTATCCGGATATTTTGCGCGCAAATCAGCCATATTCGCGTTGATCCGCTCAATTTCTTCCCGGCTATATATTTCCAATTGAAACAGGAATGATCCTGCATCACTGTTTTGGATATTGTCTGCCCGCCCGCTACCCAGAAGATAGCCGCGCTCCTCCAGCGCCCATCTGACCTCAAATGCCTCATTGGCCGCGTGGATCAGCTCTATATCATAGTCCAGATACTCGACCATTTCCTCGACGCTCACACCAACAGATTCAGCCGCATGCTCGACAACCCAGTGAAACTCGTCCTGACTTTCCTGCGGCATATGCGGCAGGACATTGCGGATATAGGGAATAAGGATCTGCCCGAATACCTGCTTTTTTTCCGCTCTTTGCTCCGGCGTGAGATCCGTTGCCTGATTGGCATATTCGGAGACAATAAATTCACGGGTCGAGCCATCGGGATAAACCAGCTCCATCTTGTCGCTTCCTCCCATGACGCCGCTGTTTGAATTATGAAAGCTATATGCATCTGCGCTTTCGGGGGCGGTCATGGCCGCAAAAGAAACAGATGCCGCCAGCGCAAGCGAACGCGCAGAAAAAATCTGATTTAATTTCATGATAGCATAACCCTGTTGCTATAATTATTTTTTATATAACAGCAGGTATAAAGACGCGCCCCAAGAGTGTCAAGAGCCACTCATAATTGTGTTTTTTCAACAACAAAGCTTTCGCCGCAGCCGCAGCGGCCCGTCTCATTCGGGTTTGTGAAATCAAAACGTGAATTGCCCAAATTGTCCGTGATGTAATCCACGGTCAGGCCGAACAGCATCCAGCTATGCATCTTGGGGATATAGAGCTTTGCACTGCTACCCTCGAATACATCATCACCGCTCAAGGCCTCGCCCGGCTTGATATATTCCATGGCGTAGGAATTCCCCGAACAGCCCTTTTGCTTGATGTTCAGACGCAAGCCTTGCGTACCTTCCGGCGCTTTGCCCAGAAGATTTGCAATCTGCGCGGCGGCCTTTTCGGTGATGGTGATCGGTGCTTTCATTCTTTATCTCCCAACGCCGCGACCTCACATAAACATGTTTAATTGCATCTTGGCCGTCTCCGCCATTTTAGACGGATCCCATGTCGGCTCCCAGATGATCTCGACATCCACCTGCCCCACGCCTTCGATGGGGATGATCGCATCCCGCACCCAGCCGGGCATTTCCTGCGCGACCGGGCATCCCGGCGAGGTCAGCGTCATCTTCACATCCACATCGCGTACGCCTTGTTCCTCGGCCTTGATCTCCACGCCGTAAATCAGGCCCAGCTCATAGATATTGACCGGGATTTCGGGATCGTAAATCTCGCGGAGCGCGGCGCGGATTTTCGGCCATAACGGGTCGGCATCCGGGAATGCGCCTTCCATGGCCATGGGCGGTTCAGCCAGTTCATCGTATTGCTCCTTGCCCAGCGCGTTTTCGACCATCTCCTTGTCGGCCACATGCTGCATGGGCGGGTGTGAATGTGGTTTGCTGCCGCCGCTCATGCCAGCATCTCCTGCGCCTTATGCAGCCCGCTGACGAGCTGATTAACATCATCAATTGTGGAATAAACACCCAGCGAAGCGCGGATTGTCCCTTCCACGCCCAAGGCTTCCATCAGAGGCATACAGCAATGATGCCCGGCACGTACGGCCACACCGCACTGATCCAGGATCGAGGCCACATCGGCATTGTTCAGGCCATCAATTGTAAAGGATACAATCCCGGCGCGGGTCTCATCGGGGCCGTAAATCTGTATACCCTTGATTGTTTTCATTTCATTCAGCATGGTTTTCGTCAGTTCTGCCTCACGGGCGGCCATAACCTCCAGCCCTACCTTACTGATATAGCGCAAAGCCGCGCCCAGTCCAATAACCTCGACAATGGCGGGGGTTCCCGCCTCAAAGCGTGCAGGCGGGGCTTTGTACGTGGTTTTTTCGAAACTCACGCGCTCGATCATATCGCCGCCGCCCTGATAAGGAGGCATATCTTCCAGTATATCGTAGCGGCCATACAATACGCCAATCCCGGTCGGGCCATAGACCTTATGGCCTGTAAAGGCCAGAAAATCGGCATCCAGCGCCTGTACGTCCAGCTTGAGATGCGCCGCAGATTGCGAGGCATCAACCAGCGTTTTAATCTTGGGGTTAAAGGCACGGGCGATACGGATGATATCGGCAACCGGGTTAATCGTCCCCAGCGCGTTTGAGATATGAACGACGCTAACCAGCTTCGTTTTCGCAGAAAGCAGCCTTGGCATCGCCGCAATATCCAGATGCCCGTCCGCCTTGATGGGAATAACCTTGATGACAACCCCGATCTGATCACGCAGCAATTGCCATGGCACGATATTGGCGTGATGTTCCATGGCGCTCAGGAGGATTTCATCACCTTCCTTGAGATGCGTACGCCCCCAGCTTTGCGCCACCAGATTGATGGCCTCGGTGGTATTGCGGGTGAAGATAATTTCCTTCTCGCTGGCCGCGTTCAGAAATTGCGCCACTTCTGACCGCACTTCTTCAAACTCGGCCGTCAGATCCTGCGATATGCGGTAAAGACCACGGTGGATATTGGAATAGGCTGTCTGCATAACGCGGTCCATCGCCGCTATCATGGCTTTTGGCTTTTGCGCGCTGGAGGCCGTATCAAGATAGGCCAGACGCTTGTTGTTCATCTGATAGGACAGCGCCGGAAAATCATGCCGGAATGAGCGCATCAGCGCCCCATCATCTCCTTGCAGCGTCTTAAAGGACATTGCCCAGCCACTCCTCGACCAACGGGAAAACCATATCTTGTAAGGATTCATCCCCGATTTTGTCCACGACTTCATCCACAAAAGCGCGCACCAATAACAAACGCGCCTCAGCTTCCGGCAACCCGCGTGAGCGCAGATAGAACATCGGCTCCTCATTCAAACGGCCTGTTGTCGCGCCGTGAGAACATTTTACATCATCGGCGTAAATCTCCAGCTCCGGCTTGGTATCCATGATGGCCTTGTCGGAGAGAAGGATCGCGTTGGAGAGCTGATACCCGTCCGTTTTCTGCGCAATCTGGTGTACGTGTACCTTGCCCTGAAACACGCCATGCGCGGCATCCCCCAATAAGGTGCGGTAAAACTGGTTCGACCGGCAATGCGGCGCGGCGTGTTCGATTAAAATGGTCGTATCGCCATGCTGCTGGCCTTTCAACAGGTTCAGGCCGTTCAGGCTGATCTCGCCGTTTGTACCGTTCAGCACGCCATGGATTTCATGCCGTGTCAGCTTGCCGCCCAGATTAAGGGCAAAGCCGTTATAAACCGCATCCCGGCCAAGGCTGATTTCCACCATATTGGTATTCACCGCCTGATCGCTGTCTTGCTGGAGGCGTATGTGATGCAGGATCGCGCCATCTTCCAGCGTGATCTGGCTCGTCATGTTTTTCCAGTACGCGCCCTCGCCGCTATGGCGTTCAATTATGACGGCCTCGCGCCCGCGGGCAATTGTGACATTCAGCGCAATCGGCTGCTCGGCTCCGGGCTTGCCTTCAAAGGAAATATCCTCAGGCAATCCACAGACTTCTCCCGCATTTTTGTGTATAACAACCTCCTGCGCTGCAGCCGGGCTTAAGCTCGCCGGCATCGCGCGGGGAAGATTGGTGTACTTCCAGCGTTCTTCCTTGGGCGTGGGGAGGTTGTCTATCAGCAATGGCTTCATCGTGACGCTCCCTCCCAATATCCGTCATCACACGGCTTGTCCGTGTGATCCATGGATTGCACGCATGAAGCGTGCAATGACGTCGAATTGATAATCATGCCGCCTCACCGATAAAATCAGCATAACCGCTGGCCTCAAGTTCAAGGGCCAGTTCAGGACCACCTGTCTTGACGATCTTGCCTCTTGCCATGACATGCACGACATCGGGCTTGATGTAATCCAGCAAGCGCTGGTAATGCGTGATCACGAGGAAGGAGCGTTCGGGCGAACGCAGGGCATTCACCCCGTCCGCCACGATTTTCAGCGCGTCGATATCAAGGCCGGAATCGGTTTCATCCAGCACCGCGAATTTCGGCTCCAGCATCGCCATCTGCAAAACTTCGTTGCGCTTTTTCTCGCCGCCGGAAAAACCGACATTGACTGCGCGCTTCATCATCTCATCGGAAATGCCGAGTTCTTTGCATTTGGATTTAATCAGTTTCAGCATCCCCAGCGCGTCCAGCTCTTCGATGCCGCGCTGCTTACGAATGGCATTGATGGAAGTCTTCAAGAATGTGCTCATATTCACACCAGGAATTTCTACCGGGTACTGAAACGCCAGAAACAATCCGGCGGCGGCGCGTTCCTCAGGCGGCATTTCCATGATGTCCACACCGTCCAGCTCAATGCCACCATCCGTGACTTCGTAATCCTCACGGCCCGCGAGAACATAGGATAAGGTCGATTTCCCCGACCCGTTCGGCCCCATAATGGCATGCACCTGCCCCTTGGGAATTTCAAGGTTAATCCCTTTGAGGATTTCTTTCGTGCCATCATCGGTTTCGATGGCGGCGTGGAGGTTAGATATTTTTAGCATTTTCTATTTTCTTTCAATGGCTGATTGTATTTTTCTGCTGTAATTTTCAACATGCATTAGTAAGTTTTCTGGCTCCGCAAAACCAATAGGTCCAATTTGAAACAAACCTAACATTGGATATCTCTGCATATTATGTGCATTCAGATTATTAATTACTGATGCAAGAATTATTTCATCCTCTGAAAACTCCAAACCCCACTCAGCACAAGAATTAACAAGCTTTTGGATTCCATGACCAATTTTTTTTAAATCTTTGTATGTCAACCCGCAGGACATCAAATATGATTTTAAAAATAATTCAAATGCATGCGAAACTGTGTAATTAAATGGGCCTGAATGTCCCATATTTTTCATGTTTGTTTTTAGTGTATTTGCAGCCTGCAAATATTCAGAGGCAAAATTATACATTCCTTTTGCGTTTGGCTCTGTTGGACCTGGATCATAAGGCATTAAAAAACTCTCTCAACTTTACCAACACCGTCATCACACGGCTTGTCCGTGTGATCCATAGCGCAGCCAGCGCAACCCCCCATAATGGACTACACGGATTTGCCGCAGGCAAACCATGTAATGACGGAGTTATGTGGTTAGTTACAAATTTCATCGAATAAATCATTCCAATCCGGGTTCATTTCGTTAATCAGGTTCAACTTCCATTGCCTTGGATAGCGTCTCAGCCGCTTTTCCCAAGAGATTGCGTTTTCTGCCGTCTCGCAATGTTTATACCAAACCAGTTTTTTAACCTCATATTTCGTTGTAAATGCGCTTCCGCTTTCTTCCTTATGCTGGCCAATCCTATGAATAAGGTTCGATGTCATGCCTTTATAGATTGTGCCATTCTTGGCGCTGGCTAGCATATAAACGTAAAAATCCTTTTCCATCGTGTTGTCCTTACCTATGGATTGCACGCATAAAGCGTGCAATGACGGTTTTTAGGTTATGCGTCATTACACGGCTCGTCCGTGCAATCCATGAAAGTTACTTTGCCAAACCTCTCACTTTCCACATCCCCATCGCGCTGACCGTGATCCAGCAGATTTCCTGCACAACCACGCCCATATCGCCGCCGTCGAATTCATAGAGCGCGGCGATCAGGATCAGCACAGCGCCTACACCATTGGCCGCGTAATAAGCCATGCCGTCCGCGCGGAACACGCCGCGCTCCAGCAGGAAATACGCCCCCACGCAAGCCACCGCGCCCAGAACACCCAATATACTTAAAATCGCATCCATAACTTTTAACCCTTCGTAATCAGAATAATGCCGGCGAATACAAGGCCGATGCCCACCATCTGCATGGGCTTGATGAATTCGCCCAGCAACAAAGCGCCCAGCACAATCGTCACGGTCAGCGAAAACCCGTTCTGCAGCAGCGCCGAGAGCGAGGCATACCCGCCCGCCTTGTAAGCATAAGCCAGCGTAATATTGGCCATCGCCACACCGCCGCCCGCCAGCGCCGCCAGCGTAAAAGCCTTGGGGTCGATGGTTTGCGGCACCAATGTCTGCCCGGTTGAGGCACGCTGATAAAGATAATAAGCCACCGTCACCACCGTCATGCCGAGCGCGAGGATGAGCGAGGAAAACGCCGCATCCATTTTCGTGTTCACGTGCTTGTACAGCAGGTTCCGGCTCGCCAGCCCAGCGCCTGAAATCATCGCCAATACCCACCAGACGTTAAGCATCTTTTATATCTCCCGCCAATTTTGCATCCAGCGCAGCCTTTTGCGCCTTATGGCTTGCCGACATTTTCAACGATGTCCGCCATACTGTCACGACCAGCAGCAAAAAAGCTGTGCCTATCACACCGGCAAAAAGATACGGCGACCATTGCTCATAGGTCATGCCGATCAGATCCAGAAATTCGCTCACAAACGGGCTTCTGCGCGTGCCGCACAGGAACAAGCCCAGCAAAACCCCATACAAGGCATAGCGCAGAATGCTCAAAACTCTTACCAGCCCATTACCCAACGCTGCCCTCCAGTGAAATGCCCACTAGTTTCTGCGCCTCAACGGCGAATTCCATGGGCAGATGCTGCATGACCTCACGGGCGAAGCCGTTCACGATCAGGGCGACAGCTTCTTCTTCGCTCAAGCCCCGCTGCGTGCAGTAGAACATCTGGTCTTCGGAGATTTTGCTTGTGGTGGCTTCGTGTTCCAGCGTGGCGGTGTTATTACGGCTCTCGATATAGGGGACGGTATGCGCGCCGCACTGATCGCCGATCAGAAGTGAATCACACTGCGTGAAATTGCGCGCGCCCGATGCGCCCGGCATGATTTTCACAAGGCCGCGGTAAGTCTGATCGGAATGCCCGGCGGCGATACCCTTGGCCACGATACGGCTTTTTGTGTTCTTGCCGATATGAATCATTTTCGTGCCGGTATCGGCCTGCTGGCGGCCATTGGTGATGGCGACCGAGTAAAACTCGCCTTGGGAATTATCGCCCTTTAAAATGCAGGACGGATATTTCCACGTAATCGCGCTGCCCGTTTCAACTTGCGTCCATGAGATTTTGGAATTCTTCCCTTCGCACAGCCCGCGCTTGGTGACGAAATTATAAATCCCGCCCTTGCCGGTTTCAGCATCGCCGGGATACCAGTTCTGGACGGTGGAATATTTGATCTCCGCATCATCATGCGCGACCAGCTCAACCACGGCGGCATGAAGCTGGTTTTCATCGCGCATCGGCGCGGTGCAGCCTTCGAGATACGAAACATACGCGCCCTTATCCGCGATAATCAGCGTACGCTCGAATTGTCCGGTATTCAGCTCGTTGATCCGGAAATAGGTGGAAAGCTCCATCGGGCAACGCACGCCGGGCGGAATATAGACAAACGATCCATCGGTAAACACGGCACTATTGAGACAGGCATGCTTGTTATCACCCGGAGGCACGACAGAGCCGATATATTTCTTCACCAGTTCCGGGTGTTCCTGAATAGCCTCACTGATCGAGCAAAAAATAACCCCGACCTCTTTCAGCTTGTCCTTGAAAGTCGTGGCAACGGATACGGAATCAAACACCACATCCACGGCAACACCGGCCAGCATTTCCTGCTCCCGCAGCGGAATCCCCAGCTTGGCATAGGTTTCCAGCAGCTTCGGGTCAACCTCATCAAGGCTTTTGGGCTTGTCGGCCATGCTTTTGGGCGCGGCATAATAATAAGAATCCTGATAATCAATCGGGGCTTGCTTAAGCTTGGCCCATTCGGGTTCGGGCATCTCCAGCCAGCGCTGATAGGCCTTCAGGCGCCATTCCAGCATCCATTCCGGCTCGTTTTTCTTGGCGGAAATAAACCGCACGATATCTTCAGAAAGGCCCTTGGGCGCTTTTTCGGTTTCAATATCGGTGACGAACCCGGCCTCATATTTTCCGGCCATGGATTCAACGGTTTTTATGGTCTGTTCGGTTGCGCCCATCAGATGCGCTCCTCTATTGTTATTGTTTTATAGTTGCCGCCCGCGCAGGAAGGGCGGATCATATCGGCCAACGTCACAGAATCAAGCGCGCTTTTGACCGCCATGTTCACCGTATCCCAGCGCCCCTTGACCGGGCAGGATGCTTCATAACCGCAAGATGATGCCTGCCCGCCATCCACGCAGGCCGTCAGCGACACCGGCCCTTCCATCACGGCGATAATCTCGGCCACCGTTATTTCAGATGCCCTGCGCCCGATCATATAGCCGCCGCGCACACCGCGGCTGGCGCTCACAAGCGGGGACTTGGCCAGATTTTTCAGGATCTTGGCTACTGTCGGATCGGGCAGGCCTGTTTTCTGGGCTATTGCCGAAGCGCTCATGGAATGTCCTTCCGGAACGCCCGCCAGCGTGGCCAGTATAACAACCGCATAATCGGTCAGTTTCGAGAAACGGATCATTTGATAATCATTCGCAACAAATCGGACTAAATTCGTCCCAGTTAAATGCCACCCGAACCGCATTTTTTCAAGGATAAAATGCTGAAATCATGGATTTTTATTCGTAAGACCGCGTGTTTCAATCTAGACTTGCGGCATTTCTGGATTCCCACGGAGAAAAAGCCATGAATTCCCGCGCCCTGATCGGTATTTATTCCCTCACCTTGCTGCTGAGCGCTGCCCTCCTGTTTTCAGTGCAGCCCATGTTTTCCAAGATGATCCTGCCCTTGCTGGGTGGCACGCCGCAGGTCTGGAACACGGCCATGGTATTTTTCCAGATCCTTCTTCTGGCCGGCTATGCCTATGCACACCTGACCAGCCGCCTGCTCAAACCCTCGATTCAGGCCGTATTGCATATCATCTTGCTGGCGCTGTGCCTTGTCGTGCTGCCTATTGCCATCCCTGAAGGCGCAAGGCCGCCTGTGGATCACGATCCGACATTCTGGCAGCTTTCCCTGATGGCCATGGTTGTCGGCGGGCCGTTCTTTGTCCTGTCGGGCAGTGCCCCGATGCTCCAGCGCTGGTTTTCCGGTACGAACCACAAGGATGCGGATAATCCCTATTTCCTTTATGGGGCCAGCAATCTTGGCTCCATGAGCGCCTTGGCCGCCTATCCGTTTATCATCGAACCTTATCTGGATCTCTCCGGCCAGTCAGTTTTCTGGCTGTACGGTTTCTGCGCCCTGATTGCCTTGTTTATCGGTGCGGCGCTGCCAACTTTCGGCAAGTCCTACAAGAACCCAAAATCTGAAGAAAGCATTTCGGAACCTGATCCGGCGCCGATCACATGGTCTCTGCGCCTGAAATGGATTTATCTTTCTTTCCTGCCATCATCCCTGATGCTGGGGGTTACGTCCTTTGTGACGACCGATATCGCCTCCGTGCCGCTGATCTGGATCATTCCGCTGGCGCTGTATGTTTCCACATTTATCATCGTTTTTGCGCGCCGACAGATTTTCAAGCTGGACCATGTCTTTATCGCGCAAGGCGTCCTGCTGGCGTTCCTGACTGCCAATATGCTGGCCTATGGGCGGTTCCCGGTACAGGTCATGCTGGGCACGCATATGCTGCTGTTTTTCACATCGGCGCTGGCCTGTCACATGCTGCTGGCGGCGGCGCGGCCCAACGCCCGTCACCTGACTGAATTCTACCTGCTGATGTCCTTTGGCGGCGCGCTGGGCGGTATTTTCAACGCCATTCTTGCGCCGCATTTCTTCATTGTGCCGCTCGAATATCCGTTTGTACTCGCGCTGATTGCCTTTCTGCGTTATTCGGATCAGGCCAAATTCGCCCTGCGCGAGACCATCACGCGCCTACGCACCGGCCTTCACACCGAAGGCATGAATGCGATCCTGACATTGCCGGCCATCATTTTTGCCATTCTTTTTGTCTTCCAGGGCTACATCCTGGCCTTTGACGGCAAGATATTCCTTCTGGGGATTGCCGCATTCATCTTCGCCCTTACCGTGGCGCTGGTGAAAACGCGCTGGCTCTTCGGCACGAGCGTGGCATTTACGCTCCTGCTGTTCCTGCCGGGCTATGAGGTTGAGGGCACGTATCTCAACAACATCAAATTCCTCGACCGTAACTATTTCGGCGTAATCCGCGTTGCAGATTTTACCGAGAACGAGCGCGTCCTGATCCACAGCACCACCACCCATGGCAGCCAGCCGATCGAGGAGAAATACCAGAATCTCAAGCTTTCCTATTACGGCACAGGCAGCCCGATCAACGACGCCTTTTCCCTTCTGGATGGGCGCAGCGGCGATCAGCAAATCGCCATTCTCGGCCTTGGGATCGGGGTGACGGCTTGCTACACGCGCGAGGGACGCAGCTTTGATTTCTTCGAGATCGACAAGGATATCGCCGATATCGCCGAGAATCCTGAATATTTCACCTATCTCTCGAAATGCGGCAGTCCGTATCAGATCATTCTGGGCGATGCCCGCCTGACCATCAACGACCAACCCGATTCGCGTTATGACCTGATTGTTGTTGATGCGTTCAGTTCCGACAACATCCCCGCACACCTGATTACGCAGGAAGCGGTAGCACTGTATTTGAAAAAGCTCAAGCCGGAAGGGGTGCTGATATTCAACATCTCCAACAACCATATCGACCTTGAACCCGTCCTGACCGCCATCGGCCAAAAGATAGGCGTTGCGACATATGCCAAGGTATCAGATGGCAAGGCGGTGGAGGGCACACCCTTTACCAGCTATGCGTCGCATTTCATGATCTTCCTGCCTGATGCCAAGGACGAATCATACTTCACAGACCGATTCTGGACCGCCGGCATGAACCGGGACGGTGTTGCGGCCTGGAGCGACCGTTATTCCAACATCATCAGCATCCTTTCGCCCAAAGTATCGCATCAACGATACAAGACGCAGATGGCCGCCGAAAAAGAGGCCGGAATTGGCGCGACAGACCCCGCGGACACGCAGAAAAAGACAGAAGAAAAAGCCATAGAAAATAGCGGAGAATAAATTTATTTTGCATTCCTTGTTTTTTGTGTTAAGGTTGTCTTAACGGTAAAAGCCGACTTAAAAACAACATAAAAAACATAAGGGTGTAACATGAAATCATTTCTCCAAACCACATTCGACACTGTTAAAGGTAACCTGTTCGTTGAGCCTTCCGCTCCTCAGACTGGTAACGCCATGAAGTTCGACGAATTGGGAATGTAATCTCCAAAAATAATCTGACTTCTCTCGCTCTGGATCAGCACCTCATTTGGTGGTCTGAAAGCGGATGGATTTGTTTTTATCCATTGCATCATTCAGATGCCAGCTGTTCCGGGCGAGGAAGACGGGGTCGCTGTCATGATCATTGGCGATAGAACTCTGGTTTGAATCCACGAATTTCTTAAGCGTCAGCGCATCATCGGCATACAGCCACCTGGCCGTGTAAAGCTCGGTCGGCTCGAATTTCACCGGGATATCATATTCAGTGCGGATACGGTCGGCCAGAACATCAAACTGCAGCGCCCCCACCACGCCCACAATCCAGTCAGACCCGATCACGGGCTTGAACACCCGCGCCGCACCTTCTTCGGCAAGTTGTTCGAGGGCCTTGCCCAGATGCTTGGCCTTCAAGGGGTCTTCGGGTCGTGCGCGCTGCATAAGCTCAGGCGCGAAGCTGGGGATATCGGAAAAGACAAGCTCCTCGCCTTCCGTATAAGCATCACCAATCCGCAAACCGCCGTAATTGGGAATCCCGATAATATCGCCGGCATAGGCTTCTTCGGCCATTTCGCGGTCCTGCGCCATGAAAAGCTGGGGCGAGTGAATAATCTGCACCTTGCCGGATCTAACGTGTTTTAGCTTCATGCCCTTTTTGAACTTGCCCGAACAGATGCGCGTAAAGGCGATACGGTCGCGGTGTTTCGGGTCCATATTGGCCTGAATTTTAAACACGAACCCGGTGACCTTGGTTTCATCCGGCGCGATCAAGCGGCTGGCGGTTTTCTGGGGCCGGGGCGAAGGCGCGAATTTCCCGATCCCCCCCAGGAGTTCCCGCACGCCAAAATTATTCACGGCCGAGCCAAAGAATACCGGGCTCATATGCCCGCCCAGATAGGCATTATGGTCGAATGCCGGACAAGCCCCGCGCACCATTGCGACATCCTCGCGCAATTTGGCCGCCTGCAATTCCGGCAGCAACTGGTCGATCTGCGGATCATCCAGCCCGGAACAGGCAATGCTGTCCTTGATCACATCACCCTTGCTGCGGTCAAACAACACCAGCCCGTCATTCAGAACGTCATAGCACCCCTTGAAATCCCGGCCCATGCCGATCGGCCAGCTGGCCGGTGTGACATCAAGGGCCAATTTCTTCTCGATCTCATCCAGAAGGTCAAACGGGTCCTGCCCCTCACGGTCGAGCTTGTTGATGAAGGTGATAATCGGAATATCGCGCAGGCGGCACACTTCAAAAAGCTTATAGGTCTGGGCCTCGATCCCCTTGGCCACGTCCAGCACCATGATCGCGCTATCGACGGCGGTCAATGTGCGGTAGGTATCTTCCGAGAAATCCTCGTGACCTGGCGTATCAAGAAGGTTGTAAGTGATGCCGCCATGGTTGAACGTCATGACGGATGAGGCCACTGAAATTCCGCGCTCCTGCTCGACCTTCATCCAGTCGGACCGCGCGCGGCGGCGGTCGCCCTTGGCCTTGACCATTCCGGCCATCTGGATCGCGCCTCCGAACAGAAGTAATTTTTCTGTCAGCGTGGTTTTCCCAGCATCCGGGTGGGAGATGATCGCAAAGGTGCGGCGTTTTTCGATTTCAGGTTTTAGCATGGATGCCGTTTGTTCAGTTCGTTATTGCGTTTTGATACTTAAAATAAAGCCCCTTGATTTACAATGGTTTTTAAGGATTTTTGTTCAGTTCGTTTTTGGCAAGCAAGATAGAAAGCGCGTATTTCATGAATTGCCGCTGCAGATAAAGCGCCTTACGAACGTCTTTTGTGTATTGGCTATGGCGGCCGTTTTTAAAGGCATTTTGCGCGGCGGCTTTTTTGCCTTTGGCTGTTTTCGGACCAGTGGAATTGAGCCATGGTTTATTCCGGGCGGCGCGGATGGCTTGTTCGGCGCGAGATTCTGGTGTCCATCGGGGCATGCTTTTTCTCCTTTTGTTATCTGGCAAAAGAAGAATTATAGGACATTATTCCTATTTTTTGAAGGCCATAATAATTGCCGCCGCATCCAGCCCGGCCTGGGCATATTGTTTATCGGGCGCGTCCTGATCCTGAAAGATATCCGGCAGTGTCAGGGTGCGGATTTTAAGATCGTCCCGCAGAAGATCATTATTCGCCAGATATTCCAGAACAGCTGCGCCGAACCCGCCGCGTGAACCTTCTTCAACAGTTACAAGTTGCAAGTTATAAGTCGCAAGGTGACGGATAAGATCGGTATCCAGTGGCTTGGCAAAACGGGCATCAGCCACTGTTACGGCATAGCCTTGCTTTTCCAGCTCTTCTGCGGCCTTTAGACATTCCTGCAGGCGCCCGCCGAGGGAGAGAATTGCAATTTTATTCTTTTTGTCATCACATGCCTTGTGCGTGTGATCCATGGATTGCACGGACGAGCCGTGCAATGACGGCGACATATAAACAATGCGCCCCTTGCCTATTTCCAGCGGTTTTGCCGCCTCAGGAATCTCCGCGCCTGTGCCCTCGCCGCGCGGATAACGGAAAGCAATCGGGCCGTTATCATGGGCGGCGGCTGTGGCCACCATGCTTGCCAGCTCTGATTCATCGGAAGCTGCCATGACAACAAAATTTGGCAGGCAGGTTAGATAGGCGATATCGAACGCCCCGGCATGGGTAGAGCCATCCGCGCCCACAAGACCTGCGCGGTCGATCGCAAAGCGCACGGGCAGATTCTGGATCGCCACATCATGCACAACCTGATCATAGGCGCGTTGCAGGAATGTAGAATAAATCGCGCAGAACGGCTTGAAACCTTCCGCCGCCAGTCCGGCAGCAAAAGTCACCGCATGTTGTTCGGCGATGCCCACATCAAACATGCGCTCTGGGAATTCGCTTCCAAAAATATCCATCCCCGTGCCATCGGGCATGGCGGCCGTGATACCCACGATTTTATCATCCGTTCTGGCCAGCTTGACCAGTTCCTGCGCAAAAACTTTGGTATAGCTGGGCGCGCCGATTTTGGCCGCGCTTTGCTTGCCTGTCACGACATCGAATGTCCGCACGCCATGCATTTTATCGGCGGAGGTTTCGGCCGGGATATAGCCCTTGCCCTTTTGCGTGAGGCAATGAATCAGCACCGGGCCCTGATGATCGGAATCCCGAACATTTCTAAGGATCGGCAGCAGATGTGCCAGATTATGCCCATCCACCGGGCCGATATAATAAAATCCCATTTCCTCGAATAAATTACCCCCGCCCATGGCCACGCGGGCGCCCTCTTCCGCGCGTTTGACGGCATGGCGGATGGGGCCGGGCAATATGCCGGTGATCTTCTTGCCCATCTCACGGGCATTCTGATAGGCACGGGAGGAGACAATGCGCGTCAGATAACGGCTCATCGCGCCGACAGGCGGGGCGATCGACATTTCATTATCGTTCAAAATTACAATCAGTTTTGATTTCAGTGCCCCGGCATTGTTCATGGCCTCATACGCCATACCCGCAGACATTGCGCCATCGCCGATCACCGCGATGATATGTTTGCCCGGATCATTTGACAGGTCACGGGCCACAGCCATCCCCAATCCTGCCGAAATCGAGGTCGAGGAATGCGCTGCACCAAAGGGGTCATATTCGGATTCATCACGCTTGGTGAAACCGGACAGCCCGCCGCCTTGACGGAGCGTCTCGATGCGGTCCTTGCGGCCTGTCAAAATTTTATGCGGATAGCATTGATGCCCGACATCCCAGATCAAACGGTCGCGCGGCGTATCAAATACGGCATGGATCGCCACAGTCAGCTCCACCACGCCAAGGCCTGCGCCCAGATGCCCGCCGGTTTTGGAAACGGCGCGGATCATCTCGCCGCGGACCTCGCCAGCCAGTATTTCCAGCTCGGCATCGGAAAACGCCTTCATGTCGGCGGGAATATTGACCCGCCCCAGAAGCGATTTTTCAACCTGCGTGTTATCTTTGTCTGGCGTATAGACGTTATGGGCCTGCGGTTTTTGCATGTGCCCTGTTATACAGAAAAAAAGCCGGCCAAGGCCAGCTTTTTTATTGCTGTATATGCTCTAAAAGCGCCTTTATCGCGGGCCGCTCATGCCCGGATCCATCTGGGCCTGCACGATAGGCGCGGGCTGGACGGGCGCAGGGGCGGCTGGTGCGGGCTGCACGCCCAGCTCTTCGCCGGCGAGCCTGTCCATGAAGCCTTGAAAATCAAAGCCGCCATTGCCAAGACCGACCTCGCTGAGGCTGTCCATTATATTGCCAAAGCCTTCCGTAAGATTGGTCATGGCCCCAATGCCAAAGAATGTGCCCAGCATCTGCCAGAGCGTGCCAAGACCGTTATTTTGATCACTGCCGTTCTGATCAAGCGCGCGCTCGATCGGGTTGCGTTCCTCCGGCGGCGGAGCTGCCGGCGCGGGATCATTAAAACCAGGTTCAGGTGCCATTTCACTACCCCTTATATTACGAAATTATATTTATTATTATCGTTTTTCTATTACCTAGATCATTCTAGCAAAATCGGCTTGATGAATCAAATATTTGTCTTAATTGCCGGAACGGCGTTTTTTTAAGTTTTTGTTAATAATTTTTTAAGCGCCCCCATGAGATGATGGGAGTTGAACAATCCACCTAGCGATATGCCAAAAGACCGCAAACGATAAAGACGCGCATCAGCAATAAATCATTTTTAAAGCAATGATTTATATAGTTTTTTGCGTCATTGTTCCGCGTGCGGCAGGCCTTATGAGGCGGGCGGATGAACGCAAACCTGTTGTAACCCTGATGGAGGAAATATGATGCAATCACAGAACCTGGAAGACGGACCACGCGCCAAAGTTGTCGCCCTGCGCCGCAGACATGCCGAGATCGAGACCAGGATTCATGAAGCAAGGCAAAGCCCCTCCACCACGGCGGATTATTTGAACATGCTCAAGAAAAAGAAGCTGGTGCTCAAAGACGCGATCGAGAAGATCAGCTACGCCGAGCATTAAAAAAAAATCCCGGCCTAAAGCCGGGATTTTTACAATCACATTCACGCAATGCTTAATCGCGATCATCTTCGTCATTAAAGGACGAAGATGAGGACGGGCGCGAGAGGAAGTTCGAGAAATCGAAGCTGCTGGAAGCGGCCGCCATATCGGTAGGATCGACTTCGCGCTCCTGCTCGGCCTGCTGGGCATTTGCCGCCATACGCTGGGCGCGCATGGCTTCAGGATCCTTGCCCTGCGCCCGGAAGCCTTTATCGGAGGCTGATTCGTATTCCTTGTATGTGCAAAGACCAAGTTCGGCCGGGTGGCGCGGCTTGATATTGGGTGTGTTGGGGTGCGATTTGTCGCGCACGCTCAAGATAGTCGGCTTGGTCGTACCGACCAGCTTGCAGATCTGGGCATCGGAAATCTCAGCGTTGTTCTTAAGAATATAGGCAATGGCATCGGGCTTGTCGCCGCGCTTGGACACAGGCGTATAACGCGGACCCTTGGCGCGGAGTTTTACCTGCGGCAATTCGCTGCGGGAATGGATCAGACGCGCATTAGCGTCTTTTTCGCAGCGCTCCAGCTCGTCCTTCGTGACTTCATGGTGATCTACGGGGTTACGGCCAACCAGACCGCGGCCGATTTCTTCATTGGCCAGCGCCTCGATCTCGATCTCGGTCAGTTCGGTGAACTCAGCAATCTGCTTGAAAGTCAGGGCCGTATTTTCAATCATCCAGACGGCTGTGGCCTTGGGCATCAACAGGCGGCCATCGTAATTCAGGGCAGCGGACATCTATAATCTCCTTAAATGCGTTATCAATAATCCAATACAAGAGGGTTTGCGAAAACCCTTTTTCCGGGGCTTCACCTCAAAAAGCTCAACACTTTTTTTGGGAATGGGCATTTTATAATGCAGGGAAGGCCAAATTACCAGAAGAAAATGCATCAAGGCGTTGATTTTTAGAGGCTTAGCCTGTAATTTCAATGCTCTAAAGACGAGAAAGCGCCATGTTTTTTGAAGAGCCGGAAAAACCAAAGACCAGAGAATTTCCGGCCAAGCTGGATAATCTTTCCGTTGAGGACCTCAAGAAATACATCGAGGATCTCAAGGCTGAAATCACCCGCGCCGAAGCCGACATTACCAAAAAGCAATCCTCCCGCGCGGCGGCGGATGCGTTTTTCAAGTCATAATTCATAACGACAGGATATCCCCATTATGCGTATCGAAGAAGGTCTCAAGCTTGATTTCAAGGATGTGTTGATCCGCCCCAAGCGATCCACCCTCTCCACCCGCAAGGATGTCGATATCACGCGCGATTTCACCATGCGCTGGAGCGGACGCCAATATACAGGCGTACCCATTATCGCCGCCAATATGGACGGCGTGGGCACATTCGAGATGGCCAAGGCCTTCATCAAAAACGGCAACGGCCTGAGTGTGGCCCTGCACAAGCATTATCCGCTGGAGGATTTGCTGAAATTTTTCGGCGAGTATGGCGGCGAATCCGTCTGGTACAGCATCGGCATGACGGAAGAAGATCAGGACAAGCTGATCGCGTTTATGGATTCATCGGTCCAGAATAACGGCAAGGGCATTGAGAAGCTCTGCATTGATGTGGCCAATGGTTACAGCCAGCATTTCATCGACTTCGTCAAACGTATCCGCAACATGATCCCTGATCTTACCATCATGGCCGGGAATGTCGTCACGGGTGAGATGGTCGAAGAACTTATTCTGGCCGGGGTTGATATCGTCAAGGTCGGTATCGGCCCGGGCAGTGTCTGCACCACGCGCAAGATGACCGGCATCGGATATCCGCAATTATCAGCCGTGATCGAATGCGCCGATGCCGCGCATGGTCTGGGCGGGTATATCTGCGCCGATGGCGGCTGTACGGTTCCCGGCGATCTGGCCAAGGCCTTTGGCGGCGGCGCGGATTTTGTCATGCTGGGCGGGATGCTGTCCGGCCATGACGAGGCCGAGCAGGAAATCATCGAGGAAGACGGCAAGAAATATTTGCGCTTCTACGGCATGAGCAGCGATACGGCCATGAAAAAGCATAAAGGCCATATTGCCGAATACCGCGCCAGTGAAGGCAAGACCGTCAAAGTCCCCTATCGCGGCCCTGTCGATGCCACCTTGCAGGATATACTGGGTGGGATCCGTTCGGCCTGCACCTATGTCGGGGCAAGGCGCCTGAAAGAGCTTTCCAAGCGCACGACCTTTATCCGCGTCACGCAGCAGATCAATACGGTCTTTGGTTCGGATTAAAAGATCTTTTCTCTTAAGGTTTATTTACAAGTGCCTGTATTAGGCTATAGTCGTCACACATCAAAAAATTTATCAGGAGTTATAAGCAATGGCCGAGATCAAGGAACGTCTGCAGAATGCGACAGCAGAATGCCTGAAATCCTATGACGCGTGGAGCGCCAACAACAAGGATTCAAAAGCGCGCGAAGCGCTGCAGGATGCCATTCATGAACTACGCAAGGCGGCATCCCGTCTTGAGATTGACGTTGCGGTGAGCGAGCGCGACGAAATGGCGCAAAAACCCATTCCCATCCCGCCGCACCGCGACGCGCGCGGCCGTCACCAGCAAGGCGGCGGCGAGATGATGGAAGATTCGGCCCAAGGCATGCAACGCAAGCCCCAGCGCCGTCCCTTCCCACGCCGCGACAATAACACGGGCGGCGGCAATGCCGGGAACACAAGTGATGAAAATCCGGGCAATTCCTCGTCCGGCGAGAACGCAGCCTGATGTTTCCCCGTCATCACACGGCCCGTCCGTGTGATCCATGGATTGCATGCACAAGGCGCAATGACGCGCTGAAATTAACACCCCTGTTTTGGGATCGCGCCGGTAGCCAGCCTATCGGCGCGTTCGTTTTCAGGATGCCCCGCATGGCCCTTGACCCAGTGAAAGGTCACATCATGGCGCGGCAATAATTCATCCAGCATCTTCCACAGATCCTGATTTTTTATTTTCGCGGGCCAGCCTTTGGCCTTCCAGCCCGGCATCCATTCCGATACGCCTTTTTGCAAATAGGTGCTGTCGGTGTAGATATCAACGCGGCAGCGGCCTTTCAGCGCCTCCAGCGCCTTGATGGCCGCTGTCATTTCCATGCGGTTATTGGTGGTCTCGTACGCGCTGCCGGATATTTCCTTCTCCAGATCGCCATGGCGCAGCACCGCGCCCCAGCCGCCGGGGCCGGGATTACCGCTGCAGGCGCCATCCGTGAAAATCTCGACATGTTTCATGCGGCATTCCGCTTGTGCATGGCATCTTGAATGATATCCAGAAAACGCGCCTCTGATTCCACGCCATAAAACGCCGCCGCCGGAATGGTTACGCCGTAGAGATCGGCAAGGCGCTGGTATTTCGGCAGGCGGCTTTCGAACAGGCGCGGGAAAACCCAGCGTGCGAATTCATCCGGGTTCATCTCATCCGAAGATTTCAATCCATTGCCTTGCAAATATTCGCCCAGCCAGATATCGAATTTTGCCGGCGGGAAAAACAGCGGTTTGGGGTATTGTCTCGCGCGCTCCAGAATTTGTATCTCGTCTTCCGCGCTGGCCTTTAAATACACAAACAATGTTGATTTGCCCAGATTCTCAACCAGCGCCTCATCCATGATCTCGCAGAGCGATCCCGTGGAATCGTGGATCAGTTTCACATGATCCTGCGCCAAGGCCGGCACTTCGGCAATGGCCGCACATTCCGCCTCGTAATAAAGCCTCTGGCGGCGCTTGAATTCCTCATAAGGCAACCCGCCTTTGGCCGCATCGCCCAGCTTGCCGATAAAGGCCGACAGGACTGACAAATCCGCCGCGCAAGTAACAGGTGATGGCAAATCGGCGGCCATGAATTTACGGCCAATCTCCAGATCGCAGGAATAATGAAACCAGCCCCAATCAGCGAGCTGGCGCGAGAGATACGTCTTGCCGACCCCGGACATGCCCATCAGCGTAATGGATTTTAATGCCCCCGCCGCCATCACGATCACGCGGCCTTATCGCCAAGCGCGGCGGGCAGTTTGAAATGCACATCTTCGGAAGTGATGGCAACCTCCTCCACGCTGACATCGAAATGCGCGCGGGCGGATTCAATCACCTCATCGACCAGAATTTCCGGCGCGGAAGCGCCAGCGGAAATCCCCAGCACAGCAACCGCGCCAATGGCCGCCCAGTCAATCTCGGCGGCGCGCTGGACCATGATCGCGCGCGGGCAGCCGTAATTGCGGGCCACCTCAACAAGGCGGTTGGAATTGGAGGAATTGGGCGCGCCGATGACAATCATCATCTCGCTTTGACCCGCAATGGCCTTGACCGCCGCCTGACGGTTGGTGGTGGCGTAGCAGATATCTTCCTTATGCGGCCCCTTGATCGCCGGGAATTTGGCCTGCAGCGCCGCCACGATTTCCGATGTATCATCCACCGATAAGGTTGTCTGCGTGCAAAAGGCCAGATGTTCGGCATTGCCGACCGTGAGCGTCTCGACATCCTCGACCGTCTCCACCAGCAGCACCGCGCCCGGCGGCAACTGGCCGATTGTGCCGATAATTTCCGGATGACCGGCATGGCCGATCAGGATGATCTGGTCGCCGTTCTTGTGATGGCGCTCAGCCTCGCGGTGAACCTTGCTGACCAGCGGGCATGTTGCATCAAAGTAAAACATCTGGCGCGCGCGCGCATTCTCAGGAACAGACTTGGGCACGCCATGCGCGGAAAACACGACAGGCTGGCCATCATCCGGGATTTCATCCAGTTCCTTGACGAAAATCGCGCCTTTTTCCTTCAAGGAATCCACCACGAATTTGTTATGCACGATCTCATGGCGCACATAGACGGGCTTGCCGTATTTCTGCAGCGCCAGCTCGACAATCTGGATCGCGCGGTCCACACCGGCACAAAAGCCACGCGGCGCGGCCAGCAATATTTTCAAGGAAGGCTTTGTCATTGCGCGGTTTTTATAGCAAGAGCGACAAAGGAAATCCATAGATTTTCCGCGAAAATGCCGTTTTGCCCAAAGGCAGCTTGCCGCCCCCGCATGCATGGGGTATGTTTTTTCAAATTTCGCCAGCACCGGAAGAACATTATGAGAATTCAGCATCTTACCTTACTCTTGGCCGCAACCTTAGCCCTTTCAGGCTGTAAAACCCTGCAATCGAGCTGGAACAGCCTTGCCGATTCCTTCCGCATTGATCCCAAGGACAGCGAGATGGACCTGCTGAACAATACCGAGCGCAAGGACGCCGAGATCAATCCCGATTACTGCCCCAGGGTGGATATTGTCGATGAGCTTAGTTCCTTGAGCGAGTTCTCCGAAGGATCGCGCGAAGGCGATCTGCTCACGCGCGTGAGCATCAATCAGGTGGAAAGCGCCTGTGCCTACCGCGGCGGCGCGATGGTTGTTGACCTGCGCTTAAGCTTCACAGGCGCACTCGGCCCGCAGGCCCGCCAGCAAAATTCCGATAAGCCGTTCTTTGCGTACCCGTTCTTCGTGGCCGTTGTCGATCAGGATGAAGAGGTTCTGGCCAAGGAAGTATTCGCGGCCTCGATGACCTATCCACCGGGCCAGAACCAGCATGTTTATATCGAGACGCTGCGCCAGTTGATTCCGGCTGACAGTCTGAAAGATGGCCCCGATTTCAAGATCCTGCTGGGTTTCCAGCTGACCGAGGATCAATTGCGCTATAACCGCAAGAATATGGTCCGCGCCCCAAAAGTTCCGGTCACAGCCATCAGCCAGCAACCAGCAGCCCCTGCCCCCGTTGCGGCAACTGCGCCGCCTGCCGCCGTGACACAGGAGAAACTGCCGCCTGACACCAAAACCGGCGCGCCGCAGAAACTGGCGAGATAATCATATGAGCGCTTTTAATCTTGATGCCTTCTGGCTTGCCGAAAAAGAGCAGCATATGGAAGCGGCGGTAAAAACTTTTGCCACCCTGCAAACACCCTTTGCAGCCATGCTGGAAGCTTGCGTGACATGTATCAATCAGGGCGGCAAGATCATGTTCATGGGCAATGGCGGCAGCGCCGCAGACGCCCAGCATCTGGCCACGGAACTGACCATACGCTACGCGAAAAACCGCAAGGCCATTGCCGCCATTGCCCTGACCACCGATACATCCGCCATCACGGCGGCCGGCAATGATCTGGGGTTTGACCAGATTTTCGCAAGGCAGATCGAGGCGCTGGGCAAGCCTGGCGATATCGTCATCGGCATCAGCACATCCGGCCAGAGCCCCAATATCCTTGAAGCCCTGAAAACCGCAAAGGCCCAAGGCCTTGTGACCATCGGTTTTTCTGGCAAGGATGGCGGCAAGATGCAAGCGCTTTGTGATACGATTTTGATCGTGCCATCCGATATCACAGCGCGCATACAGGAGATGCATATCACGCTGGGGCAGATGCTCTGCGGCGCGCTGGAGCAGCGATTGGGGCTGGTCCATCCTTCAGACTTGTAGAAATCTGACAGTATCATTTTCCAGCACGGCGGCCGTTAATTTCCCACCCGCATAAAGCCCGGTATCTACACCGATGCGGTGTTTTTTGATCTCGGGCTTTTCGCTGATGGTGTGGCCATGGACGATCATTTTGGAGAACGCCGCCGGCCATGACAAAAACGGCTCGCGGATGAAGGTAAAATCCCGCACCGTGTTTTTCTCCAACGGCTTTAAGGGGTCTATACCGGCATGCACGAAAAAGTAATCCCCGATCGCGCGGTAATATTCCAGAGCTTCCAGAAATTCACGGTGCGCAGGCGGCAGGACATTCAGGAGGCGCCCCGCCGCATCCTCGATCTCGCCGGGGAGCGGAACATCCGCCGCAAATACAATCCCGTAGCTCTTGAGCGTTTCAATCCCGCCATACATCAGCCAGCGGCTTTCATGCGGGTTTTTGGTAAATTCATACAGGCCCATCTCATGATTGCCGAGGATAAAGGTCTTTTCGATTCCATCGCCTCGGTCGCGCCTTGCGATCAGGCGATCAATCACGCCTTTCGAATCGGGGCCGCGGTCAATATAATCCCCCAGATAGACGATATGGGCGCTTTCCGGGGGGTGATCCAGCAGATCCGCCGCGATGGCATCATGCATCCGGTCCAGCGCGTCCGAAAACCCGTGAATATCGCCGATTGCATAGACTCGCAAGCCTTGCGCGAGGCTGAATCCGGTCTGTGTGACTTGCATGTTCATAGGTCTTGAATACCGCTTAATCTTTGCTTGAGGAATCGGGCGCTCTGGCTTAAACTCGTCCAACTTTAGACAAGAATATAAGCGTTTTTGGGAATGTCGCAAACATCCGCTGTTGAAAAATTGAGTTTTGAAGAAGCCATGATGGAGCTGGAGGGGATCGTCAAATCCCTTGAAGGCGGTCAGGCGAAGCTTGATGATTCCATCGGCCTTTACGAGCGCGGCGTTTCCCTGCGCCAGCATTGCGAGAAAAAGCTCCGCGATGCACAGGCGAAAATCGAGAAAATCACCATCGGCCCCGGCGGTGCTGCAGGATTGCAGCCGCTGGATGATGCCGGTTAACCGCATACACCGTTAAAGAAGAATAGGGAAAAAATGGCACCATCACCCAGAGACGCAGCCCCCGGCCTGAAACAGGCATTGCAGGATTGCGCGACCTCCGTCAACCGCATCATTGAAAGAATGCTGCCTGAGACCGATTTACATGAATCGCGCCTCTTTGATGCCATGCGTCACGGCACGCTGGCCGGCGGCAAGCGCATGCGCCCTTTTCTGGTCATGAACGCCGCCAGCCTGTTCAATGTCGATCCCAGCCGCGCGCGCCGCGTTGCAGCAGCGGTGGAATTTGTCCATTGTTATTCGCTGATCCATGACGATCTTCCGGCGATGGATGATGCGGCGCTGCGCCGCGGCCAGCCGACCGTTCACAAGAAATATGATGAAGCCACAGCGATATTGGCCGGAGATGCCCTGCTGACGCTGGCCTTTGAAGTGCTGAGCGATGCCGAAACCCATGAAGACCCCCGCGTACGCCTTGAACTGGTCCGCGCCATGGCCGAAGCCGCCGGGCCACATGGCATGGTGGGCGGTCAGATGCTGGATCTGATCGGCGAGAATGAAGAATTTGACCTTGGCACGATTTCCCGCCTGCAACGCATGAAAACCGGCAAGCTGATGGCTTTTGCCTGCGAGGCTGGCGCGATTCTCGGCAAAGCCGGCGAGCCGCAGCGTAAAGCGCTCCGTAACTATGCCTATGACCTTGGCCTGGCTTTTCAGGTGACGGATGATATTCTCGACGTTGAAGCCGATCCGCAGGATACCGGCAAGGACACCGGCAAGGACGCCGAAGCCGGCAAGTCCACCTTCGTATCCACCATGGGCAAGCAACAGGCACGCGAACGCGCGGAAATGCTGATCCAGCAAGCCTCTTCCCATCTCAAGATCTTTGAAGGCCGCGCGCAATTGCTCCGCGATCTGGCTGAATATGTACTGGAGCGCCGGGCTTAATTAAGGACACGTCATGATCAAAAAGAAAAAAGACGAGAAAAAAGTCTCTCTTGTTCTCAGCGATCAGAACGAAGTTGCCTATTTCAGCAACAAGCCTTTCACCTTCGCTCCTGAATGGGCCTCGATTGATGTTGAGCGCGGCGAGCTGTATTTCGGCAGTGATAACGAGGAAGGCGAACCTGTCCTCCTCGATAAAATCAAGACCGAGATTTACGAGAGAATCCTCAAAAACCGCAAGATCCTGCTGGCTTATCTCGATGCCAATGACCCGATTCGCGGCGGGCAGGCTTTTATTGTGCCCTTGATGGTCGCCCATCAGCTCGACCGCTAGGGGCCGATTTCATTACGACGTCTTTTGGCCTGCAATCCGCATTTTTCTGCGCTTTCCGCTGCTCAAATACACATGGGTATTCTGCGCGGCGGTTCTCGAAAAACGGCAGATTTCGGCGCAAAATACTTTGAATGAATTATCGCCCCTCATAATTCCGCCACCCCTCTTATCCACAGCTTAAACTGCCATCTTTTACCGTAATCTGGAATTTTAAGATTCCATTAACTGTTTGCGGGGAACCTGAACATAAGAGCGCGAGTTGGTGAATGTATCAAAGAGATCACAAACACCGGCAGAGGCTCTTGGAAGTAGTCTCGAACGACCTCACAACTAAACCGGAAAGGTTATGGACATGGTTGACACGATCGCAGTAAGCAAAAGCCCCAAGCACGTAAACACAAACACGCAAGGCGAACGGCATGTCTTGCCATTACCGCCATCTGATGCCGCATCGGCCAAGGATGAAATGGCCGTCTATGCCCGTTTCATGCGTCATTTGCGTCATGTGCCGAGCAGCCGGATGGAGATCAAGATTTTATCCGCCATCCAGTTTACCGCCGATATCCTCGACCATAGCGATGCCCACGTGGCCAAGATCCTTGTGGATCTGGGCCTGCAAGCCCCGCGCATAGCCTTTCCGGCTGATTTTCTGGGCTTCATGGATCAGAGCCTGATGCGCACGGGATGGGAAATCGGCGGACCATCCGCCGGCATGGTGGCGCTGAAATCCTTCTGGGACAATATCGGCGAAGACCGCTTCGCGGCCTTCCGCAGCGATTACGCCCTGCCCCTGACACGCGCAGCGGTTTAAAAAACTAAACAAACGGGTTTTCGAGGCTGCGGGATTCAATCTCGATAACCCAAAGATCGGGGTCACGGTCAATGGCGCGGGCGATATAGGCATCAATCTGGTCTTCGGGCGGATTGTCGTCCTTCAAGGCATTCTGCCAGCCCAGCACGCCGTCCATATCGCGCTGCTGCACGAGCAGCCGAAACCCCGCGCCAAGCCCGTTCAGTTTGAGCGTCACCACGCCCGAACCCCCGGCCCCACGATTAATCACGTAATAGGAAATGCTGGCGGCATCCAGCAGGCGGAATTGCCCCTCCAGCCAGAGTGCGGTGGGAAGGCGGCCATCAGTGGACATCAGAGGCTGATTTTTCGAGCTGATTGCGCCAGATCAGGATTGGCGCGCAGGATATCCATCACAGCCCTGACCTGCGGGGCATCTGAATTCACTTCCTTTTCGGGGAGCTGCGCAAACAGCGATGCGGCGGTCTCTGCGATTTCAATCTGTTCCAGTTTATTTTTTCCAGTACTCATAACGACATCCTCAATTATTTTTGATTGTTTTTCATTACTACGCCAAGACAATATCAAAATTATGAAAATATTGCAAATTCCGTCCTAATGAACATGCGCGGGCATCGTAACCCAGCGCTGGACGGTCACAAAGGCATCAGCCTTGGCATCTTCGGGATGGTGATGACGATAGACGCGAATGGCGGCTTCCAGCGCTATCTTGTCAGGCTCATCGCTCATATGCTTATACGCGCGCATGACGGCCTGATAGCACACGCAATCCGAGACCGGCACGCGAAAACCATCTTCCATGACAACCATCTGGCACATGATTATACAGCCCTATTTCTTGTCCTTGCCAGCCTTGATCTTCTTGCCGTAGAGCTCAAGACGGTGATCAATCAGCTCATAACCCAGATCATGGGCGATTTTTTCCTTCAGGGCTTCCAGCTCGTCATTCTGGAATTCAATCACCTGCCCCGTTTCCAGATCGACAAGGTGATGGTGGTGATCCCAGTTCAGTTCGTAACGGGAATAGCCTTCCTGAAATTCATGGCGGATTACCAGATCCAGCTCATCCAGCATATTCAGCGTACGATAAACCGTCGCGATGGATATAGAAGAATCAATCTCCTTGGCGCGATCATAAACCGATTCCACGGACGGATGGTCGGAGGCATCCTCCAGCACCTGAATGATGGTCTTGCGCTGACCTGTGATTTTAAGGCCGGCAGCGGCACAACGTTGCACCAGTTCCTTGCTCATGGTTATCGCCCTCCTGGGATGGTTCGAGGTTTTTTATCTCTGTTGGAATGGGATATTAGTTATTTTGGCCGCGCTCGGCAAGGGAAGATGCTTCCTGCTTGATCCGGCTTAAGGATTTTCTCTCCGGCTGGCCTTCCTGATATGTGCGATGATCGGGCATATTCACAAATACTGTCGTCCCCTGCCCCAGCTCGGATTCCAGCCACAGCTCGCCATCATGAAGCTCAACCATCGCACGGGCCAGCGGCAAGCCAAGGCCCGTGCCCTGTTTCTGGGTACGCTCCGCCCCGTCCGTGACCTGCCCGAACGGCTCCATGGCCTGACGGATCTTGTCCTTGGGAATGCCCACGCCATTATCCTGCACGATGATCTGCATACGCCGGTCGGCCAGCACATGCGCCTTGATATGGATCTTGCCGCCCTTATTGGAGAATTTAACGGCATTGGTCACCAGATTGATCAGCACCTGACGCATGAGGCGCTGATCGGCCTTGAGCCATGGCAGGTCGGGCTGAATATCTTCGATGAAAGACAGATCGGAGGCAAAAGCGCGGGAATCCATCATGCGCGTCACTGATTTGATCAGCTCGGACATGTTCACAACTTCCTCGTCCAGCTCAATGCGCCCGGCCTCGATTTTCGACATATCGAGAACTTCGTTGATAATCTCCAGCAAATGCCGCGCGCTCATATGGATATCGCCCAGATATTCCGCATATTTGGCATTACCCAGCGGGCCGAAGGTCTCGTTGCCCATCATCTCGGAAAAGCCGATAATGGCATTCAACGGCGTGCGGAGCTCATGCGACATATTGGCCAGAAATGTTGATTTGGCGCGGTTGGCGGTATCGGCCTGATCCTTGGCAAGGCGCAGGGATTGCTCCATCTGTTTCCGCAGGGTGATATCCATCACCGTGGTAACCTGAAAACGGCGCTTTTGCGATAGTTCAATCGTGGCCGTGGTAAAGAGCGCATTGGCAATCGAGCCATTCTTGCGGATAATTTTCATCTCGCCCGATGAGCGCCCACCCCTGATGATAAATTCATCGTGATTACGCCGCGCGTTTTCACGCTCATCCGGCGTCAGAAGCTCTGATATCTCGGCATTGATCAGTTCCTCACGCGACCAGCCATAGGTCCGCACGAAGGAATCATTCACCCGCACGATACGCCCCGTTGAATCACTGACCACGATGCCGATTTCACTGACATCAAATACCGAGGTCAACAGCAAGATCGCATCATCGCGCTCGCGCTGGAGGATGGACTGATCCGAGACATCCGGCAGGCCGATCACATCCAGCGTTGTGACCTCGCCGGAATCATTGGTGATCGGATTGATTACAAAATTGAACACCTTGATATTGCCGGGAACCCATGGCAGCGCCTGGACGGTCACAAAGCGCTTTTTCTCGATGCAGACCTCAAAGGTCTGGTCGAAATGGCGGTGATATTCCTGATCCATGAAACTGGCAATGCCGTTCCCCACGACCTGATCACGGCTGTGGTTGAAATAACCAAGGGCGCTGTCATTGGCATCGAGCACCTTGTAAGTACGCATAGCATCTACCGCGACAATGAAGCGCGGCAGCGGCATGTTTTGAAAGAATACGGAGTAATCCATCTGAATTGCCGAAGTTAAGGTCACTGGCTCGTTTTAACAAAACGTTGCAACGGGCTCATTTCATAGTATTCAAGAACTGCGCCCTCTGTCCGCTCCATGCTGGCGAGGTCGTGACGCAGATTATCAACCAGATTATCCTGCATATCGCCCTCCACAGGCTCGGCGATCACGCAGGACATGGTCAAGGGCTGCGCGTTGCCATCAAGCGAGACGCTGATCCGTTCTCTCTCCAGCAGCTTACGCATGCGCTCCAGCGCTGCCAGTCCGCCGCTCATCTCCGTCTGCTTGAGACACAGGATAAATTCACCGTTTGAGAGCCGGTAAGCGTCATCAAATGAGCGCATACTCTTTTTGATCAGCTCCGCCACCGTCATGATAAACACATTGCATTCCTTGAGGTTATAGGACTCCCGGATCTTGGTAAAATTATCAATCTGCGCCAATGCCAGACAAAACGGCTTGCCGCGCCGGGCCAGACGGTCAAGCTCGCGCGCGATATCGCTCATCATGGCGTTGCGGCTGCGTAAGCCGGTCAGCACATCAATGCCGTTATCATCCATAAATCTGTCAATTTCCACCCGGCGGAGCTGGTTGGAGAATTCTTCATAAACCTGACTGAAAGTCTCAAAATTCTTAAAAGGCGGCGGCGATGAGCCCGCCAGCAATTCTTCGGAAATTTTAACCAGATCGCCTTTGAGCAATTGCAGGCGCTGGATGCCTTCGATCTCCAGCGTGTCGTTCGTGCTGAGCGTGCCCAGCGAGAAAACAGGAACTTGCGGCTTTTTGACTTTTTCCTGCGCCGGATAAAAGAGCTGAAGCAGAATATCGTTATACCATTCCGTGTACTGATCGAGTACGGAGCTGATCTGGTTAAAGGAATTCTTGGTTTCCGAATTCATGACATTGTGCTTTTTAAAAAGGTTGTACGCAGCACTTGAACCTTTCCGATTATACACGATTTTGTAAGGAAATTGTTAAAAAGCGCCGCAGCTTGCCATAACAGCACAAAAGCAAAAACCCGCCAGAAAGGCGGGTTTTAAAACGGTGATCTTCTTATTTGAAGATTAAGCAGCGGTTGCGCCTTGAGCCTTTTCGATCTGGGCCTTGTATTGGCGCAGTTCAGGGGCCAGCTTAGTGATGGCTGTGCCTGTGATGAAGGCGTCAAAACCGCCCTTGTGCTCAACAGTGCGAAGACCAGCGGCCGACGCTTTAACGCTAACCCACTTCTTCAGGGACTCGCTGTAGAGGCTTGTGTCCTGAACATTGGGGTAGAACTTGCGGCGCGTACGGTTCATCGCGTGGGAAACATTATTCCCGGACATAACGGTCTTGCCTGTAATCATGCAGCGGCGGCTCATGGTCGAAATCCTTGTAAATCTGGCCTTATTCTTAAAACAGATCGGCAAATTAAGCGAAACAGCCCTTAAAAGTCAAGCACTGCCTTGAAAAGTTTTTAACTTCCCAGCGCAAAAGACCACAAAAACGCCCCCAAAAGCACAGCCAGCCACAATAAATGGGCCATCAGAATGATATAAAGCCCGCGCCGCAGATGCCCCGGCTCCAGCCTTGCGGTGGCCCCTTTCGGCCCGATCCAGGCCGCCGGGACAGTGCTGCCCGATAAATCCTGCGCCGGGCCACCCAATGTAATATTCAGCGCCCATGCCATGGCCGCCACCGGATGCCCGCCTTGCGCGTATGGCGCGCCCTGCCCCCACCATGAGGCAATACTGCGGCCGATCCCGGCCGTTGGCGTAAAGGTGCTGGCCGCCGTGATCAGCAGCGCCGCAATCAAGGACGGCACATAACCCAGCAGTTTATCAAGGGCCAGCGGCACAGCGCCAAAACCCTTGGAAAATCCGTTCTTGCCAAAACGCCACGCCATGGCCGAGACAACACCCGTCACAAAAAGGGCCGTAAACCCGCCGATCAGATACCACAGCACAGGCGCAACCAGCCCCTTGTCAAAGATTCTTGCCGCCTGCGCCACGCCCAGCCTTGTGATGCCGTAATCATCCACCGTATTCAAATCTAGGCGTGTCGTGCGGGCCAGACTGAAGTAAGCGCCCTTGACCTCGCCTTTTTTGGTCAGCGCGAAATACAGCATCAAAAGCGTAAACCACAAAGCCCCGCTGGAGAGGCAGGCCGCCAGTATCACGATATGCATGATGGTGGTGGTATCATAATGAAGAATGATATGGCCCGCGACCTGCGCCAGCAAACCAGCCACAAACACCGCCAGCGCTAGAACCATAAACCCGCGCAGCATCAGATCAGGCGCGGGACGGCCCTTTTTATAAAGCTTCTCCCCCAGCTTGCCGAACAGGGCATCCGCCCAAATCCAGAGCATCGGATTGGCGTTACCCGCACGCGGCCCGGTGATGATTCCCACAACCGAAACCAGCAAGATCGCCATGATGGCGTATGGAATCCGCGCCGGTTCAAAAATCAGGGCGTGAAGGCCGGAAAGACTGATATCAGATGGCAGCGAGTCGAGCATGATATGAGCCTAGCATGAAAAAATGCTTTTTAACCACCAAGATCACCAAGTTTCCCCCGTCATCACACGCTTCATGCGTGTGATCCATGGATTACACGGACGATGCCGTGTAATGACGCTCAGTATAAAAACCTTGCCTCCTTCAACGATGTTCGTGTTAAAAGCTTCCCCATGCTTTCTTACCCCAATTTCGCCTTTGATATCACCCACAAGGACCCCGCCAGCAAGGCACGGATCGGCCTGCTGAAAACACCGCATGGCACGATTGAGACGCCAAACTATATCTTTTGCGGCACAAAGGGCGCGATCAAGGGCCTCTCGCCGGACCAGATGCGCGATGCCGGAACGGATATCATTCTGGGCAATACGTATCACCTGATGCTCCAGCCCGGTGCGGATCTGGTGGAGAAGATGGGCGGGCTTCACAAATTTTCCGGCTGGCGCGGCCCGATGCTGACCGATAGCGGAGGTTTTCAGGTGTTCTCGCTGGGCGAGGGCACGATGGCCAATGAAATCAAGGGCCGCCGCAAGGGCCATGACAACAAGAACCTGCTGGAGATATCCGAGCAAGGCGCGGTGTTTCGTTCCTATCTGGATGGCCGCAAAATCAACTTAACGCCCGAATACGCCATGGATATCCAGCGCCAGTTGGGCGCAGACCTTTTAATGCAATTCGATGAATGCACACCTTATCACGTCGATAAGAATTACACCGCACGTTCCATGGAGATGAGCATGCGCTGGGGCGATCGCTGCCTGCAGCGTTTTTCCGAATTTGATGATGGCGCGCAGGCCGTTTACGGGATCGTGCAAGGCGGCGTTTACGAAGACCTGCGCCGCGACAGCTCGGCCTATATCGCCGATAGACCTTTTTTTGGCACAGCCGTTGGCGGATGCCTTGGCGGCACGGATGAGGAGATGAAAATCGCCTGCGCCGCCAGCCTTGAGCCGTCCGACCGATCGCGCCCCGTCCATTTCCTAGGCATTGGCCGCATCAAGGATGTACTGGATTTCGTGCCTTTGGGTATCGACACATTCGACTGCGTCATCCCAACGCGCCTTGCCCGGCATGGCGTGGCCTTTATGAAGGGCGAACAAAAGGAAACGATCAATCTTTTGAATGCCCGCTACAAAGACGACCCGGAGCCGCTGGACCCGCGCATTGACCTGCCCTGCTCGAATTACTTCTCCAAGGCCTATATCCACCATCTGTTCAAGGCGGGCGAGAGTTTGGGCATTCAAATATTGGCCCAGCATAACGTCGCCACGATCAATATGCTGATGCGCGAAGTCCGCGCCGCCCTGAAAAACGGCACATGGGATGCCCTGCGCCGTGAATGGCTGCCCGGTTAAGCCAATTCATACACAGCCCCGTTTCATTTAATTGCTAATTATATTCAACAGATTACAGATTTTTTGTAATATTATTTCATGTAATTTTGCAATGCAGTAATTTTTGTACTGGAAATGCCTAAGCTCGTTTTCCTAAGATCACCGCTCATTTACGGTTTTACGGGAATTAAGGGCTTATCATGCATCTGGTCGAGCGATTTTTGGACAAGGCTTCGGGCAAGGATCCGGCAGCATTTTTGCGCTGGTATGACGAGGTGGAAAAAAATGCTGATTACATCCGCGATGGCATGCATCTGGCGGCCGACACCAATCTGCATTTAGCCCAAGGCGTGAAATTCCTGGAGCAAAACCCCGGCATTATCGCCTTTGGCAATATGCAGCGCATGACGCACCCGGCCGTGGACAAGAGCCTGCGCGCATTAGGCTGGAAACCATATGATGAGTTTCTGAATGAGGGGCGCAGGATCCTGACCGCCAATGCGGCCTTTCTCAAGCACATGGCCAATCCTTACGAAAACGTGCCCTATGACTGGAGCGCGTTCACCATCAACGGCCAGAAGACGCAAGTTGCAGAAACGCCTGTTCTGGATACGCCCTTTTTCCGGATTGATCATATCAAACGCATGAACAAGGACGGCGAGCTGACCGGGCGCACAGACCCCAAGGTTATCGTGTTCGTGCCAGCATCCGGCCATGGCCCCTCGCTGCTGGAAGAAACCGTGCAGGGCCTCGCCCCCGATCACGAGGTTTATGTCGCCTATCATAAAGATGCCACGCATATCCCGGTCAATGAAGGTTCATACGGGTTTGACGATATGGTTGGCACATTCATGCAAGGATTTGAAGCCGTCACCGCGCATGACCCATACGGCGATGGTTCCGGTACAGGCCAGCGCCCCAACGCCCTGCCCGTTTGCCAGCCCGGACCCGGCGTTCTGGCGGCCACAGCATTCCTCTCGGCGCAAGACAGCGCCGCCCGCCCGGTGAGCCTTGTCGCGCTGGCCAGCCCAATGGATACCTCCATCGCCCCCACCAGCACCAATCAATATGCCCATAGCAAGCCGATGAGCTGGTTTGAAAATTCGGTGATCTTCCCGGTTCATGCCGGAAAAGCCGGCGAAGGGCGCGAGGTTTATCCCGGCCATATGCAGCGCCTTGCCTTTATCTTCAAGAACAAGGCCAGCGTCCAGAGCCATATGGAGAAATTCGGCCAGTTCTATCAGGACCTGATTGCCGAAAACATGGGGGCCGTTGAAAAGAAGGTGGATTTTGATAAAAAGTTCTTCTTTGATATCCAAAGCCTCACGGCAGAGTTGTATCTGGAGACGGTTGAGATTGTTTTCCGTGATAACCAGATTGCCAATGGCACATATGAACATGAAACACTGGGCCATCTTGATCTGGGGGCTATCAAGGACGTGGCCATCCATGCCGCCGATGGCAAAAAAGACGATATCTGCGGGTTTGACCCCCGAAAAGGTTACGGGCAGACAGGCGCCTTGCTGGGCCTGACCCCGGCAGTGCCTGATTCCTTAAAAAGCCATGCCGTTTTCGATGCCGGTCATTACATGTTTTCTGGAAAAGCATGGGAAACCGGTGTCAAGTTCTGGGCAGCCGAGAAAATCCGCGCTTCGGACACCCAAAAGCCTTGGTCACCGCAGCCTTCCGAGACATCAAAAATAAAAATAAATAAACATCTTGAATCTGATTTCAGGCCTGCTTAGTATCAAAACATGCCTAAAAATAAGTCTGTCGATATTGCTGATTTCATTCAGATCAAGCACAGCAAACGCGCCCGTCGTCTGGCCTTGCGCCTCGACCCCAAGGAGCGCGTTGTGAACCTTGTAATCCCGCGCGGCGTAAGCCTTCGGAACGCGGAGGCCTTTGCGCGCCATCATGAAAACTGGATCGAAAAATGCCTGATGGACCTGCCGCATCCGGTCCCTTTTGAAGATGGTAATATCGTGCCTGTTTTCGGGATCAAGCGTCTGATTACCATAGATTACAACCCGGATTACAATACAACCGATATCAAGCTGCTGCGGAACGAAATTCGCATTGTGACGAACAAGGAAGACCCGACTCCGCGCCTGATCCGTTTCCTCAAATCCATTGCCAAGGAAAAACTGACGGAAATGTCGCTGGAAAAAGCCGCCCTCGTCCGCCGCCGCGTCTATGGCGTCAGCATCAAGGACACCAAGAGCCGCTGGGGCAGCTGTTCGGAAGATGGCAAGCTGGCCTTTTCATGGCGTCTGATCTTCGCGCCGCCCAAGGCGATGGATTATGTGGTTGCCCATGAGGTTGCCCATCTGGTGCATCTGAACCATGGCGCGTCTTTCTGGCGTTTGTGCCGTGACCTGTCCGATGATTTCATGGACGGTGAATACTGGATGCGTAATCACGGCCATGAGCTGATGAGCTATGGCCATTCGGATAACATTTAAGTTGCCATCTCGTCCTTGCGAGCCGAAGGCAAAGCAATCCACTAATAACCAGCATCCTGACAACAGTCAGGATCTAGCCACCATAAGATCCCAAATCAAGTTTGGGATGCAGTATTTGTTTTTCTGGATTGCTTCGTCACGGATGTTCCTCGCAATGACACAGCGCGGTGATAAATCCTAGATCAACTCGCCCTTGTTCAGCACAGTGCTGAAATCCGGCTTTTTGCGCTCGGACGCATCCGGCGCCTTGTAGCTCTGCGGACGGTTTTCCTTGAGCCAGCGGCGGATCGCCACAATACCATGCTTGTCGCGGTTATAACGCTCCGGCGCGAGATCAGGGACTTTCTCGAAATCCGCCTTGGGCACAGGATCCTTATCCGTATCCAGCAGGCGAATGAAATGGCGAATGCGCGGCATGATCTGTTCACGCCAGCGGCGGCCATTGAAAATACCGTAATGCCCACATTCAAGCTGGAAATGGTGATACTGCTTTGCCTGCGGCAGCGAATAACACAGATCATGTGCCGCTGTTGTCTGGCCGCGTGCGGAGATATCATCAAGCTCGCCTTCGATGGTCAGTAGCGCGGTATGGCGGATATCCTGCGGACGCACATCCATCATGGTATCGGTCAGCGGATTGCGCCATTGCATATTGCCGCGCGGCAGAGCCTGCGTCTGGAAAACGGTCTCGACTGTCTGGAGATAAAATTCCGCCGGGATATCCATTACCGAAAGATATTCATCATAGAAGGTACGGTGCGCTTCGGCGGAATCGCCATCACCATTAATCAGATGATGATAGAAATTCATATGCGAGCCGACATGGCGGTCCAGATTCATCGACATGAACCCGCCAAGCTGCAAAAATCCCGGATAAACCTTGCGATACGCACCCGGATAATAAAACGGCACGTCATGAACGGCCATTTGCTCGAACCACTTGATGGGCCGCGTTTCGGCCAGTTCAGTGACTTCGGTTTTAGAAATGCGCGTATCCACCGGCCCGCCCATCAGCGTCATGGAAAGCGGCTGATTGGGGTCATCATCACTGGCCATCAGCGCCACGGTCGCCAGCACAGGCGGCGCAGGCTGGCAAACGGCAATCACATGCACATCCGGCCCCAGCAATGAGAGATATTCACGCAAGTAAGCGATATAGCTATCGAGGTTAAAAACGCCCTCCTTCAGTGGAACCTGACGCGCATCTTCCCAGTCGGTAATAAAGACATTGTGATGCGGCAGCAGCGCCTGCACAGTCCCGCGCAGCAGCGTGGCGTAATGGCCGGACATCGGCGCGGCGATAAGGACTTTCGGATCGTTACGCTTGATCTTGCGCGAGAAATTAATCAGCCGCCCAAAGGGTTTATCAAGAACAACCTTTTCAACGACATCAACCTTCTTGCCATCAATCACAGTTTCATAAAGACCAAATTCAGGCTTGCCGAAACGGCGCGTTGTGCGTTCGACCATCTCGGCCGTTGCGCTCAAAGTCCGGCCCAGCGGCGTATAGGAAACCGGATTCCACGGATTGCGAAAAACCGTCCGGGCCAGCTCGGCCTGAATACGCACAGGTGTCAAAACGGCATGCTGAAGGTCGTAGAGGTGATAAAGCACTTAAAGGAACCCCTTCCTGGGAATGGTGCAGATCATATGAGAATTATATAATAAAACGGGCTTTCAGAATAGCAAATTCGCGCAGCGCAACATAGGCAATCAGCCCATATTATTCATAAAATCAAGCGCCGATTGCAGGATGATCTGTGCCGCCAGCGCATCGGTCACGCCTTTATCCTTGGCCTTGCCGCGCTTCATGTGCCCATCCATCAGATGCTGGGCACTGGCGGTTGAATAGCGCTCATCCCACAAAGCTATCCATGGCGATGAGCCGACAACGGCCTCATAACGCGCCATTTCCAGCGCGAAATCGCGCACAGATTGCGCGCGCGGCCCCTGCGAGCCATCAGTATTCAGCGGCAAGCCGATCACAAATCCCCCAATCTCATATTCCCGGACGATTTTCTCCAATGCCTTGAGATCGGCGGTGAATTTGGTGCGCTTGATCGTGGTCAGCGGCGTAGCATAGGAACGATCCGGCGAGGACAGCGCCAGCCCTAATGTTTTGCTGCCGACATCCAGCCCCAGAATACAAATATCGGAGGGGCATTGCAGGGCTATGTTTTCAAGGCGATCAGGGGTCATAACGTTTTCATTGCGCGGGCTTTACGGGGATGATAGTAATCATTTTTTCGCCTTTCGCAAAGGAAACGCTAAGCTTATGTCCATGGATAAAGATACAGTGCGCCGCGTGGCCAATCTGGCCCGGATCGCCGTAACCGAGGCCGATGTTGATCGCCTCGCGCCCGCGCTTTCCAATATCATCAAATTCGCCGAGCAGCTCTCGGAAGTGAACACCGACAATATCGAGCCTTTGGCCAATGTTGCCAATATTGACCTGCGCCTGCGTGATGATGTGGTTAATGATGGCGGCAATGCAGACAAGGTTCTGGCCAACGGGCCGGAGACTCTGCAGGGCTTTTACGTTGTGCCCAAAGTTGTTGAATAGGAATGGAGGACGACCTGATGTTTTTATCCTCGAAGTCAAAAAATGAAACCGCAGATTCCAGCGCCGATATAACCGGCGCAAGCACCGCCAGCGGATCGGATGTTGCCGCCGTTGTCATCAATTCCATCGTCAAGGTTCATGGCGCGCTGGGTCCCGGCTTGCTGGATGATGCCTATGAAGCCTGCCTTGCCTATGAACTTCGCAAGCGCGGCCTGAAGGTCGAGCGCCAGAAAGCCATGCCCATTGCCTATGATGGCCTCGTGATTGACGAAGGTTACCGCGTAGGATTGATGGTGGAAGGCGAGCTGATCGTTGAGCTGCGCACCTATGAAAAAATGCCAGCCATCTACCGCGCTCAGGTGATGACATTCCTGAAACTGGCCAATCTGAAAACCGGGTTTCTGGTGAATTTCAACACCCGTTTTATCAAGGACGGCATTACAAGAATTTCGCTGTGATGAAAAACGACATTGCCGAAAACCAGAAAAGAAAAATCCGCGCTGCGCTGATGATCGGCGGCACAGGATTGATTCTGGCCGGCATGTTTGCACTGGCCATGCCGCAAATCGGCACAGATTTCACAGGCATCGAAAGCGGAACAATCCGCATGATTGGGGGCGGATTTTTTATGGTCGGCCTGACTGACGTTATTCTTGCGAACACAATTTTTTCTAAAAACACAAAGATAGATCCATGACAAATCTTACACATCTTACCATCGCACAGGCCCTCGATTCCCTGAAGAAAAAGGAATTCAGCGCGGTTGAGCTGACACAGGCCCATATCAAGGCCGTTGAAGCCGCGCGTCACTTGAACGCCTTCATCGTGGAAACGCCGGAGATTGCCCTTGAGCAGGCTAGAGGCTCCGATGCCCGTATCGCCAAGGGTGAGATGGGAAATCTGGAAGGCATTCCGATGGCGATCAAGGACCTGTTCTGCACGAACGGCGTACAGACGACAGCCTCCAGCAAGATCCTCAAAGGCTTCAAACCCACTTATGAATCCACCGTGACATCACAAATGTTTCGTGATGGCTGCAATATGCTGGGCAAGGTGGCGCTGGATGAATTTGCGATGGGATCATCGAACACCACCAGCCATTTCGGCAATGTGATTAATCCGTGGCAGAGAAATGATGGATCCAATGCGCAGCTCGTGCCCGGCGGATCGTCCGGCGGATCGGCCTCGGCCGTGGCCGCGCGTATTGCCATGGGCGCAACAGGCACAGATACCGGCGGATCCATCCGCCAACCGGCGGCCTTCTGCGGCCTCTCAGGCATCAAGCCAACCTATGGCCGCTGCTCGCGCTTTGGGATTATTGCCTTCGCATCATCATTGGATCAGGCCGGGCCGATTGCCCGCACCGCCGAGGACTGCGCGATCATGCTGCAATCCATGGCCGGGTTCGACCCGAAAGATTCCACATCCGCCGACAAGCCTGTGCCCGATTACCGCGCCGCCCTGCAAGGCGATATCAAGGGCCTGAAAGTCGGCATCCCGAAAGAATATAATGTCGATGGCATGCCGGAGGAAATCCAGAAGCTCTGGCAGGATGGCATGGACTGGCTGAAGGATGCGGGCGCAGAAATCGTCCATGTCTCCCTGCCGCACAGCAAATACGCCCTGCCCACCTACTACATCATCGCGCCTGCCGAAGCCTCGTCAAACCTCGCCCGTTATGATGGCGTGCGTTATGGCCTGCGCGTGGAAGATGCCAATCTGCATGAGATGTACAAAAAGACCCGCGCCGAAGGCTTTGGCGAGGAAGTCAAACGCCGCATCATGATCGGCACGTATGTTTTATCCGCCGGGTATTACGATGCCTATTACATCAAGGCGCAGAAAGTCCGCCGCCTGATTTCTGATGACTTTACCAACGCGTTCCAGCAATGCGATGTGCTGCTGACGCCGACCGCACCATCTTCGGCCTTTGCCATTGGCGAGAATGAAGATGATCCCATCAAGATGTACCTGAATGACGTGTTCACGGTTCCGGCGTCGCTGGCGGGGATTCCCGGCATGGCCGTACCAGCAGGACTGGATTCCAAGGGCCTGCCGCTGGGCTTGCAGATTTTGGGCCGTCCATGGGAAGAAGAACTGGTCCTGCGCGTGGGTCACATCATCGAGAAGCAATCCGGCTTTAACGCCATGCCGCAAAGCATCCTGCAAAAAGCGGCATAGTTTATAAACTTACACGTTCAAACGTCATCACACGCTTCATGCGTGTGATCCATGGATATAGCACTTTTATTTGGATGGATTACACGGACAAGCCATGTAATGACGGGGCAAGAATTAATTCCCGCCTGTGCGATAACGCATCATGCCCTGATCAATCATCTTCATCAGTTCAGGGCCGACGATCTCGTTATATTTGGTGAGCTTGTCGCTGGCGCTTTTGGCTTCGGGTTTGGAATAGTAATCGACCATAGCCCGCAATTCTTCAGCTGTATAAACCTCGGCCATCGCATCAATGGAGATTTTTTCCAGCGCACGGAAATTCAGCACACCGCGCATACGGGTTTTGAATGTCTCGCGCTCGGCCTCAGGCAATCTCAAGGCGGTCGCATCAATGGCCTGATTGACCTGATCCTTGGACGGGCGCAGCGCATGCATTTTCTTGGCCAGCTCCACGCGCTCGGCATAGGTTGGATCATTGGCTGTCGCCGCAGGCGGGGCATCAGATGCTTCAACTTTTGCTTCCGGCGCGGCTTCCTGGCTTTCAATCGCCTCGATCTGCTCGGCTTCCTGCGCCCATACAGGCGCCGATACCAAAAACGTCAACGCAGCCAACACAGCAAATGCCCGGAATTTCATGATCATCACCTTATTTTTGATATGATATCTATTAGAAAGGAATTTCATCTTCCAGCTCATCCACGCGCGCCGGCGAGGATTGAGAGGACATTGAGGATGAACCGAAGGAATCAGCGCCGCGATCGGAATAACCGCCGCCGCCCATGCTATCGCCGCCGGATTTACCATCCAGCATCGTGATCTCGCCGCGGAACGGGCGCAGCACGACTTCGGTTGAATATTTTTCCTGACCTGACTGGTCCGTCCATTTACGGGTTTCCAGCTGGCCTTCCAGATAAACCTTGGAGCCTTTTTTCAAATAGCGCTCAGCAATGCCGACCAGCGCCTCGTTGAAAATCACAACGCGGTGCCATTCAGTGCGGTCCTTGCGCTCACCGCTGTTTTTATCTTTCCAGCTTTCCGATGTGGCAATAGAGAGATTGGCCACGCGCCCGCCTGTTTGCATGGTGCGGATTTCAGGATCCTTACCCAGATTGCCGACGAGAATGACTTTATTGACGCTACCAGCCACGACTTATAACTCCTGTTGTGAATCGAATGAGAATTCCACTATAACCATGGAAAACCGAATGTAAAACAGGAAAACAAGGAATACTCACACCATGAGAGCCTGGCAAAGAATGCTCAGCGGAAGGCGGCTGGATCTTATCAATCCCGCCCCGGTGGATATCGAGATAGAGGACATCGCCCATGGCTTGTCGCGCGTGGCGCGGTGGAACGGCCAGACAACCGGCGATCATGCGTTCTCGGTCGCGCAGCACAGCCTTCTGGTCGAGGAGATTTTCACCCGTGAGGGGCGCGAGACTGCGCCGGGATGGAAGCTGGCCTGTCTGCTGCATGACGCGCCGGAATATGTCATTGGCGACATGATCTCGCCCTTCAAGGCGGTATTGGGCGATGATTACAAAATATTTGAAAAGCGCCTGCAATCCTCTATTCACATCCGGTTTGGATTGCCCGCCGATCCTGACCCCGCCCTTAGTAAGCGCATCAAGGATGCCGACAAGATTGCCGCCTGGCTGGAGGCCACAGAAATCGCAGGCTTTTCCGAAGACGAGGCTTTGAAAATATTCGGACCAAAACCGGATAAAACCGATTATGACCTCACGCCGCTCTCGCCTTCGGAATGCAAGGAAAGATTTGTAAGCCGCTTTCGCGACTTATCAGAATTTTAAAGCCTAGGCGGCTGCCTTGTATTCGACCTTCTCAGCTTCCAGCGCTTTTTGATAAGCCGGACGCGAAGAGACGGATTTCAGCAAAGCTTTCGTCTTGGGGCCGAAATTAAACGATCCGACAAATCCCCAATTCGCAATCACGGTCAGCAGGATATCGCCCGCCGTCACTTTATCACCTGTCAGATAAGGCTTGCCGCTCTCCGCGAGGTGGTTCTCCACCAGATCCCACAGGCCTTGAATAGCGGCGCGGGATTTTTCAAACAACTCGTCCGATCCGCCGTTTTTCTTGATAAAGCCTGTGCGGCTATAGGCCGGGTGCAGCGAGGAATTGGCAAACATCAGCCATTGCAGCGCCTGCGCGCGCTCATACCCCGCAGCCGGCAGCAGGTCGGATTTATGTTTGTCACATACATAAGCAATCATCGCCCCGCCTTCGAGGATCGGCTTGCCATCTTCGACCAGCACCGGAACCTGATTGCGCGGGTTCACTTTTTTCAGTTCAGGGTCGATATTGGATGGGTCGCCAATGGTCGCGCGGATTAATTCTACGCCTTGATTAAGCTCGTTTAAGACGACATGTACGGCCATGGAACAAGCGCCGGGGGAATAGAACAACTTATACATATGGAAAAACTCCTTGATATACAGACGGTTAAGCCCATCAAGTTAGAGAGACCGCCCATAAAGTCAATGTCGGCAAATTAGCTAAAATTTTATGCATTTTTCATTTATATTTTACATAAAAAATATATATTTAAAGAATAAGCCCGGTTTCTGTGGGTGCGGGAATAGTAACCGGGCACCGGTATAAGTGGGGAAAAATGAAAATATTAAAGCTCAAAATCCAGCTATTGTTGGTCATCGTCATTCTCGGCCAGATGTACAGCCTGACAACGCGCAACACCTCCAAGGATGAATTCTCAGACAATGGCAATGTCTTTGCCGCGCAAGAAGAAGGCGGGTTTATCAGCCCTGCCTATGCCAATGCCGATATCGGCGGCAAGCCTGTTGATATCGCGTGGAAGCCCTATGATGAGGGCCGCGCGGAACATATGGCCAGAGAACGCGCCAACAAAATCATGGCAACCGGCGATACCGATGACATGCACAGCGCCATCCAGTATTACGGCCCCGAATTGCGGGCCATGGGACTGGAATAAAAAACAACGGCATTTTATTGGACTTTTTATAGTGCTTGCGCCATATAAATGGCCATGCTCAAGCACATATCGGTCCGCGGCGCGCGGGAACATAACTTAAAAAACGTCAACGTGGACATGCCCCGCGATTCACTTATCGTGATTACGGGGCTATCGGGCTCGGGAAAATCCTCGCTTGCCTTTGATACGATCTATGCCGAAGGCCAGCGCCGCTACGTTGAGAGCCTATCTGCTTATGCGCGGCAGTTCCTGGAGATGATGCAAAAGCCGGAGGTGGATAGCATCGAAGGCCTCTCCCCGGCTATTTCCATCGAGCAGAAAACAACGTCGCGCAACCCGCGTTCTACCGTGGGGACCGTGACGGAGATTTACGATTACATGCGCCTCCTCTGGGCGCGTGTAGGAACGCCCTACTCGCCTGTGACCGGCCTGCCCATCGAGGCGCAGACGGTGAGCCAGATTGTCGACCGTATTTTAGGCATGGGCGAAGGCACAAAGCTCTATCTCCTCGCGCCTATCGCGCGTGGCCGCAAAGGCGAATACAAAAAGGAATTCAAGGAACTCCGCGCCAAGGGTTTTCAGCGCGTGAAAGTCGATGGCACTTTATACGAGATCGCCGATGTGCCGGAGCTGGACAAGAAATACAAGCACGACATCGAAGTCGTGGTTGACCGTATTGTCATTCGCGGCGATCTGGGCAACCGTCTGGCGGATTCCGTTGAAACGGCGCTCAAACTGGCCGATGGTCTGATCATCGCCGAAAACGCTGACAATGGCGAGCAGACATTATTCTCCGAAAAATTCGCCTGCCCGGTTTCGGGGTTTACAATCCCCGAGATCGAGCCGCGCCTGTTCTCCTTCAACTCGCCGCATGGCGCCTGCCCGTCCTGTGATGGGCTGGGTGAGCGCCGCTATGTCGATCCCGAACTGGTCGTGCCCGATCCATCCCTGTCGATCCGCAAAGGCGCGATCGCGCCATGGGGCGGCGGTTTCGCGCCGTTTTATTTTCAGGCCATGGAAGGCGTGGCGAAACATTTCGGATTCGATGTCGATACGCCGTGGTCCAAGATGAAGAAGGAACACAAGGATCTTATTCTCTATGGCACAGGGGATGAAGCCATCAAGATCCATTACACCAGCAAGAGCGATAATGTCTGGAAAAGTCACAAGCCATTCGAAGGCGTTGTGCCCAATATCGAGCGCCGCCTGAACGAAACCGATTCCAACGCCCAGCGCATGAAGCTGGAGGAATATCTGGGTTTCCATCCTTGCGATACCTGCAATGGACAGCGTTTAAAGCCCGAAGCCTTGGCCGTGAAAATCGCCGGGAAGACCATCGCCGATATCAGCGCGATGGGCATTGAGGACGCGGGGAAGTGGTTTACGGGGCTTGATACCCTGACCGCGCAGCAAGCCAAGATCGCCGAAAAAATCCTGAAAGAAATCAGCGAACGCCTGACATTCCTCATGAATGTGGGGCTTGATTATCTGAACCTCTCCCGCGCATCGGGCACATTATCGGGCGGCGAGTCCCAGCGCATTCGCCTGGCCTCGCAGATCGGATCGGGGCTGACGGGCGTTCTCTATGTGCTGGATGAGCCATCCATTGGCCTCCACCAGCGCGACAATAACCGCCTGCTGGAAACACTCCAGCGCCTGCGTGATCTGGGCAACACGGTTCTTGTTGTTGAGCATGACGAGGATGCCATCCGCGCTGCTGATTACCTGATTGATATGGGGCCGGGCGCGGGCGTTCATGGCGGGGCGATTGTCGCCGAAGGCACACCGGCGCAGGTCTTCAAAAGCAAAGACAGCATCACCGCCGCCTATATGAACGGCACGCGGGAAATCAGCGTCCCGGCAGAGCGCCGTAAGGGCAAGGCAAAACAATTCATCGAAGTGATCGGCGCATCGGGCAATAATTTGCAAAATGTCTCCGCCAAAATTCCGCTGGGGACTTTTACCTGCGTGACGGGCGTATCGGGTTCAGGGAAATCCACCTTCACGATCGACACATTATTCCGCGCGACATCGAAAATCCTGATGGGATCGAAGGAACACCCTTTGCCCTATAAGGATATCAAGGGCCTTGAATTCTGCGACAAGGTGATCGATATCGACCAATCCCCGATTGGCCGCACGCCGCGTTCCAACCCCGCCACTTACACGGGCGCGTTCACGCCGATCCGCGACTGGTTCGCCGGCCTGCCCGAAGCCAAGGCGCGCGGGTATAATCCGGGGCGTTTTTCCTTTAACGTCAAGGGCGGCAGGTGTGAGGCTTGCGAAGGTGATGGCGTCCTCAAAATCGAGATGCACTTCCTGCCCGATGTTTATGTGACCTGCGATACGTGTCAGGGCCAGCGCTATAACCGCGAAACGCTGGAGGTCAAATACAAGGACAAATCCATCGCCGATGTGCTGGATATGACCGTCGAGGATGCCGCCGAGTTCTTCAAGGCCGTGCCATCCATCCGCGACAAGATGGAAACGCTCAAAGATGTGGGCCTGACCTATATCAAGGTCGGCCAGCAGGCCACGACATTATCCGGCGGCGAGGCCCAGCGCGTGAAGCTCTCGAAGGAGCTTTCAAAACGATCCACCGGCAAGACTTTGTACATTCTGGATGAACCCACAACGGGTCTTCATTTCGAGGATGTGCGGAAGCTGCTGGAGGTTCTTCACCGCCTTGTCGATCAGGGGAACACGGTTGTTGTCATCGAACATAATCTCGATGTCATCAAGACGGCAGATCATATCATTGATATCGGCCCCGAAGGCGGCCATAAGGGCGGCAAGATCGTGGCGCAAGGCACACCGGAAGATATCGCGGCATCCAAATCCAGCTATACCGGGCATTACCTGAAGCCCTTATTGGAGCGTGCCGGAGCCGGAAAATCTGCCGCCAAGACCAAAAAACGCGCCAGCGCCTGAGCAAAATTGCCCTTAAGGGCCTTGATATGCTAGGGTCTCCCCCATGAGACTTGAACATGCCCTGCGCGACCTGAAAATTGCCTTCGACACTGTCGCCCATGAGATCGAGGCGGAATACCCCAGACTATGGGACGAGGCTAGAAAAAGATTCCAGAATGAGAACGACTGCGTCAAGGTTCTGACCGCCCGAAATGCGCCCGGCTGGGGCGATAAAAGCCTGATCGAGGTTGCCGTAGAACATGGCGAGGACGCCGTTATCGAACATTTTGCCGCCCTTGATGCCGGCGGCTTTGCCTGACCTTTCACCGCGCCATGCAAAAATTTGCAAAAATCTTAAATTTTTGCTAATATTGCCATATTACATAAAAAACGAGCGGACAAACGGCGATAATAGAGAAGGGTTAATTCATGGCAAATCCAGTAACAGCAGCTTCAGAAGCAGCCACAAAAGTAACGGGTCAAGTTGGCGGTTTAGCCAAAACAGCATTCAAGGTTGCCAAAGGCGGCCTTATGGCCATGGGTATGGTTACATTGATTGGCGCGGGAGCAACAGCAGCGATTGCGGCTGATCCTTCAGCAACATTGCTTAGCACTGCGATGCCCACGTTAACACATGCGTTTCATGGCGCGACAGGCGGCTTACCGGAGTTAGGACAAGTCATTGGAAATTCTGGCGTTGCACTAGGTGAATTGATGCAATCAGTTAGCGGCCCCTAACCCGCTCTCTCCATCCTTCTTAACACCGGCAGCAGGATAAGCGCGTAAATGGCGGCGATCCATGACGCGCCAAGGCCCAGCGCATAAAATGCCAGCGCGCCCGTAATCGCACCGCCCACCAGCCCCAGCCAGAGCAGCAGATATAATACCCATCCGCCCTTGTCCCGACCCAGCAGACTACCCGCCAGTCTTTGCCCGAACTTCACCAGCGCGCCTGTCATGTATGTCACGCCAATTGTGACCTCGCCATCCTCGCGCACGAAAACATTATTCACCGCCCCCATACCCAGAACCATAAAGGACAGCGCCAGCCAGTTCAGGCCAAAGCCTTGCGTCAGCGCCCCGGCCAGCAAGCACGCACAGACCAGCGCCATAACAGATGTGGAATGATGCCCGGTCCGGGCGAAATGACGCGCAAACACGCCCAGCATCACGCCAATCACAAAAAGCGTTATCACCCCCAGCGGCAGCAGGGTCACAGGGGCCAGCATGCCCTGATGCACGGCCTCGGCCGCGAATCTTGTGGAATTACCGCTCATGAAGGAGATAAAAAAACCGCCAAGGCTCAAAAAGCCCAGCGCATCAACAAACCCTGCCAGTCCTGCAAGGGCCATCGCCAGATATTTGTGATTGGGATGCCGATGAACCATAGCGATAACTATATAATATAAAAAACCACGCGCGATGGGTTGGTGGGCGGTATTGTAAAAATCAAAGTGGTGCGGGTGGTCGGACTTGAACCGACACTCCTTGCGGAACCGGATTTTGAGTCCGGCGCGTCTACCATTTCACCACACCCGCTTGTATCTTGTGAGGCATTTGTAAACAGGCCGATCATAGCCGGATTGCCCGCCAAGACAAGGGGTAATTTTAGCAATTGCCCCCTGTCTTTCCATGGCCCGTTGCTCTATCTTAAGGTCCATGACGACATCCAACTGCCCCATCACACGCCTTCTTTCCTGCCCTGTTACCGTTTTCGGCGGGGTGATTGCCATCAGCATCACAGCGCTGGCCGCAGCATTAGCCTCGGAGGTGTTTTTAGGGCTGGAGCCTTGCAAGCTTTGCATCTATCAGCGCTGGGGGTTTGTGGCGGCCGGGATGCTGGCCGCGATTGGTTTATTCATGCGCAAAAGCCCGGCATGGAGCCCGCGCATGGCCCTCCTCACGGCCATTGCCTTTGCCGTAAATGCCGCTGTTGCGCTTTATCATACAGGCGTTGAGAAGAAATGGTGGGTTTCTCAGGTTGAAGGCTGCATAGTCACCGATTTCGGGACCGAGCCGGATTCCATTCTCGCCAATATTATGGCTGCCCCGACTGCGCCCTGCGATACCATTCCCTGGGCGGACCCGCTGCTGGGGTTATCCATGGCCAATTACAATGTCATCCTGTGCGCCGGGATGGCGCTGGTTATGATTGCCGCTGCCTTTGCCTTGCGGACAAAGAAAGCCTGATTGATCAGGCCTGCATCATTTTGATGACCTGCATCACCGCCACGATCATCGTGCCGTGAAAAATGAAGAAACCGACCGATTGCTTGATCGAGCGCTTTTTGGAAAAATTAAAGAGATCATCGAACATGACGCTTAAAAACCTTTGTGCTGAAATTGCTGGAATATGGCTCTTGATAAGGGTTTTGCGTCACAAGGTCAAGATTTATTATCGCAAAAAACAAAAAGCCGGACGTTTTAAGCCCGGCTTGATGAAGTGCTTTGGCGCTTGAGAGGGGATATACAGTCCCCTCTGCTAAACCCGCGCTTAATTCATGGGACCTATTTTCCGGTCGTGGTCAGATACGACACAACAGCCATACCCACCAGAACATCGACCGTATAAGCCATGTAAACGCCCAGCAGGGCAATCGCCACAGACATCAGATCGTTGGTGAGCTTCCGGCCTTGCAGGATCGCCGTGGAGAGGAACAATACCCATCCCGCGCCGACCATGGTGTGCCAGTTGCCGCCCTCAAAGAAGCTGCCGCCTGTGCCTTCCATAAGATTAAATGTTCCCGCGTAGTGTCCTACGAAGGTCGAAAGGCCAACCAGCAGCATCGTGTAGAACACGAAGAAACCAAAAGCTTCTGTGAATGACCGTGTGTGTGCAAGGTTCGTCATATGTGTAAACATGTACACCCTCCTTAAATGTTGCACGTTTTTCCGTTTCTGCGCTTACCGCAAGCGCATCAGCGGATGAAATACAGAGCAACACCAGATCAGGGCGTCATGACCATCATGACGATTAATTACTGATCTTCCAGCTCGGTATCCCAGTACAGGAAGTCACCCCAGCTTTCATGCAAGAAATTCGGGGGGAACTTCCGACCTCGTTCCTGAAGCTCATTGATGTTCGGCTCGCGCGGATCGCGGAAGGGATACATATCCACTTCATGCGTCATCCGGTTGCCCTTGCGCGTATTACAGCACTGGCAGGCCGTGACAATGTTACCCCAGGTAGTTCGTCCGCCGCGTGATCTTGGGATCACGTGGTCGAATGTCAGCTCGTGCGTGCGGAAGGACGTGATGCAATACTGGCACGTCCATTGATCCCGCAGGAACACGTTAAATCTTGTAAAGGCCGGCTTGCGCGCCGTGGGCACGTATTCTTTCAAGGCCAGCACACTGGGCAGGCGTATCTCGCGCGATGGCGAGCGAACCGTCTGATCGTATTCGGAAATCACATCCACGCTGCCACGAAAAATGGCCTTAACTGCTTCCTGCCAAGGCCATAACGATAAAGGGAAATAACTGAGAGGTCTGTAATCCGCGTTCAGTATGAGGGCTGGACATTGGTCCAGCGCGGTACTTCGACTACTCCTTAACAATATGCTGGCACTCATCATGGCCATGCTCCTTCCCCTTGTTGCATCATTGCGATGCGCGTTTGAACTCACCGGAGATCTGTCTGGGCTGGTTCCCCGCCGATGGAGACGTGGCGGAGCAATGTGATGTTGCAGATCTCGCGAATCTACAATTTCAGTATAGCACAAAACCGCAGAAAACCCACATTTTCCATAGGATTTTCATCAACAATTTATGCTGCACTATATCAAATTTTTGCTGCGGCGCGAAGGATTTAGAAATTATAAGATGAAAACTTAGAAGACATAATGAATTTAAATCTACTCACGGCAAGATTTGCTTTCAACCAATGTCCCAACCGCTTCATTCTGGTCCATTCCTGACTTCAGATCTTTGCAATATAAGAGACCAAGAAGTTTTAGCTCATCACGAGAAACCTTCTTATCTTCAATTTCTGCCTCCAGACTATTTACCAATCCCATACTTCGAATGAGACATTCCCGTATAGATCGTTTAATTGCGGCATCGTCCTGTAATGCGGCCACTTTACATACGGTCATTTCAATATTGTTCTCCGGCGAGGTTAACAGGAACCCCGCAAAAGAATCCGGATGCGCCGACTTAAAGGGAACGGCACCGATCAGAACATTCTCAAAATGAAATGGAGAAGGATCATAATGGCTCCTTTCAACCTTGGTGAACGCATCAATATTATCCGTAGCAACGGGAATAATACGTATCTTGCCAAAAACCGCCGGTTTACTCTGCTCATCCGAAGGCTTGATAATGTTGATCTTTAATCCTGTGGCCTGCTCTATTTCCGGCGCGGCCTCTACGGCAGCCTGCCAAAAGAAATCAAACTTGTCGTACTCGACGTCTTTTATTTTGAAGGCTTCTCCGGTTTTTTTATTTCTGAGATAATCAGGGGGAAATCCAAAACCTACGGAGGGAATATCCTGCCATTTGCTGATAACCCCTGTTTTCGAGAAACCATTCTCGCGCTTTAAATAAGGTAAAAACGGTTCTTGTATATAGAAAGTCCACGACATTGCGGCGGTACCATCAATGTGGGATTGTCTGTAATCATATGCGTCTAATTCATCCCATAAAAATGGCTTCCACATCTCAAGAGAAAACGCCCCGGCAATAAGGCCTCGAATCTGGCGATTATACGCATATTTAATCTCCTGCTGACGTCTCTTTTCTGCTCTCTTCTTTGGATCAAAAAAATCATCGAGAGTGCTTTTGGCGCTAGTTTCACTATGAGCAGAGGAAAAATTACCAATCAGCGCCAATAAAACTAAAGACAAAACAGCGATTTTGAAAATAGTTCTCATCAATATATGCACCCAGATTCAAGATGGATTGCACGGACTTACGCCATGCAATGACGAAACTTAAAAACTAGCCCAATTTCTTCTTCAGAAGATCATTCACGATATTGGGGTTTGCCTTGCCGCCCGTTTCTTTCATCACCTGTCCGACGAAGAAGCCGAACAATTTATCCTTGCCCGAACGATAGGCGGCGACATTATCGGGATTGGCGGCGATAACGGCATCAATCACGGCCTCAATCGCGCCTGTATCGGTGACCTGACGCAGGCCTTTTTCCTCGACGATTGCGGCGGCTTCCTTGCCCGTCTCGACCATCACGGCAAAGACATCCTTGGCAATCTTGCCCGAAATCGTATCGTCCTGAATAAGGGCCACGAGACCGCCCAGCGAGGCCGCACTCACAGGCGATTCAGACAATACCTTGCCCTGCTTGTTCAACACAGCCAGCAATTCATTGATCACCCAGTTGGCCGTTAATTTCGCATCGCGCCCTTTTGCTGCGGCCTCGAAATAATCGGCGCGTTCGCGCTCGGCGACCAGAACGAAGGCATCATAATTGCTAAGACCGTAATCTTTCATGAAGCGGGATTTTTTCTCATCGGGAAGTTCCGGCAATGTTTTGCGGATATCCTCGATCCAGTCATTCGCGACCTCTAAGGGGAGCAGATCAGGATCGGGGAAATAGCGGTAATCATGCGCCTCTTCTTTCGAACGCATCGAGCGCGTCTCGCCCTTGCCCGGATCCCAGAGGCGCGTCTCCTGCACAACCTTGCCGCCGCCCTCGATCAGGTCAATCTGGCGGGAGACTTCATAATCAATGGCCATCTGTACGGCCTTGAGCGAGTTTACGTTCTTGATCTCGGCGCGTGTGCCAAGGCCCTCGCCCGGTTTGCGGACAGAGACGTTCACATCGGCCCGCATCGAGCCTTCTTCCATGTTGCCATCGCAAGTCCCCAGATAACGCAGGATCATGCGGAGTTTGGAGAGATAGGCTGTGGCTTCTTCCGGCCCACGAATATCGGGTTCGGAGACAATCTCCATCAGCGCGCAGCCGGAACGGTTGAGATCGACAAACGACTTGGAGGGGTGCTGGTCATGCAGCGATTTTCCAGCATCTTGCTCCAGATGCAGGCGCGTAATACCAATCGTCTTGGCGCTGCCATCGGGCAGATCAATTTCAATCGCGCCCTTGCCCACGATGGGATGCAGGAACTGCGAAATCTGATACCCCTGCGGCAGGTCGGCATAAAAATAGTTTTTGCGCTCGAATACGCTGCGGTTGTTGATCTGGCTTTTCAGGCCCAGCCCTGTGCGAATGGCCTGCTCCACGCAGTATTTGTTCAAGGTCGGCAACATCCCCGGCATGGCCGCATCAACGATGGAGACCTGAGAGTTAGGCTCGCCCCCGAAAGAGGCCGAAGCTCCCGAAAACAACTTGGAATTTGCGATAATCTGGGCATGGACTTCCATGCCGATCACGACTTCCCATTCGCCTGTTGCGCCCTGAACCAGTTGAGCCATAGGTTTGCCCCTAAAGTAGAGATTAAAAAATAGAGTTTTACCGCCTTGAAAACCCTATGTCCAGAAGGATTTAGGCTCAGAACCTCACCTTGGCGGTTGACAAATCCCCCAGCCCGCTGTTTATTGCAACAGCCTTAAATGCGGAGACGTGGCCGAGTGGCTGAAGGCGGCGGTTTGCTAAACCGTTATACGGGTAACACCGTATCGGAGGTTCGAATCCTCTCGTCTCCGCCATTTCTATTCTCCGCCATTTATTCTTTCCCATTAGAATGATTGTAGATATTCCTTAACCAGTAAGATTTTATAAATCCTACGCTGAGGGTAGAGAGAAAAAATCCCATCGCGGGAATCAACGCGTTGATGTATGGACGTTCCACACCTATCGCAGCCATCAAAAGGCAGGCTAGAAAATACGTAATCATCAGCAACGTAATTTTACGCGCATTGGAAATTTCCCACGCCTTTTCAGCCTCGACACGGGCATTGCGCTCTTTTATGGCGATGATTTCTTCTTCGATGTTCATCTGATCTTCTCTTTTTTTACCCGCGGCAATTCACATCCGCCCTGCTCCGGCCAGTCGCGGTAATTGAGGACTTGCCCCTCAGTACGGACTTTACGGATCAGGTTGGTATCGATTTCACCATACACCCAGCCCGGCACATTCATCTCGCCCACGACAAAAACACCATCATCCGGAAAGCCTCTATCGGGCGGGCCGAAGAAGCCGGCAGCGCCGACATTGATATCGGTTGCTGGCGACCATGGCGCCTCGCCCACTAATGGGGATTGCACGACAAAACACTGGTTTTCCAGCGCCCTTGCCTGAGCGCCAATCCGCACGCGCCAATACCCGGCCTGTGTATCGGTGCAGGAGGGCACGAGGATGATATCGGCCCCGGCCTCGGCCAATGCGCGCCCGATTAACGGGAATTCGCTATCGTAACAAATCGCCACGCCGATATTGCCGATCTCCGTTTCAAACAATGTCAAACCGCCTTCGCCCGGTTTGATGCCCCATTCCTCATTCTCGAAACGCGTCATGATGAGTTTTTCCTGCACGCCCCTTGCCCCCGAAGGACTGTAAAGCCCGGCGGCATTGCGGCGGTTATGCGGAAAGCTGGAGGCCAGAATATAAACACCGTATTTCACGGCCAGACGGTGATGCGCGATTTCAAAATCGGCGTAGAACTGCTGCATCCCTTCCAGTGATTTTTGCAGATCCCCCGCGATATCGGCAGGCAAGATGGAGGTCAGCTCCATCGCGCCATATTCGGGGAATACGAGCAACTTGGCCCCGGCCTTGGCGGCCTCGGCAACCCAGCTTTCGAGCTTGACTTCAAAAGAAGAAAAACTGGCATGCGCCTCGATCGGATATTGAGATATGGCGATTTTATAAGGGCCTGCGGTCATAGCTTTTTAATCCAGAATTGCATGGGATGCGCGATTTCGTCGCCCTCCAGTTCTTCCTTCCATGAAAAACTGGTGGTGAAGCCTTCGGCCTTTTCAAATCCGCGTTTCTTCCAAAATGGATCCAGCGGCGCATAATCGGCTGGCTTGCGCGGGTCGGATTGATCCCGCACCACGCCGCAAAACGCAGCGATATCAAACCTGCCCAGATTACGCGCATGTTCTTCCCGCGCCTCGAAAAACTTATGCCCCAATCCCCGGCCCCGATATTGGGGCAGCAGAACAGACTCGCCGAAATAAAACACCCGCGCCGGATCAAACCCGCGTTCAGAGAACGGCGCGGCGAAGGCATCCGCATGGCCCAGCAGCGGCGAAGCCGTGGACGCGCCCACGATATTTTCGCCGTCTTTGGCAATCGCGATAAAGGCATGGGGATCAGATGAGAATTTTCGCAAATATTGCGCTTCATATTCCAGCGAGCCGTCATATAAATACGGCCAATCACGGAAGACGCGAATACGAAGTTCCGCCAGCGCTGGCAGAACCGGGGCCATTTCCGAGCCCTTGAGTTTTAAAAACTCCATGGTTCTAGGCGGCCTTGCTGACCTGATTGATCCAGTCCTGCAGGTTGTAATAGGTCGTCACACGGGCGATCTTGCCGCCCTTGATCTCCAGAAACGCACCCGCAGGCAGAATGTATTTCTGCCCCGTGGCGGCGGGAAGGCCGGAATCGGTTTCCTTATATGTCCCGTTTACCACAAATTCAGCCGCCGCCAGCTTGCCGCAGTCAGAGGCCATGAGCATCATATCGGTAAGCTGTTCGGCGTAGCATTTATCCATATGCGCGGAGAATTCCTTGAACGCAGCCTTGCCCGTCCTGCGTCCGCCCTGATTGACGTCATGGGCAATGTCATCGGACACCAGATCCTGGATGGCGGCGTAATCGCCCTTGTTAAAGGCCGCATAATAACGCGTGATGATATCCAGAGCTTGTTCGCGGGGGGTGGTCATGAGGCAGGTCTCCCAATGATGATAATGGCTATAAAATTAAACAATAAATTCCAATATAAACGCTTGCACAGCAAATCCAAGAGTTTCTAACGCTTGAACTGATGCGGAAAAAACGCTAAAAGAACCCCCTACTGGCATGGATAGGTGGCAGAGTGGTTGAATGCACCGCACTCGAAATGCGGCATACTCGCAAGGGTATCGGGGGTTCAAATCCCTCCCTGTCCGCCAGTTTTCATTGATTTTGGTAATCACCCCTCTTTAAATATATGCGTGCAAAAGCATGCGAGGATTGGCCAGTCCGCTGCGCCAGCCATGTTAATCAAGAACCTCTCTTATGCGGGTCACTTCCCGAAATCATCAAAAATTCTTTATTTTTACGACATCTGCCAATGTATGCCTATTCAAGGATTCAATAAATGCGCGCTGCGCATCAAAGAGATAATGTTTAAGTTGGCACGATCCTGTAATGCGGCAAGTATTGGTATCGCGATCAAAACACTCCACGATATTCATATTTGGTTCCAAAGCGCGCACCAAATCTCCAAGACGCTGTGTATGCGCTGCTTTTGCAAGCCTGATCCCGCCACCTTTACCCTTAAGCGTTTCTATATGACCCAGTTGAGATAGCTTATGAACCACTTTCACAAGATGGTTGTAAGACACACCGTAATGGTCCGCGACTTCTCGAACGCTGCATAAGCGATCAGAATGAGCCGCCAAATACATCAAGCTGCGCAAACCATAATCTGTAAAAATTGTTAACTGCATCAACAAACATTCTTTTATTGACTTTTATAACACAAACCATAACATGTATTTAAAATACATATTGGGAGACTTCTATTATGCTCAGTGATAAAACAATACAGATCGTAAAATCAACAGCTCCCATCCTGCAAGAACATGGGGAGACTCTGACACGTTACTTTTACAAGCGCATGTTTACCCACAACCCGGAAGTTGCCCCTTTCTTTAACCCTGCCAATCAAAAATCCGGCAAGCAACAACGCGCACTGGCCGGAGCAATTGCCGCCTACGCTGCCAATATTGACAATCTTGAGGTTCTAGGCGGCGCTGTTGAGCTTATCGCACAGAAACATGCTTCCTTGATGATCAAGCCGGAACATTATCCCATCGTAGGCGAGAATTTACTGGCCTCGATTCGTGATGTGCTCGGCAATGCAGCTACAGATGAAACTATAGACGCATGGGCACAGGCCTACGGCTTTCTGGCAGACATCCTTATTGGGCGAGAAAAACAAATCTATGAAGAAAACGCAAAAAAACCAGGTGGGTGGGAAGGATTTAAAACCTTCAGGGTTATTCGTAAGGAAACTGAAAGCAGCAATATTACGTCATTTTATCTGGTTACCACAGATAGCACCCCCTTACCATCTTTCAAACCCGGGCAATATATCACCGTACGCGCACAGACTCCTGATGGATCAACCACAATGCGTAATTACAGTCTTTCGGACAAGCCTAACCAGAATTGGTTGCGCATAAGCGTTAAACGCGAACTTCCTCCTGAATCAAACACGCCTGCAGGTTATGTTTCAAATATGCTGCATGACAGGATTGAAGTCGGCGACAACATCGAAATTGCACCGCCATGCGGGGAGTTTTTTCTTGATACAAGCGAAAAACACACACGTCCGCTTGTATTGCTAGCGGCTGGTATTGGTATTACGCCTATCTACAGCATCTTACTATCTGCGCTGGAAGCATTTACCGGGCGTGATATTGTTCTTGTCCATGCGGTACTGGACGAAAAAGTTCAGGCTTTCGGCTCTGACTTTGAGGCCTTATCCAAAAGCCACCCCCATCTCAAAGTCTATTACCGCTACAGTGATGCCCCGCAAACAAATGCCAATAACGCCAGCAATGGGCTGGTCACAGCAGAATATCTGGAATCAATATTGCCGCAACGCGATGCGGATTATTATTTCTGCGGTCCCCAGCCTTTTATGATTTCGCAATATCACAATCTTCTGCGATGGGGCATCCCGGCATCCCAGACACATTTTGAATTCTTTGGCCCCAGACAGGATTTGGAAAGAGATGTTGCGTAAAAATATATGCTCTAGGGTGAATTGAAATTGTTGACCAAATTTGACTTTTTCGGCAAATCCACGCATATAAGTCCTATGAAAATCACTTTTTCCGATGTCAGCAAGCAGGCGCAAGATACGCTATCCCGCCTGAAAAGCACCGCGGCGCATGGACTTGAGGGCGCGCGGGGCGGCATTGCCCATGCCATGGACAGCGCGCATGATTTTGCCGTACGTAATGCACCGAAGGTCACGGAAACAGCCGAAAAAATTGCCGCCAAAGCGGCCAAGGCCCACAAGGATCACGGCCATATTATCGAAGGCGCTTCTGCTGGCGCGGCCACTGGCCTGAAGCTTTCTATCCTTTTCCCGCCGGCTGCGCCTGTGCTGATCAAGGGCGGCGCGGTTGTCGGCGCGATTATCGGCGGCGTAGCCGGCCCTGAGATTTCCAAACGCGCCAAGAACCTGATGGATAAGCATGGCGAGGATGCCAGCGCGATCCCGCCGCAGACGCCAAAAGAAGACCCTGCACCTTAAATTCCGGCAATCTTTTTCGCCAGATCGCCGGCCTGCGCCCTGATTTCCGGCATGGCCGTGGTTTCAAACATATCCCCGAAATTGGCAGGCCCCAGACGCAGCGCGCCATTATAATCGCGCCCGCCTTCCGCATAACGATAGCCCATGCAGTTAATGGCAGCATCCGCCGCAAAGATCGCGCCATTATCCAAAAGCAATCCTTGAGCCGTCACACTGGCCACACGCGCCTTGATAAATTCCAGCCGCCCCGCTTCCGCCAGCCCCGCAATCCGCGCGCCAATACTGCCCGCCATGCGGTGGCGATGCACACCCCAGATCGTATAGGCATGGCGCATGAAGCTTGATTTCTGCGCCGCGCTCCAGCCCTGCCAGATCGCATTGGTGTGCGGACGGATACCATCCAGCACCGCCTGCCATGGCAGGCCTTGCGCGGCGGCCTTAAGCGTCGCCCGGCGCAGGAATTTCATGATCGCCGCCGGGGTTTTCCCGATAACATCATCGGCCTCAATCTTAAAGGGCGCAGCCGGATCGGCATGAATTTGCGGGATCGCCCCATGGCGGGAAATAATTGTAATCTGCCCGTCAAATTCCATATCCATCAGCGCAAGCGCCGCATCCATGGCTGTGAGCCCCGCCCCGATCAGGGCAATTTCCCGGCAGCCCCGTAAAATACCTGCATCCAGATTCCATGGATCATCGAAATAATGCCGCGCATCCGGCGCAATTTGGCGCGGGCGAAGCGGCATCACATTACCGCCAGCCAGAATGACATGATCGTAAATCAGTTCGCCGCCATTCAAGACAACGCCATCACCTGAAAGCCTGCAGCCCTCCACATCCTGTTCATGGCAATGGATATCAAATCGGGCGCGGGCATCCTCGAATATCCCGTTCAGATAATCACCGTATATCTTGCGCGGCACGAAATCATGAGAATCGTATCCTTGCCCGGCCGCCCAGTTTGCAAAATGATCCGGCCTTGCGGCAATGGCGCTCATGTTCCCGGCGCGGACATTTAAAAGATGCGAAAGATTTTGCGTTGAATACGCCACGCCCCGCGCCCAGCGCCCCGAACGGTCATAAAGATCAATCCGTCCGGCAAAATCAGGGGCAACTTCCATCAGATTGCCCAGAAGCGCGGCCATGGATGCGCCGCCGCCAATAATCGCGATACGCGGGCTTATCATCAAAGGACTGCGCCATCCTTCTTGGCCGCATCCTTGGCCTTGGCCTTTTCAATGCGGGACTGCAGTTCTTCGTGCAGGGATTTGACCGTCTTGCTGGCCGTGTACTGGCATATGGCCGGACAAATGGCATGCGCGATTGCACCCAAACCGCCGAAAATCATTTTAAAGCCATAGATGCTGGCGTGATAGAGATGCTCGAAATAGCTTTCTTCCACGCCGTCCAGATGATCCTTGATTTTTTTCATCATGCGCCAGTCTCCATTTGCCGCATGTTAGCAAACTAAACGGATAACCTGAACCCCTAAAGGCTAACAAAATATTGTTTAAAACATGAAAAAAACAGCCGATTTATCTCGTATATTTGCCGCACGCCCCTAAAATTCATCTTCAATCATCCAATCTTCGATGCGGAGCTTTTATTCCCTATGACCGATTTCTTTGCCAAGACGCCCTTTATCGCCAAAAAGAGAAAATTCCATATTCCCGTTCATATTGTAACGGAAGCCGGATTTTCTGGCTGGTTGAAATCGCAAAGCACCCTTATCAAGGACCAGGTTGCCAGCGCCGTCTTCAAGGGCAAGCCCCGCACCGGCCTGATTATCCGTGATGCCAAGGGCAAGGTTACCGCCGTCATTGCCGGAATTAACACCCCGACCCAGCATTATGATCTGGCCGCCGTCGCCGATAAGATGCGGCGCGAGATCCCCGCCGCGCAACTAAAAGAATCCAGCTTTTATCTGGATGTGCCCAAGGGCGTAAAAGCCGATCTGGAGAAGGCGCATATCGGCTGGGGCTGGGCGTGTTACCGCTTTAATGCCTATAAAAAACCAGATGATGCGGAAATGCCCGCCCTTGTCCCGGCATCTGGAATGGACCGCCCCCGCGTCGATGCCATTATCCGCGCCGTGGATACGCTGCGCGATATGGTGAATGCCCCGTCCAATGACTGCGGCCCGGAGGAGCTGGAATCCCACGCCAAGGCGCTGGCCGAGAAATACAAGGCCAAATTCAAGGTCATCACTGATCAGGCTCTGATCAAGAACAACTTCCCGCTGATTTATACGGTGGGCAAGGCATCACCCCGCCGCCCGCGCCTGATTGATCTGGTCTGGGGCGATGAGAAACACCCGAAAGTTACATTGGTCGGCAAGGGTGTGTGTTTCGACACAGGCGGCCTGAATATCAAGCCCGGCGCCTCCATGCGATATATGAAAAAAGACATGGGCGGCGCGGCGCATGTCATGGCGCTGGCTGATATCATCATGACCTTGAAACTGCCCGTACGCCTCCGGGTTCTGGTGGCGGCGGTCGAGAACTCCATCAATGGCGAGGCCTTTCGTCCTGGCGACATCATGAAAAGCCGCAAGGGTTTGTTTGTCGAAAACACCAATACCGATGCCGAAGGCAGGCTTATTCTGGCCGATGCGATTACCTATGCCTGCGAGGAATCGCCAGAGCTGGTGATCGATTTTGCCACCCTCACCGGATCGGCGCGCGTCGCTTTGGGGCCTGATATCCCGGCCATGTTCTGTAATGATGATGCGATTGCCGCAGACTTGCAGAATATCAGTTTTGAAGCCGAAGACCCCTTATGGCGCATGCCGCTCTGGCAACCCTACCGCAAGCATAACGAAAGCAGCGTGGCCGACCTGCACAACAGCGCCGGCGCGCCGGGCGACCTTCCGTACAGCGCCTTGTTTATCGAAAGCTTTTTAAAGGCTGGGAAATCCGGCAAGGTTCCGGCATGGGTGCATATTGATACTTATGCGTGGGAACATACGGGCCGCCCCGGCCGCCCATCCGGCGCGGCGGATTGCGGGATGCGCGCCGTTCTGGCCCTGATTGAAAAGCGCTATGGCAAAAAAGCCAAACCCAAAGCTGCTGCTGCCCCCAAGAAAAAGAAGGCACGATAATCCATGGCCAAGAAATTTCAGGTTGTCACACGCTCCGCACCTTTCCTGCTGGAGCCTGATCCGTTCGCGGAACTGGCTTCGGAGATTTTGTATGGCGAGACCATCGAGACCATCAGCCATCACGGGGATTACTTAAAAGCCAAATGCCTTACCGACGGCTATGAAGGGTATATTGAGAAAATTGCCCTGACTGAGGATCTGGTCGATTTTTCACACCGCATCATCAAGCTCCATAGTTTCGTCTATAACGAGCCTGATTATAAAACCCGCGGCGTGACCTATCTGTCCTTCATGTCGCGCCTGAGCGTGACGGGGGAGGAAGAAAACGGATTTGCGGAGATTGAAGGCGGGGGCTGGATCTGGGCGGATGATATCGCCCCGGCTTCCTATAAAATCGAGGATTACACCCGCGCGGCCGAGATGTTTATCGGCTTGCCCTATATCTGGGGCGGGCGCACCAGCCGCGGCGTGGATTGCTCGGCTCTCCTGCAACTGGCCATGATGCATACCCAAATCCCCTGCCCGCGCGATTCCGGCGATCAGCGCAAAGGCATCAAGGCAGGCAATATTGAGCTTTCCAATGCCTACGCCCCCGAAGGCCTGCAGCGCGGCGATCTGGTCTTTTTCAAGGGCCATGTCGGCATCATGACAGACAATGCCCATATTCTAAACGCCACCGCCCGGACCATGGATGTCCGCATTGAGGAATTGGCCGACATGTCCCGCCATTATGATGGCGGGATATTATCGGTTAAACGTTTCTGATTATTATTGTCCCGGAAAGGTCGATGCCGGCGCGGTGGAGGCCGGGTTCATCTCATTGCTCATTTTATCAATGACCTTCATGAGCTCGCCCTTATCGCCCTCGCCGGATGGGGCGGCCTCAGCAGGCGCGGCAAGGCCTGAATCCTGATATTCATTGCCCGCATTCTCGCCGCGGCGGATCAGACGCGAAGGGCCGCGCAGGCGATCGCTTTCGATCATAGCCTCGCTGGGGCCGTAGGATTCGATAGATTGAGAAGACGGGCTGATCACATCAGCATTCTCGTAAGACGGCAATGGCATGGCATTGGGCGGATCATCGCTGAAATCAACATTCACGGTTGATGGGAATTTAAACATTGCCTTGGAGGCGTAATCCCAGGCCAGACCCGGCGCAATGCCATTGGAGGCATTCAGCAGCGTGTTGTTTTCAATGCCGGATTCAATCACGACCTTTTTATGGCGGTTGCCGGGGGCCATGCAATCAACGACCAGATTATCCTGTGATTTAATAATATTCCGGGTTTCCGGCGGGTGAAAAATATAACGCACATTATCCGAATACACATCGCATTCCGCCCCTTCCGTACCGGGCGTAAGGACGGTCAAGGGCTGGTTGCTTTCATTCATGGCATAGGCGCAGGCCCCCAGCAGAAAAACCGATAACAAGGCGCAGGATTTCTTGATCATGTCACAAAACCGGAAAAACAGAGGTTGAATAGAGGCGAAGGCAGGCGCGCCAAAGAACGAGGCGCTTGAGGACAAGTTTATCCAAATCCGGCGCTTAAGGCAATGCCCGCCCGCAATGTTGCGGTCAGGCCGCGCTTTTACCCTTGGCCGGTCCGGGCGCAGGAGATTGCCCCGTATTGGCCGCCGCCGGCAGGACCGTAAACTCCAGATGTCCGGCCTTGGCACTTACATTCACAGAGGCCCCATCCGGGATTTCCCCCTTGAGGATCATCTCGGCCAGACGGTTCTGAACATGATTCTGAATCACCCGCTTCAAAGGCCTTGCCCCATAAGCCGGATCATAACCCTTCTCGGCCAGCCAGCCCTTGGCGGCATTATCCATGACCAGCCTAATTTCACGGGCCTGAAGCAATTTTCGCAGGTATTCAAGCTGAATATCCACGATTCCGGCCATTTGCGCGCGGCCAAGACGGCGGAAGAGCAGGATTTCATCCATACGGTTCAGGAATTCCGGCCGGAAAGCCGCGCGTACGGCATTCATAACCTGTGGGCGTACGGCCTCGACATCCTCGCCTTCGGCCTGATTGACCAGATATTCCGCCCCCAGATTGGACGTCATGATCAGGACCGTATTGCTGAAATTCACAGTCCGGCCCTGCCCGTCAGTCAGGCGACCATCATCCAGAACCTGCAGCAGGACGTTAAAGACATCCGGATGCGCCTTTTCGACCTCATCGAACAGAATAACCTGATAGGGACGGCGGCGTACGGCTTCGGTCAGCGCCCCGCCTTCCTCATACCCCACATAGCCCGGCGGCGCGCCGATCATACGCGAGACGGCGTGTTTTTCCATATATTCAGACATATCCAGCCGGATCATGGCCGTATCGTCATCGAATAAAAACTCGGCCAGCGCTTTGGTCAATTCCGTCTTACCCACGCCCGTCGGCCCCAGAAACAGGAAAGAACCAATCGGACGGCGCGGGTCCTGCAGACCGGATCGCGCCCGACGTACGGCATTGGATACGGCCTTGACCGCCTCATCCTGCCCGACCACGCGCTGGGCCAGCTTTTCTTCCATGCCCAGCAGCTTTTCACGCTCGCCTTCCAGCATCTTATCGACAGGCACACCCGTCCAGCGGCTGACGATACTGGCGATATCACTATCGGTGACCTCTTCATTGATCAGATTAGCCTGCGAAGTTTCGGCGGCCAGCGCCAGTTTTTTCTCCAATTCAGGGATTTTGCCATATTTAATCTCGCTGGCCCGCGCCCAATTACCCTCGCGCTCGGCCTGCTCCAGCTCCATACGCGCCCGGTCAAGCTCTTCGGTGGATTTCTGGGCGGAATTAAGCTTTTCCTTCTCGGCCCTCCATTGGCCTGTCAGATCCGCGGATTTCGCCTCCAGCTCCCCCAGATCTTCCTCCAGACGGACAAGCCTGTCTTTCGAGGCCTTGTCGGATTCTTTCTTCAGGGCCTCGCGCTCGATTTTCAGCTGTACGATACGCCGGTCAATCTCATCAATTTCCTCCGGCTTGGAATCCACCTGCATCCGCAGACGCGAGGACGCCTCATCCACGAGGTCAATCGCCTTGTCGGGGAGGAAACGGTCAGTGATATAACGGTTCGACAGTGTCGCCGCCGCCACAATCGCGCCATCGGTGATGCGTACACCATGATGCAATTCATATTTTTCCTTTAATCCCCGTAGGATAGATATCGTATCTTCAACTGTTGGCTCAGAGACAAATACGGGTTGAAAGCGCCGCGCCAGCGCCGCATCTTTCTCGATATGCTTGCGGTATTCATCCAGCGTGGTTGCGCCCACCATGTGCAATTCGCCCCGCGCCAAAGCTGGCTTTAACATATTGGACGCATCCATCGCCCCATCCGCCTTACCAGCCCCGACAAGCGTGTGAAGCTCATCCAGAAAAAGTATTATTTCTCCGGCATTTGCGCGAATTTCATCAAGTACAGCCTTAAGCCGCTCCTCAAATTCACCGCGGAACTTCGCCCCGGCCAGCAGCGCCCCTAAATCCAATGACATCAGGCGCTTATCCTTCAGACTTTCAGGAACATCGCCATTGATAATACGCTGGGCGAGGCCCTCAATAATGGCCGTCTTGCCCACGCCGGGCTCCCCGATCAGGACGGGATTATTCTTGGTCCGGCGTGAGAGAACCTGCACCGTACGCCTGATTTCCTCATCCCGGCCAATCACGGGATCAAGCTTGCCCTGCCGCGCCATGGCAGTAAAATCATGGGCATATTTCTGCAAGGCTTCGAATTGGTCCTCGGATGTGGCGCTATCGGCTGTACGCCCCTTGCGCTTGGTGTTGATCACGTCATTCAGCTTGCGATCGGTCGCCCCAGCCTCTTCCAGATACCCGGCCACATCGGTTTTCTTCGCCAGCACCATGGACTGCAGAATGCGCTCGACAGTAACAAACTTGTCACCCGATTTTTCAGCCAAATTCAATGCGTTATCAATGATTTTTGCCAGATCGCTTGAAATACGCAATCCGCCCGCGCCCGGCCCCTCGACAACCGGAAACTTGGCCACGGCGCGGTCAATATCACGGCGCAATGCGCCAGCATCCGCATTCGAAGCGCTCAAAAGCTTAACCGCCTGCCCATCCTCATCCTCCAGCATCACCTTCAGAAGATGCTCGGGCTCCAGCGATTGATGACGCGAACGCATTGCCAGAGTCTGCGCTTTTTGCAGCAGACTTTTCGATTTTTCGGTGAATTTATCGAATTCCATACCGGGCTCCTGCCTTTTACAATCAATCCTACATTATTTATAACGCGCTAATGCGAATTTGGATGAATTAAAATCAAAATTTAATAAAAAAGCGGCACAAAGGCCGCTTTAAAATCCTTTTACTCAACTATTATGAGCAAAAATTTATGAAGATTCCATTTCCGCCTGTTTCTGAGGGTCGGATTTAGAAAAACCGCCCAAGATACTGGAAGGCAAGGATAAATCATCCTGAGACGCCTTACGCTGCCCTTGGCCTTGTTGCTGCTGATCGCGGCGCGGCTGCTGTCCCTGATGAGACTGACCTTGCTGCGCCTGGTCGATATGCGGACGGCGGTTCTGGCTGTGACGCTGCTCGGCATTGACGGCGGCTTCATCCACCTCGTCGCCTTCATCATCATATCCATCTTCCTCGGCCCATGAATTGATCATGCGCTGATAATGTTCGGCGTGCTGCAAATAGCTCTGCCAGAGGATGACATCGCCAGCGGCTTGAGAATCCTTGGCCAGTGCCAGATATTTCTCGCAGACCTGATAGGCCGTACCACGAATGCGTACATCCGGGCCGTTGCTGTCGAATACCTGCGTTTTCTGATTGCCGCCGCTTCGGCGGGCGCCGCCATTGCTGCCCCGATTGCGGTGGCGTCTATTTGAAGATCCGTGTCTCATAACTTTTATTGTTCCATTTATCGTTATATGTTTTTCAAGCAACACACAGCATTACACGTACAGCGTACACTATTACGTACGTGTTTTCCAACAATCTTGTCCATTTCCGGACGGATTGAAATTACCTTGTTTCTAAGCCCCGGACTAAAACATCTTCCCTAAGGTTTTATGTTTGTCCCGTCCGCGAACATTTTCAAAATACAGCCCCGGCCGAATTTCATTCAAGCAATCAAGCTCTTTTTTTACAACTTATCCCCATGCCTGATTTCTACAACCCGCGCCAGCCCTGCCGAATCGGGGAATACACCCTGTACGGAAAATCCAGCATTCCTCGCGAGTCGCACCACGTCATCAGCCTGATCGAAACCGATTTCAAAAAAAGCTGCTCCGGCCGGTTTTAAAAAATCACCAAGGCGCAAAAAAATGTTTTTATAGGCATCCAGGCCATCCGCCCCCCCTGAAAGTGCCAGAATCGGGTCATGATTCTGCACAGAGCGCTCAAGTTCCGGTATCACGGATTCGCGAATATAAGGAGGGTTGGATAGGATCAAATCATACGCCGCACCCGCCGGAACCGCATCAAACCACGATCCACAGCCAAAAGACGCACGTTCTGCAAGCCCCAGACGCGCGGCATTTGTGACGGCGGCCTCCAGCGCGCGGGGCGCGAGATCAACGCCAAGGCCTTGCGCGTTTTTATATTCCGACAGAACCGCCAACAGCAGACAACCCGTTCCGGTTCCCAAATCAAGGATTTCCAGCACCGCATTTCGGTCAATAAACACATCCAGCACCCGGCGAATAACCGTCTCCGTATCTGGCCGCGGATCAAGCGTGGCCTCATTCAGGGTAAATTCCAACCCCCAGAATTCCCGCGCGCCATAGATTCGGGAAAGTGGCTGCCCGGCCGCCCGCGCCTTCATGTCATTTTCAATAAGGCTGATTTTTTCAGAATCAACGGGCTTTTCTGGCGACGCGATAATATCCGACCAGCGGATGCTCATTCTTTTTTCCAGAATCCACCTAGCCTCCAGATCAGCGGAATCCGGCGCGTACGCCCTCAATTCTGCCTTGAGGGCCTTGTAAAGATCAGCAAGTGTACTGGGGAGCGGCATGGCCTTATATGGACATAAAATTGCGCGGAGGTAAAGCCGCCAACAACCAGACCTATTCCGAAGAACTTTCCGTATTGCCGCCGATCTTAAATACGGGCTTTGATTCATCGCGGTCAAAAACCGCGCCCTCAAGCTGAGCGCCTTCGAAAATGGTCTTATTAAGAATGGCCCCCGAAAAATCGGCATCCCGTAAATCCGCGCCCGTGAAATCGGCAAAAGACAGATCAGCCCCATGGAAAATGGCGCTTTTCATCTGTGCATCCCGCAAATTGCTGTAACGGAACTTGGCGCGTTCGAAATTACAGGGATTAAACCGTTTGGTGGCATTCCCAGCCCCGAATAGCAGCGAACTGCAATTCGTCCCTTTCAGATTGGAATGCGAAAACTGCGCGCCCTTGAAGCTCGATCCGCGCAGATCAGCATTTTCCAGATCGCAATTGCGGAAATCAGATTCATCCAAAACCGCGCTTTGCAGCTGGATTTTATACAAATTCATGCCGAAAAACTTGGCCCCCACCGCCCGGATAGCGGTCATGGCCTCTTCCTTAAGAGACCGGAGCAAGCGCATATCGACATTGCTCAGATCCAGCTGCTGGCCCGCTTGCCCGGCGGAACCAACCCAGGCCTTGTGGTTTTCAATCATCTTGGCCAGCGGTGTATCAAGCTCGGAAACCGAGCGCCCGACATTTTCATCGGTAATGGAGCCTGTGATATCCGCATGGGATTTCTTCAGATCGCCAAGCTCCACCCCTGTCAAAATAGTAGATTTCATATTCGCGCCGAACAGCTTGGCCCCGGCAATCTCGGCATTGGATAAATCCGCGCCCTCGAACTGAGCGCCCGTGAGGTCGGCATTGGAGATATTGGCCCCGGCCATGATGGCATCGGAAAAATCAGCCTTCCCGGCCAATGTCCCGGCCAGCTTGGCACCGGATAGATTAGCGCCCCGGAAATTCACGGCCTTGCCGCTGTCATAGCCGCCAGCATCGCTGAAACCGCCCACACGCAGATCGGCCTTTTCCAGATTAGCACCGGCCAGCGAGGCATTTTCAATCCGCGCCCCCCGCAGATCGGCGCGGATAAATTTGGTGTTATCCAGATTGGAATTACTCATATCGCAGGCATAAAGGCAGGCTTCCTGAAAATTGGCCCCTGATAAATCCATGGACACCATCAGGCAGCCCATGAAATTAGACTGGCGCAAATCCTGATTTTTAAGAGAAAGCCCGGAAAGATCGGTATTTTTCAGCGCCGCGCGCCTGCCGCCCAGCCGCCCTTCCAGGAAACGGCCATGCAGACGCACCATAGCATCCAATTGATCCTGCGAGATTTTTTCGGCCGCCTGTTCCCCCATATGTGCCATTATCCCATAAAAGCGGTTAAAAATTGTTCAAATCAGCGGCCAATACTAAGCGATTCTTATATGAATTCTCTTAAGTATTTCTTATTCCGCCTTTATTTTGTCAGGCAATTTGCGCTACAAAACCATAAGATTGGCTTAAACCACATTGCGAATAAGGATGCTTGATAGAATGAAAAAGGCCCTGCTTATGATCGGTGCGTGCTCCCTGCTGGGCGGATGCGGCGTAAAACCGGACAATATCAAAGGCGACCCGGCCCATCCGGCCACATATCCCGATGTCAGAACCGACCCCATCCCCGGCGGCGGCGTCGGCTCCACGCGCTAAAGACTTATTGAATACAGCTTAAAGGACCCCCATGAACGGCTTTACCGTTAAAAATGGCATTTTGCATGCCGATAACATTGCCCTGCCCGATATCGCGCGAGAATTCGGCACGCCAACCTATGTCTATAGCGCCTCCGTCATCCGCAGCCAGTTCGAGACCTTGAAAAACGTACTGGCAGAGACCCTGCCCGCCGACCGCCAGCCCTTGTTATGCTATGCCTGCAAAGCCAATACGAATGTCGCCATCTTGAAACTGCTCAATAATCTGGGATCGGGCCTTGAGATCGTCTCGGAAGGTGAGCTGTATAAAGGATTGCAGGCCGGATTCAAGCCAGAGAAAATCATCTCCACCAGCTTTGGCAAGAACAGACAGGAAATCATTGATTGCCTGCATGCCGGCATTCATCAGCTCAACATTGAATCTGTTCCAGAACTGCATCATGTCAACAAGATCGCCGGCGAAATGGGCAAGATCGTCAAGGTCCTGTTCCGCCTCAACCCCAATCTGTCCGGCGGCGGCCACAGCAAAATATCAACAGGCCGCAAAACCGATAAATTCGGCCTGCCTGCCGATCGCCTGCTGGAAATCTATGAAATCGCCAAGCGCCTTGACCATGTCGAGCCCGTGGGCATTTCCATGCATATCGGATCGCAGGTCTCGAACGCCGAAATCTTCAAACCCGGATTTGAAACGCTGGCCGAGATGGTTACCAGCCTTCGCAGCCATGGGTATTCTGTTGAGCGCCTTGATATCGGGGGCGGCTTCCCGATTATCTATAATGATGAAAAGCTGCTGGACCTGAAAGAATATGCCCGCTGGGTGAACGACATCATCGTCCCGCTGGAAACCGAGATCCAGATGGAGCCGGGACGATATATGGTCGGGAATGCAGGAATTCTTCTGACCCGCACACTCTATGTAAAGGAAACCGGCGAGAAGAATTTCCTTGTTCTGGATGCCGGAATGAATGACCTGATCCGCCCGACACTATACGAGGCCTATCACCGCATCGGCCCGGCCGCGCATTTTGACCGCCCGGAGCAGAGCTATACTGTTGTCGGCCCGATCTGCGAGAGCGGTGACACATTCGCCAAGGACCGCGCCATGCCGGAAATCCGCGAAGACGAGCTGGCCGTTATTCACAGCGCCGGCGCGTATGGATCAGCCATGGCCTCGAATTATAACACGCGTCCCTTGCCCGCCGAGGTGATGATAGACGGGGATAAAATCGCACTCATTCGCCATCGCCAGCGAATAGAGGATATAATGAAAGACGAAGCCATCCCGGAATGGCTCTAATTTAAACCTGTTATCATCAACCAGCCGATGCGGATGCCGATATCACCTGAGCCGCGATATGATGTTCTGACACGTATGAAGATTTTCTTCTTTCGCGTGATGACTGCGCTGTTTCTGGCGGCAGAAAGTTTGCGCGGAGCCTTGTGGCGGGTATTTTTCTGGAGCGCGTTTTTGGCCGGCCTGTTTATGTTAGATGCGCCGGGCCTGTTTCAACAATCAGGGATATATATATTCTGGTCGGCTTATGCGGCGGGCGTTATTTATTTTCTGGCACTGGATCTGCGTAAATTCCGCTGGCCGCGCCTTGTTGATATCGACAGACGGCTGGAGCGCGAGAGCGGTATTTTCCATCGCCCCCTGTCCGAGAAAAAAGACAGCCCGGCCTTCGCGCAGGAAAGTCCGCTCTGGCGGCGCGAGAGATTACGGCGTGAGGGGCTTATCGCCCGCCTGAAAATTCCGCAATGGCGCTCGAAACTAGCCTCTGCCGACCCGTATGCGCTGCGATTAATGGCCTTGCTGGTGGCTTTTGGTGGCTATGCCGTGGCCGGGCCGGAATGGAACGAGCGCCTGCGTGCCGGATTTATGCCATTTGATCTTGGCGCGCAAATCAGCACCGCCCCGGCCATCATCGTTACCATCACCCCGCCTGATTACACCGGCGCAGAGCAGATTGTCCTGCAAGGCAGCGGCCATCTGCCCGATATCCAGAACATCCCCGCGCAAAGCGTTCTTAAAATCCATGTCAACAGCGCCTTCGGACGCCCCGTCGCGCATATCGGCGATATCACAAAAAAGCTGGATGATCTGGGGGATGGTCTTTATGGGCTGGAGATGACAATCGCCAATTCATCCACCACCGCACCAGAAAAACCGCAGCGTTTTGCCTTAAGCCAGTTTTTTATCACCCGCGTTTCTTTTGAATTTAATGTCCTGCCCGACGCGCCGCCCGTCATATCGCTGCAGCTGGCTGAAAAAGATCAAGATCAAGAAGAAAACCTGCCGGAAGAAGAAGCCGAATCCGAGGCCGAGGCCGAAAATCACGCGGATTCAGTCCGCCCCGAAGATGATATTTTCAAACAGGATGCGCCCGGAGAAGAACAGACTCCCGAAGATGTGCAGGAAACGCCCCCCGCGCCGCCGGAACCGGAATATAAAGAGCCGCAAATTATAGCCGATGGCCAGATTCAGATCCCTTTGAGCGTCTTTGATGATTACGGCGTCAAGGCCATTCGCACCCGCATGATCCTTGATCCGGTGGTTGAGGACGCGCCCATTGGTTACCCGGAAGAACAAAACCGATCCATCATGTCGCCGCCCGGCAAGGATTTCAAACTGGAGCCTTTATACGATTTCACAGATAACCCGTGGGCCGGCCTGCCGGTGCATATTGATATCGAGGCCGAAGATTTGATCGGCCAGAAAACAGCCCTTAAAACCATTGAAATTACCCTGCCCGAACGCGATTTCCAGCACCCCATCGCCAAGAAGCTGGTGGCGCTGCGTAAGCAACTTGCCTGGACACCGGGCGGCGCGTTCGAGCCTTTGGTCAAGGAACTGGAAGGCCTGCTGGCTTACCCGGCTGATTTTCAGGGTGATGGTATTGTCTTTTTGGCGATCCGCATTGCGGCCTCCCGTCTTTTTTATGCCCAGCCGCAAAGCGGCGATACGCGCCTTGCATCGGTGCGCAGCGTTATGGCGCTGCTGTGGGATACGGCGCTGCGGATTGAAGATGGCAATTTAAGCCTTGCGGCGCGTAACCTTAGGCAGGCGCAAATGGCGCTGGAAGATTCCATCAGCAATCCTGATTTATCCGACGAGAAAATCGCCGAGTTGATGAATGAACTCAAAAGCGCCATGGAGGCTTATCTTCTGGAGCTGCAAAAAGAACTCCAGAAAAAGCTCGCAGAAGGTCAGGACTTGCCGCTACTCTCGCCGGAACGCCTCGCCGAGGCCATAGATCCGCAAGCGCTGGAAGATTTCATGCGCCAGATGCAATCGGAGATGATGAAAGGCGAGACCGGCAAGGCGCAGAACATGCTCTCCCAGCTTCAGCGCCTTTTGGACCTGCTGAACCCCAACATGGCCCAGCCCTTGCCTGAGGACATGCAGGCCATGCAGGACGGCGTCAACGAATTGCAGGAGCTGATCGACCGCCAGCAACAGCTTCTCGATCAGACCAAGCAGCAGATCGAAGACACAGACAACGATGTCCGGCAAAATTTCGGCAGCTTCATCGAACCCGATACCGGGCTGATCGAGCAATGGGGCTTAAGCGATTTGCCGCCGCCGCCTTCAACGCAGGATCATAAAAGCGGCGAGGCACAGGCCGGAAGCACCGCCATGAACAAGGCCGAGCAGGAAGCTTTGCGCTTTATTCTTGGCCAGCTGATGATGGATACCAGCGAGGCTTTGGGGAAAATTCCTGAAGCCATGGGTCTTGCCGAACAGGAAATGCGTTCATCCTCGCAATTTCTGGGGGAAAACAATCCTGATCTCTCCACACCACATCAGACCAAGGCCATTGAATACCTGAAACAGGCGCAGGAAGAATTGAACAAAATGTTCGAGGAGCGCATGCAGGAAATGGCCGCCATGGGCATGGCGCTTAATGGTGATCGGCAGCCGGGGGGTGGTTCGAAGCAGGATCCGCTGGGGCGCCCGTATGGTGGGGGGAACCGGAATGGTCCTCCGTCTCCGAATTCGACGGTGAAGATTCCGGATGAGGCGCAGCGGAAGCGTGTGGAGGAGATTTTGCGGATTCTTCGTCAGCGTTCAGGGGAGCTGGAGCGCCCCCGTGAGGAGCTGGAGTATTTTGAGCGCCTTCTGCGTCAGTTTTAAAAGCAATGGGCTGGCTGTTTCCCATCATGAAACGAATATTGGCCTGCGAGGCGTTCAGCGCCTTATTCTCATAGGAAAATGAAAACTCAACAGAGCCTTCCGCATCGACTTTTGGCGCGGGCGCTTCAACCATCCAACGCGCCAGCGGCACATTGGCAGAATCGCGCAGCTCAAATTCGATGCGCGGAACCCTTATATCCGAATCCGTCAGGTTGATGATCTGCCCGGATACGGAAATTTTCTCGGCATGGTCCCCGGCCGGTTCCGCCACGGCCCTCAAACGGTCAAAGACCAGCCCCTCACCCGGCAAAACAGGCGCGATCCCGGCCATGGCATATAACGGCGCACTGGCCGGCAGGCGTGCCATGACCTGATGCGCGAACAGATACAAACCCAATAATGAAATCACGAAAATTGCCAATACGCCGGATATGGCCGTCAGAACACGTCCGCGTGCAGTACCGCCATTCTCATCATCTTTAAGCGTAGGCAGTGATGAACCCGGCGGCACAGGCTTTACCGCCTTGGGGATCTCATCGAACATTCTGCGCCCGGCCTCTTCAAGCTCTTGCGGATCGGGAAGCTGGAACCACATCTCGCGGCAGGACGAACAGCGCACCTTGCGGCCCTGCGGCGCAAGCGTTTGCGCCGGCAGCAGAAAACGAGTTGTGCAATTCGGACAGGTTAATATCATGTAGGTCTTTTAATCGCGTTGCCGATTTAGTATTTATAAGGGCAAAGGACACATCCGGCAACCCGCCGCGTTAGCCGCGGAAAACATAAGCGCCTGATGATGATGGTATGATTATAAAAACTCTTCCGATTCTCGGCATAGCCGCGGCGCTTCTTGGCGCTGGTCATAATGCTGCGCGCGCCCAGCAGCAGGCCGATGATGAAGCAAGCACCCCGCCCGCCCAGCAGGAATGTGCGCTCACGGACCGCCTGTGCATTATGGGCCAGATTGCCCAGAACGCCCCCAAGATTGAAAATAAAAACTGGCGCGACCAGACCTTGCGCGAACTGGCCAAATCCTATGCGGCCGATGGCAAGATTGATGAGGCCATCGCCATTATCCCGCAGGTTGAAACACCCGACACACGTGCCATGACCATTCGCGGTATTGGCATGGCGCTGGCTGACCTGAACAAACCCAAGGCAGAGGCTGATGAAGTTTTTGCGCGCCTGCGCGCCGAGGCTGACAAGATCACGCATGAGCCATCCTTTGCGATTGCCCTGACCTATATCGCCATGAGCCAGGCCTTTGCCGGCGATAACGAAGGGGCGTGGGCAACAGCCGCCAGCATGAAAAACGATGCGCTGCGTCACAAGGCCTATGCCGAGACCGCCGAAATACAGGCCGAGGCCGGGGATTTTGATTCTGCCATGAAAAGCATCGGCTTTATTGAAAGCATTGCCTTTCGCAACAAGGCCTATGAGATTACATCGGGTATCTTTACCAAGAAGGAAATGTTTGCAGAATCGTACAAGGCGGCCCTAAAGATCGAGAATGCCTATAAACGTGCCAAGGCGCTGCAGGTGATGCTGGATGCACAGGCCGCAGCCGCCCGCGCGCAAACAGAAGGAGAAACAAAGCCATGATCAAATTCGAGCATGTCGGCCTTCGTTACGGTGTTGGCCCGGAAGTATTGAGCGATATCAATTTCATTCTGGAACCGGGGTCGTTCCATTTCCTTTCCGGCCCCAGCGGCGCGGGTAAAACCTCGCTGATGAATCTCATGTTTTTAGGACGCAGACCCACACGCGGCCTTGTGACCATGTTCGATCACAATATCAATGACCTGCCGCGCGAAAAACTCGCGCCCATCCGCCGGCGCATTGGCGTTGTTTATCAGGAATTTCGTTTGCTGCCGCATTTGTCAGCCTTTGACAATGTGGCGCTGCCGCTACGTATTTTAGGGCGGCCTGAACGCGAGATCAGAAATAACGTGAGCGAGCTTCTGGAATGGGTGGGTCTTGGCGATTACAAAAACGCCCTGCCGCAAACATTATCAGGGGGACAGCAGCAGCGCGTGGCCATTGCCAGAGCCGTTATCGGCCGCCCGAAACTTTTGCTGGCTGACGAACCGACCGGAAACCTTGATGATGAAATCGGATTCCGTTTGATGAATCTTTTCGAACAGCTCAACCGCATGGGCACAACCATCGTGATCGCCACACACAGCCAGCACATCATGGATAAATTCGGGCATCCGCGCATGATCCTTGATTCAGGCTCCTTGAAAATCGAGGCGCCAAAGAACTGGATCCAGAAGAAAATCCAGGGAGTGTTCTAGGGCCATGGCATTTCGCAGGAAAGAAAGAAAACTGGGCGTAAGTGATGGCAAGCGGCGCTATGATTTGCCGCTGAACAAGGATTCCGGCGCGGATTTCCTTGTCCTGCTGATCGGCCTCATGACATTTCTGGCGCTGATGACGCTGCTGGGCAGCTTTTTGCTTTCCTCCGTTTCCGAACGCTGGTCCTCGGGACTAGAGAATAAAATGACCGTTGAAATTCCGGCGGATAACGGATCGGGATCCATGCGTAGCCGCGAAGATATTGCAGAGCTGGCCCGCAAGACCGCGCTTAAATTAAAAGACCGCCAAAGCATTCATGACATTAAAATTCTGAGCGATGCTGATATTCAGGCGCTGGTTTCACCATGGCTGGGCGAGGATATCGCGATGGAAGAAATCACCCTGCCCGGCCTTGTTTCGGTCAGCCTTGAGGATTCCAGTGAAGCGCTCCTGGCCGATATCGAAAAGGATTTGAAAAGCATTGCCGGCAACATCCAGATCGACACACATCAAAGCTGGCTAGCGGATATCCTGCGTTTTACAGGCGCACTGCAATTTGCCACGCTGGCCATTGCCCTGATTATCGGCGTAACAACCGCCACAGCGATCGCGGGCGCGATCAAATCCCGCATTGCCATTCACAAAAAGGATGTCGAGCTTTTGCATCTGATGGGCGCAAGTGATGGTTATATCGCCCGCCAATTCCAGCGCCACGCCCTGATCATGGCCGCGCAAGGCGCCATCGCAGGCGCAACCGCCGGCATTATCACGATCATCATCATTCGCCTGATCGGCGGATCGGGCGCAGCAGGATTGCTGCCTGATCTTCTGCCCAGCCCTATTCACATCACCGCATTGGCGCTGTTGCCGGTTCTGGTTTGCGCGATTGCGGTCGGCGCGGCGCGGCGCACCGTTTTAAAAGAATTATCGCTGATGCCATGAAATTTTTGAAATATCTTATCAGCGCCGGACTTTTTATGATCCTTCTTTGGGTGGGTGGCTATGTTGCCTATCTGATGTGGGTTTATTCCATCCGCCCTGACAATCTCACGGAAAAAACAGATGCCATTGTTATCCTGACAGGTGATGATTACCGCATCGAGACAGGGCTTGCGCTCTGGGCCGAAGGTCTGGCTCCCGAATTATTCATCAGCGGCGTGCACAAGGATGTCAAACCGCAGGAAATCATGGCCGAATGGCAGGGCGAAAAAACACTGCCGCTTTGCTGCCTGACATTGGGATATGAAGCCGAGACCACTATCGGCAATGCCAGCGAAACCAAAAAATGGATCGAGGAAAAGCACATCAAATCCATTCGCCTTGTGACCTCGGCCTATCACATGCCGCGCTCGATACTGGAATTTGATATCCTCTCGCCGGATATCAGGATCATTCAGCACCCGGTAGCCAAAAATGATCTCAAACCCGAAGAAGAACGCTTCTGGCGGCAATCCATCACGGAATATCACAAGTTGCTGGCGCGCATCCTGCAGAAGAATTTCCGCTAGGAATTCACCCCTGCCCCGGCATACTGGCATGATTAGGGTTAACATGTACCTTAAGGCGCGGGACATGCGTCATGAAATTCACACGCTGCCAGCTATTACCCGCCCGCCACAAAGTCTCGATAAGGTCACTGAGTTTTGGCGCGTGAAAAGTCATGGGCGGACGGTCATCAATTTTTTCATCGCCCAGCCAGAAATATTTATTATTCTCAGGGTCGGAAATCCAGAGATGCCCCTCCTCCTCCAGCGCCTGATAGGCAATATTAAAGGCTGGCATAACATGCTCCTTGGCATCAGGTTCAAGGCGTACACGTTTATGCATACGAAATGAAATCGGGGCCAGCGAGCCATTCTGCAACTTGCGATCAAAAACCCCGTTGCCATCATGGGCCTGCAGATGCATCAGAATTTTGGCGGTCTCGAAAGGGTCATTGGCGTGGAAGCGCATTTTACTGCCGCCTGAATTTTCAAACAATATCTCGGCCTCGGGCAGCAGATAAGGATACTGGCCAGCATGGGCGCTGAAAAGCTTACGCAAGGTCTGTGCGGCTTTGGGGTCCAATGACATTAATTAAATTTCCCTGTTTTATGACATCTTATAAAATGAGAACCATTCTCATGTAAAGCGGTTTTTACAAAGTCTTTTTACAAGCCGCCCGGCCCGGCGTATAAGAAGGCATGAAATCATACCCGCTTCGCTCGATTGTCTTTACAGCCTCGTTTTACGGCGTAACCGCCCTAGCCTGCCTGATATGCCTGCCGGGGATGTTTTTGCCGCGCAAGCAATTCCTGAATATCGTCGTTGGCTGGCTGGAGGCCGTGTACTGGCTGGAGCGCCATATCATGCGCCTTGATTACGAGGTACGCGGCGCGGAACATCTGCCCGCCAGCGACCCCTATATCGTGGCGGCCAAGCATCAATCCGCCTATGAGACGATGAAGCTGCATATCCTGTTTCGCGATCCGGCAATTATCTTGAAAAAAGAACTGCTTTCCATTCCGATCTGGGGGCAGTTCGTCAAAAAATCAGATGTTATCGCCATTGACCGATCCAGCCCGGAAGCCGCCATTGCCTCGATTCAGGCAGGCGCCATCCGCATGAAGGAACAGGGCCGCCCCATCATTATCTTCCCCCAAGGCACGCGCGTGCCCGTTGATATGAGCGCGGAGCAAAAACCCTATAAGGTCGGAGTGGCCCGCATTCAGGATGCCACAAACCTGCCCATCGTACCGATGGCCCTGAATACCGGATATTTCTGGCCAAAGAGGGGGCTGCTGAAACGTCCGGGGCGCGTGATTTTTGAATTCCTGCCTGCCATTGAGCCGGGCATGGAGCGCGGTAACTTGCTGGCGAAAATCACAAATGATGTCGAAAGCGCCTCTCAAGCTTTGCTGCATGAAGCCATTGAGTGCGAAAAGAATATGATCAGCCTGCCCGCAGCCTTTGTATGGGGCGTATCGGCTCTTTTGCTGTTTGCGATCTATACCGCCACATGGTTTGCGCTGGCCGGGGAAGTCAAAAAGCAATATTACAATCTGCATCTCACCGCCCGTATCGAAGGCCCCGTTGAGCGCCATATCGAGGGTCTGCATATTGGCGGCTATCCCGGGCCGATCACCATCACAGCCGATCAGGATTACCTGACCAGCCCGAAATTCAATCTTGAGCTTAACAATCTCAAAGCCTGGGCCTGGCCGATCCCTTTTGTCCCCGCCGCTATCGAGGCCGAGAGCGTTACCTATAAATCATTCGAATACGAAAAGCCTTTTGTTACAAACAATGTTTCCGCGCGGTTTACAGTCTGGACGGGCAGCGTTGTCATTCATTCCCTGAAACTGACAAAGGATGCTTTCGAAGCCAATGGCGAAGGCTCATACCGTTTTGATACAAATCCGCCCGGCCTTGATCTGGATGTGGCCGTGAAAAACAGCGCCCAGCTGATTGGCATGTTAGCCGCCGATGGATTTATCGAGCAAAAACCTGCCATGTTCGCGGCCGCAGCCTTTGCGGGATTACAGGACGCGGAAGGCGTGGCGCATGTGAAGCTGAGCCTTGATAACAACGCCCTTTATGCCGGGCCGTTTCTGATCAGGAAATTCTAGTCTATGCCTTCGCGGCGCGGTGATGGCAGGGTTTCCGAGCCCAGATCGGTAACCTGACGGCGAATGGCGCGCGTGCGGGTAAAGGCGCTGAAGAGATGATCGCCATCCCCTTTGCGGATCGCCTTTTGCATCTCGGTCAGGTCTTCGGTGAAGCGCTGAAGGATATCCAGCACCGCATCCTTGTTGTTCAAAAACACATCCCGCCACATGACCGGGTCGGAGGCCGCGATCCGCGTAAAACCGCGGAAACCCGAGGCCGAGAATTTGATCACTTCGGATTTGATATCATCCTCAAGATTATTGGCGGTATCCACAATCGTATAGGCAATCAAATGCGGCAGATGCGAGGTAATCGCCAGCACCAGATCATGATGTTCGGGGGCCATCAGCTCAATCTTCGCGCCGCAGGCCTCCCAGAAATGCGTGACCTTTTCAACGGCGCGAATGCTGGTCTGGGGCAGCGGCGTTAAAATGCACCAGCGCCCCTCGAACAGCGCCTTGAAACCGGATTCAGGGCCAGAATTCTCCGTTCCCGCAATGGGGTGTCCCGGCACGATATCGACATGGGCGGGCAAACGCGGCTCCAGCGCCTTGACCACCGCGCCCTTGACCGAGCCGACATCGGTTACGATCGCGCCCTCTTTCAGGTAAGGCGCAATCGCCTCGGCCACCACGGCCATCGTGCCCACGGGCGAGCATAAAATCACCAGATCCGCATCCTCCACGCCCTTGGCAAGGCTGGTGGTCACATCATCGGCAAGGTTGAGCTCCAGCACCTTCTGGCAGACCTTCGGATTGATATCGGCCGCGACAAGGACCTGCGCCAGTTTCCCGGCGCGTATATTATGCGCGATGGAAGAGCCGATAAGCCCTAGACCGATGATGCAGATTTTATTAAACATGATATCAGGTTCTAATCATTCAGGGCCTTAAAAACAAGGATTTTGACTTATGCCCTTGATCGCGCATAACGGATTGCCCTCTTTCGAGCGGCTGCGGCAGGAAGGCCAGACGGTTCTGGCCCCGGAACGCGCCGCCACGCAGGATATCCGCGCCCTGCATATCGGCCTTTTGAACCTGATGCCCGATGCCGCGCTGGAGGCCACAGAACGCCAGTTTTTCCGGCTGATCGGCGATAGCAACAAAATCGCCCAGCTGCATGTCCGCCCCTTTACCGTCCCGGAACTGGAGCGCGGGGCCGAGGCCAAGGCGCATATCGCCAAATATTACGACACATTCGAGACCTTAAAGGCCGAGGGGCTGGATGCATTGATCGTCACGGGCGCCAATCTGGAGAATGACGTGTTTGAAACACTGCCATTCTGGGATTCCCTGCAGGAGATCATGGACTGGGCGTGGGATAATGTGGCCTCGACCATTACGGCCTGCATGGCCACGCATTTCGTGATGCATTTCCGGCATGGACAAGTCCGCACGCGCCTCCCCGATAAACGCCTTGGCGTCTTCAAAAGCCGGGTGCGAGAGCGATCCCACCCCATCGTGCAAGGCATGAACACCGTGTTCGATGTCCCGCATTCGCGCTATTCCGAGCTGTCATGGGCGCAGTTCGAACAGGCCGGGATGCGAATTCTGGTGAATAGTTTCGAAGGCGGCGTGCATATGGCCGCCAGCCGCGACGGGTTTCGCCTGCTGTGTTTTCAGGGGCATCAGGAATATGACACCGTGAGCCTGCTGAAGGAATTCCGCCGCGATATGCTGCTGCAGGCGCAAGGGCAGATGGAAACCGTGCCCTTCCCGCTGCATTATTTCTCGTCCGAGGCCATGGAGATCATCGAGCGCTGGAAGCAAAATCCCGATCCTGAGAACTTCCCGGAAAGCGAGATCATCCCCCATATCGAAAACACATGGCGGGATTCCGCGCGGGCGATCATCGGCAACTGGATCGGCAAGGTTTATCAGACAACCAATGTCGATCGCCGCCTGCAATATATGGACGGGATTGATCCTGAAAATCCGCTGGGGTTGTAGTCACAACGTCATTACACGGCTTGTCCGTGTAATCCATGGATCACACGCATAAAGCGTGTGATGACAAGATGGCAGGATATTAAAGCGCCTTTAACCCTTGCGAGAAATCACCATGGCAATATTTGAACTTCTTGCCCGAACCGCAAGGACAGGCCGAATTGCGCGGCACTTTTTCCCATGTGGATGGATCATTTTTATCGACCGCCTTGCGTAAAGGGCGCTGGGCATCACGCAAAGACTGAACATTGCTATCCTGTCCGCCGCCCATGCCCGTACCCATCAACGCCGGATCGGTGCGGCTTTCACGCATTTCCTGCGGCTGGCGTGGCAGAAGAACGCCCAGATCCTGCTCGATGCCGATCTCCACCAGACAAAGCGTCTGTGTGATGCTCTCGCGCAGCATGTTCAGCATCTGCTCGAACAAGGCAAAGGCTTCGGTCTTGTATTCGTTCAACGGATCCTTCTGACCAAAGGCGCGCAGGTTAATCCCCTGACGCAGATGATCAAGGGCCAGCAGATGTTCTTTCCAGTGCTGGTCAAGAATCTGAAGGACAATCGCCTTTTCCGTCTTGCGCCAGATATCCGCGCCGTAATTGGCCAGCTTGGCCGCCATTTTACGGTCGGAGGCATCACGGATGCGCTCCTCGATCTCATCATCGGCAATGCCCTCCTCGCGCGCCCAGTCCTCAACGGGGAGATCCAGACCCAGCAAACGGGCAACCTCGACCTTGAGGCCTGCTGTATCCCATTGCTCGGCATAAGCCTGTGCAGGGATTGCCGCGCGGACGATATCCTCGATTACCTGGTGGCGCATGTCATGGGTGAGGTCTTCAAGATCCTCAACCTCCATGATCTCGCGGCGCTGCTCGTAGATAACCTTACGCTGGTCGTTCATGACGTTGTCGAATTTCAGGATGTTTTTCCGCATCTCGAAATGCATCGATTCCACTTTACCCTGCGCGCGCTGGAGCATCTTGGAGATCAAAGGATGCTCAAGGCTCTCGCCTTCCTGAAGGCCAATACTGCTGTTCAGCAGTGTCTCAAGACGATCACCGGCGAAAATACGCATCAGATCATCCTCAACCGAGAGGAAGAATACCGTCGCGCCGGGATCGCCCTGACGGCCTGAACGACCGCGGAGCTGATTGTCGATACGGCGTGATTCATGGCGCTCGGTTCCGATCACGAACAGGCCGCCCGCATCCTTCACACGTTGCTCGTCACGTTTGACTTCATCGCGGATACGCTGTGTTTCCGATGATTCAACGCCCGCAAATTCAGGGCCAAGCTCAGCCTCGATCCGCATATCGGCGTTACCGCCCAGCTTGATATCCGTACCGCGGCCCGCCATGTTGGTGGCAATCGTCACCGCGCCGGGACGCCCGGCCTGCGCCACGATATAGGCCTCTTGTTCGTGATAACGGGCGTTAAGCACGTTATGCTCAATCTTGGCCTTTTTCAGACGCGCCGAAAGGCTTTCCGATTTTTCAATCGAGACTGTGCCCACCAGAATAGGCTGGTTGCGCTCCTGACATTCTTTAATCGTTTTGACGATGGCCTCGTCCTTTTCGGCCAGCGAGCGGAAAATTTTATCATCCGCATCATGACGCGCCACCGGCACATGCGTTGGGATGGCGACCACACCCAGATTATAGATCTCCTGAAACTCGGCGGCCTCGGTCATGGCCGTACCGGTCATACCGGCCAGCTTGGGATAAAGGCGGAAATAATTCTGGAAGGTAATGGAGGCCAGCGTCTGGTTTTCCGTCTGGATGTCCACGCGCTCTTTCGCTTCGATGGCCTGATGCAGGCCTTCGGACAGGCGGCGGCCTTCCATCATGCGGCCTGTGAATTCATCAATCAGAATGACCTTGCCATCCTTGACGATGTAATCCTTGTCCAGCTCGAAAATCTTGTGGGCGCGCAAAGCCTGATTAACGTGATGCACAAGGTTGATGTTCTGCACATCATACATATTGCCTTCGCTCATCAGACCTTCCTGACGCAGCAGCTCCTCGACATGCTCGTTACCCGCCTCGGTGAGCATGATGGATTTATGCTTCTCATCCTTCTCGTAATCTTCGGCCACAAGGCGGGGGATCAGTTTATCGACATGCACGTATAGATCCGTGGCGCGCTCCGAAGGGCCGGAGATAATCAGCGGTGTCCGCGCTTCATCCACCAGAATCGAGTCAACCTCGTCCACGATCGCGAAGTTAAAGGCGCTGCGCTGGACCATCTGCGCCAGTGAGAATTTCATGTTATCGCGCAGGTAATCAAAGCCGAATTCATTATTCGTGCCGTATGTGATATCGGCGGCATAAGCGGCGCGGCGCTCGGCTTCGGACGATCCGCCCGTAATGCAGCCCACGGTCAGGCCAAGGAAATTATAAATCTGCCCCATCCAGGCCGAATCGCGCCGTGCGAGGTAATCGTTCACGGTAACGACATGCACGCCCTTGCCGGAAATGGCGTTCAGATAAACAGCCAGCGTACCCACCAGCGTCTTACCTTCGCCGGTTTTCATCTCCGCAATCTTGCCTTTATGCAGCGCCAGACCGCCGATCAGCTGCACATCGTAATGACGCTGGCCCAGAACGCGCTTGGCGCCTTCGCGCACCACGGCAAAGGCCTCATGCAAAATATCATCTTCGGTCTGGCCACCCGCAAGACGCTGGCGGAAATCAGCCGTCATACCGCGCAGTTCTTCATCGCTCATGGCCTCGAAACGCGGTTCCAGCGCATTGATGGGCGCGACATGCTTGGAGAGCGTCTTCAAGACCCTGTCATTCGCGGAGCCGAAAATTTTTGAAGCCAGCGTGAAAATCATGGGAATGCGATTACCTTATCTTTTTATGGGTCTGTACTCTATAAGCCTCTGTGAGCCTAACGTCAACAGGCGTTGATAAAACTCCACAGGCGCTTGAATTCCCCAAAACGATGGTCTAGTCTGCCCCCGTTCACTTTGTTATTAACTTATGAATCGAGAAATCATATGACAACTCTAAATTCCAATGACAAGTCCGCCAAAAGCGGCAAAGCCAAGACCGGCATTCTGGCCCTTCTGGCAATTATCGCCGTTGCGGGACTGGTTTTCGTCTCCACGCAGATGACAGCGGAGCAAGGCTCTGAAGCATCTGCCACGGAAGAAACAGCCTCGGCTGACCCATCCGCAGCTTCCGAGACACAGCCTGCTGCTGGCGAAGAAACCGCCGAAGCGGCTCCTGCGGCTGAAGGCGAAGCTGCCGCTGCAGCCGATCCTAAAGTCGGCACAACAGAAGTCAAACCCGGCAACCCTGTCGTGGCCAAGGTGGGCGATCAGGAAATCACACGCGTTGATGTTTTCAACTTCATCACGCAGCTCCCCCCCAACATGAGACAGCTTCCCGTTGAACAGCTCTACCCGCTGGCACTGGAGCAGGTCATCAACGGCAAGCTGGTTGAAGGCAAGATCGATTCCGACAAGCTGGCGCAGGACCCTGAAGTCCTGAAACAGATCGAGATGGCCAAGACCCAGATCATCCGCAGCACATTCATTCAGCAGGAAGTTGACAAGCAACTCACTGAAGACAAGCTCAAGGCTGCCTATGACAAAATGGTTGCTGAATTCCCGAAAACAGAAGAAGCCAAGGCCGCACATATTCTGGTCGAGGACGAAGCCAAGGCAAAAGAAATCATCACAAAGCTGAATGATGGCGGTGATTTTGCAGCTCTGGCCAAAGAAAACTCCAAGGACGCAACAGCTGCCAATGGCGGTGATCTTGGCTATTTCGCCAAGACGGATGTCGTCAAGGAATTTGGCGATGCGGCTTTTGGTCTGGAAAAAGGTGCCTACACCAAGGAACCCGTGAAATCCCAGTTCGGCTTCCACGTGATCAAGCTGGAAGACAAGCGCACACGCAAGCCACCTGAATTCGAGCAAGCCAAGCCAATGATCGAAGGCAATCTGCGCCGTGAAATCCTGGACGAGATCGTCGAAGGCTGGCGCAATGATGCCAAGATCGAGCGCTTTGACATCAATGGCGACCCGGTCAAAGAAGGCGATAAGGCCAAGACGGAATAATATTATTCCCTCTGCTATGATAAATTTGATGGCATCCCCGCGAAAGCGGGGATCCTTTTTTGAAGGATCGTAACATCATGAACTGCGAAGACGCGCTCGACCTGCCCCGGCCTGATAATCCACACGTGCCCATCATTCTCGTGGCCGCGGCCGCGCTGGTCGATGAAGCGGGGCGCGTCCTGATTGCCCAGCGCCCTGAGGGCAAGAATATGGCCGGGCTTTGGGAATTCCCCGGCGGCAAGGTGGATGCGGGCGAGAGCCCGGAATACGCCCTGATGCGGGAATTAGAGGAAGAACTGGGTATCGAGACCCGGCCCTGCTGCTTTTTCCCTATTGGTTTTGCCTCGCATACTTACGAGACATTTCACCTGCTGATGCCGCTTTATGTCTGTCGGGTCTGGCGCGGAATCCCGCAAGCCATCGAGCATTCTGCCCTGAAATGGGTCAAACCCGCCGAAATGTATGACTACCCCATGCCGCCTGCGGATATCCCCCTGATCGCCGCCTTGCGGGAGAGGCTTTAGGCGGGTTACACTGCTTGCCGGAATGGATTATTGCACCGCTTACGACCTCAAGGCCTTTTACAACAGCAAGATCGGACGGATCGTGCGGCGTGTCCTGCGTGAGCGCATTCTGGAATTCTGGCCGGACATGAAAGGCCTTGATGTCATGGGCCATGGTTATGCGATCCCCTTCCTGCGGATGTACGAGGAAAGCGCGCGGCGCATAGGCTGTATCCTGCCTAATTCCCTGGGTGTGCATCACTGGCCGCCATCGGAACTGAACATGGCGCTTCTGGCTGATTGCGAGAACCTGCCTTTTGATGACAACAGCCTTGATCGCATCATGATGATCCACAGCCTGGAATTCTCGGAAAACGGCCATGCCAATCTGCAAGAAGTCTGGCGCGTGCTGCGCGGTAACGGGCGATTGCTGATTATCGTGCCCAACCGCCGCGGATTATGGGCGCGGGCCGACTGGTCGCCCTTTGGCCATGGCGCGCCGTTCAGCGTTTCCCAGATCACCAATGCCCTCCGGCAAAATATGTTTGTCCATGAGCGCACCGAAGAGGCCCTGTTCATGCCGCCTTATAAATCCACCATGTTAATGAAATCGGCCGGGATGATCGAATATTGGGGGCAGACTTTCCTGCCCTTTGCCGCCGGCGTTCACATGATCGAGGCCAGCAAGCAGATTTACGCAAGATCCGATAGCGGCGGCGGTTCCAAGGTTCCTGTAACCACAAGACGTTTTGCCGCGCCGCGCCCGGCTTTAAGACCTGAAGGAATCTAAGCACATCATGCCCTTTACTGAAAAATCATTCCTGAGCCTGAATTCGCAAGGGTATCACCGCATTGTCTATAGCGACTGGGGGCCTAAAAACGGTCAACCCGTCATCGCCATTCACGGCCTGACCGGTAATGGCCATGACTTTGATTATATTGCCCCTGCCCTTGTTGCATCGGGTTTTCGCGTCATTGCCGTTGATCTTCCGGGGCGCGGGCGCAGTGATTTCCTGACCAACCCGATGGATTATAATTACGGCCAGTATTGCCGCGACCTCATGGCGCTGCTGGCGCATCTGGATCTGGCCGAACCCGCCAGCGTGGACTGGCTGGGCGTCTCGCTGGGCGGGCTGCTGGGGATTGCCCTTGCCGGCCTGCCGAATACGCCCATCCGCAGGCTTATCCTAAACGATATCGGTCCGGAAGTACCAAAGCCTGCGCTGGATTTCATTCATCAGGTGATTTCGCAAATCTACGTATTTGATAATCTGCAAGCCATGGAAGAACGCATGCGCGCCACGCGCGGCCTGACATGGGGGCCGGTCAATGACGAACAATGGCGCCACATGGCCGAACATAATGCAAGGCCATTGGAAGATGGCAGCCTGACTTACGGCTATGACCCGGCCATTGCAGAAATTTTCAAAACCGAGCCCACTGGGCCGCAGGATTTATGGCCGTTCTGGAAGACGCTGGCGCAGCCTGCCCTTGTCATACACGGCGCAAAATCTGTTATCCTGACCGCCGATATCATTGAAAAAATGCGCCAGACCAAACCGGGCGCAAAACTCGATATCGTCCAGTTCGCCGATTGCGGGCATGTGCCATCCTTGATGGCCCCGCACCAGATTGAAGTGATTGAAAAATGGCTACGCCTGACACCAATTTAAGCGCTGATATCATCATCATCGGCGGCGGGATTGCCGGGCTGTGGACGCTGGCGCGGCTACGGAAACTCGGCTATGACGCACTGCTGCTGGAACGTGATGGGCTTGGCGGCGGGCAAAGCATAGCCTCGCAAGGCATTATTCATTCCGGTCTCAAATACACGCTGGCGGGAAAAATCAGCAACCTTGCCCAATCCATCAGCGCCATGCCGGATCGCTGGCGCGCGGCCCTGAACGGCACGGGCGATATTGATTTAAACGCGGCAAAAATCGCGGCGGATTCCCAGCAACTTCTTATACCCGGCGGGATGATCGGCGGGATTACCAAAATTATCACCCAGCAATTACTAGGCTCCGGCGCACGGGATATCCCGCGTGATGAATGGCCGGAAGGCCTGCAAAACAGCGGATTTAAAGGTTCTGCCGTGCATATGGGAGAGCCTGTTCTGGACATCCCGTCCGTCATCCGCGCGATTGCAGACCAACATGGTGATTGTATCAAAATCTTGGATCCAGCCTTTCGCAGGAATGACGAGGGTGTTTATTTTGATTCCGGTGAGCTCACACTTAGCGCCAAAATGTTCATCTTCACCGCCGCCGGAAGCAATCAAAGTATCGCCCAATCACTGGGCCATGATGCAGGGCTGGAGACGCAAACAAGGCCGCTGCTAATGGGCATGGCCAAAAACGCGCCCTTTCCATTATTCGCCCATTGCGTTGGCACATCCGACAAGCCCGTGGCCACCATCACCACACATCAGGACGCAAACGGTAATCTGGTCTGGTATATGGGCGGACAAGTGGCCGAGCGCCCGAAAAATTCTCCGCCGGAAGAACTCTACAAGGTCATGCGCGAAGCTCTGGCGAAATATCTGCCTGACGTGGATCAAACGCGATTGGAATTTGCCGCCCTGCCCATTGAACGCATTGAAGGCAAATCCGGTACATCGGGCTGGCTGCCTGATACGCCAACCATTCATGAAGCCGGGAATGCGCTTTATTGCTGGCCGACGAAACTGACATTCGCGCCGCTGCTGGGCGATATGATCGTGCAAAAACTACAGACGCGCGGTATAAAACCATCGGGCGCGCTAACGAATTGGGGATTTTTACCAGACGCGCCATTTGCAAAAGCGCCATGGGATTGACTATTTCAAGCCGTCATCACACGCTTCATGCGTGTGATCCATGGATTACACGGACAAGCCGTGTAATGACGAGAGAAGAAAAAAGACATGATGAATAAAAAATTGCTAGGTAATACCGGCATAGCCATCTCCCCTTTGGGCTTAGGCACGGTGAAATTCGGCCGGAACGAGGGCGTGAAATACCCCTCCAGCTTTAACATTCCCAGTGAATCCGATCTTGATGGCTTGCTGCATCTGGCCTTGGATCTGGGTATCAATCTGTTGGATACAGCCCCGGCCTATGGCACCAGCGAGGAACGGCTGGGGCGGCTGCTTAAAGGTCGCCGCGATCAATGGATTATTGCCGGAAAGGCCGGCGAGGAATTTGAAAACGGCCAATCCCGCCATGATTTCAGCCCCGCCCATTTTGAGGTTTCTCTCGCCCGGTCCCTGAAGCGATTGAACACAGATTATCTGGATATCCTCCTTATTCATTCCAATGGGGTGGAGGGTGAGAATTTTTCCGATGACCTTATTCAGACTTTGCAGGATTTCAAAAAGCGAGGCCTTGTCCGGGCCATTGGTGCTTCGACCAAAACCGTGCAAGGGGGCCTGCGCGCGGTGAAATATCTGGATATTGTGATGGCGACTTACAACCCTATCCATACCGATGAAAAGCCGGTTCTGGATGCTGCGCTTGAAAACGGCAAAAGCGTGCTGCTGAAAAAAGTTCTAAGCTCCGGCCATGCGACCAGCCCGTCCGAGGCCCTAAAATTTGCCTTCGATCACCCTGCCGTGACATCGGCGATTATCGGCACCATCAACCCGGACCACTTGCGAGCGAATGTAGAAAATTTTCTATCCTTGCGATGAGAGCGACGAAAACGCGGCGCGCCAGCGCCCCTTGGCATTTTCATCCGCATTACCCGCGCCGAGTGATTGTTCTAAAACAGCGCGAACCATCTCCAGCGGCACTTCGTTGCTCACGAAACTATCGCCAATACGCCTTGCGAGGATAAAGTTGATCGCATTCTGCGAGACTTTTTTATCGCGCTTCATGAAGGCCATCAGATCATCAGCCGAGGCCTTTAAGGCCGGCGTGATGAACGAGGCCCGTGTCGGCAGACCCACGGTAATCATATGATTTTCAATGCGCTCCACCAGATCCGGCGAACAATGACCCAAACGGCTGGAGAGATCAAACGCCATCACCATGCCCATGGCCACGGCCTCGCCATGCAGCAGGCGGCCATCATACCCGGCCGCCCCTTCCAGCGCGTGACCGAATGTATGACCCAGATTAAGGAGCGCCCGGCGGCCTTTTTCGCGTTCATCAGCAATGACGATCGCGGCCTTGGCCTTGACGGATGTCTCGATGGCCTGCATCAATGCATCAGACTGTAACTCCACCACGCCGCGGCCATTATTTTCCAGCCAGTCATAGAAATTCGCATCCCCCAGCAGCCCGTATTTCACCACTTCCGCATACCCGGCCAGCAATTCACGCGGCGGCAAGGTTTTGAGCGTATCGATATCGGCAATCACAGCGGCAGGCTGATAGAACGCACCGACCAGATTTTTACCCTGCGGCGTGTTGATCCCCGTCTTGCCGCCCACCGAGCTATCCACCTGCGAGAGCAGCGTTGTGGGAACCTGAATAAACGGAATACCGCGCATGACGCTGGCGGCCACGAATCCGGCCAGATCGCCAATCACGCCGCCGCCCACGGCAATCAGCGCCGCATCGCGCGAGGCGCCGTTCGAGAGCATCCATTCGCACACCATCTGATATTGCGCGAAGGATTTTGTGGCCTCCCCGCCCTGCAGGCTTAAAAATTCGCAGCGTTTTGCGCCGTGGGATTGCAGGACGGTACGGATTGAGCTCGCGTAGGATTCAACCGCCTTATCCGTGATAATGAAAAATGAACGCCCCTCGACTTCAAAGGGAATAAAATCCTGTATCCGGTACAAAAGCCCGGAGCCGATAAAAATATCGTAATCATGATAACCAAGGTCAATGGTAACGATTTTCATGATTAAATCTCCTCCAAAGCGTTCAGGACTTCGTGACAGGCCTGTTCGATACGGCCTTGTGCATTATGTACCCGAATATGGGCCTGTTCGTAAAGCGCCCGCCTTGCCTCCAGCAAGTTTTGCAAGGTGGCGGCCGGATCAGCCTGCGCCAAAAGCGGCCGGTTGGAATTTTTGGCGACGCGTGCCAGCATATCCTGCAAATCCGCCTGCACCCAGATCATAATTGTTTTATCCTTAAGAAGCGCCAGCGTATCCGCATTCATCAACGCCCCGCCGCCCGTGGCGATCACGCAATTGCCCTGCTCCACCAGATAGGCGATCACATTGACCTCGGCCTCGCGGAACTTTGCCTCGCCGTAGCGCTCAAATATCTCCGGGATCGTGCAGCCTGCGCGCTGTTCTATATGTGTATCGGAATCGCAGAACATCACGCCAAGGCGCTGGGCCAACAGCCGGCCCAGATTGCTCTTGCCGGAGCCCATCATGCCGACAAGGGCCAAAGGCTTTGTAATGTGGGGCTTTTGCGGATCCATCATGGCTATTCATCCCAGATGCGGGATAGCTTGGCAAGCCCACCCGAAAACCGATTGATTAAAAAAGAATTTTTTACTATCGTGCGGCCATCCCGTTTCAAACACCTTACAAAAGAAAATTGGAAGAGAGCTTAGCAATGAGATTTGTACTCGGCCTTGTCATTCTGGTAGCCGTTATCGGCGCGATCGCCTTTGGCGCGATTGGCGTGATGGATGTCTCCGTCCCGCAAGAAGAAGTTACAATCACCGTTCCTTCCGGAGAGACAGCCCCATGAAAAATACACGCGTCCTGATTTCAGCATTACTGACAACGCTTCTGCTTTCGGCCCCCGCCATGGCGCAGGATGGGCAAAATCTGCGCCCGGCCGTTCTGAAAGCCGATTTAAAAAGCATTGAATCGCTGGGCCTTTACGACAGCCCCAAGGATGGCAGCCTGGGCCGCGATTTATGGGATAATTCCCGCCGTTCGGAAATCCAGTATCTGCTGGAGCGCCTGCCCGAGCCGGGCAAATCGCCCGTTCACCGCAATCTGGTCATGGCCACGCTGCTGACATCCGCGCAGGCCAGCCTGATCAATAATGACGTGCAGCCGGAACCGGGCCGCGATCTTTTGACATTACGCCTTGAAAAACTGATTGAATTTGGCGCCTACAAGCAGGCCTTTGAACTCTACACAAAGCTGGGCCGCGAGCCTTATGCGCCGGAACTGGCCAAGGCCGGGATCCTTTCCATGCTCTTTAACGGCGAAAAATCGCTGGCCTGCCTTGAATACAAGACTGTGCAGGACCGCGATTTCACCGGCGAGTTCTGGAACGATATCGCGCGTTATTGCGATTATGCCGTTTCCGAAGATCGCTCCGCGCTCGGCAAATCCGGTCTTGGCGTGTTGAAAAACATTGCCGGCAACAAATCCTACCGTGCCGGATACTCGCCGGCCCTTGATAAAATGAGCGATCTGGAGCTGGCCATTCTGGCCGCTGAAGACCGTATCGGCTGGCCGAACCCCGGACCGGGCGCATTGGCGAATATGCCGGGACGTTATCTGGGCATCATGGCCACGCTGGATGATCTGGGCAGCGCCGAGCGCATGAACGTCCTGACCCGCGGCGTGGAGCTGGGGGTTGTTGATCCGGCCGCGCTGGGCCGCTTCTACAAGGAAGTATATGATGCCGACCTGCGTCAGCTCGAAAACCCGCAAGGGCTGGGCTGGAAGGAAATCCCCTATGCCTATCACGAGGTTCAGAATTCCCGGTATGACACCGCCAAAAAATGGGCGGCTGTAACGCGCGGCTATGGGCTTTACGGTTCCTATGGACCGGCAGCTTATGCGCCATTCGCCCCGGTTATCGGTATTCTTGATATTGCGAGCCTAGGCCCCGCTGACCTGAAGAAATCTGTGGATATTATTTTATTCACTGGAAACCCGCTTCCCGGCAAGTGGACCAAGCATCTTTCCGGCATAAAGCCCGCAAATGCTTACGAGGACAAGCTTCGCTCTCTCTCGACCATTCTCTCCAGTTTTGCGATTGATCCGGCCGTCAAAGAGGAAGAAACCCAAGCGTTTCTCAAGAAATTCGATAAAAAAACACAGAAAACTATGTCCATAGTTATAGAAAATATTGACAGCACCGAGCAAAATATCCATAATGCATCAGAAATTTATGACAAACATTTTGACTTGACATTCGCTGACAATTATGTAATGCCTTCACCTAGTGTGTGGGATCGTTTGTTGAATTCTAGTCAAAATGGACGGATTGGAGAAACGGTTCTGCTGAGTGCCGTGGCACTTCAGAAGCTGGATCTGGATACTGCGTATCCTGTTTTTGCCCATGATGTGCTGCAAAGTCTAAATACAGTGGGATTAACAAACGTTTCCAGGGCGTTCGTGTACGAAAACGTTCTGGATTAAAAAATAAAAAGGAGAAGTACATATGGCTCGTCCAGGTCGCCCAGCAATGCCCAAGCCGGATTTGCATCCGAGCGTGGATAATTTCCTCGACATGCTCACCACCGAGCGTGGCGCAGCGATGAACACCCGTCATGCCTATTGGCGTGATCTTGCGGATGTCTCGCTCTATCTGCGTAACACGCGCAAGTCCGATGTGGACCGCGCGAATACTGAAGATCTGAAGGCATATTTGAAGGATTTGAGCGAGAAAACACACTCCAAGGGGACAAATTCTTCTAAAATCGCCGTTCGCACTGTTGCACGCCGCCTCTCGGCCCTGCGCCAGTTCTACCGTTTCCTGGTATCGGAAAACATCCGCAAGGACGACCCGACATCCACAATCGAAAGCCCGAAACAGGGCCGCACCCTGCCGAAAACGCTGAGCGAGTCCGAAGTTGACCAGCTCATCAAAACAGCCGGCCAGCCAGGTTCCGCCGAGAGCATCCGCCTCGTCTGCCTGCTGGAGATGCTGTACTCGACAGGTCTGCGCGTTTCCGAACTCGTTGGCCTGCCTCTCTCGGCAATCGGCGCTGACAGCCAGTTTCTGGTTGTTGCTGGTAAAGCCGGACGCGAGCGCATGGTCCCGCTGACGGATCCTGCCCAAAAGGCACTTCGCAAATACATGGATGTGCGTAAGCAATTCATCGGCGTTGATACGGCCGAGCGTCAGGGCCAGTGGCTCTTCCCCTCCCGTACATCCGATAGCGGCCACCTGACACGCCAGCGCTTCGCGCAGCTGCTCAAGGATCTGGCCCGTGATGCCCAGATCGACGAAGACCGCGTCAGCCCGCACGTGCTGCGCCACGCCTTCGCCACACACCTCCTCAGCCGCGGCGCAGACCTGCGTTCGGTTCAGAAGATGCTGGGCCATGCCGATATCGCGACAACACAGATTTACACCCATATTCTGGGCGACAATCTGAAAAAGACAGTCGAAGAGAAGCACCCGCTCTCCAAGACCGGTTCTTAATCGCTTAAGGCAACAGACTAATAAATCTTGAAACAGGCAGAAGCTTTGATTTGAAAAGTTCTGCCTGTTTTGCTATTTGAGAACATCTGCATTTTTTTCAAACTGGGCATAGGAAATGAGCCAACTCGACTTTGAAAAACCCATTCTGGAACTGGAAGGCAAGATTGCCGAGCTGCGTAATGTCAGCTCTGATCCGGCGCTCAATATCGCCGAGGAAGTCTCGCGCATGCAGATCAAGGCCGACCGCCTGCTCAAACAGGCCTATGCCAAGCTCACAGCCGCGCAAAAGGTTCAGGTCGCGCGTCACCAGAACCGCCCGCATTTCGTGGATTATATCGCCGGGCTGATCGAGGATTTTACGCCACTGGCCGGCGACCGGAATTTTGCCGAAGATAACGCCCTGATCGGCGGTCTTGGCCGCTTTAATGGACAATCCTGCGTGATTATCGGCCATGAAAAAGGCCATGATACCGAAACCCGCATCAAGCATAATTTCGGCATGGCGCGGCCTGAAGGTTACCGCAAGGCCCAGCGCCTGATGGCCATGGCCTCGCAATTCCAGATCCCCGTGATCACGCTGGTCGATACAGCCGGCGCCTATCCCGGCAAAGGCGCGGAAGAACGCGGTCAGGCCGAAGCGATCGCCAAATCCATCGAAAGCTGCCTGCGTACCGAAGTGCCCATGATTTCAGTCGTGATCGGCGAAGGTGGGTCAGGCGGCGCGATAGCGATCGCCGTGGCCGACCGCATTTATATGCTGGAGCATTCCATCTATTCCGTCATCTCGCCGGAAGGCTGTGCCTCGATCCTCTGGCGCAGCGGCGAGCAGGCCAAGGAAGCCGCCAATGCCCTGAAACTGACCGCACAGGATCTTCAGGAACTGCGTCTGATTGATGGCATTATCGAAGAACCACTGGGCGGCGCGCACCGCAACAAGGCGGAAACCATCCAAAGCGTCGGCCGCACGATTGAAAACGCGCTGGCCGACCTTATGCCCTGGGATTCCAAAACCCTGATGCAAAAACGCCGCAACAAGTTTCTGGCCTTTGGCCGGACGCTTTAAACTTCCGGCCCCTGCCACAAATTATTGCACGGCAACCTTCGGAATCCGGCCGGAGGATATGAAATTATCATTATCTGAAATCCTCGCGCGCTCTTTCATCATCTCAAAACAGCCATGACGGGCGCGGCTGTGCCCTTCCTCGGTCGATGATGCCTTGAAATAAAGCATGATAAACACGCGCATGGCCGCCGTCAGCGACGTGTTGGCCTTCTTACGCATACTGACCAATGTGCACAGATCATGGATCGAACAGGCTTCACGCACAGCGATATCACGCAGCGCCGCCCACATCTCAGGCTCCAGACGTATGGATGTACGTTTACCTGATAAAGTAATGTTTTTGCTAAGCAGAGAACTTTTGTGGCAGACTTCAGAATTACTCTTGATTTCCTTCTTCATAATAAGCTTCCCCTTATATAATAAAAATATAACCTTAAGTTGTAATATTGCTCAATATGATACATCCCATAGTATAGCGCAAGACATTTTTTATGCGCCTTCTTCGGGCGATATCGTCCTTAACGCTAACGCGTGGATAGGGCCTTTTAGTTCCGTGGAAAGAATATTATTTACTAGTCTGTGACGCTCGACACGGCTTAGGCCGCGGAAACAATCGGCCACGATGGTCAGATGGAAATGGCTCTCCCCCGTGCCATTATCACCGGCATGACCGGCGTGATGCGCGCTCCGATTTTCAATGATCAGGGCCTGTGGCCTGAGAGATTCCTCGATTTTACGCTTGATTATCGCTTCGATGCTCATACTTTCCTCTGGTCGTATCCATGGCCTTTAGGTTAACATATTCTTATAAGGGATACAGAGCAGAACAAAAATAATATGCCGCGCATCGTTTTAAAACCAAATTCTCCCGAATACGCTGACAGACCCGCCCGCGTAAAAACCCAGGCTTGCGAGATGCCCGGCTGCAAGCATAAGGGCGAATTCAAAGCCCCGAAGCACCGCGCCCTGAACGAATACTATCATTTCTGCGCCGAGCATGTGCGCGAATATAATCAGGCCTGGAATTTCTTTGAAGGTATGTCTGAAACCGAAGTGCAGGATCACATTGTGGGCGCTATGTACGGCCACCGCCCGACATGGAAATACGGCGTCAACGGCGAAAACCCCGAAGATGCCTTAAAAGAAAAAATCTGGCAGACCTATAATTTTACAGAAGAAAAACCGCGCAAGGATTACAGCACCCCGCGCATCGACCAATCCAGCGCCGAATTTCAGGCCCTTGCCCTTATGGGGCTGGAGCCGCCCATCACATTGGCCGAGATCAAAACGCGCTATAAAGAACTGGCCAAGAAATTCCACCCAGACCTTAATCAGGGCTGCCCAAAATCAGAAGAACGCCTGAAACAGATCAATATGGCCTACACGGTCCTCAAACTCGCCTATCAGAAATTTGAAGATCTGCCAGAGCGATAATATAAAAATAACCTCGCCCCGCCCCCCACATTCATCACAGCCAAAGTTAATAACAGGCATGAAAACTTTGTCTTTCCTTGCATGGCATAGTGTTTTAAAAATTATAGTATGTTTAGAGCCAAGCCCGACCCAAAAGAATCCGAAGATATTCTCAAAAAGAAAGCCCTGCTTTTCTTTCACAACCATTTGCTGGAAAAGAATTTTAAGCTGAGCGCCTGCTATTTTAGCCCCGGCATGCTGGGTTATCAGATGCGCTGGAATGGCGATGAGGCATCAATCGAGATTTCCAGTGAAAAGGATTACCCAGAGCTGCGCGTCTTTGTCGGGCCGAAAGACAGCTTTGACTGGCCGGCGATCCGCCAGACATGCGACCTTGCTGACACAAATTCAATCCACGCCCAATGTCATGAAATTATTGCGCGTTGGGATGATTTCGATAAAAGAATACTAAAGAGCGGTATAGCCCCATGAAAAGAAACGAAATAAACGAAATCGAAGAACTCGACAAGGATAAGGAATCCCGCGGGATGTCCTTTGACATCACGCATGTCAAAGCCAAGGAAGGCAAATATACCTCCATCCCCGATACGAAATACAAGGTGCGCGACGTGTTCGGCCTTGATATCGACTGGGAAGTGCCGGGCTTTGCCGAGAGCACACCCAACGTACCCGATATCGACCCGACCTATCAGTTCGACCATGACACCACGCTGGCGATCCTCGCCGGTTTTACCTATAACCGCCGCGTCATGATCCAGGGCTATCACGGCACCGGAAAATCCAGCCATATCGAACAGGTTGCCGCCCGCCTGAACTGGCCGTGCGTGCGCGTCAATCTTGATTCCCACGTCTCCCGCGTTGACCTGATCGGCAAGGACCAAATCGTCCTGAAAGAAGGCAAACAGATCACCGAATGGAAGGAAGGCCTCCTCCCATGGTCGATCCAGCACCCTGTTGCCCTTGTGTTTGATGAATACGATGCCGGAAGGCCGGATGTGATGTTCGTCATCCAGCGCGTGCTGGAAGCCGAAGGCAAGCTGACATTGCTTGACCAGAACATGATCATCCGCCCGCACCCGGCGTTTCGTTTATTCGCCACCGCCAATACAGTGGGGCTTGGCGATACGACAGGGCTTTATCACGGCACGCATCAGATCAATCAGGGCCAGATGGACCGCTGGAATATTGTCGTGCAGCTGAATTACCTGCCCCATGATGATGAGATGAACATCATGCTGGCCAAGTTTCCAGAGCTGAAAACCGATGCGGGCCGCGACAATGTCGATAAGATGGTGCGCCTTGCCGATATGACGCGCGAGGGCTTTATCAATGGTGATCTCTCCACGCTGATGTCGCCCCGTACAGTCCTGAGCTGGATTGAAAATACGCTGATATTCGAGGGCAATCTGGAGCTGGCATTCCAGCTCTCCTTCCTGAACAAATGCGATGAGACGGAAAGGCCCATTATCGCGGAATACTACCAGCGCTGCTTTGGCGTGGACCTCCCGGCCAGCGCGATCCGCAATGTGGCGGTGAGTTAAATCGATCTACTGCTCAATCAGCAGCCCCGCTTCGCGGAGCGCGCTCTCCACCCGGTCACCAATCCAGTCGGGTTCATCGTCTTTCAGGCTGACTTCAGTTTTTTGCAAAGGGTTACCTTCGGCATGGCCGGTGAAATTCACACGCAGATGAAGATCGCCGCCATTATGAAGAACACTCTCAAGCACGGCCGCGTGACGGGGCATGATCTGAAAACTGCGCGACATGATAAATTCCTTCCTGATTTTTCCAGTTTAATGGCTGGACAACGCTTATGTCAATATTTCCTAGATTTCCGGCGCATCCGGGTCAAGCACCGGGTGCGTTTCCTCTAGTCTGGCGACCTGCTCATCCGTGCCATTCATTAATATATTAAAACGGGCGCGCATCCGGCCCAGATATTTCTCGTGGGAAGAAAGCTCCGCCTTGAGGCCATTTTTTTCAGCATCCGCAACAATCCTGTCCAGATGCGGCGAATGAAACGCCTTAACGCCCGCACCAAACCATTTGTCATCACGGTGTCCGATTATTTTTGAATATATCCGGTCATCTTCCAGCCGCACCATATACTTACCAAAGCCCATCCCGATACTGATATGTTTCACAGCCTTGGCTTCCGGTCCGGCATAGGCAGGATTGCCTTGCCCGGCAACATCGTTCACAACTTCCCAGAACCGCCTCTTGATATCGTTTAAATTCATAGCGCAAATATCCTGTTAAAATAATAAGAAAACCCGACCTTGATAGCAGCCTTTTGGGCAAATTACAAACTTGGCCTTTTGACAATGATGCAATAATCTATGTGTCTGTCATGTCCGAGCGCTTTGAACAGTTCAAATCCGTCACATCTTCCGTCTTGCGTACGCTTTCGGGGAAGAAAGAGCTTGAGCCTGTTTTTGCCAGCGGCGAGCCGCCGATTGGCGTGGTGACATCCCTCACCAATCCGCGCCTGCCCCTGCCGGACCATAATATGAACGCCGATTCCGTGCGCCTTGTGCGCGGGTGCTGCGATGCGCATGGCCTGAAAATCGCCTATCACGACCCTAAACTGCACCGCCGCACCTCCCCTTCTGGCACATCTTCGCAAGGGGTATTCGATGCGCTGGAACAGGCCCGCTGCGAGGCTTTGGGCATGAATGCCATGCGCGGCGTGGCCAAGAACCTCTCCGCCGTGCTGGAGGAGAAATGCCGCAGGCGCGGTTATGCCCAGGCCGAAAGCCGCGAGCAGATCCCCATGGCGGACGCCCTGCATATTCTGGCGCGCGCCGCCATGACGGGCGAAACCCCGCCCCCATCGGCGCAAAAAGCTGCAGAATTCTGGGGGCCATGGGTGGAAGAACGGTTGGGCGCAGATGGCCTTAAAAGCCTTGCTGCCAGCCTGAAGGATCAAAAAAAATTCGCCGATCTTTCCAAAAAGCTTATTCACGCGCTGGAATTCGGGCCTGCATCCGACGACAAGCCCGGCGATGACGAACCTGATGAGACCCAAGGCGATAACGAGACCGAGGACAGCGAAAACGAAGACGATGATTCCACCCAAGGCCAGCAGGACAAGCAAAACCAGCACAGCCCCGGCATGCAAGGCATGGATGACGGGGCCGGCGATTCATCCGAGAGCTTTGAGACAGGCTATGAAGATATTCTCGATGATATGCTGGATGGGGATGATGGCGGGCAAGGCATGCCATCCGACCCGCGCCTCAACCGCCCCGATAGCTTTATTGCCGGGCCGGAAGGCCAGTACATGGTCTATACCACCGAGTTCGATGAAGAAATCGAGGCTGATGAGTTGGCCGATACCGAGGAAATATATCGCCTCCGCGCCATGCTCGACAAACAGCTGGTCAATCATCAGAGCGTCATTACAAAGCTCGCCAACCGGCTCCAGAGGAAATTGATGGCCCGCCAGATGCGGACATGGCAGTTCGATATGGAAGAAGGCATTCTCGATACCGCCCGGATCGCCCGCGTGATCGCCAATCCCAACGTGCCCCTGACCTATAAGCAGGAAAAGGAGATGGAATTCCGGGATACTGTGGTCTCCATCCTGATTGATAATTCCGGTTCCATGCGCGGGCGGCCTATTGCCATTGCCGCCATGACCACGGATATCGTGGCGCGGACATTGGAGCGCTGCGGCGTGAAGGTGGAGATTCTGGGCTTTACCACCCGCGCGTGGAAGGGCGGAAAATCCCGTGATCTGTGGATGGCCAATGGCCGCCCCGACAAGCCGGGCCGCCTCAACGATATCCGCCATATCGTCTATAAAGGCGCGGACGCGCCTTGGCGGCGCACGCGCAAGAATATCGGGCTGATGCTCAAGGAAGGCCTGCTCAAGGAAAATATCGACGGCGAGGCGCTGGTCTGGGCCTATAACCGCATCAGCAAACGATCCGAAGCCCGCAAGATCCTTCTCGTGATATCGGATGGCGCGCCGGTCGATGATTCAACGCTTTCCGTAAACCCCTCCAATATCCTTGAGCTGGATTTAAGGAATGTGATCGGCTGGATCCAGAGCAAAACCCCCATTGAGCTGGCCGCCATCGGGATCGGCCACGACGTGACACGCTATTACAAAAAAGCCCTGACCATTACCGATGTGGATGGCCTCGCGCAGGCGCTGGTATCCCAGCTCGCCGCCCTTTTTGAGGAAAAATGACCTCTCGACTTGCGCAGGCCGCCGCGCTAGAAATAACCCCCATGAGCGATAAAAACAGCGAAAAGAAAAAAATCTATAAACCCTCCCCGATTTCCGGCTTCCCGGAATGGCTGCCGGAGGTCCGCATCGTCGAGCAGCAATGGCTGGATCATATCCGCCGCGTGTTTGAATCCTATGGTTATTGCTCTATCGAAACCCCGGCCGTGGAGGAGCTGAATGTTATCGCCGCCAAGGGCGAGGATGTCGATAAGGAAATCTATGTCATCGAGCGCCTGCACAAGGAAGAAGGCGAAACAAAAGAAGCCCGGCTTGCCCTTCATTTCGACCAGACCGTTCCCTTTGCCCGTTATGTGGCGATGAATTTCAACGAGCTTGTGTTCCCCTTCAAGCGTTACCAGATGCAAAAAGTCTGGCGCGGCGAACGCCCGCAAATGGGAAGAATGCGCGAATTCTACCAGTGCGATATTGATGTCATTAACCCGGACGGCCTGCCCATCACCTTTGATGCCGAAGTTGCGGAAGTGATGTATGAGGTTTTAAGCGGCCTTGATATAGGGCGCGTGCAGCTGCGGATTTCAAATAGGAAAATTTTGATGGGGCTGCTTGCAACAATGGGGATCGCCGATCCCGCGCCCGTCACGCGCGTCATTGATAAAATTGAAAAAATCCGCCTTGAAGAAACACAAAAATCGTTAACTGACCTGGGCCTTACACAAGATCAAATCAAACCTGTGCTTGAACTGGCACAGATAAAAGCCTCCCCCAAAGACTTTTCTGGATTGCTTCGCGACTTCATCGCTCGCAATGACGTCATTGCGAGGAGCGCGAGCGACAAAGCAATCCAGACTTTCAACGAAGGCATCGAAGAACTCTCCATAGTCATGGATGCCCTCGCCCACCTCCCCGATGGCGCGGCGGTGGCGGATTTATCCATCGTACGCGGCCTGGATTACTACACTGGCACGGTGTACGAGACGCAGCTTTTAGACGTGCCGGAATTTACCGGCTCGGTCTGCTCCGGCGGGCGTTATGATGATCTGGCCGGGAGCTATATCAACAAGCATCTGCCGGGCGTTGGGATCTCCATTGGCTTCTCGCGCCTGTTTGATGTCATGCGCCAGACGGGCCGGATCAAAACGGATCGCAAAAGCCCGACAGAAATACTGGTCATGCCACCGCGCGATGCATCGGCTATCAAAAGCGCGTACGAGACCGCGCAAGCCCTTCGCAAACAAGGCTGGAATGTCGAAGTTGCGCCGGGCAAGAAGTTCGACAAGCAAATGAGTTACGCCGAGAAAAAAGGCATTCGATATTTATGGTTTGTTGAAGATGGCGAAGTGCAGGACCGCAACACCCGCGAAAAAACCAAGGCCGATCCGAACACATGGAGGAAAACATGAGACGTTTTACCAATTTCTGGATCGCTTTGCTGATGCTCGCGATGACAATGGCAATGAACACGGCCCATGCCGAGCCATCCACCTATGCGCCTGATTATTGCGAATTTAAAATCACCTTCCCGGAAGAGCCCTATATCGAGGAAAAATGCGATGGCGGGTACAACAAGGATGAATGCTACAAGCGCACCAGCTTCACCAAGGTTTATGATCTGGATGCCACGCTGAAAGTTACCGTGATCTGCAATCCGATTGGCGCGGAACTCAAAGACAGCTTCAATCAGGGTGTGATGGTCGCCACGCTGGAAGAAATGACCAAGGAGCGCGTAACCGAAAAATTCGAATCCACCTTCCGCGAAGAAGAAACATTCAAAATTGCCGGATTGGTTGGTGAAGGCAAGATGGGCATGACGCCCACGATTTATATCGCCCAGCTCTGGATCGGGCAGAAATCAGCCTTTTCCCTTGAGGCCGAGCTGACCGGAGAGTCGCACAAGGAGGCCGATGCGCTGTTCAGCGAGATTCTAAAATCCGTCCAGCCCATCAATCCGCCCCCGCCAAAAGATGCCAAGCTGCCCGAACCTGTCAAAAAAATGATGGATGAGGCGAAGGAAGGCAACAAAAAAGATGTACCCAATGCTAAGGAATGATAAGGACACAGACTTTGTCATCCTGAGCGAAGGGGCGCAAGCCCCGCAGTCGAAGGATCTGAAATTTGTACATACTGTCAGATCCCTCGGCTCCGCTGCGCTTTGCTCGGGATGACAATTTCCTAAGCCAAAGCCCTGATCCGCTCGACCATGGCAAAAAAACCGTTCCGGCGGTTGGGGCTTAAGTGCTGATCCAATCCGATCTGGCGAAACAGGGATTCGATATCCGTTCCGGCCACATCACCCGCGCGCGCACCATCATAAACCATCAGCAACAGCGCAATCAGGCCGCGCACGATATGGGCATCGCTATCGGCGATAAGGGATAACCGCCCCTCCTCGTCCTTGCGTACGACCATCCACACTTTTGACGTACAACCCGGCACGAAGGTGGAATCGGTCTTTAATGCCTCATCCATGGGCGGCAGATTGCGCCCGATATCAATCAGATAGCGATAACGTTCCTCCCAATCCTCGAAAAGGGCGAAGTTATCAACAATCTCCTGCAGACGGGGGTGCATGGGGTCAACTTTTCTGTTTTAGGGCCTCGAAACCCCTGATATAGTATAGAGATGAGGGCCAAAGCAAGTCTCTCTGCCCGTTATACCCTGCCCTTGCCGTGATGGCATTTCACTGTAATTTAATTCACATTGGGGCTTGCGCGAGGGCTTCAGGCTTGGCACATTAACGAAAAGAAGCATTAAGAAAGCAAGAATATGAGTAAGACCGGCACCGGTGATTCCAAAAATACCCTGTACTGCTCCTTCTGCGGCAAAAGCCAGCATGAAGTGCGAAAGCTGATCGCAGGCCCCAACGTGTTCATCTGTAATGAATGCGTCGAGCTTTGCATGGATATCATCCGCGAGGAAGACAAGACGCAGCTGGTATCCTCCAGCGAAGGCGTTCCGACACCTAGCGATATCAAAAAGGTTCTGGATGATTACGTGATCGGCCAGGAAGCCGCCAAGCGCGTGCTTTCGGTTGCGGTACATAACCATTACAAACGCCTACAGCATGGCGGCACGGGCTCCGGCGCGGATGTCGAGCTCGCGAAATCCAACATTCTGCTGGTCGGCCCTACGGGTTCCGGTAAAACGCTGCTGGCCCAGACTCTGGCCCGTATTCTGGATGTTCCATTTACCATGGCGGATGCCACAACATTGACCGAAGCCGGTTATGTGGGCGAGGACGTTGAGAATATCGTCCTTAAACTCCTGCAAGCCTCGGATTACAACGTTGAGCGCGCGCAAAAAGGTATCGTTTATATTGACGAGATTGATAAAATCTCCCGCAAATCCGACAACCCCTCCATCACCCGTGACGTATCGGGCGAAGGCGTGCAGCAGGCTTTGCTGAAGCTGATGGAAGGCACGGTGGCTTCGGTTCCTCCGCAAGGCGGCCGTAAACACCCGCAGCAGGAATTCTTGCAAGTCGATACTGCCAATATCCTCTTTATCTGCGGCGGCGCTTTTGCCGGCCTTGATAAGATTATCGCGGCCCGCGGACGCGGCAAGACGATCGGATTCGGCGCGAATGTTCAGGATCTGGACGAGCGCAGCATCGGCGATCTGTTCAAGGAACTGGAGCCGGAAGATCTTCTGAAATACGGTCTGATCCCTGAATTTGTAGGCCGTCTGCCTATTCTGGCCACGCTGGAAGACTTAAGCGTTGATGCGCTGGTGGAAATCCTCACGGAGCCGAAAAACGCCCTGACCAAGCAATACGCCAAGCTGTTTGATATGGAAGGCGTTGAGCTGAAATTCACGGATGAGGCTCTGCAGGCTATCGCCAAGAAAGCCATCGAGCGCAAAACAGGCGCACGCGGCCTTCGCTCCATTATCGAAAACATCCTGCTGGATTCCATGTATGAAGTTCCCGATATGGAAGATGTGACCGAAGTCGTTGTGAACGAGGATTGCATCAAGGACAACAAGAAGCCTGTTTTCGTCATGGCCGATAAAAAGTCCCGCAAAGCCGCGAAAGACAAGGATAAGGAAATCGCCTAAGGGCGCTTTCCGCATCTGTGAACGGTCGATTCTTTGCTGCGCCGCAGCGAATTTTTCGCATGCGCTGACTGATTTTAATAAAAATTCCGCATTTTTTCGTGTATCCTAAAGGTTAGCACATCGGCTGTCTCATCCACAGGAGCGGAATTTCAATGTCTCAACACGCCAAGATTCTTCCCGAAACCAATAAAAAATACCGTCTGATCACCCGCAGTGACATGGATGGTCTGGTTTGCGGTGTTATCCTGAAAGAGCTTGGCCTGATTGATGATATCACCTTCGCCCACCCCAAAGACATGCAGGACGGCCTTGTCGATGTCGGTCCGAACGATATCACCACCAATCTTCCTTATGTTGACGGGGTTTATCTGGCCTTTGACCACCATTCCAGCGAGGTGGAGCGCGTCAAGAGCAAACCCAAGAACCACGTCATTGATGCCAAGGCCCCATCGGCCGCGCGCGTGGTTTATGATTATTTCGGCGCCGCCGAGAAAATGCCCAATATCTGCCCGGAAATGATGGCGGCCGTGGACAAGGCGGATTCTGCCGATTTCACCAAGGAAGACATTCTCAACCCGGACGGCTGGGAATTGCTCAGCTTTATCATGGATGCAAGAACAGGCCTTGGGCGCTTCCGGGATTTCAATATCTCGAATTACCAGCTGATGATGAAGCTGATTGATGTGTGCCTGCGCCATAACGGCATTGAAGACATCCTCAAGATGCCGGATGTCAAGGAACGCGTGGATCTGTATTTCGAGCATCAGGTCAAATTCCGCGAGCAGATTGAACGCTGCGCCAGCGTGCATAAAAACCTTGTTATTCTGGATCTTCGCAAGGAAGAAACTATCTGGGCCGGTAACCGCTTTGTGATCTATGCCCTTTATCCCAAATCCAATATCTCGATCCATGTTCTGTGGGGCAAGAACAAGCAGAACACAGTTCTGGCAATCGGAAAATCCATCCTGAACCGCAGTTCCAAGACGCATGTCGGCAATCTATGCCTGAAATATGGGGGCGGCGGGCACAATGCCGCCGGCACATGTCAGGTTGAAAACCTGCGCGCCGAGGAAACCTTGCAGGAAATCATCGGGAAAATTAACAAAGACGGCTAAAAAACCCTTTATTCCCAAGCCTTCCCGGTGCTAGAGATGTCCCTCATGGGCTTACTGGCAAAACATATCGGTCATCGTCACATCCTTAAACCTCTGGCAGGCCAGCAATCGCGCCGCCAAACCCTTGATAATCTGCTTAGACACGCCGATCTCCACGTCCCCTTTTATAAAGGGCGCTTTACGGATTTTCTGACCCATGCCCCGTCCCTGCCCGATCCTGACTATTGGCAGGAATTTGGCAAACTGCCCTTCACCACCAAGCAAGATCTCAAAACCCGCAATGACGATTTCATGGAAACAGCCTTCGCCCGGCGCAAGGACTTGCTGAGCGCTGGAACACCCGGCTTCATGGAGGCGTTAAACCGCCTGCTCCTCAAAAAGGATTTCAAGATTTCCATCTCCACCGGCGGCACGTCCGGCGTTCCGACATTTCGCTGGCTGGACCATAAAGATGCCAATGTCATGGCGCAGTCCTTCCTTGAATCCTTTCACCTGAACGGGTGGCGGCGCGGCGAGAATTTTATCGTCTTTTATCCCATGAAATCCTATTTCACGGACACCTATGCCGCCTTTAACGATACACTGAACCGTCTTTTCGGATTTTCGGTTGTTCCTTTCGAAACCGTAACGATTGATACGGCGCGCGCCCTTCTCGCCGAGATCGAGCGCCGCAAGCCATCCCTGCTGGTGATCTTTCCTTGCGTGCTTCAGCGCGTGGCCGAGATCATGAAAGAACACAGCATTCCGCCAGTTACCAACCTGCCCTATATCAATGTCAGCGGTGAATTTTTCCTCGATTGCTCCAAGGCCTTCATCCAGACCATGTTCCCCGGCAGCGATATCCAGATGACCTATGGCGCGGTCGAGATCGGCGAGGTCGCGCACCAGTTCGGCCCATCCAGCTTTGATTACGAGGTATTCACCGATTTCGCGCATCTGGAAGAAGGCCCGGATGATACGCTGCTGGTCACCTCGCTGCACCAGCGCGCCTTCCCCATGATCCGCTATCAGATGGAGGATAAGGGACAGGTCCAGACCGATGAGACAGGCCGCCAGTTTCTTTTGAATCTGGAAGGCAAGAACACTGATTTTCTAGTGGGCGCGGACGGGCACAGATACTACACATCCTTCTTCAATCACATGATTAACAAATTGAACGAGGAATTTGGATACCCGATCGTACATTTCATGCTGCGCCACGAAGAACCGGCACTGGCGCTGAATTTCGTGCTGAAATCCGATGATATCAAAATCCAGCGCCAGATTGAAAAAGCCTGCCTGCCGCTGCTTTCGCGCACATTCCCGCAATTCCGATCAATAACCGTGAATTTCCCAATGCATTTCAATCATGATTACACGCGCAAATTCAAGGTTATCGGCCAGGGCGATGGGCTGGCCGAGGTGGTTGGCGGATATTACCGCAAGACCGCATGAGCGCAAAAAAAACAGCCCTTCTGTGGTTCCGGCAGGATTTACGCCTGCGTGATAATCCCGCCCTGCTCCATGCCGTTGAAAACGGATATAAAATCATTCCGGTTTTTATTCTCGATGATGAGAATGCGAAGGACTGGAAGCATGGCGGCGCGTCCCGCTGGTGGCTTCACCGCAGCCTCGAAGCCTTGAATGAAAGCCTTTCAAAGCGCATGGTATTCCGCAAAGGCAATGCCGCCGATATTTTGCCCGAACTTATCAAACAAAGCGGCGCATCATCCGTGTTCTGGTCACGCTGTTATGAGCCATGGCGCATCGCCCGCGACAAGGCCATCAAAACAGCTTTGAAGGATGCCGGGATTACGGCGGAGACATTCAACGCCACCCTGCTCTGGGAGCCATGGGAAGTGCAGAAAGACGACGGCACACCTTATAAGGTCTTTACGCCTTTTTATCGGCGAGGATGCGTAAATGCCGGAGAGCCGCCCGCGCCAAAACCTGCGCCCAAATCAATTGCCTATGCAGATTTCAAGGCAACGGGATCACTGGATGATCTGGATATTCTACCGCGCATACAATGGTATGCGGAGATGGCAAAGCTCTGGCAGCCCGGAGAAGAAGGCGCACAAAAGCGCCTTAAAACTTTCCTGCAAGACGGGCTCGGAAACTACAAGGAAGGGCGCAACAGACCGGATTGGGAGAATATATCGCGCCTCTCCCCGCATCTGCATTTTGGCGAAATCTCGCCCCGTCAGGCCTGGCATGATGCGATTGCCGCAGGGGCTGCCCAAAATTTAGAGAGCGACACGGATTGTTTTTGCAGTGAGCTGGGCTGGCGTGAGTTTGCTCATAGCCTGCTCTATTACAACCCGGATATGCCAGAACAGCCATTACAGAAGAAATTCGAAGACTTCCCGTGGGATAAAAATGATGCTGCCCTCGCCGCCTGGCAGACGGGCCAGACCGGCATTCCCATCGTGGATGCCGGGATGCGCCAGCTTTGGCGGACGGGATGGATGCATAACCGTGTCCGCATGATCGTGGGGTCGTTGCTGGTCAAAAATCTGCGCCTGCCATGGCAGGAAGGTGAGCGCTGGTTCTGGGATACGCTGGTTGATGCGGATCTGGCCAATAATGCCTGCGGCTGGCAATGGATCGCCGGATGCGGAGCCGATGCCGCGCCTTATTTCCGCGTCTTCAACCCCGTCTCGCAGGGCGAGAAATTCGACCCGAACGGTGATTACGTGCGGGAATTTGTCCCGGAACTTAAAGAAATGCCCGCCAAATACATTCACGCGCCATGGGATGCGCCGCCCCTTGTATTGCGCGAGGCAAGCGTCACGCTGGGCCAGACCTATCCACTGCCCATCACAGATCTAAAAGCCTCCCGCGACGAAGCGCTGGAGGCCTTTAAATCCATTAAATCGGCTTAAATCTTTAGGCTTCCTGCAGGAAGGAGATATCCGTTTTGCAGGTCGCGCCATCAACGCGCAGGCCCTTCTCGTTCTCGCCCGCCGAATAGCTGGTTACACAAGATGTGCGGCTGATAAAATCCTGCCCCGGCTTGGACGGATCGGCCGGATTGGTCATCAGGCCTGTTTCAATATAGGTTTCCTGCACTTCAAGCTTGCCGCCTTCTGTTGTCTTGACGGCACCGGTTTTGATATCCATGTGATAATTCTTCACCTGACGCGTCCCATAAAGATAGGAATTGATGTAATCGGCCTTGCCCATCGTGACTTCGGAAGGGGCGGTCTTGGCATCGTCGGAGCTCACCTTCACATTGAACTTGGCCTCCGGCGCGATATGCGTATGCAGGAAATCGACAAGCTTTTTAGGGTCTTTAAGATTAAGCGCATCCGCAAAAGCCTTGTGGCCTTCTTCAATCGCTGTTTTGGCGCTGGTTTCGCTGGCGTTGGAGCTATGGACATAGATCATCGTCCCTGCTGTTGCAAAAACCAGTAAGATATTCATTTTTAAAGATATTTTACGCAAGCTACTCTCTCCTGTGCATTTATTATGAAAATAAATTAAGAGAAAGTTAACCAATTTGTCAACAAAAAAACACCGCCCCCCTATGAAAGGCCGGTGCTTCTTATTGTTAGCTCACTTCAATCGATCAGCCGGTAATCAGCGTACTGCAGGTCATGCGCGTTAAATGCACAATCCCATCATCCTTGCGTAGATGCATCTGGCAATTGCCGGTGGAGTGCTGAATTTTTGACGCATAGGCCCCGCCGTAATAATACGGGTTGGCGTAAGCCATGCCGTATTCATTCAGCGTCACATCGACAATCACTGTCGAGGCATCAGCCGGCATGCGTGTACCCTGCACCGTGATTTGCTGGTGGTAATTCGGGATCATATTCTTCTTGGCCTCGATTTGCCCGATCAGCTCATTCTTGCCCGCCGCCTGGAAATTCACAGGCGCATAATAAGCGCCGTACTGGCCTGGATAACGGTAATAGGAATACGCATTCTGATTCCACCACACCGGATGCATCACGCGTGGATCAACAGCGCCCGCACGCCGCACCGAGTTGCTAAAGACTGTCGCGCTATCGACATTGCGCTGCAGGAATGATCTGCCGATGGCCCCCATCAGCACCATATTTCTCATCTTCATATTTTTCTCCTAAAACAATTTATAAAGTAGTCTTTCATTTAAACCCATCGGTATTACGAAAATATTAATTGCCCCTATCTAACTGTTTTTACTTAATTTTAAAAATACCCATCTCGACTTAAGACTTTTCAGAGCCTATGATTGAGCCATGATTCACCCCCTCCTCAAACGCGGCCAGACCATTGGCGTTTTTGCCCCGTCCAGCCATGTAGAGCGCGAGGCCATTGAGATCGCGCAGACATTCATGGAGGCGCGCGGTTACAAGGTTATTATTCACCCGCAGACTTTCGCGCGTTACAACCAATCGGCCGGTACGCCGGAGCAAAAACTAAAAGCTTTTAACGATCTTTGGCATGATCCCGGCATTCATGCGATCTGGGCGGCAGGCGGCGGCAACCGCGCCATGCATTGGGTGGATTTGATTGATTTCCAAGCCTTGCGCCAAACGCCCAAAGCCCTGATCGGTTTTAGTGATGTAACCGCGATCCTGAATAATCTTTGTGCCCGCGCCGGGATCATCAGCTATCACGGCCCGACTTTTGGGCGCCTGCCAAAATACGAACAAATGGATCACCTGCTGGCGCTGCTGGCGGATGAGAAGCCTGCCTATCCGATGGACGGCGCCAAAATGATCACCCAAGGCAAAGCGCAAGGACCATTGATCGGCGGAAATTTAAGCGTCTTTCAATACATGCCGGCCTTGTTGGGGCATGATTTTCTGAATGGCGCGATTTTATTTCTGGAAGATTGTCAGGAAGAATTAAGCCGGATCGACCGGATGCTTTTTGTCATGCGCCGATCAGGCCTGTTCGATAAATGTGCCGGGATCATATTTGGATCGTTCGATCCCATACCGGAAACCGGCAAGCCATTCGGATTTACACTGGATGATATTATCCGGGAACACACACACGGATTAAGCATGCCCGTGGTTATGAATGCGCCCTTTGGTCATGCGGGTATGTTCTATACCTATCCGCTGGGGGCCACGGCAATGCTTGAGACCTCGCAATCTTTCGTAAATTTGACTTTACGATAATTGCAACCCCGCAGAAAAGCTTGACTTCCCCATATAACTTCATGCTAATATGTGTGCATAACAAATATAAAAAAACAGGGATGAATGACCTTCACGTTAAGGTGCCAGAACACTTGCCATAACGGCAGTTTCGAGGCTTGGGGCGTAGGTTTCCACTATAAATATAACGCCCCCGCCAATTCTTTAAGTGTTTTCAAACCCGAAAACGCTTGGGGGATGCTCGATATCAGCCTTCCGCGCAAGATCGAGGAGAATCCGGTGCTGTTCGTCCAGCATCTGGAAAAAGTTTCGCAGATCAAATCTCTGATCCTTAGCAACAACGAAACGATTCGCCTGTGCGAAACCATCGTCCCGGACAAGCTTTCCGCCATCGCCAAAAGCGTATCGCGCCTTGCCCTGACCAGCTTTGACGCACGCCCTGAAAAGCTCGCCCGCTTTGCCCGCGCTATGCAGCGCCAGTACCAGCTGGGCAGCGTTGATATCCAGCACAAAGAAGCCAGCGACCCGAAAAATACATTCTTCAGGACCATGATCACGACCAAGGCCGGCCACAAAACAGAGGCCAGCGCGCCAAGCTTGCATGGGTTGCTGCGCGATATGTCCGAAAAAATTGTGCGTGACCTGATGACTCATGAATTTGGCGCCTCTTTTCAAGGCTCCGCCGACCGTCTTCTGGTGCTTTCTTCACGCCTGAGCATTATTGCGCGCATTCTGGATGAATCCTACCAGCCAGAATCATTCATAAAATTGCCGCAAAGCAGCAGCAGAAAATTACAAAAATCGCCATTCCATTAATCTGGAAAACCACACCCATCAAGGCTTTGCGACCCTATCCTTAATTTTTTCTTAACAAAAAGTTGAAAATTGGTGAATTTTCTGATAGGGTAGCTAAATCAACGTGACACGAAGAACCGTCTCAGGTCAGCAAAATTTCTCTTTCGGAACAATCGCTTAATTGTGATTTTCGAACGCTGCGCCTGTTCGGGAAAGTCCAAATCTCCGGCAACGTGGATTACTGTAGAAACTTAAAAATCGTAAAGGTGATACTTACTATGGCTGATAATGATAACAACTTCAAAAAAGGTGATTATGTCGTATACCCCGCTCATGGCGTGGGCCTGATCGAAGGCGTTGAGACGCAGACGATCGGTGGTATGGAAATTCGCCTCTATTCTATCAGCTTTCAGAAAGACCGTATGCGCCTTAAAATTCCTGTGATGAAGGCTCAGGCCGCTGGCCTGCGTAAGCTTAGCTCGGCTGCACGCATCAATGATGCTATTGAAATCCTGCGTGGCCGCGCCCGCGTACGCCGCGCCATGTGGAGCCGCAGAGCGCAGGAATATGAAACCAAAATCAATTCCGGCGACCCGATTGCCATCGCAGAAGTCCTGCGCGACCTGAAACGCAGCAATGATGATACGGAGCAATCCTACAGCGAACGCCAGATCTATCAATCCGCGCTGGAGCGTCTGGCCCGTGAAGTGGCTGCTATTGAGTCCATTACGGAAATCAAGGCCAGCGAACAGCTCGAAGGCATTTTGGGTACAATCAAGTCCCAGCAAAAAGCTGCCGCCTGATATATCCTTAAGGATTAGTGCTTAATATCTTGAAAAACCGGGATTTTTTCCCGGTTTTTTAGTCTCTTGTTTAACAGAATAATGCGATATTTATAAATAAAGTTAATTCGTCCCAAAATGATCCAAATTTAAATGATCCAATTTTGTTGCAACGCCGAATAATAAATTGAGACAAAAATTGTCCGGAAAGCATTGGTATACAGATGGCACATATAGACGATCCACAAACCCAAAAAGCCAACATGGAATATATCCGCAACGCGATGAACGAGCCGTTGCTGGAGAAAGAGCATGAGCTTGATCTTGCACGCCGCTGGCATGAGAACGGCGACGAGAAGGCCCTGCATGAGCTGATCAAGTCCTATACAAGACTGGTCGTGGCGCTGGCTTCGCGTTTCCGCAATTACGGGCTGCCGATGGGTGACCTCATTCAGGAAGGCAATATTGGCTTGATGCAGGCCGCCAGCCGTTTTGATTACAAGCGTGATATCCGTTTCTCGACTTATGCGTCCTGGTGGATCCGCTCCAGCATTCAGGACTATGTCCTGCGTAACTGGTCGATTGTCCGCACCGGAACAACGGCGGCCCAGAAATCCCTGTTTTTCAACCTGCGCCGCCTGCGCGCCCGTATCCAGAGCGAGACCGAATCAAGCGGCCTGAACGATGCCGACCGCCAGAAAATCGCGGACGAGCTGGGCGTGAAGATGAAAGATGTCTCCGACATGGAATCGCGCCTTGCCGGTAATGATCATTCCCTGAACAGGCTGATCAGCGAGGACGGCGATGAGGAGTGGCAAAACTTACTCTCCGACGACCGCCCGAATCCTGAAGATATCGTGATCGGCATGAAAGATTCACAAACCCGTTCCGCCTGGCTGGACAAGGCCTTGAGCGAGCTTGGCGAGCGCGAGCGCGTCATTATCAAGGAACGCCATCTGGGCTATGAAGCCGTCACGCTGGAGGATTTGGGCAAACAGCTTGGCGTTTCAAAGGAACGCGTGCGACAACTGGAACAGCGCGCCATGAGCAAGCTCAAAACCAGCCTCACACGTCTGGGCGGCGATCACCCGGATGACATGCTGGCGCTGTAAGCCCTTTTATTCCACAATCTTGTAACTGCGGCCCGGTGTGACGTTCTCGCCGGGCTGCATGCCATTCAACACCTGAAACCGTCCCAATGCATCATCCTTAAGCGCAAAACGCGCCGCCAGACTTTGCGCCGTATCACCGCCTTGCGCCGTTACAATCTTGATCCGGTGCGGCCGCGCGGCATTACGATCCGATGCCGAAAGCGAACGGAAGCTGTAGGTCGTGCGCTTGAGATCCTCAACCAGACCGGATGAGGCATTGGCGGGGATACCGATTAAAAATCGTGCAAAGCGATCCGGCGCAAACTCAATCGCCACCAGACGAATATTCATCGGGCGACCATTGACCTGCCCTTCAAAACCGGCAGTGGCCGCATTCATGCCATTAATGCTGATCCCTTCAAGACCATCTGTATTTTTGCCCTTGAGCCACTCATTGGCCATATAGGCCGATGCGCCCTGCCCGCCGCTGCGCGGCGCCATGTCAAAGACAACCACTGCACCGCTTTGTGCCGAACTTGCCACGACCTGACTGGGCTGGTTGGCGATAGTAAATCCGGATGGAACGCTGAAAGCAAAGCCCATCCCCGGATGAATGAAATCTGACCCGCGGACAAAGCCCTGTGCCGGGCTATCGCCAAAGGACATTCCATTGATGGCTTGCAAATAGGCTTCGCGGCCTGTATTGCCGCCCCGCCCGAATTGCGAGGCTTCGGCCTGCGTCTTGGCAACACGGTCCGATGTGGCCGGATGGGTGGAGAAATAGGAGACCTCGCTCGAGGCACGCCCCTCCAGACGCGCATCCAGCGCCGAAGATTGCTGGAGACTATAGAGGAACGATGTCATGGCCGCCGGGTCATATCCGGCCTGCGTCATGTACCGCAGCCCCAGAGAATCCGCTTCATTTTCCTGACCGCGCGAATAGGATTTCAGGTAAAGATCTGAACCCAGCCCCAGCGCCTGCGTGACGCCGCCACTATCAATCACGGCCGATAAAATATTCGCGCCCAATGATGTGACCACGCCCGTTGAATACCGCTCGGCGCTGTGACGGCCTGTGATATGCCCGGTCTCATGCGCCAGAACGGCAGCCAGTTCCGCCTCATTATTGGCCAGCGCCAAAAGTCCGCGCGAGACATAGATATACCCGCCGGGCAGCGCAAAGGCATTCACAACAGGCGAATCCAGCACGAAAAATTTATACTGAACATCCGGGCGTTCTGTAACTTTTGTGACTTTTGCGCCAACCTGCCGTACGTAATTCACAAGCGCCTGATCCTTGACCTCGCCATATTCGGCCATGATGTTGGGATGTTCTTCGGAGCCTACGGAGTTTTCCTGCGCCGGCGACATGAGCGCCGCGAATTGCTGTTCGCCCGTGGCGGGGTTTGTCGAGCATCCTTCCAGCCAGATCGCCGGGAGAATGATAATTGCCGCCAGAAATAAAGCCTTGAATTTTTCCATGCTTGCGCCCACAAAGATATGATGTTGAGATTACCTATATTATTGGTTTTTGCAGCCTTTGCCAGTTTTTTTGTGATCGTACGGCCGTTGGAGGCTGCCGATGCGCTGCCCAAAATTCCGCCGCCTCCATCCATGGCCGGCGATGAGGCAAAAGAAACAGAGAACGGCACAGAAAAAGAACCGCCTCAGCCCCTGCCCGAAGTCAAACGCGAATTCCCGCAAGGCGATTTCAAGGATCTGCTGGAGACTTCTGCCAAAAAAGTAATCAGCGTCATAGACCCACTGACCATACAGCTTGATAACAAGGAAACAACCCGCCTCAGCGGGATCGACATCCCCGACCTGCTGCCCTATGACACCGGCCCGGTCGCGCAGGCCGCCAAGGCCGTTTTAACGGATATGCTAAAAGATAAATCCGTCAAACTTTACGTCACAAAAGACAAAAGCGCAGGCCGCAAAAATCGCATGGGCCACATGCTGTATCACATGGCCGTGGATGGCAGCGACGCCTGGGTGCAAGGGACGCTGGTACGGCTGGGGCTGGCGCGGGTACGCACTGAAAAATCAAACCCTGAAATGGCCGCACAGCTTTATGAGCTGGAACGTCAAGCACGTACAGAAAATCTAGGACTTTGGGCCACGCCGGAATCTGCGATCAAAAAACCTGAAGATACTAATACTCTGCTCAACAGCTATCAGGTGGTGGAAGGCCGGATCGAGAGTGTCTCGCGGCGGCAGAATATGTTGTTTCTGAATTTCGGCAAGGACTGGCGCAAGGATTTCACTATCGGCATTAAATCCGCCAATAACCGCGGCTTTTTAACAGAAAAAATCAATCTCATGGAAATGGGTGGGCAGGTTGTCCGCGTGCGCGGCTGGGTACGTGACTATAACGGCCCCTTTATCGAGATCGACCATCCGCAAATGATCGAGATCGTAAAATAGCCTTGTATTTGTTGATGATTTTAGCCTCAACCCTTGCCGCCTGCCTGCAAGGTTGCTAAGGTGAGGCCATATTAAGATTTTAAGACATCCCTAGTAAGCTGCCTCATGCCGCACCGCAAGCATCACGACCCGGAAAAAACTCATCACAGGCGCGATCCGCTGATGGATCTGTTCCCTGTCATAACGCCTTATTCCAGCGGATTTCTAGCCGTCGATGCCACGCATAATATTTACTGGGAACAAAGCGGCAATCCGGACGGCGTGCCCATCTTGCTGATCCATGGCGGCCCTGGCGCTGGCGCAACACCAACGCATCGCCGCTTTTTTGACCCCGATTTCTACCGCATTATTATTTTCGACCAGCGCGGCGCCGGACGCTCATACCCGCTCGGCTCGCTGGAGAATAATACAACGGATCACCTGATTGCTGATATCGAGGCGCTGCGCGCGCATCTTTCAATCAAGAGCTGGCATCTTTTCGGCGGTTCATGGGGCAGCACGCTGGCCATGGCCTATGCCGCGCGTTATGCGGCGCATTGCAAAAGCATGATCCTGCGCGGCGTTTTCCTGTGCGAGCAATATGAAATCGACTGGTTCTTATACGGCATGCGGAATGTCTTCCCTGAGGCCTGGGATCAGTTCGCAGGTTTTCTGCCGGAAGCCGAGCGCAATGATCTGCTGAACGGGTATTACAAGCGCCTGACCTCCTCCGACCCCAAGGAGCAGATAGATGCCGCAATCTGCTGGAGCCTTTACGAGGGGGCCTGCGCTTCCATCAACCCCAATTACGAGACGATCACCACCGAGGAACAGAAACAGCACGCCCTTGCCATGGCGCGGATCGAGGCACATTTCTTCCGCAACGAAGTCCGCAGCGAAGCCAAAAGCCTGCTCAATCACATTGATATTTTTCGCGCCATCCCGACATCGATCATTCAAGGGCGCTATGATATTATCTGCCCGATCCGCACAGCATACCGTGTGCATCAGCTCTGGCCCGAGGCCGACTATATCGCCGTGCCTGATGCCGGGCATTCAGCGCTGGACCCCACGCTGCGCTCGCGCCTGATCGAGGCGACAGAAAACGCGAAAACTATCAGATAAACAGGATAACAAGGAACGATACGATGGCCTTCCAGACAATCCGCACCATGAATTTACAAGGCAAGACTGTATTGCTCCGCGCAGATTTGAATGTTCCCGCGCAGCGCGGCAAGGTTACGGATACAACGCGCATCGACCGCCTGAAGCCCACCATTGATTATCTGGTGGATGCGGGCGCGAAGGTTCTGGTTCTTTCCCATTTCGGCAGGCCGGAAGGCGAGCAAAACCCCGAAATGTCTCTGGCGTTCCTCGCGCCGGCCCTGAAAAACTCATGGCAGCACGATATTCGCTTCTCCCCCGATTGCATTGGCGATTCCGCACGCGAGATGGCCGCAGGCCTTAAACCCGGCGAGATTGGCTTGCTGGAGAATGTCCGCTTTCACAAGGAAGAAGAAAAAAACGACGCTGCTTTCACGAAAAAACTGGCCGCCCTTGGTGATATATTTGTAAATGACGCTTTCTCCGCCAGCCACCGCGCCCATGCCTCAACAGAAGGGCTGGCGCATTATCTGCCCGCTGCTGCCGGATTGCTGATGGAAGAAGAGCTGAACGCCCTGCACAGCGCCCTTGATCACCCGGAAAAACCCGTGGCCGCGATTGCGGGGGGATCAAAAATCTCAACCAAGCTCAAGGTGCTCAATAATCTTGTCGAAAAGGTTGATTACCTTATTCTGGGCGGCGGCATGGCCAATACGTTCCTTTATGCCCAAGGCGCAGAAATTGGCGCATCACTTTGTGAAAAAGATATGGCCAAAGAAGCGCGCGAGATCATGAAATATGCCGAACAATGCGGCTGCAAGATCATTCTGCCCGAAGACTGCGTGGCCGTAACGGAGATCAAGCCTGATGGCGAATTTATCATTGCCAACACGCACGCTATTCCTGAAGGCTACCGCGCTATTGACGCCGGTCCGCAATCAGTTGCCGTGATCAAGGCCATTTTAGAGAGCTGCAAGACCCTCCTTTGGAATGGGCCGATGGGCGTATTTGAGATCAAGCCTTTTGACAAGGGCACGAATACATTGGCGCAGGTGGCGGCCGATCTGACAAAACAAGGAAAATTACGCAGCGTTGCCGGCGGCGGCGACACAGTTGCCGCGCTGGAAAATGCTCATGTCATCCATGATTTCACCTATGTCTCCACAGCAGGCGGCGCGTTTTTGGAATGGCTTCAAGGTGATGATCTGCCCGGCGTGGCCGCACTGGCCGTCAAAAACGTCAAAGGCGTTTAATCAGGGAAGATCAGAGCGGCGATTTCTTCTTGAAAGAAGACTTAACCACGCGCATTGCCACATCTGCGCTCAGGCGGTTGTAATAGGCAACAGCCTTCGAGATATCAGCCGTATCCACCATGCGCCCCTTCTGGCGCACACGATTGGTCAGCAGATAAACCGTTACAAAATCAGGCTTGATGATATCAAAGGCGCGGCAGAGTATCGCCAGCTCCTTGCCTGATGGCTGCGTCAGGACTTCCTCGACGATCGAAGCCGGCAGGCTTGTATAGATAGAAAGCTGTGCAATAAAGGACTGGATCTGGCCACGGCGCAGATTGCCCATCATCAGATTGATTGTCAGCAGGCCTTTTTCCTTATGGCGCTGGGCGGCATTCATCATGGCACGCGTGGGCGTGAATTCGCTGGCCTCGATATCGCTGAATTCCAGAACGATATCATCCACCGCATCCAAAATTGCACCTGTGGTGATCTGGTAGTTCTGCGTGATAAATTTCTTAAGCTCCTGCCCGACATGGCGGTAGAGCCGTGAAGCCGTATCGGCCCCAACTTCCGAACGAGAAAGCAATGGCCGCGCCAGAAGCTCGTTCCTTTCGGCCATTTCAGCCAATACAGCAACCGATGCAACCGGCAATACGATATTATTATTCTCTACAAGCACCTGCGCGGTCGGATTATCACGCAATGATGTCAGGATATTGATTACCTGATCGCTCATGCGGTTACGCTGGGCGATCGCACGCCAGTATTCAGGCGTTTTCGCTTTGATGATATAAATCAGATCCATATCGCCAAGAGTACGGCTGTTTTTCAAAACAGGCTCGGCGATGGAGATTTCTTCATTGGCAAGATGCAGCGCCAGACGCAGCGGCACAGCTTCCATAACCGATAGACGCTCGGAAATCGCCTCTTTAAGATCCTTCTCCGCCTGGCGGATCAGGCCGATCAGCACATCGGCAATCAGTTCTTCCTCGCGAGGGTTTTCAGAATAGCCCAATAGCTCGACAATCGCCGTTGTCAGTTCTGCCCGCGCCAGAGGCTTTTTATCCTTGGCCAGCGCATAAAGCTTATGCCCGTCATAAAGCCGAACCAGCATCGGCATAACTTTTGATGATTTATCCAAAAAACCGAGATCCATTGCAGCCTCGTATTATCCTGTGTCATGTTGTTTGTTATTATGCGCGATATGAAGGTGGGCTTCGCGCTTTGTTGAACCCATCTTACGGGGGCAATTGTTAGGATTTCGTAAAAATATTGTGATAATTCTCTTAAAATTTTAATTATTTCGCACAACCTTTGACTAAGACCGCCTGAATCCTATATATGTAACAGGTAATAATGTAAGGCTTTCTTAAGGCTTTACTGGTATTCTATTAAGATATTGCATTATTGCATGTCGATTTTTTGGGGATCGTAATCATGGCAGGATCACTTTCAGGCGTTGGACAAACGCAAGTTCCACTTTCTACACCGTTCCAGCCGGGCGGCGCGAATACCGGACAGGTGCGCGAGCGCGAGGAACAGCGTGACCGTCAAAATCAGATCCAGCCTGAGGGTGCATCCACCAATCAGACACAACAGACCAATGCCGAGAACGATAATCTGTTGAACGCGCGTCAGGAAAATGTCCTCTCGCCCCGTTCTCAGGATGCCTCATCCTCGCAGCAGGATCAGCGCCGCGGGTCACTGGTCAATATTCAGGTTTAACGGCATAACGCAGTACATCAAAAAGGCGCCACCAAGGCGCCTTTTGTTTTGGCCGCTAAACAATCTCGAAAAGAAGCATAAGGACAGCCATCACTGTCATGGCGACATTTTCCAGCACCGTCACAGGCCCAATCGGCGGAGCGTCATCACCGCCACCTACGCAAGCGCATACGGCAGTCTCGCCCCGGCAGACGGCGCGGTAAGCGCCATAACTTTCCGAGAATTTCGTCACAGCCGTAACACATAAGGCCGGAACCAGAATAAATGCCGCCAGATGCCCGCCTGCTGAGGCGGCAAAAGCCGCGCCGCAATAAACGGCGGCCTGCGCCAATTCAATCACGGGATAACGGGCGGCATACGACTTGCCAAAGCCCTGCTCCCAGAACTTGCCGGTGATATAATCATAATTTTTAAAGCCGAGCGCGAAGCTATCGCCTGCCCCCCATTTATACTGGCCGAATAACCCCAGCGATACCGCCATGGCGGCATACATACCCGCCATCAGACTGGCCGTGGCCAAAAGCGCTGCAACCCCGGCCACAGCCATAGCAGCGGCGATGAAGCGGATTCGCTTATAACCGGGCTTATGGACAAAATCCTGCGCGGCCTTTTGCAATCCAGATACGGAGAAACACGCGCCCATAGCACCCTTGGGGCCATCCTTGGATGACTCCTCACCAGCCACAGCAACGAGCGCTTGTGTTTCTTCAGGTTTCTTGTTGCCGCAGCATGATTGGGACATAAGAAGAAAATAATCCTCCGCCCCCGACAATGCAAGCCCGCAACTGACTTACTGGAAGGCCACTTCGTTAAAACTACGCAATTTACGGCTATGGATGCGCTCTGGCGCGTAATCGCGCAGCAGCGTCATGGTCAAAAGACCAATCTGCAAATGCTGCTCCACGCGCTCGCGGTAGAAATTATCCGCCATACCGGGAAGTTTAAGCTGGCCATGCAGCGGCTTGTCAGAAACACAAAGCAGCGTCCCATACGGCACCCGGAAACGAAAACCATTGGCGGCTATCGTGCCCGATTCCATATCCATGGCAATCGCGCGGCTCTGGCTCAGGCGCAAATTCTGGCGGATCGAGGGGCGCAGCTCCCAGTTCCGGTCATCCGTGGTGGCGACTGTACCGGTCCTCATGATTTTCTTCAGATCAAACCCTTCATAGCCTGTGACCTTGGATACGGCCTGCTCCAGCGCCTGCTGCATCTCGGCCAGCGCGGGGATGGGAATACCCAGCGGCAGATCATCATCGAGAATCCGGTCCTCGCGCAGATAACCATGGGCCAGCACATAATCACCAAGGCTCTGTGAATTCCGAAGGCCCGCGCAATGCCCCAGCATCAACCACGCATGGGGGCGCAGCACCGCGACATGATCCGTGATCGTCTTCGCGTTGGATGGCCCCACGCCGATATTGATCATCGTAATCCCGGATCCGTCCGGGCGTTTAAGATGATAAGCCGGCATTTGCGGCTGGCGGCGCAGGATCATGCCCTGATCATCCACCAAAGCACTGTCTTTCAAATTGCGATTGATCGTGAACTGATCGCCGGGCTGGACGAAGGATTCATATTCCAGCCTGTGTTTTTTCAGATCCGGATCATCCGTGGGCATCATGATGTCACGGCAAATCTTCACAAATTCATCGATATAGAACTGGTAATTGGTGAAGATGATGTAATTCTGGAAGTGATGGGCCGAGCTGCCACAGTAATGCTTGAGGCGCTGAAGGCTTAAATCCGAGCGCGACGCCGTAAAAAGCGCCAGCGGATGCGCCTCACCGGGCTTAAGGGTGTAGGTCCCGTTCGGAATCTCATCATCCATGTCATCCAGATCAGGCACATCGAAAATCTCGGCAATGCGTTTGCCGCTTTCCTTGTCCAGTTCCTTTTCGAGATGAAAATGCTCCCCCAAGGCAAAATGAATGGGGATGGGCTGCTCACTCTCGCCGATCTCGACCTGAACCTTGTGATTTTCCATCAGCAGGGAGATTTGCTTGTGATAGTAAATGCCGAAAATATCAGGGCGCGTCAGTGTCGTCATATAAGCGCCGGGCTTGGGCACGAAACCATAAGACAGCCGTGAATCAGGGCGGTTTGCCTGTTCGATAGAAATTTTTATGTACGGATAGCAGGCGCGGACTTTTTTCTCGCGCAGCTTCTGATCGACATAGGCGCGGAACTGGCGGCGCAGGAAGTCAACATTGTGATTATAGATTTCCGTTATATAGGCAACGGCTTCATCGGCTTCTTTGAATTTTTTAGGGCGAAAGCCCCCGGAGGATAATATCATTCTTCTATAATCCTCTAAAATCCGATCCCTCGCAAGGGGGGGCAATCAGGGGCCGTGGATCAATCCCTATTACTATCCATTATCATATTGACATTGCTGCACCGCGATATTATCCGTTTAAAAAACTTTTATTCAGAAAACAGGCAGGCTTTACGATCATGAAGCGTTTACTCGGAATTATACTCCCCCTTACCTTGCTCGCCCCCGGCGTGGCTCACGCACAGGACGCGGCCTTAAACTCCGGCGATACGGCCTGGATGCTGGTATCTTCCCTGCTGGTTCTCATGATGACCCTGCCCGGCCTTGCGCTGTTTTACGGCGGCCTTGTGAAAAAGGACAACGTACTGGCCACTTTGATGCAAAGCGTGGCCATTTGTGGCGTGGTCAGCATTATCTGGCCGGCGCTGGCTTATTCACTTGTCTTTACCGAAGGCGTCGGGTTTTTCGGCGGCCTTGATAAAGCTTTCATGAACAATGTCACCCCAACCAGCCTGACCGGCACTATACCGGAAAGCATTTTCGTTATCTTCCAGATGACCTTTGCAATTATCACCGTGGCCCTTCTGGTTGGCGCGGTGGCGGACCGTATTAAATTCACATCCCTTCTGGTGTTCACACCGCTCTGGGTTTTGATTGTCTATGCCCCGATCGCGCACTGGATCTGGGGACCGGGCGGATTCCTAGGCGGCATTGGCCTCGACGGTTACGCTGGCTTCCTTGGCCAAGGCGCGGCGCTTGATTTCGCAGGCGGTACGGTCGTACACATCAACTCAGGCGTGGCCGGTCTTGTGGCCGCCATCGTTATGGGCCGCAGCATCAAGGGATCTTCTGACCCCTCAACCGCCAATAATCTGGTCTTAAGCGTTATCGGCGCGGGGCTTTTGTGGGTGGGCTGGTTCGGCTTTAACGCAGGCTCTGCCCTTTCGGCGGGAGCATCGGCGGGTTATGCCATGCTGGTGACCAATTCAGCGACAGGCGCGGCGATCGTTTCCTGGATGATCATTGAATTGCTGGACAAGAAAAAAGCCAGCGTTCAAGGCGCGCTTTCGGGTCTCGTGGCCGGTCTTGTGGCCATTACGCCTGCGGCGGGCTTTGTTGATTTCCCCTGCTCGCTGGCGATTGGTATTGTATCGGGCGCTGTCTGCTATCTGGCGGTCAGCTACATGAAGCACGCCTTCAAATATGATGATGCGCTGGATGTTTTCGGCCTGCACGGCGTGGGCGGTATCGTAGGATGCCTGCTGACCGGCGTGTTCGCCAATCCTGAAATCGGCCCTGCGGCAGGATTGCTGTTCGGCGGCGATACACAGCTCAACGCGCAGATTCTCTCGGTTCTGGTGGTTGGCCTGTACTCGGCCGTGGCAACATTTGCGATCCTGATTGCGATCAAATTCACAATTGGCCTGCGCGTAAACCCGCGCATCGAAGCCGAAGGCCTTGACCTGGCCCTGCACGGCGAGAGAGTGAATTAGTTTTTTAGTAGGAAGAATAGTTAGATAGCTAAAAACTACTCAACTATATTTACTACTTAACTGTCTTAACCTCAAATCAGACCGACAAGGCCGCTGGCGTAATCCTCGGCCTTGAAGGGCTGAAGATCCGCGACCTGTTCGCCAACGCCGATGGCATGAACCGGCAAGCCAAACTGATCGGCCAGCGCCACGACAACGCCGCCCTTGGCCGTGCCATCCAATTTGGTCACGATAAGCCCGGTGACATTCACCATGGATTTGAACACATCAACCTGCGAGAGCGCATTTTGCCCCGTGGTGGAATCCAGCACCAGCAACACCGCATGCGGCAGGGCCTCATCCTGTTTCTTGAGAACACGGATGATCTTCTCCAGCTCGGCCATCAGGTTAGATTTATTCTGCAGGCGTCCGGCCGTATCAATCATAAGAATGTCACAGCCTGCATCTTTGGCCTGCCGATAGGATTCAAAAGCCACCGAAGCGGCATCTGCGCCAATCTCTTTCTTGATAATCGGACATCCGGCGCGCCCCGCCCAGACGCTGAGCTGCTCGATGGCGGCGGCGCGGAACGTATCACCCGCGGCCAGCATAACCTTCTTGCCGCCATTCTTCGTCCAGTCATAGGCCATCTTGCCGATGGTGGTTGTTTTCCCTGCGCCGTTCACGCCGCAGACCAGAATAACAAACGGCCCGCCGGATGCAGGCTTATCAGTCACCAAAGGCTTGGCGACAGGCTCTAAAATTTTTGAAATGCTCGCAGCCAGCGCAGCGCGGATTTCTTCGGGCGTGATATCCTTGCCAAAACGGTCCTTGGAGAAATCGGCAATAATGCGCGCGGCCGTCTTGGGGCCAAGATCGGCCGTAATCAGCAGCTCCTCCAGCGCCTCCAGCATCTCCTCATCAAGCTTGCTTTTGGTGATGATATCGGTGAGACCTTGCGTGAATTTGCCGGATGATTTCGCCAGCCCCATACCAAGACGCGAGACCCATGTCTCGCCGGGGCGATCGCCCGTAAAATCTTCAGGCTGTTTCTGGGCTGGAATCTCAGCAGACACCGGCGTTTCCACAGGTGCGGGCTCTACCGCAACATTATCTGTTACGTCCTGCGGCTTATCGTCTTTCTTGCGCCAGAATACCATAGTTCAGATTTCTACCCTGCCCGCCTCTATGCCGCAAGCGGCTCGGCGAATAATTCACCGGAAACATAATCTGTAATCTTCGCCCGCACCAGCGCGCCTGATTCATGATCGCCGGCAATTCGTGCCAGTGCAAAATTCTCGGCCCGGCCCTTGCCACCTTTCTCAACCAGCATCTCCACGCTGCGCCCGATTTGCGCCTTGTGGAATTTCTCCAGTTGTTTCTCCCCCAGATCACGAAGCCTTGCGGCGCGCTCTTTTCTCAAAGGCACAGGAACCTGATCAGGGATACGGGCAGCGGGCGTGCCATCACGCTCGGAATACGGGAAGACATGAAGGAAGCTTAGATCGCATTCCTCCACAATCCGCATTGTGTTTTCAAACATTGCCGTCGTTTCGGTCGGAAACCCGGCGATAATATCCGCGCCAAAGGCCATATCAGGGCGCAGGTCACGGGCGCGTTTGCAGACATTGATGACATCATGGCGCAAATGACGGCGCTTCATGCGTTTTAAAATCATATCATCGCCTGCCTGCAGCGAGAGATGCAGATGCGGCATAAAACGGGGTTCTTCGGCGATCAAACGCCACATGTCTTCATCTATCTCAACAGGGTCCAGCGAAGACAAGCGCAAGCGCTTTAATTCCGGAACCGCCGCCAGCACGCGCCGGATCATCTGGCCCAATGTCGGCTTACCGGGAAGATCGGGGCCATAGGATGTAACATCCACACCCGTCATGACAATTTCGTTATAGCCCTGGCCCACGAGAATTTTCACCTGCTCGGCAATAGCGCCAATGGGCACAGAACGCGAATTACCACGGCCATAAGGAATGATACAAAACGTGCAGCGGTGATCGCAGCCATTTTGCACCTGAATAAAGGCGCGTGTTTTATCTTCAAATCCGGGAACAAGATGCGAGGCGGTTTCCGTCACCGACATGATGTCATTGACCAGAACGCGCTCCGATGCCTCCGTGATGCCCCAGCTCTCTTCTTTCAGCTTGAGATCATTGCCCATCACGCGGGTGACTTCGGGCATTTGTGCATAAGACTGTGGGTTAACCTGTGCGGAACATCCGGTCACGATAATTTCAGCGTCCGGGTTGTTGCGGCGCGCCTTGCGAATCGCCTGACGCGCCTGCCGTTCGGCTTCTTTGGTGACCGCGCAGGTATTAACGATGATGACATTGTCCATCCCCGCCTTGATGGCATGACCGCGCATCACCTCGGACTCATAGGTGTTCAAACGGCAGCCAAAGGTAAGGATTTCCGGCTCTTTCAAGGACATGACACTTCGTAGTGAATTTCACATAGAAGGTCAAGTTACTTGAAGATCAAGCCTTAACATAAGGAAAATTAACGAAAAATTAGGAATTTCGTAAGAAATTTGTAATACTAATATAAAAACAACAACAAAATATTAAAACAGGGATGAATCACATGACGCTCCGCATAGACCCCGAAGTATTCAATTCCACCCTAGCCTATAACCGCCTCGTACAGGAAAACGCCCAAGCCTCGCAGGAACTTCTCACCTTTGTAGAGAGCCTGAGCGCTGCTGCCAATAACACACGCGATCTTCCCGTGGTGGACTTCAGCATTATTCCCATCGTCAACAAGATCGAAGATCAGGCCAGCCCCAAGGAATTCATGCTGCTGTTCCAGAAAATGCAGCCTGTTGAACCCAAAGCGCAAGAACCCGCACTAGCCGCAGAAGGAACAGCCCCGGCTGAAAAGCCTGCTCCGCTGACAAATCTGCCGGAAATGATGGTGGTGGAGAGCAAATTGCTGGATTTCAGCTTTAAGGTCGATACCGACAACAGCCACATCATGCGATCACTGGTAAAGATGCGCTTTGATTCCCAGCTTGTGCCGCAGGAAGATGGAACGCCCCAGCTTCGCCGCGGCCGAAGCCAAGGGGTAACGCAGCCCACCGATAACATGGGTGATTTTGCCAATTACCTCTTTACATGGGTATTCGAGAACCTGCCGGAACAAGATCATGCGGCATTCTTGAGAAACTGCCGCGACGAAGGCCTTACCCGTGAAAAAGGCACTATCGGCTTTGGCCGTCCGCTCAAGGATGAAGGCCCCCAGCCCCTGGCAGCCTAAAGAATCAGATCACCATTAAAGACATAGGAAACCGGCCCGCTCATCAGCACATGGCCGGTTTCTTCTTTCCATTCAATTTCAAGATCTCCGCCATTCAGCCGGATGGTGGCCTTACGGTCGCTCAGGCCGCGCCGCACAGCCGCCACCAGCGCCGCGCAGGCTCCGGACCCGCAAGCCTGCGTCTCGCCCGCGCCGCGCTCCCAAACGCGCATACGAATAGTGTTGCGGTCGAGCACATTGCAAAACTCAACATTCGTGCGCTGCGGGAACAACGGATCGTTTTCAATGCGCGCGCCAATTTCTGAGACAGAAAAAGATTCAACATCCTGATCCAGAAAAAAGACGCAATGCGGATTCCCCATGCTGACGGTAACCGGCTCTCCATCCAGCGGCAGTGAAAGCGTATCGCATTCGCGGGCCAGCGGAATTTCGTTCCATAAAAGGCGCGGCGGGCCCATATCCACCCTCACCAGCCCTTCGCCGGCGTGCCAGCAGGCCAAAAGCCCAGCCCGTGTCTCCACGGTGCATTCATGCGTCCCGCTCTCCTGCATCACAATATCCGCCACACAGCGCGTGGCATTACCGCAAGCCCCCGATTCCGATCCATCCGGGTTATAAATCCGCATGAAGACATCCGCATCCTTAGGCACCGCAGCCTCCATCACAATAAGCTGGTCGCAGCCTACGCCCAACCTACGGTCGCAAACAGAACGGATCAGCCCCGGCATCAACAGCAGCTCGGACTCGCTGCGTCCGTCAATAATGACAAAATCATTGCCCAGACCATGCATTTTCAGGAATTTCATAGGCTTAACAACCCTTTCGCCGCTGCAATATTGAATTTTATCAATACTTTAGATTTAGTTTTCTTGCAATCCTTCATCAAATTCATGCTATAATTAACATATAACAAAAAGGTGATTTATGAAGCCTTTAAGAACAGTTCGGAATTACGGCGCCAAAGAGGAAAATCTGCAAGCCATTAAGGGCGGGCTTTTGCTCGGCTTCATTATTCTGGCCATTATCAGCCTGTTTGTCGCCAGCGATTATTTCGCTGACACAGTCAGCGCGCAATCCAACATTATCATTTGCACACAAGGCCCCTCAGGCACGCTTTGCGCCCCTGAATAGCGCGCCCTTCTATTTCAAGCGCCTGAAATCCTTGACATCCCCCCGATCTTGGCATAAGTTGCCCCCGATTTCACTGACATTGAGATGATGTTCAGTGCCTAACGGTACCCCGCGCCCGGCGAATTTACGCTCAGCGCGGCGAAAGTTTTTTGGATTTTTAAATGTTTGAATCGCTGAGCGATAAACTGGGCAATGTATTCGGAAAGCTGATGGGGCGCGGCAGCCTCACAGAAAACGATGTCATGGCCGTTTCTCGCGAGATCCGCATTGCCTTGCTGGAAGCCGATGTTGCCCTTCCGGTCGTCAAGGATTTCGTTGCCACAATCAAGGACAAGGCCGTTGGCCAGAACGTCATTCGCGGCGTCAATCCCGGCCAGCAGGTCGTCAAGATCGTTCATGACGCGCTGGTGGATATGCTGGGCGGGGCATCTGAGGCCGATAAAAAGGCGCAGGAGCTTACCTTTGGCACGCCGCCTTGCGCCTATCTGATGGTTGGTTTGCAGGGTTCGGGTAAAACCACATCCACGGCAAAAATCGCCAAGCTCCTGACGGACCGCCACAAGAAAAAAGTCCTGATGGCCTCGCTGGACGTTTACCGTCCCGCCGCGCAAGAACAGCTCAAGCAGCTCGGCGTTCAGACCGGCATTACCACACTGCCCATTATCGAAGGCCAGAAGCCCGTTGATATTACCCTGCGCGCCCTTGAAATGGGCCGCAAGGAAGGCTTTGATGTCGTGATGCTGGATACAGCCGGACGCCTGTCGATTGATGAGGCCCTGATGGCCGAGGTCGAAGCCATCAAAAAGGCTGCCAACCCTGTTGAAACCCTCCTTGTGGCTGATGCCATGACTGGGCAGGATGCGGTGAATACGGCCCAGATTTTTAATGACCGCCTGAAACTGACCGGCATTGTCCTGACCCGTATGGATGGCGATGCCAGAGGCGGCGCGGCCATGTCGATGAAGGCCGTGACGCGCAAGCCTGTCAAATTGGTCGGGACCGGCGAGAAATGGAGCGAAATCGAGCCCTTCTATGCCGAGCGTATCGCAGGCCGCATTCTGGGCATGGGCGATATTGTCAGCCTCGTGGAAAAAGCCGCCGAGACAGTCAATCAGGAAGATGCGCTTCGCATCGCCGAGAAACTCAAAAAAGGCGAATTTGATTACAATGATCTCCTGACCCAGATGCGCCAGATGTCCAAGATGGGCGGCATGGGCGCGATGATGAAAATGCTCCCCGGCCTTGGGAAGATGTCCGGCATGCTTGAAGAAGCCGGGATTGACGATGGCTTCATGAAAAAGCAGGAAGCCATCATCTTGTCTATGACAAAACAGGAACGCGAAAACCCGAATTTGCTCAACGCCTCCCGCAAGAAACGCATTGCCGCTGGTTCCGGCACAAGTGTTCAGGACATCAACAAGCTCGCCAAGCAGCAACTGCAAATGGCCACCATGATGAAAAAGATCAAGAAGATGGGCATGGGCGGCATGATGAAACAAATGCGCGGCCTGATGGGCGGCAAGATGGATGAGCTGGAGATGATGGCCGGGTCCATGGATCCCGATGCGCTGGGCGCTGATATGGAATCGATGATGAAAGAAGCCGGCGGATCATCGGCTCTGGGGCCCAATCCATTTGCGGGCGGCGGCGGCAATCCTTTTGGCGGCATGGGCGGGATGCCCGGTCTCGGCGGCTTAGGCGGTATGGGCGGCATGCCGGGAATGGGCGGTCTTCCGATGCGCGGCGGCAGCAAGAAAAACAGGAAGGGGAAGAAGTAATGAGCAAAGCTTTAGAACGCAATATTTCCAATGATCTATACCAGGATTTGTCGGGAAATTTCAGAACGATTTTCAACGTCAAATCCGGCCTCGAAAAGGATGAAGTATACAATTTTATTCGTGATTTCGGCATCCAACACGAAAATGAAGATGCCGTCTGGTGGATGGAAGAGAATGACAGCGTCAGCACGATTACTGTAACGACCGGCTATTCCCAGCTTTTTGAAAATGAATTTAACGCAACTTTCAACTGATTGAACAACCAAAGGAGTACTAAAACATGGCACTAGCAATCAGAATGTCCAGAACTGGCCGCAAAGGGCGTCCGTTCTACAAAATCGTCGTAGCCGACAAGCGCATGCCGCGCGATGGCCGCTACCTCGAGAAACTGGGAACATATGATCCCCTGCTCGCCAACGATGCGGACCGCGTTCGCTTCGCTGAAGACCGCGTGAAGCACTGGCTTGCCCAGGGCGCGCAGCCTTCCGAGCGCGTTGCGATCTTCCTCGGCAAGGCCGGGCTGATCGAAATGCCCAAGCAGACAAACCGTCCGAACAAGGCCCAGCCGTCTGAAAAGACAAAGCTGCGTATTGCGGAGAAGGAAGAAAAGCGCAAGGCCGCTATTGAAGCTGCTGCTGCTGCCGAAGAAGAAGCAAAAGCCGCTGCTGCCGCCGCCGCTGCTGCTCCTGCTGAAGAGCCTGCTGCTGAAGCACCTGCGGAAGCATCAGCTGAAGAAACACCGGCTGAGTAATATTGATACAACCGTTACCCCCGCCTCCGGGCGGGGGTCCGGATGGCCCGCCTGAAATGGGCATGACATTGTCATGAATGAGAACCGCATCGTCCTTGCCAAGATTATCGAACCTCACGGCATCAAGGGGCTGGTGAAGATCCTGCCCTTTGGCGATGATATTTCGCTGATTGAATCCCTAAGCCCTATGCATGGCTCTAACGGCCAGCAGATTTCCATCATCCTCAAAAATCCGATTGGCCGTTTTATGCTGGCCGCCATCAAGGGCGTGAATACGCGCGAGGATGCCGATAAACTCAAAGGCGTGGAGCTGGCCATTAATGCCGCCAGCCTGCCCGCAATTGAGGAGCCCGATACGTTCTACCCGCACCAGCTGGTAGGCCTTAAAGCCCTGAATGAGGCGGGAGAGGAAATTGGCCGTGTTCTGGGCGTGCCTGATTACGGCGCAGGCGGCCTGCTGGAGATCCAGCCCCTTGATGCCAGCCCGGCCTATCTCGTGCCCTTCAGCAACGATTTTGTGCCTACTGTGGATATTGCCGCCGGGACCGTCACGATCATCCCGCCAGAGATGATTTAATTGACATAAATTCAGACGCTTGCTAGAAATCACCCAGATAACAAATATCAGGGATAAATGCCCATGTTTTACACGATCCAGCGCCTTCTGGCCCCGAACACCCTGCTGAAGGATAATTTTAACGCGCAAACATCAACCTTTGCACAAAAGGGCATTCCGGTTGTTGCTGAAATATTCACCCCCGATTACATGGGAAATTCCAATTTTGAATATGGAGCGCTGCGCGAGACGCTGACACATTTTTCCGCCATGGCCGCGCAAGGCGAGATTGAGGCGCGTACCCTTCATGTACCAGCTCAACACAGACATAGCGTCATCAAGGATACAAAACGCAAAGGCCAGAAAACCGAACGCACCATCCTGACCGAAGATTTCAGGGCCGTGAAAGATGTTCATGTCCTTGCGCCGCGGGATCTGATAGGCGATCTGGAAGCCTTTTTAAATCTGGCCGCGCAAGGCCATCCCAGAACCGAAGAATTCACAGGCTTTCGCGAAGCCCTGTTTACGCCGGAAATTCGCAAGATGGAAAAAAAGGGTGCCGATATATTTGCAGACCGCTTCAAAGGCTGGCTTGATCTTGAAAGCGCGTCTTTCTTCCTGCGCGACCGGGACATGTTTGAAAAACTCTCCCTTGCCAGCGGCATCACCCCCGAGGCATAACTAGCGCATCATGAGCGCATTGCATTTCAATATCCTGACCCTGTTCCCGGAAATGTTTCCGGGTTGCCTTGGTCATTCCTTAAGCGGCCGGGCGCTGGAGAATGGGATCTGGAGCTATGGCGCCCTGAATATCCGTGATTTTGGCCATGGCGTTCACAAGACCGTTGATGACACGCCTTATGGCGGCGGCGCGGGCATGGTCATGAAACCCGATGTCATTGAGGCCGCGCTGCTTTCGCTGGGCACGCCGCAGCACCCCATCTACCTGACCCCGCGCGGCAAGCCCTTAACGCAAGGCAAAGTACAGGCACTGGCCGCCCTGCCCGCCATGACGATCCTGTGCGGCCGTTATGAGGGCGTGGATGAGCGCGTTTTAAAGGCCTATGATTTTGATGAAATCTCGGTGGGTGATTATGTGCTTTCCGGCGGGGAGCCAGCGGCGCTGATCCTGATGGATGCCTGTATCCGCCTGCTGCCCGGCGTCATGGGCAATGTGGAAACCGCGCCCGAAGAAAGCTTCTCCGCAAGCCGGGGCGGATTGCTGGAATACCCCCATTACACCAAACCCGCCAGCTGGCAGCCGCAAACCGCAACCAATCCACTGGAAGTGCCAGAAATTCTACGCTCCGGCAATCATGCAGCCATCGAGAAATGGCGTCATGAGCAATCTCTTGAAATCACAGAAAAAATCAGGCCAGACCTTCTAAAACCTTGACCATAAGCCTGCAGCCCTGATATATTCCATAACATTAAAGCAGGGAGAAATAACATGAGAGGCGGTTCATCTGGCGGTGGCGGTGGTGCAGCATTAGCGTATTTAATGATACATCATCCCAAAACAACCATGGGCCTGTTCGGTGTTGGCGCGCTCTGTTTTGCCGGCTATATGGCAGCTGTCCAGCTTGACATGCCGGACCGGGAACCCATCGCCAGCGATATCGTGCTGCACAGCATAGATAAATGTCCCAATGGCTATAAACAAACTCTGGCTTACACCCAAGACCTTAAATCCATGCTGATGGCGGAATGGAGCGAAACGCTCGCCGATATCCGCGATAACGGCCCATCCACAATCTGCATTGACCCTGACCTTCGTAACGCCGCCCTGACCTATGACGATACAATGGATGACTTGCGCCGCTGGGGCGAGCTGAGAACGGTTGCCGTTCTTATCAACGAAAATGGCGGCGATACGCAAACACTGGTGCTCAAGCCTGCTTCCGCGCCTGCAGCCGATAGCAGCACCGATGGCAATCCTGACAGCACGGCCAGTATTTCCAAGATATGGACCACCATTCAGACCGATAATATTCCATCCTATCAGATGGAAATGCCGGGCGGCGCTTTGGCTTCTGTTCTGCTGCAAAGAGATGGGCTGATGCAAAAAGCCAACGAGTCGAAAGATCATACGGATGACGGGCTGTTATGGGCCACGGAAGATACGCTTGACCGCATGGGCTATGATTTTCATATTAATTAGCGCAATTTTGCCCTGCACACGCCAAAAATCAAAAATATCCTTGCTTCTCATAACGTCTTGAGTGTATAAAGCCCCACTGTCAGGACTAAATCCGACAAAAAAGATAAGCAATCCGCCGGGTCATGCCGTTTTTGGGATCGCAAAACAAAAGGATAAGACAATGAATACATTACAAAAATTTGAAGCCAAGCAGCTGAAAAACCTGCAAGAAGGCAAAAACATCCCCGATTTCGCACCTGGCGATACCGTAAAGGTAAACGTCAAGGTTAAAGAAGGTACGCGTGAACGCGTTCAGGCCTATGAAGGCGTTTGCATTGCGCGCGAAGGCGCCGGCATGAACGAAAGCTTCACTGTCCGCAAGATCAGCTACGGCGAAGGCGTCGAGCGTGTATTCCCGCTCTGGAGCAACCGTATCGAATCTATCGAACTGGTCCGCCGCGGTTCCGTCCGCCGCGCGAAACTGTACTACCTGCGCGACCTGCGCGGTAAGTCGGCTCGTATTTCCGAGCGCACAACTGGCGTTGGTATTGAAGACCGCGAAGAACTCGCTGATGGCGTTACAAAGACAGCCGTCAAAAAGGCGAAAAAGGCAGAAAAAGAAGCCCGCCGCGATGAAATCAAAAAGGCAGATGCCGCCAAGAAGGCCGCTGCTGAGAAAGCCGCTCAGGAAGCCGCCGCTGCTGAAGCCAAGGCTGCTGCTGAAGCTGCCGCCGCAGAAGCTGCTGCTGCCGAGGCCCCTGCTGAAGGCCAGTAAGCCCTCAAGCACGCATCACAGAATTGAAAAAGGCCGGAAAGAAATTTCCGGCCTTTTTGCTAGTGCTCATTTCCCGTTCAACGCGCTGTTTTGCGTTTTTATCTGTTTTACTCGGTAACCGTTAAAGGTGCCTTAAGATTGAGATTGCCCGAAAAATAATGTGGCGCGCTTAAATGCACTTCCTTGTTATGGGCAAAAATCTCGGCCATATCGTCATTCACATGGCCCAGGAAATGCTCCTGCTCGTGCAATACCGCGTATAGGGATTTGCTGGAGCGCTCATACACGATGATATCGGCGCGGACATATTCCGGATCGAAGAAACGGATAAACGCATCACCACGCGCGTTTTTCAAAAACTGTGCCCTGATAAGTGAAAGTGTGGTCATGTGATGGTCCCCTATTACTTTTATTGTTATTTATAATCAGTGATATTGATACACAGGTATCGGCAGGCGCGGTGTGGCTTGCGGGTCTGTGTTCAAGGCGCGATCTACCGATGCCTTGGTTTCTGCCGATAAATCAGGGCTGGCCGCGACCAGCAATCCCATATCATTAGAATAACCCGGCAGGCCCAGCGCCAGCTGCGCGGCCTCAAGGGCGGCGTCTATTTCTGCGGCACGGCGCTCCATGCCGCCTTGGGAAGCCCTATGTTCGCTATCGGAAGGATCCAGTGTAGCGCCCTCCGTCATAATCCCGAAATTAGCATCCTGCAAAACTCCAGACAGGATGGGGATGATATCTTCATTTTCAAGAATATTATGAGCTTCCTCAGCCGGCGCATCGTAAAGCGCTTCCGGATCAAGCCCGGCATCCAACAGACGTTCCGACGGAATGACATGCAATGCGTTCCGCAACGCAAAATACTGCGTGTTCATAATGGCATTGCCATTCATATCTGCCGCGGTCAGCTTATTGGGGCCGCCATAGCTCTCAAGGACATCGTTAGGCACGGCAACAATCTCGCCAACGCCTTCCTTGCCCACATAAGAGAGAGTTTCTTCCGGACCTTTTTGCAGCGGCACAACGACATCAACGCTGGAGAGCGTCTCATGCGAAACCGAAAATCCGAATAATTGCTTTATGCCATCAACAAAGCCAGCCATATGTAACCCCTTATATTACCGATACGATTGACAGGTCTTGTTTTTGTTAGTTTGATAAAAAATCGCCTGTCTGTACTAGAATGTTATTCTGGAAAGTTTAAATTAAGGTTAACTGGAAAGCACAATCATGAATGCCACCCCCCGCACCCTGTTTGATAAAATCTGGAACGATCACGTTATCCACCGTGACGATAATGGCACGTGCCTGATTTATATCGACCGCCATCTGGTGCATGAGGTCACATCCCCGCAGGCCTTTGAAGGCCTTCGTATGGCGGGCCGCCCTGTTCACGCCCCAGACAAGACACTGGCCGTCATGGATCACAACGTCCCGACATCAAAAGACCGCGCTGAACATATTGCCGAAGAAAACAGCCGTATCCAGATCGAGACCTTGCGCGACAACTGCGCGGAATTTGGCGTGCGCTTGTTTGACATTACCGATAAACGCCAAGGCATCGTGCATATTATCGGCCCGGAACAAGGCTTTACCCTGCCCGGCGCGACAATCGTCTGCGGCGATTCCCACACCTCCACGCATGGCGCGTTTGGCGCGCTGGCCTTTGGGATCGGCACATCCGAGGTCGAGCATGTACTGGCCACCCAGACCCTTATCCAAAAACCTGCAAAATCCATGCGTATCACAGTCAATGGCAAGACCGCGCCCGGCGTTGGCGCGAAAGATATTATTCTGGCGATTATCGGCGAGATTGGAACAGCCGGGGGCACGGGGTATGTACTGGAATTTGCCGGCGAGGCTATTCGTGACCTGTCCATGGAAGGGCGCATGACGATCTGCAACATGTCGATCGAGGCAGGCGCGCGCGCCGGCATGATCGCGCCGGACGAGACCACCTTCCGCTATATCAAGGGCCGCCCGCTGGCCCCGGCCCCTGAGCATTGGGACAAGGCTGTTTCCTACTGGAAAACCCTGCCCACAGATGAGGGCGCGAGCTTTGACCGTGAAGTCACATTAAACGCCGCCGATATTGCCCCCATCGTCACATGGGGTACAACACCGGAAGATGTAGTGCCGATTACAGGCGAAGTCCCGGACCCAGCCAGTTTTGTGGATGAGAACAAACAAAAATCCGCCCAGCGCATGCTGGATTACATGGGCCTTAAGGCCGGCACGAAGATGCAGGATGTGGCGATTGACAAGGTCTTTATCGGCTCCTGCACCAATGCCCGGATCGAGGATTTGCGCGTTGTGGCGGATATCGTCAAGGGCAAGAAAGTAGCCAAGCGCGTAGAGGCCATGGTTGTTCCCGGCTCCGGCCTTGTGAAACAAATGGCCGAAGAAGAAGGCATTGCCGATATCCTGATCGAGGCTGGTTTTGACTGGCGTGAACCCGGATGCTCGATGTGCCTTGGCATGAACCCGGATCAGCTCCAGCCCGGCGAGCGCTGCGCCTCCACCTCCAACCGCAATTTTGAAGGCCGTCAGGGCAAGGGCGGGCGCACGCATCTGATGTCCCCTGCCATGGCCGCCGCCGCCGCCATCACAGGAAAGCTGACCGATGTCCGCGATCTCCTCTAACTGGCCTGACCGCTTCGATTTTGAAACTGATGAGACCTGTAAGATGGTCTTTAAGATTTTCATCCGGGCGGAGCTGGATCACTTACGCAGCTATGACGATCTGCGCCCCGGCGATAAAACCTATATCTTCCACCAGCATTCGGTGCGTGTGGGTAAGGACATCAAAAAAACAGCCCTGCATATGGGTCTGGGCGAAATGATCGCCAACAACCTCTACTGGGCCGCCCTGCCCCATGATATCGGCAAGCGCCTTTTGCCGCCGGATGTCTGGGACAGCGAAGAAAAACCCACCGGACAGATCAAAAAGCTCCGCCGGACACACACGTTGCTGGGCGTGCAGATCGTGAATGAAATGTTCCCTAATGTTCATCACCCATTCAAGGAGCTGATGATTGATATCATGGCCAATCACCATGAGCAGATGGACGGGAATGGCACGTTGGGGCTGCCGGGCGATAAGCTCTCAAAGCCAGTGCGTCTGGCGGCGATTGTCGAGGCTTATGATGGATATCGCATCTGGCGACCGCATTTCGGCGACCGCGATATCTCCCCGCCAGCGGTTTTAAAACGCATGCGCGAGGAAAAAGGCGCGGAAATCTACGATATGGAATTATTTACAGCGTTTGAAGATATGAAACTGAAAGAGTATAAAGATCAGGACAATAAGGAATAAACGCGTATGAAAGCATTTACCAAACTCACATCAAAGGCTGCGCCACTGCCGATGATGAATGTCGATACCGATATCATCATCCCCAAGCAATTCTTGAAAACCATCAAGCGATCCGGCCTGGGCAAGGCGGCGTTTTTTGATATCCGCTATAACGAAGATGGCAGCGTGCGCGAAGATTTTCTCCCCGAACGCGCGGAATACAAAGGCGCGGAGATATTGGTGACGGGCGAGAATTTCGGCTGCGGATCTTCCCGCGAACATGCGCCCTGGGCCTTGTCTGACATGGGATTACGCTGCGTGATTGCGCCGTCTTTTGCCGATATTTTCTACAATAACAGCTTTAAAAACGGGATGCTGCCCATTGCCCTGCCCAAGGAACAGGTCGAGCAGATCATAAAAGATGTGCAGGAAAATCCCGGCGATTTGCTGGAGATCGACCTCGAAAAACAGACCATCACGCGCGGGAATAAATTCAGCTTCAGCTTTGAGATCGACCCATTCCGCAAGCACTGCCTGCTGAACGGTCTTGACGATATTGGCCTGACGCTGGAGAAAAAGAACCATATTGACGGGTTTGAAAAGAAAAGAGCCACGGATAAACCCTGGCTGTAAGGATATAAAATCGTGAAAAAGCTCCTCCTCCTCCCCGGTGATGGGATCGGCCCCGAAGTCATGAATGAGGTTGAAAAACTCATTGCATGGATCAACGCCAATACGGGCCATAAATTCGAGACGGAAAAGGATTTCATCGGTGGCTGCGCCTATGATGCCTATGGCCATCCTTTCGCCGATGAGACGCTGGCCAAGGCCCGCAAGGTGGATGCCATCATTATGGGCGCGGTGGGCGGCCCGCAATGGGACAATGTGGATTACGCCAAGCGCCCGGAAGCAGGCCTTCTGCGTTTACGCAAGGAGCTTGATCTATTTGCCAATCTTCGCCCGGCCATTGTGTTTGACGCGCTGGTCGATGCCTCCTCCCTGAAACCTGAAATCGTCAAGGGGCTTGATATCCTGATCGTGCGAGAGCTGACGAGCGGGGTTTATTTCGGCGAACCCAGAGGAATCGAAACGCTTGCCGATGGCCAGCGGAGAGGCTTTAACACGCAAACCTATACCACGTCTGAAATCACCCGCATCGGCCGCGTGGCCTTTGATCTGGCGCGCAAGCGGGGTAACCGCGTGACATCCTGCGAGAAGGCCAATGTCATGGAATCCGGCAAGCTCTGGCGCGAAGAAATCACCGCCCTGCATAAGGCCGCGTATAACGATGTAACGCTGGAACACATGTATGCTGATAACTGCGCGATGCAGCTTTTGAAAAACCCGCGCCAGTTCGATGTCATCGTTACCGATAACCTCTTTGGCGATATTTTATCAGATGAGGCCGCGATGCTGACAGGATCGCTGGGGATGCTCCCTTCGGCCTCATTGGGCGCGCCCGGCATTCCGGGGCTTTATGAACCCGTCCACGGCTCCGCCCCTGATATTGCCGGAACCGGCAAGGCCAACCCGCTGGCCACGATTTTGAGCTTCTCGATGGCCCTGCGCTATTCTTTGGGCGCTGGCGAAGTGGCAGACCGTATCGAGGCGGCGGCGCAACGCGTCCTGAACAGCGGCACCCGCACCGGCGATATCATGGCCCCCGGTTGCCGCGCCGTATCCACATCCGAGATGGGCGATGCCCTGATCGCGGCGCTTTAAATCTCCCCCTTTACAACGTCATCACACGCTTCATGCGTGTGATCCATCTTTCCCGCTTGTGATTTGTTATGGATTACACGGACAAGCCGTGTAATGACGCCACAGAAACAACAAAAAAAGCCCGGATCGCTCCGGGCTTTTTCGTGAATTTCATTCATGCATTACTGAATGCGAGCGTAGATTTCACAATCATCAACGCCTGTTGATTCATCGTACAGATCGCCAACAACCGGACAGTTATCGCCAAATACAGAACCTGTCGTTGCGTTACCATCATCAAGCTTGCGGTCGATACGAGCAGCTTCTGAGCTTGTCATTGCAGGAGTACCGATAGCAGCAGCACCCTGAACCGTCAGATATGTGCCTGCACGGTTTGTTCCATTCAAACCTAAACCACCGCCAGCATTATACCCGACAGTAAGTCCTCCACCGATATCAGCTGCAGGGTATCCTGTACCCCATGCAATTCCGTTCGTGCCATCAACACCCGAAATCAGATCTACGGCATTCAGGTGCATAAAATATTGCAAGCCCTCACCCGCAGCTGCCGCCACGCCAAGAGTTGCAGCACCGCCAATCTGCCCATTTCCATTTCCATCAAGACAGGCTGTGCAGCTTGCTGGCAGGCGAGCCACCACAGCCGTCATGTCGCCAGGCAGTGCATTATACGCATCACGGAATGTCGTTGTAGCTGCTTCAAAACCCTTGATCTGGGAGGCTGTTGCCGAAACCTGCGCGTTGGCGATCAGTTCCTGCCCTTTCAGAACGCCGCCGATCAGCAGGCCGATAATAATCATAACAATCGCCAATTCGACGAGGGTAAAACCCTTCTCGCTCTGACGCGCGGATAGTGTAGTTGTGTTCATCGTGGTTTTCTCCTCTACGAAAAATGAATCAGTCACGGATTGGTATTGTACAGAAAAATAACAGTTTAAAATACCCCTCTTTTACGCCGGGGGCCATCTATTGAGCTTATGCAATAAACATTAACATTGTCTAAAAATTGAGGTAATTTTCATAGCTTTTGACCGGCGCAGATCGGGTCCATTTTCGCCGCTGCCGCATCCAAAATCCGGGTGCAAATATAATCAACCATGAAATTAACCTCATTGGGATGCAGCGTGTCCGCTTGCGAGCGCAATGTTTCCACCATGATCGCATAAGCCGCCTGCTTATCGCCTTCCGCCGACATAACCATGGCCGGCATTTGCCGCGCCCAGATGGGAATTTCACCGGGATAGGCTGCCAATTTCTGGGCCAGTGCCAGCGCACGGGCATAATCCTGCGCCTTATACCGTGCCAGAAACACTGCCTGCGCCAGCCAGCGCCAGTTCTTCCCTTCATTACGGCTGCCGGCACGCTCCAGAAAATCAATGACAGGCGGCAGTTTGGCCGCATCTTGCACCCCGCCGAAATAATACGCGGCCAGAAAGGCAATAACGCTGGAACGCGGGTCAAGATCATAGGCGGCATTCAACCAACGCCCCAGTTGCTCATAATTATAATCCTGCAAGGATGTCGTGCGGCCGCCCGTATCCCCCAGATTTTGCAGCATCAGTGCCGTAGAGCGGTAGGTGAGCTGAAGATCGCCCAGCGCACCTGCGCTCAGGCCCGCCTTTGAAGGAAGCGGCGGCACATTCGGCCATGCGGATTGCTGCGTGCGGCTGAAAAGCCAGATACCGGCATTCAACACTATTATCAGCGCCATCAATGCCCATAGTTTTTTTTCAGCGCGGGCCAGATGCATGGCTTAAAACTCGCGCCGGACAAGATCCAGTAAAGCACCCGTCAGAACAAGCGCCACAAAAAACGCCCCCTGCAGCGCTATAAAACCGTACCCAATACCCGTTTCCGGCGCCCCGTAAACCAGCCATGATGTCTGGGCGAACAGGTCCAGCCGCGGGATCAGGATAGATACGCCTTCAACGGCATATTCCAGAATTTTAAATCCGGCCTCATTGAGCTTGGTTGAGTCATTAATACCCAATATCTGCCCCATCATCCGGGCCAGAATATAAAACCCCAGGGTCGCCATGGTGGCTGTCGCCGCGCTGGAGAGCATCATGGCAAAAAACAACGCTATATTGGCCATGATGATATATTCCACGCCTAAGCTAAATGCCCAGAGCATATGCCCGTCCGAATAAAGATGCGGCGATATCGCATAGACCACGGCAAACGAGGCGAACGCCAACACAAGCGCTATCAGGGAAAATGCCGCCGCATACGCGCTCACAAATGCGATACGCCCCACAGGCCGGGAAAGCACGAATTCAACATCGCGTGATTCAAAGCTGCGGCGCATGAAAAAAACGATAAAAAGCACCAATCCCAAAGCGCAGGCAATACGCAACCCGCCAGCGGCAAAAACAAGCGTGAACCTGTCTTGCTCAATAATCGCCGATGATCCCAAAAACAGGGAAAGACAAGCCCCCAAAACCAGCACCAGAAGCATTGAAAGCAAAAGCCGATCACGAATGGAGGCGGTCAATACGTAGCGGATCAGGGCGATATTCATTGTTTCAAGCCTTATATCAGCCTTTAGAAAAGAAAAAACCGCCGGGTATAACCCGGCGGCTTAATTGGATATTTTTAGAATTTGAACGGGCGGCGATCACCGGAGAATGTCCGGTATAGATCCTTATCCGTCGCATGAACGGTCTCTTCGGGCTCGACGATTGTTGCCTTAAGAAGGATTACAAGCTCGGTCTTGGAAATCTGGTCCTGGTGCTTCTTGAACAGATTGCCCACCATGGGAACCTCACTCAACACAGGCACGCCTTCATCACCCGACTGGACACGGTCCTGCAGCAAACCGCCCAGAATAACCGGCTGGCCGGAATTAACCTTAATAACCGAATCAATTTCCTGAACATTCAGCTCCGGGATCAGGGATTCAATACCAGTGTCCTGCGCAATAAACTGAACAGCCGGGTCTGAGGCCTGATTAACAATGCGTGTGATTGTTGGGCGCAACGCCAAGGAAACCTGATTGCGGTCAAGATCAATCGATGGAATCACATTAACCAGAACACCTTCTGGCACGTTGCGAATCTCCGAATCAATATCAATTGTATCGCCCTCGCCATCGGTGCCTTCCGTACGGTCGATATCAATCTCGAAATAAACGACATTGGTAGAAACGTTCATCACAGCCGACTGGTTATTCAGCACGGTCAGACGCGGACTGGCCAGCGCCTTGACCACGCCAAAGCCCTGAATAGCCTGAAACACGGCTTGCAGATCATTACCCAGCATGCCTACAACGAGGTTAGAGCCGCCATTTGGAGTCAAGATCGCATCAGAAATCAGATCTGGCCTTGCCAAGCTTGTCGTTGTCGTTTGTCCACGCGATACGGAATCAAAGCGCAGTATCCCCTCACCACTCAGGAGGTCGATTGCTTGCCAGTCGATACCGGCGGAATACTCATCCCGCAAGGTTACTTCAAGGATTTTAGCCTCGATCAGCACTTGGGCAGTCACGGAACGGCGCAAGGTCGTAAGGTATTCCTGTAACTCTTTATGCGCGCGCTCTGTCGCAAAGGCTGTAATAAGGCCAGCTTGCTTATTAACCGCAAACGAGAACCCATTACCTTCCTGCGCATTCCGTGAGCCGCCTCTACGATTTGTTGTTTCCTCTTCCTCATCAATCGGCAAAGATTCGACATTCAAATTAACCTCAGGCGGGGCGACCGTAACATTTTCGCCCCCTGCCCCTGTTTGCCCCTGCGCGTTGGTAGCCGCTACCGGCACAACTTCAGGATTTTTCGCGGCTGCCGTGATTCTTGGGTCCCGCGTTGTTCTCATGGAACGATTGGCGGCATTGCCCAGAATCTGCCCCACGCTGGCCTCAAGCTCAGCCCAGAAATCAGCCACACTTTCAGATGTGGCTTCAAATCCCGATCCGGTATCCGCACCATCGCCGGAAACAACGGTGATGTCATTGCGAATCGTACCCGTGTTGGAACGAACATAGTTCAGATAATCGATTTTATATGTCTTATTGTAAGGCTCATCGACTTCAACGCGCAGAACATCATTATCGAATTTATAGCGAAGCCCCGCCACTTCCGACAATCTGGCGATCACCTCATCAAATGGACGGTCCCGCGCCGTAAAAATAACAGCGCCGCGAATATTAGGATCCAGTTCAATATCGTATTCCGCCTGTTCTGCAAGCTCATAGAGAGCATCTTTCAAAGGCACGGACTGGTTTACCGAAATCGAAACCAGTGGCATCGGCTTTATGTTTTCTGGCACTTCCGCCATGTAAGGCTGGAGCGAAGGGATTGTATTGCCCGCCGCAGCTTCGGAACCATCATCAGCTTCCGGCGTTCTTGGTGCCATCGCATCGCGATAGTCCTGGATTTCCATCCCGCCGCTACGATCGGCCTTAAGCGTATTTTGCGCCAAGTCGCACCCCGCTATCGCCAACAGCGATAAACCGCATGCCAGCGCAAGGGTATAGGATCTGAAACGGTGAATTCTGAAATTTAACATAGATGACATCCCTCAAGGACTGCAAAAGGCCGGAATCGTAACTCCAACAATTACACCATAAGGTTATGGCACGCGCAATAGGCTAAAACATCTATTCACTAAAGGATATTCGTGATGTATCCAGAGCCGCCAGCGTATCGGTGCTGACATTCTTGACTTCGCCAGCCAATTTGACTTGCTGGATACGGATTTTCATATCGGAAGGACGGTCAGAATTGCTGATGGCAACATCTTCGGAAATAAAGGATTCCTTGTACAGCGTCAGCAAGGATTGATCAAATGTGCACATGCCAATGGGATTGTTCTGCTCCATGACATCCTTGATCTTGGATATCTCGCCTTTCAGGATGAGCTCCCGCACAAGCCCCTGATTAAGCATAACCTCAATGGCCGGCACCAGACCTCCATTTTGGCTGGGCAACAGCCTTTGCGAGATAATCGCTTTCAGGTTCATCGAAAGATTGAGGCGAATCTGATTGTGATAATCTTCGGGGAAGAGGTTCACGATCCGCTCAATGGCCTGATAGGAGTTATTTGTATGAATTGTCGCCAGACATAAATGTCCTGTTTCTGCGATAGAAAGCCCCTGCTCCATAACCTCGCGGTCGCGGATCTCGCCCACGAGAATTACATCAGGCCGCTGACGCAGGGAGTTTTTCATGGCCACAGCAAACGAATCCGTATCAACGCCAACCTCACGCTGTGTGACGACGCATTTCTTATGGTCATGGAAATATTCAATCGGGTCTTCAATGGTAATGATATGCCCGTATTGATTGGTATTACGATAATCAATCATGGATGCCAGCGATGTGGATTTGCCGGAGCCAGTCATACCAGTAACCAGAATCATACCGCGCTTCTCCAGCGCAAGCTTGGCCAGAATAGGCGGCAAGCGCAAATCCTCAAAGCTGGGGATATGCGAGATAATCCGGCGAATAACAAGGGCCGGGCATTGGCGCTGACGCATGACATTCACACGAAATCTTCCGTGTCCGCCCATATCTAAGGCGGTATTCAGCTCCATATTGGTCTCATAATCACGTTTCTGACGGCTGGTCAGCATCGAATTGAGAATCTCGTTTATTTCCTCAAGGCTAAGCGGCTTGTCTTCAATATTGATCAGGCTTTTGTCGCCGCGCAGCGCTGGCGGAAATCCGACAGTGAGGTAAAGATCACTGGCGTTGTGATCTTTCATGCTGCTTAGGTATTTGAATATGATTGGGGGGGTGCTCAAAAGGAGTAGCTCCCCTCATCGGATGAACCGCCGCCGCCAGCTGCCTTGCCGCGCATGCCTGAAGAGCTCGGACGGCCCGCATCAGGGCTCATGGAATTTGCATCGTCTCCGCCAATGCGCCCGCCGCCCAATGCAGCCGCAGCGTATTCGCCGCCGCCCTCATCTTCTTCCTGATCCGTGGTTTTCAGCATGGCTCTGCGCGCTTCGGATTTTTCAATAATTCCAGCCTCAAAGAGATCCTTGATCGCATCTTCCATGGTGATCATCCCGTAGCGAGAGCCAGTCTGCATCATGGAATAAAGCTGCGGAACCTGATTTTCACGAATCAGGTTTCGCACAGCATTCGTGCCCACCAGAATTTCATAAGCGCCCACACGCCCGCCACCAACCTTCTTCAGCAATGTCTGGGCAATAACCCCCTGCAATGAGTTGGAAAGCATAGCCCGGATCATTTCCTTATCGCCTGTTGGGAACACGTCAATAATACGGTCAATGGTCTTAGAGGCCGAGTTGGAGTGCAGCGTACCAAACACAAGGTGACCCGTCTCGGCAGCGGTAAGTGCCAGCGAAATCGTTTCGTAATCGCGCATCTCGCCCACCAGAATAACGTCAGGGTCTTCGCGCAGGGCGCTTTTCAGGGCGCGGGCAAAAGATTTTGTGTCATTGCCAACCTCGCGGTGATTAACAAGGCTCTTGATCGAGGTATGGAAAAATTCAACCGGGTCTTCGATCGTCAGAATATGCTTGGCTTCATGCTGGTTGATATAATTCACCATCGAGGCCAGCGTTGTTGATTTACCCGAACCGGTCGGCCCGGTAACAAGAATAATCCCGCGCTCCAGCTCAGCAAAGCGGCGCATCACCGGCGGCAAGCCCAGATCCGCCATAGCAGGAATTTCGGTAGGAATCGTACGAAACACAGCCGATGATCCCAGACGCGTGGTAAAGCCGTTCACACGAAAACGCGCCTTTTCACCCAGTGCAATCGCAAAATCAAGCTCCAGATTTTTCTCGTAATCGGCGCGCTGATCCTCTGTCATGACAGAATAGAGCATCGTGCGGATATCGTCGCTGGAAAGCGGATCGCCCTTCACGCGTTTCAACGTGCCATTCACACGGATAATAGCCGGAGACCCTGCACTCAGATGCAGGTCAGAGGCTTTGTTTTGCATTGTAAAAGCAAGAAGCTGGGTAAGATCCACGGAAATGAGCCCTTTTTGCGTAAAAACAGGTTCGTCTATCAGGTATAAAGCAAAAATACTAAACGGAAGGTAAACGCAGCTCTTTTATTCTAAGCCCTTTTAGTAAAAATGAGAACCAGAGAATAGCAGGAGCAGAAAAAATGAAGCGATCAGCGCAGGGCCGAAGGGAAATATCTCGCTGCCGGTCACTTTCTTCCAGATGACAGCCAGGCCAATACCAAACAGCCCGGAGATCATCAAAAACTGCGGGAATTGATCAATCCCCAGCCAAAGCCCGGCCACGGCAAAAAATTTCACATCCCCAAACCCCAGCGCCTCCCGGCCCAGATACCGGCTCATCGCCGCACCCAGCAGCCAGGCACAACCGCCATAAATCAAGCCAGAGACAATCTGAAATCCAATGAAATCCACCCCCTCCAGCCCCAGCGTGACATGAAGAACAAGACGCACAAGGCCCAATCCGCCAATAATCGCCACCAGCTGATTGGGCAAAAGATATGTGCGTAGATCAATAACCACCAGCGCTATCAGAAAAGGTATTAAAAGATAATAAGGGGCCGAAGCCAGCGATACGCCCATCGCGCCATACACCAAGAGCGCCAGAAAAATAGAGCAGCCCTCAATAAGCGGATAATCCGGCGGTATTGCCGCCGAGCAGTGACGACAGCGCCCTTTTTGCTTGATCCATGATATAACGGGAATAAGATCGATCGCCGTCAATCTGGTCTTGCAGGACGGGCAATGCGACCAGCGGCCCGATGCGCCATCAACAATTCTTGCGGAAACAAACCAGGGGATATGGCGCGGGATACGGTATGTAATTGCCGAAGCAAAACTGCCCAGCATCGCGCCGATGAAAATAACGATGAGAAAATCGAGAATCACAAAAGCGCCTTCCCGAAAAAAGAGGGCCTAGCGCAATTGTGCAAGACGCGTAAACACCGAATCACGTGGGATAGAGCGGTTTCCGCCATAGATCGTATCAACCTCAAGCGCCTGCTCGTAATAGCGGATAGCATCCTTCTTCAGACCAGCCTGATCGGCAATGACCGCCATATTAAAAATATGGCCGGCACTGCTTGGCTCCAGAGAAGCCGCAATACCTAGATACTTCAAGGCGTTCTCATAATTGCCAAGACGCCCCTCTGCGACAGCAAGCTGAGCCAAAATCCCTACGTTATCAGGGTTTTTCTCGCGCAGATCGACAAGCTGACGAATGGCCACAGCCGGGTAATGCTCGGCCATCAGACCCAGCATATTGGTACGGGCTTCGATATTATTCTCATTCTGACTTAACACCGCTTCATAGGCCGAGATTGCTTCATCCGTATGACCCATTTTCTGCAAGGCCACAGCACGGCCCATCAAAACGGCAGCATCCTTGGAATTACGCTTGTGAAGGTCGTTGTAGATCTCAAGAGCCGAGCTGTAGCGGCCCAGCTTGATTGCCCGTGACGCCGCCACAAGACCAGCCTGACGCGTATCGCCAGCAGCCCCTTTGCGAACAATAATAACCCGCGAGGCCGGTTCTAGCGTAGGATCAATCTTACGCGGTGTGGACCGGGCCATTTCCCCTTCGGGCAGCAAAACCGCATCTGCATCATAGAAAACATCATCCGCCGGGTCAGAGCCCTGAATAGCGGCCACAGCATCAGGCGAAAGCGCGGCATCAGAAGCCGGAGCCCCAGGCGCAGGCGTTGCACCGGCAACCGCACCTTCCGGCCCTGGCAAAGACGGCGTGGGAGATGTTGCTGCAACAGGCTGCTGGGCAGCGGGGTCCGCGGCCGCAGGCTGGGCTGCCGAGAGATCACCCTCAGGCGGCATGGGCACGGCACCGGCATCGTTGAGAATTGGCGCGGGCGATGGTACGCCGGCGGCATCTTGTGCATATGCATTTCCAGCAGATGTCAGCGCTATCATCGCCGTAGCCGAGAGCAGTAGCCTGTTATAATTGCGCCTGGACATCATGACTCATTCCCCTGAGGTATCTTTAGTAAAGCGATTCGTGCTTGAGATGGGCATTTAAAGTGAAAAATAGAAGTTATCAACACGCATTCCCCTTATCATGCCGCATTTTTAGCTGCAATGAAACGTAAAAATGCACGTTCAAGATTATCCGCTTGCGCCGCAATTTTTAATTCTGCGGGCGTTCCTACAAATTTAATCGTCCCCTCATGCAGCAGCGCTACGCGATCACAAATTTCTTCCATATCAGCCAAAATATGAGAACTGAAGAAAATAGTATGGTTTCTGGCCTTTAGCTCCAACAACATGTCTTTCACATTGGCTCTGGCCATGGGATCAAGGCCGCTCATGGGCTCATCCAGAATAAAAAGCGGACACCCCGTCACCACACAGCCCAATATCCCCAATTTCTGCCGCATACCTTTGGAATATGTCTGAACCCGGCGGCCCAATGCGGCGCGGTCCAATGCCAGCCTGTCTGCAAATTCCAAAACATGGCCAGAATCAAGCTTGCGCCCGTATAATCTTGCCGAAAACGCCAGAAATTCCATGCCGCTCAAGAACCATGGCGGATCAAACCGTTCGGGCAAAAAGGCCATAACCTGACGGGCCGACGCATTGCCAGCATCCTGCCCCATCATCTGGATGTCTCCGGCTTCCGCGCCGCGCAACCCAAGGACAGCCTTGATAATTGTTGTTTTACCTGCGCCATTTAGCCCCATCAGGCCGAAAAACTCGCCGCCGCGCACATCCAGCGCCACATCATGGACGACTCTCTTGGCGCCATAGGAAATGGAGAGGTTTTCAATCTTAAGAGCTGAAACGGTCATGGCCTCTAGCCGGGCAGGAACATACGTGTATCGAGATTAAAACGCTGATGCGCGCGCAGGCGTATCGGGTAAATACGCAGCGTATAATCATCAAGCCATTTCATCTCGACATAATCATCATAAACCCGCAGATCAATGACCTCTTTGGGCAAGGCATCCGGCGTAACCCGCTGGCCATTCAACCAGATCGCCCAATCATTCTTGGCGGCATAGACAATCCCGCCGAGCTTAATCTCGCGCTCTTCAGGCGGCGGTTTGGGCTTGCTCGCCTGCTCTTCCTGCATGGCGCGGTTAATTTCGTCCTGTGTCGGGGCCTGCACAACGCCGCGCTTATTTTTAGCATCAGCAATAGCCGTATTCTCCCAATAGGTAAAAAGGATGGACGGTATCTCCAGCGGATTGAGCGGACCCTTGGCAAAAATAGCTGGATCGACAATCCCTGGCTGCACCGGTGCGGCGGGATCTGATGAGGCGCCAGAGACAATTGGCGCAGCGGTTTGAGCTTGCTCCGGTGCGGGCGATGCTGCCGTACCCTCGGCAGAACCGGGAGGCAACAAATGCTGCGGCTGCGCCGCCGCCTGATCCTGTGCATAGGAAAGCGCCGCAAAACCAGGAATAATGGCCAGAGAACAAAGGGCAAGCAAAAAGGGCTTCGTGGTGCTCATCATGGCGTTCCTGCCCCCAATTCCGGTGTCTCAACAAAATCAGCCGCCGGCACCATAGTGCGCCATGTCATGCTTAAATTAGCCTCGACCAATGGCGGATTACTACGAGAGGCAATAGCCCTTAATGTCGTGTCATTGATCTGTCCCTTGCGGGTCATGACCAGATTTTTGGTCGAGATATGGCCGGGAAATGACTGCTCAAGAAGATAGATGTATTTATAAATATCCGTATCATCAACAGCCTTGATCATTATATCCACCGGGCTGACGAGCAACACATGTTCCGCCTTCTTGGCCTCTTCGTTTTCAAAGACAGCGCCCGGCTTCACATTGACAGTTGCCGAAATTATGCCGCTTTCACGCTCGGCATCCAAAAACAGTTTTTGTGCATCTTTACGGCTTTGCGTGGAGAAAAAGCCATCGCTTTTAAGCGTATCAAATTCTGCCTGTTGCTTGGCGAGCTGGGCAAATTCAAGCTCAAGATTGGCAATATCCTGACGGGTGGTACTTTCCTTTGACTTAGCCGCATTTAATGCGGTTTGCACCGCCTCCGTCTCCGGCTGTATAACCATGTAAACAGCATAAGCCAAAGCCGCATTAACAAGCACAAGCACAAACAAAGTTAGCAATCGGCGGGCACCAATAATATTGATCATGAGTTAGCCCCCTTGATGGATATGGAGACTATAAAATCCTGCACCAGATCTTCGGCCTCAGTCTTTTTTTCATCCACGACCAGCTCATCCACATATTGCGTGTCTTTCAGATATTTCTGCACAACCACCTCATGATCCGGCAATTCCTTCTGCAATCGTGCCTTTAGCTCATCAACTTCCTTATTGCCCTTTTCAATATCGGTGGTGCTGGGGAATGTCAGTTGCAGCAAGGCTTCATAGACATGATTTTTTTCACCTTCCGGTGGCGGCGTCGCTATAATACCGATCTTTGCAGCCGCAGCCTGCGCCTCAAAATAATCATCCTTGTCACGGTGAAGCGTAACATTATCTAGCCTTAGATCGCGCCCCAATGCCGTGCCAATACCCTTAAAAAGCTTAAGCGGCTTGATATCTTCCTTTTCCATCAGCCCGTAAACCGTGATCGAGCTTTGCACAAGACGGACATCAAACCCCAGAGCTTCCTTGCGCTGAACTTCGGCCTGATATTGCACATCGAGCTGCGCCTGACGCGCACGCACATCGTCTGCCTCTGTATAGAGCGCATTAAGCGCGGAATATTCATTAAAGGCCGTGTAGCCCAAAAACATACCGCCCAATACCAAAGCAGCCGTTGCAAGACCAGCCATTTGCCGCGGCTTGGAAAAGCTCTCCATCTCACGCGATTGCATCGGCAATGTCAGCTTTGCTTTACGGCCGATCCATGCCGCATGTATGCCATCGGCATAACGCTGATCAACCTGCCGAGAAAGCGTGATCCCCAGCTTTTTAGCTGCCTCGCTTGCGCTCAAAATATGAACAGCGCCCATCACCTCAATTGCATCATCAACAACAGAGGAGACTTCGGGATTGGCAATAATTATCACGTCAAGCCCATCCTGCGGCGTAAACCCAAAGCGTGACATGTAGCTCATGGTAGCCTGAAATTCCTGATTGACCTCGGATGCCCATTGCTGGGGATCATCATCACTCGGGACAATTGGCGTCATACGCGTCAGGGCCAGCTCGCCATTTTTCGTAACAACCTGCCGCAGGGCGCCATTATGATGCTGACCGATAAATACAGTCCAACGTGGCTTGGGCTCACCTTTGGGCGTTAATTTTGCCGAAAGGGTTTTCACCATATCCGCCACTTCAACCGGCAACAGGCCAAACCCAGAAATTGAAGCGTAGGAAAGCTTAGCAGCGGTCATGGCCTTGTTAAAGGCCTCGGAATTTGGCGCCGCGGCAAAAATATAAATACTGGCCGCTGGCCCTTTTTCAGATTTGGGAATTTTATCCTTAAGCGGCAAAGCAGCGCGAGCGGGATAATTAGGGAAAGCCACGTTCAGCTTTCTTTTTACAACATTCTGCCGGTCCATGACACTGACCTTGGGAACACGCTCCTTACGGTAATGCTGCTCAACCATATCATTGATAATCATGACTGGCTTGCCGCCGCAATCCTTGGCCAATATCTTGGCAACATTAGCCTCGAAATTCTCAGCCTCCCACGGCACCGTCTCGATAAGCTGCGTGCTTTTGAAGCTCACACTGTAAATATACAGAGCCTCATCACCTATAAGAAGTACCGTTTTGGAAGATGCAAACATCGTCGATCAAAGCCCTGAGAAAAACCACCTGAAAACATTTTACACGAAAAATGACGCTCTGCAGCCCTAAAAATCCATTTCGCTAAAGCTGTTGTAAATCGGCCCGAACACCCCGGCGGCAATCCATAAAATCATACCACCTAAAACGCCGGTCAGCGCTGGTTCAATACCTGCAATCAGCCCCTGCACGGCCTCATCCACGTCACGAGTATAAAATTCCGATACTTGTTCCAGCACCACAGTCAAGTTACCGGATTCTTCCCCAATTTTAAGCATCCGCACCACCATACTGGGGAACTCCCCGGATGCATTAAACGCCTCGGAAAGCGGACTTCCGGCCTGAACGTACCCTTCAACAGCCTCAAGAGCCTCAATCATTGCACGGTTATTTACCGTATTACGGGAAGATTTAAGGCTATTAACAACATCAATACCGCTGGCAAACAATGCGCCAAAAGTCTGAGCATAGCGGGCAATCGTAATTTTGCGAATCAACGGCCCAGCCACAGGCATATTAAGCATCATCAAATCAATCTTATAGGCCATATCGTCAGACATTTTACGCAAGGCCTTGATTGTAATGATCACAATAATCGGCAACGACAGAATAACCGCCCCGCCGGGCACCCCAAATCCGAATATCGTAAAGAGAGGATTGGCAAAAAATTCAGAAGTTTTAATAAGCGCCACCGTTTGGATCGGTAGCGCAATATCCATATTCTTCAAAAACCCGACAATCTGAGGGACGACAACTCCCATCATGACAACAATCGTCAACAAAACAACAATACAAACAATTATCGGATAACGCGTGGCCTTGCGGATCTTGGATTGCATCTCATCAACCCAGCGCAAATATTTCTCCAGCTGCTTATAGGATGACGTCAAATCCCCGGTCTGCTCGCCCGCGCCAATAAGGGAAGTATAAAGATTGCTGAACACTTTTGGATGGCGCTTCATCGCTTCGGAAAGCGAAGACCCGTCCGAGACGTCACGATGAATCTCGGCCATCATGTCGCGCAGGCCATTGTTATCCGTCGTATCCCTGATATCACCCAGAGCATCCAGCAAGGGCACACCCGCGCTTTGCATCTGCTCCATATGAATAAAAAACTGGATAAGGTCACGAATCTTGACCTTTTTTGAGGCAAACCGGCCGCCAATACTGCGCTCTGATATCTCGCTGCAATCAATCAGCTCCAGTTGCGCCGACTGCAGCTGCGCATATAAATCAACCTCACTCACAGCCGACAGCATCCCGCGAATGGGGCGGCCTTTGGAATTCATGGCTCTGTATTTGTAGCGCTTAATGGCGGATCACCCTATGAAATGCGGCAAACTAACTACTTATTGATGTCAACAACCCTGGATAGGGCCTCGATACTCGTAAGACCTTCGAGTATCTTTAGAATGCCATCGTCTTTCATACTTTTGAAGCCCTTTTTCTCAGCCAGCATCTTCAAATCGGATTTTGTAGCATTACGGGCCAGCAATTCATTCATGTCTTCATCAAAGGTCAAAATCTCAACAACCGCCACACGCCCTTTGTATCCGCCGCCGCCGCACATATCGCATCCGCCGGGATGCGCCCGGAAAATTGTGGGCGGATTGCTGGCATTCACGGCCAGAATACGGCATTCATCGGCATTCGGGCGATAGGGTTCCTTGCAGTGCTGGCATAGACGGCGCGTCAATCGCTGGGCGAAGACGGCGATAATGGCGCCGGCAATCATGCCGGGCTTAAGCCCCAGATCGAGAAGACGCGGAATAGCGCCAAATGAATCATTCGTATGCAAGGTCGTGTAAACCTGGTGACCGGTCATGGCGGCCTTCAGCGCCATCTCGGCCGTCGTCCCGTCACGAATCTCACCGATAAAAATAATATCCGGGTCTTGCCGGAGCAACGCCTTGATACCATCGGCAAATTCCAGAACACCCGAACGCACATGGGTCTGGCGAATCATCGGCAACGAATATTCCACCGGATCTTCAAGGGTCTGGATATTGACCTCAACCGTACTGATCTTGTTCAGCATCGAATACAGCGATGTCGTCTTACCGCTACCCGTAGGACCCGTAACAATAATGATCCCTTCCGGTTTGGATTGGGATTTTTGAATTTTGGACATGTTCTCAGCGCTAAAACCCAGCTTTTCAAGCGGCATGATGCTGGCGCTTTTGTCCAAAACACGCAGAACGATATTCTCGCCATTTACCGTCGGCAAGGATGAAACACGGAAATCCGCCTCGCGCCCGCCTACGTTCAAATTAAAGCGGCCATCCTGCGGACTAAGCTTGTCGGCGATATTCATCTCCGACATCAGCTTCAGACGCTGGGAAATCCCGTTCCAATGCTGCTTGTGCAGGATTTGCGCCGTAAATAAGACCCCATCAAGACGATAACGAAGGCGCACGAAATTCTCTTCCGGCTCAAAGTGCAAGTCAGAGACGCCCATCTTGACCGCATCAAATACCAATGCATTGACCAGACGCACAATCGGGTGCGTGAAGGCTTCATTTTCCTTGAGATTGGTTAGATCCTTCGTGTCCTCTGTCTGCTCAAGCTCTTTAAGAATATCACTGATCGAGCTTGAATAGCCGTAAGCCGTATCAATCGCTTCTGACAGAACACTGGCCGTGGTCACCATCGGCTTGATCTGCAACCCCTTGGGCAGGAAACGGCGCAGCGTATCCAGCGCCATAACATCATAAGGATCCGACATTGCGACCAAAATGCCATCATCGGCAATCGAGATCGGTAGAATGTTATATTTCTGTGCAACGTCCTTTTTAATCAGCGAAAGCGCATCGCCATCAACAATCGTATGTTTAGGATCGAACACCTCGAAACCAGCCGATTGCGCCAATACAGCAGATAGTGTTTCTGCATCAATAAAGCCAAGATCGACAAGAACCTCGCCAATCATCTTGCCGGTAATTTTTTTCTCCTGCAGGGCAACGTTCAGCTGGTCGGCCGTGATAATGCCCATCGCCACCAGACGATCGCCCATACGGCCCTTGCCGCCGCCTTCGCCATCTGCGGCTTCGGCCTCTTCAGCCATGGCCTTGATTTCAGTGCTGCGCCGTGTAATCGCACCGGTCTCGCCTCCTGTATTGCCGCCGCTTGCCGGGCGCACAATTCGTGCCGGAACCTGTGATTGCGCCTGCGGCGTTGTTTGCGCAGATGGCGCATCTTCAACGGCAATTGATTGCTTAAAGGCACGATCTGCCGGATTTTCAAATGAAGATCCTTGAACGGATACATCCTCATCATCAAACGAAATTTCAATATCATGCGCCTCAAGCACCTCGCTCGCAGGCGGTTCCGGATTTGATGGCGGCGGATTTGCAGCCTTTACGCGTTCACGTAAAGGCGCAGAGGCCAGTGTTGCCGCCTGCCCGTACAAATCATCCCCGCGCGGCTTTTTTGCGGGAATTTCTTCTTCAATTGTTAAATCCTGAAAATTCTCAAAACCGCCAGCAGATTGACCTGTATCCTGCGGCTTTCGAGGGGATTTATTATTGGTGAAGTCTTCGTTGCTCATGAACGATCCGAGTCTTTTTATATTTTAATGATGGAAAAAAAGATACGCGCACGCAGTCTGTCCGATTTTCATTCTGTCCTAAAATAGTTAACAAAATGACTATATTAGTTTTTCATAATTAATGCAGAATAAAGATAGGATAAAAACGCAGAAAAAAAGACTTTATCATATTTTAAAGCCTTAAGCATGAGCGAGATTGCAAAAAGGCCGGGAATTAATCCCGGCCCTCTCAAAATTTCAGCGTTATAAGCGCTCTATATTACTCGGCAGCGACAGCAAATTTTGCATCTTCGCGAGGCCATGTCTTGAACTTGAACACAGCCTCGTCAATGCCGGCAACCGTTGCGATCAGGCGAGCGGCAACCAGATACGGGTCAGCGTTCGCGCCGGGGCGACGGTCTTCGAAATAGCCATAGCCTTTCAGGGCCACAGGCTGCGGGATACGGATCGAACAACCGCGGTCGGCTGTACCAACACGGAATGTGTTGATATCGCAAGTCTCATGATGACCGGTCAGACGCTCGGCCAGATTTGCACCGTAAACAGCGATATGCTCAGCATGCTTCTTGGACAAAGCCGCGCAAGCATCATCAATGGCTTTTTTGCCCTTGGCCTTGTCGCGCGTGTCTTTTGTCGAGAAGTTTGTGTGCATGCCGGCGCCGTTCCAGTCACCTTTCATCGGCTTGTTTTCTGTGGAAACCGTGATACCGAATTCCTCAGCCACGCGGTAGAGCATCCAGCGCGCGAGCCATGTCTGATCGCACATTGTGATGGAATCAGCCGTTTCCGAAGCATCGCCGCGGAAACCGATCTGGAATTCCCACTGACCCGGCATAACTTCAGCGTTGATACCGTAGAACAGCAGGTCTGTCTGGAGGCAAAGCTCGGCATGGGCTTCGACCACTTCACGGCCGAAAACTTCATCCGCGCCAACGCCGCAGTAATATGGGCCTTGCGGGGCTGGATAGCCGTATTGCGGCCAGCCCAGAGGCTGACGGTCTTTGAACAGAGTGTATTCCTGTTCAAAACCACACCAGGATTCCAGCTTGGAACCGCCGGCATCCAGAACAGCGCGCAGTTGAGCGCGGGAGTTGGATTCATGCGGCGTACCGTCCGGGTTCATGACTTCGCACATCACGAGGAAGTTACCTTCGCCGCGGATCGGGTCATTGATGTAGTAAACAGGCTTGAGGATGCAATCCGAATCATGGCCATCAGCCTGACGCGTGGAGGAGCCATCAAAGCTCCACTCCGGGAAATCTTCAACTTTAGGGTTCGCGCCAACATTAACAACGCGCGCCTTGGAGCGCAGGTGGCGTGTGGGTACCGCGCCATCCATCCAGATATATTCTGCAAGTGTGAATTTAGACATATTAATAAGTCTCCTGTTCTATCGACTCAATAATGGGGTTTGACTGATGGAAGCATAAAAAGCACCTTTTTCTGGCGTTTTGCAAGCTTTTTTCGCAGGGCACCATGGTTTTTTTACAGAAATTCAAAAAGGCCCCGCCCTTTGCGAACCGGCCCATCCTGCCACTCCAACAATGCCTTCATATATTAGCAGCACAAGCAGAAGATATTTTCAGTACACCCCCAGGAATATTTGATGTATAATTGAAGAGATTGTGGAATTTTAAAAACATTCATTTTTACAGAGTTTTTTAATGCCAAAAACAGTGCTTATAGCATTGAGCGCGCTGGCAATTTTAGTGATGCTGGGCCATACCCTGCTTCAGCCTGCTCAGGCCCAGACCGCAGTACAGGCCGGAGGTGCCATCCGCATCGGCGCTGATTCCAGAGCCTGTGCGGCAGGCCTTGTCGGCGCGATGCGCTACGAAACAGTCTCCAACAGAATTCAGGCCTGCCTTGTTACCAACCCTGTTGGCCCTGTTTACGGATGGGTTAATTGGGGATGAGCAATATGGCCTCCGCATCCGCCAGCCACTTCTTTCCTGTGATACGCACAGGGTTTTTATTCATGGCCTTTATCGCCATCACCGCATACAGCCACAAAGCCTACGCCCAGTCATCCATTGATTCCGGCGGCGCCGGCGGCGGCGCGATTATACCGGGCGATGATACGCGCGCCTGCAATGGCACGAATGCAGGTGCCTTGCGCTTTAAGGCGGCCGATAACTGCGTTGCCTATTGTAATGGCGCAGGAAGCTGGATCTGCCCCGGCGCGTCATCGACCTGCGCGAACCCCAAGCGCATCTGGCGCCCCCGAATGGTTGGAACCGGAAACGGATTTGGAACCATCGCTCTTTCCGATGATGGATCCACCATCGTTGTCGCCAGTAATAACGGCAACACAACAGGCCCCCTTTTTGTGTCCAAGGATACTGGCGCAACATGGGTCCAGCGTGATACAGACCGCCGCTGGCAAAGGGTGGCCGTATCCTCCAATGGCGGGGTGACGGCCGGGGTTGTTTACGGGGGGCGCGTTTTTACCTCCACTGATGGCGGCACGACGTGGAACCAGCAAGACAGCGCCGATCGCAACTGGATTGATATCACCATGTCCTCGGATGGAACCCGCATGCTGGGGGCGACCGAAAACGGCCGCCTTTTCCTATCCACCGATACAGGCGTGACATGGACGCAAATTAACGTGGCCCCGGTCAATACCGACCGGCCATGGTCTATGGTTTCATCATCCCATGATGGCCAGACTTTGGCGGCAGCCACCAATTACGGGTACATTTACGTATCCGTCAATGGCGGGACGAGCTGGACGGCCCGCGCAAATCAAGGGTATTGGACCAGCGTCAATGTCTCCTCCAGCGGTGCCCGGATGTTTGGCCATTCTTCCTGGGTTGATAATACTTACATATCAACAAATTCCGGCACGACATGGACCGCTCAGCCAGCCTTTTACGCATTAGATGTGGGCGCTGAGCGCTACGGCATGTCGGATGATGCCTCCATTCTCGTCGCCAGCGCTTTAGGCGGAAAAGTCGCCAGCTCTACCGATTACGGCGCCACTGCGGCGCGCGAAAAATACTCCCCCACCAATGTTGCCTCTGCCGTTGTATCAGGAAATGGTCTGGTCATGGCGGCAATCGATACAGGTAATATGATGGTGAATGTATCAACACAATGGGCCTGCACCACAAACTGAACGAGAATACAGGATCTGCATTGAAAAAAAGAGAGCTTACATCAAGGCATTTTCGAGGCATGGGATATACCGCTGCGCCCTGTTTTTTCTTGCACATCGTCATGGCAATTATCATCGCAGGCCATGCGCCCTCTGCTTTTGCCCAGACATCCATCAATGCAAGCGGTGCGGGCGGCGGCGCTATTATACCGGGGGCGGATTCGAGAGCATGCGACACCACCACCGAAGGATCTCTGCGCTGGAATTCCGCCACGAGCTGCACCGAATACTGCAATGGTTATGGCTGGACATGCCCGCCGACAACAAATTGCGCCTCACCGGTCTGGGCTTTTCAGATCGTCACACTTCCCACCGCCGGCAGCGGGGATTACGGCTGGTCGCGACATATCGGTATTTCCTATGACGGATCCCGCGCCGTCATAGCCGCTGGCCGGGAAGGCGCCGGCGGTAACCTGCTCGTGACATCCGATTACGGGGAAACATGGACAGCCCGGGATTCCCTGCGCTTCTGGAACGCCCTTTCCGCTTCGCAGAACGGCATGGTTATGGCCGCAACGACATATGGCGGGCAAATTTATGTCTCGACAAATGGCGGCACAAACTGGACTGCCTACGGCCCCAGCGCAAACTGGATTGATATCGAAATGTCGGCTGATGGGACACAGATGATTGCCGCCGTCGAAAACGGGCGCCTCTATCGCTCTACCAACACAGGCGCAACCTGGGCAGCCCTTACCCATGCGACGGTCAATACCGACCGTAACTGGTTTGCCGTTTCTTCATCAGCTAATGGGCAGCGACTTCTGGCTTCAGAGAATGGGGGCGGCTATCTGTACCGTTCTGCGGATGGCGGTACAACATGGACACAAGGTACCGATCTTGGCGACTGGCGGACTGTCGACATGACCCCGGATGCCAGCGTCATGATCGCAGGCATCGGCTACGGCAGCATCTACCGCTCGACCGACTACGGCGCAACATGGACGGTGGGGAACGGGGTTCAGGATGGCTATCCCTGGGCCACTTATTCAGATCATCACAACATTACCGATGATGGAACCCTTACAGTTTCCGTATCAGGGATTGTTGCCACATCAACCGATCAGGGCAACTATCAATACCTCCTGCCCTACACGCCCACATGGCAATACAGTTCTGCCATATCCGGTAACGGGCAGCGCATCGTCTCGTTCGAATACTGGGATGGCGATACCATCTATGTCGGCCGCAAGGTTTGCGTCCAGCCATAGGCTGGCAAGCAATGATATGATCGGAAAAATTCAAAATGGCGCACCCGAGAAGATTCGAACTCCTGACCTTCTGATCCGTAGTCAGACGCTCTATCCAGCTGAGCTACGGGTGCGCGGGGGTAATCACGGAAACCGGACGTTAATTGAATTCATGGGGGAATGCAAGCTTTGAATTTACCGACATGATTTTTTTTAAGCGCCGCCATATCGCCCTTTGCAGTGCCCGTTAATTGCTGTACCATTTCATGGCAAGTTTGTGCACGATCCCGCCAAAATGAAATATTGCTATTTACATTGTATTTTTCAGCGGTTAGTAATGCTGTAACGTCAACTCCGGAATTTTTTATACAACAATATGATACGTTCTCTGGGAATTCTGAATAAGAGCCGCATGGCCGCCGTTATTCTGGCTGGCGCGGGTATAGTGATTCTGCCGCAGGCCACCGTTCCAGCGCAGGCTGCGAATTCGCCGTCACTGATCGTGACTCATGCGCCCCTGCCGCAAAACCTAAAAGACAAGATTTACGGCTCGCCGCGACGCGTCAAGGAAATTACGCCCAACGATATCAGCGGCGGTTCCTATTATGACGGCGGCACAACAGATGTACGCCGCAAGATTGACGGTCTGGCCGGTGAACTGAGCGGCATTCAGGGCCGTGTTCAATCGCTTTCCGGCGAATTGCAAAGCATCCAGCGCGATGGCGAGCAGAAATCCTCCCGCTATTTCGCCGATGTCGCCACAATCAACACGCAACTGCAATCAGGCACAACGCCCGGCAACCCGCGCCTTGTACGCCGCATTTCCGATGCACAGAGCAGCCTGGCCGGACTGGAAGACAATGTATCCCGCCTGAACAGCCACGCGTTGCAGGTTTCCGATACGGCTTCTCAGGCCTCCGTCTTGCTGGAAAACGCCCGCGCGACCTACAGCCTTAGCGGCGCGGTCGAAGAGGATCATGTGGTTCTGGCCAATCTGGAAGATGAAATTAACGGCACAATCGTGCTGATCGACCGTTTACTGAACATGGTCAATGACGACATCACCCGCACAGCCGCTTACCTAAGCGCCGAGCGTGATAATCTTCGTACGCTGGGCCTTGCGGTGACCAATGGTGATCTTTACGGCAAAAGCCTGACCAGCCGCCCCTTCTCGAACGCCGCGCTTTATGAAAGCAGCCCGGCCGCCGTGATGCCCGCATCCGTAGATTCTGCGCATCTGATGGCCGCACCGCAGCCAGCTATGGCCCCACAAGCCGCAGCCCCTCTGCCAGCCGGTGGCCGTCCGCTGGTACGCATTAAGTTTGACAATCCTAATGTCGATTATGAACAGGCGCTTTATGTGGCTGTCAATGAAGCGCTGGAGCGTTATCCCGATGCCAGCTTTGATCTGGTGGCTGTAAACCCAACACAAGGCAATGCCGCCGAAGTGGCCATTGAAACCACCCGCGCGCGCCGCAATGCCGAGAAGGTTTTGCGTACATTGACCCAAATGGGCCTGCCCGCCGACCGCATTGCGGTATCCTCGGATGCCAATGCTGCCGCGCGATCCAGCGAAGTTCACCTTTATATTCGCTAGTTTTCCGGCAATAATTTCACAAAGTTTAAAAAAGCAGGCTTTCAAGCCTGCTTTTTTCATAAATTTAATTGACGCCAGCCTGCCATATAATCTATAAAACATGCCATAGACTGTTTATTTTATGGCATTGGGGAGCCTTATGGTTTTAATTGCGCTGCGTGAAATCCTGAAAAACAAGGGGGCCTTCTGATGTCTCCTGTTACAAAATCCGCCACCGACCAGCTCGATCTTCCTTTCAATGGCAAGACAGAAGCACCTCAATCCCCGCTACCCATCGGCCAGAGCACGCATGAAGATGAAGATAGCAACAAGGTACGCCTGCGCCAGCTTTTGCTGACGGGCCTGTTATTCTACCGCCATCAAATCAGCGAAAATACAAAGGCCATTGCCCATGAAGCCAGTTCAGATTCGCCTGCATTCCATGCCGCCGCGAAGAGCGGCGCTTCGAGCGATGTCTTTTCGTCCGGCGTGGCTGTCGCCCTTATCGCGCTGATGATCCGCCAGCGCATGAATGCCACACGCGAGTTGCGCGCAACCTTGAAAATCTGGAGCGAATACCAGCAAAACCGGATTACCAAAAGCAGTGCGGAAACATACGATATTCTCGAAAAGCGCCTCCGCGAGAGCGGTATTATCTTTGAAAATCTACCGGATCAGGATCTTATGAATTTCAAGGCCAAGGAATTCAACGATCTGGCGCGCACCTATCTGGGCCGCCCTTCTGATGAACCGCTACAGCCCCTTAGCATCAAAAACATCTGGAATTCTGCCAAAAATGCTGGAATCAAAGGGTCACATTTCATCGGCCATTTCGTTTCGGATTTTGTCGAGAACATATTCCATGTTGATGAATTGCCGGGTTTATTCAAGCAATCCGCAACGGCCTGTGCTGAGACATTCAATAAATTCAGCCTGCTCCGCCGCGCCACACGCGAAAAGCATAAAATCATCAAGGATACGGCCGTGGATAATGCCTTGGCCTCCAGCATCAAGATTGATGATCTGGACCTGGTGCAATCCGGCCAATATCCACCGGAACTTATGGAAGAGCTGCGTAAAACCCGCTCCAGCGTGAAGGATTTTATCGGACAAGATAAAGAAGCCGCGGTCTTGCTTATGCTCCAAACTCTTTTTATCGGCGGTCAGGTCGCCAGCTGCGCGGCCAATTTCGTCAAAGGCGATAGCGGTGCGGCTTATATCAATCTGGCCTGCATCAATGCCGCCACCGTGGCCTGGCGCGTTCTGGCACAAAACAAGCTGCATCTGCGTGATGCACTGGAAGGCGAGCGCGCCAAATTATCGGAGAAATACGCGGTTCTGACAGGGATAGAGCCGAAGAAGCCCGTGGCCACGCCACAACAAACGCCAGCAACTATCCCCGCCCTCGAAAGCGCCAATGATAACGAACAGCCGCCTGCCGACCCGGCCCCGCTGCCGCCCCGGCATGATACAAGCCCTGAACCGGGGCTTTAAGGCGCATATAAATCTTGACGCACCGGGCAGAATGCTTAGGATGCGGGGTTAAACTTAAACACAGCAAAAATCATGGCCCTTACTTCGCAAGACAGCGCCCCCGGTGGCATTATCGTACGCCTTGCCCGTACCGAGGATGAGATACGTGCCGCGCAAAATCTGCGCTATCAGGTGTTTTATAAAGAATATGGCGCAATCCCCTCCACCGAGATGATCCGGCTGGAGCGCGATTTTGACGAATACGATCCTGTCGCCCATCATCTGATCGTTACCGATTCCCGTGACGGACACGAAGTTATCGTGGGCACTTACAGGCTTTTGGACCAAAACGCCGCAAAAACACTAGGGCATTTTTACTCCAGCAACGAATTTGACCTGACCTTGCTGATGAATTCAGGATTAAGCCTCCTGGAACTTGGCCGCTCCTGCGTGATGAAGAACTATCGCGCTGGCCCTGTGCTGCAGCTCCTCTGGCAAGGCATTACCGAATATATCGCCACCAATAATATTGATGTCATGTTCGGCTGCGCCAGCCTGCATTCCATGGATGTAGAATCGCTGAAAATGCCGCTTTCCTATCTGCATCACTATCATCTGGTTGATGAGAAAATCCGCCCCCGTGCCGTTGAAGGACGATATATCGACATGAACATGATCCCCAAGGATCAGATTGACGAAAAAGCCGCCTTTGCTGCGCTGCCGCCGCTGATCAAGGGCTATATGCGCGTAGGCGGCGCTATTGGCGAAGGCGCGGTTCTGGACCCGCAATTCAATACGACCGATGTCTGTATCGTGGCCCAGACGGGACTTGTAACGGCCCGCTATCGCAAGCATTTCGACCGCAAGACCCAAAAAGACCTGGAAGGATAATCTTCCTTGGACGCATCCTCGCTCAAAGCCACGCTTAAATTCCTGCTGTTTTTCCTCTGGAGCCTTGTGGCTGTGCCGCCCCAGATGCTGTTGCTATTGTTCAGCAAGGGCAAGATGGCCTACGCCATTCCTCATATCTGGCATAAAGGTGTCTGCCAGATATTCAGGATCAAGATCAGCGTCTCAGGAGCCCCGCAGCGCGCCCACCAGACCCTGTTTGTCAGCAATCACCTTTCCTATCTTGATATCCCGGCAATCGGCACTGTTTTGCAGGCGTCTTTCGTGGCCAAAAAGGATGTGGCCTCATGGCCGGTATTCGGATTTTTATCCAAACTTCAGCAAACCGCCTTTATCGACCGCGCCCGCAGCGCGGCCATCAAGGAGGCCGGCGCTCTGGATGGGATGCTGCAGGCTGGCAAAAGCCTGATCCTGTTCCCGGAAGGAACCTCGACCGATGGCATGATGATCCTGCCATTTAAATCCAGCCTTTTTTCTCTGGCCCTGCGGGGTTCGGATGAAGAGCTCCTCATCCAGCCCTTTACAGTCAGCGTGATGATGGTCAATGGAAAAAAGCCTGAAAATCAGGATGATCGCGATCTGTACGCATGGCACCGTGACATGAATACGGAGTTGCCAGCCCATCTCTGGCGCTTTGCCAGAAGCGCCGGCGCGCATATTCACCTGACATTTCATGAACCTGTGCGGGCCCGCGACTACACCGACAGAAAAGTGCTTGCCAAACATTGCGAAGAACAGGTAAGCAAGGGTCTGGGCCTCATGGCCCAAGCCGCCTGAACGAATAAAAAACCAAAAACAAGGAAACTATCATGACCTTCAATGCCGCCGAGATGTCGAGAATTCAGGCTTATCTGGAAAAAACCTTTGGAAACAAGGGGTTTGCCTTGAAGATGCGCGAAAAAGCTGGCGATTCCGTTGAAGTCCTGCTGAATGGCGAATTTATCGGCCTGATCTACAAAAACGAGGAAGACGGCGAAACCTCCTATGATTTCAACATGTCCATTCTGGATATGGATCTGTAATCAAAAATATCCTTATCCTTAAAGTTTTTTGCCCAGACCCCTTAAAATTTGCTACCATAAAGGGGTAGAGCTAACGAACCGGTAAGATTTATGCATATTCGTCCCAAAACGATATTTTTCGTTTACGCTGCGCTTTCCCTTGCCCTCGTGATGCCCGCCCGATCCGCCGAACCTCTAAGCTTCTATCCGCCGCAATCCATGTCCTTTGCTGGAAATCTTCCAAAAATCACGCAAGAATCCTTTGAAAACATGGTATTGGCTGCTGCCGACCTGAATGGCGATGGCGTTGATGAGCTGCTTACGCGCAACGCCGATTGCCCAGAAAACAGATCCGCTCTATGCCGGTTTGAAATTCATGCCACAGATGCTGATGCGGGCCTGATCTCTTTGGGTACGATTGAAGCCCATGGACTGGCCATTGCCAATCACGCCGCGCAAGGCGGGGTACGTGATATCATTGCCTATGACAATGTCAAAAACACATACAGCTACTCGCTTTACGTCTGGAATGGCGGCACGTCCCGCTATGAACGCCTTTCCGAGAAAGGCGATACGCAATGAAGCATGGGTTTCTGATCGCATCTCTTGGAATTTTTGTGTTCACGGCGCTTGTTTCCGGTTTGATTGTTTCACCGCGCATAGCCTGCGCTGGGCCCGCCTGTACACCGGGCGTCCCATGCCTGAGCTATACACCCGGCGGCGGCGCGAATGATGACAAAACTGACTCAACCACCTGCGATGGCGATTTCATGAACCAGATCTACGCCCGCGCCTGGATGGAGGCACAACGGGAGAATGTTATCAACCAGACCTATATCCGCAAACCTGATAGCGTCTTGGAATATGCCTGCTTTGACCGTCTGGCCGGTATGGCCTCTCGCGTTGCTGCGCCCATGTTCTCCAGCAGCAACCGCTGGCAGATGCAAACTGTACCGCTGTATCACGCCTATGTCGCAGGCGGGCAAGTGCCCATGACGATGCTGAACGTCTCGATGGGGCCAAACCATATGGACGCTCCTTTGCGAAATGTGGTTCTGCAAACCACGCAGACCTATATCAACAATAATTTCGACCACTCATTTCTGGGCGGCGCGGTGGGCGCGAATTATACGCCATCGCTGACCATAGCATCGACCTATAACTGTAACCAGATGAATGCCATATGGCATATCGCCCAGTGCGAAAATCTGCCCATGGATGCATTCCCAACCTTTCAGGAACTGATCAGCGCGGATCCGCGCCAGTTGCCAACAGCCTGCCCCGGCACAACTATTACCGCGCAGCATATCACCATCGCCGACAATGCCGGCCCGGCCTATCCGGCCGCCGAGTTTGACCCGGTGGTCACCAATTTCGCCTATTACATTGCCGATAACACAACCCTGCATACGGCCTGCTCTGCGCCTATTGATACCGGGCTTCGCATGACATACCATTCCTTTGGGACCGCCGCCCCGACCGCCACCAACCCCAGCGGTCTGACCAGAACATCCAATGTTTACCCGGAAAAAATCTGTCCCAATTTGGGCTGTTATTACAATGCGGCCTCCGATACCTGTGTGACGCCGTAAGCATGGGGTTTGATTTCAAGGACTTTTTTACTGTAGAATATAAAGGAAGTGAGCAGTGCAAATACGAGGTAGAGGAATGAACCTAAAGGCGCTTAAGGCTAGGGCCGGAGCATTTTTTGCTTCGCGCTATGTTCTGGTTCTTTCCGTTATGCTGGTCATCCCCTTTATCATGGTCCACAAGGCCGATAATGCCTGCGCCGGACCGGCCACCATTGCGCCAACCCCTTGCGACCCGCAATATTACGAATCTCTTGAAAACAGGGCATGGCTGGAAGCACAGCGGGAAATCACGCAGAACCAGAACCTGATTTTCAAGCCCGACAGCGTTCTTTCCTATACCTGTTTCGAGCAGTATATGGGCGTTCTGGCCAACCAGACACAAAACATGTTCAGCGAATCCATTCGCTGGGGCAATGCAATTCTGGGAACCGATCAGGACACCAGTATGGACCAGGCGCTGGTCAATCTTGTGATATTGTCTCTGGGACAATATCTGGATCTCAATTTCCACGGCAGCACGACCAACACGCTAGGCGGACGCCCCGAAGGCCCGCCGCGCAGTGACCCGACATCCACCCATGGCACGGTTCCCCTGCCCAACAACTATAACTGCCAGCTGATGAATCAGGTCTGGATGCAGGCAAAATGTTACAATTTCACAGCCCAGCCCAATGACGGATTCTTCACCTTTGAAAATTATGACGCAGATCCAGACAAGCGCATGTTCCCGACGGCCTGTACCTCCAAGCCTGATTTTGGTGTGCCTATGCAGGTTGCGGGTCTCGACCCCGGAACACCGCCGCCCTGGCCTGCTGATGACACAGTGACCTATTTCAACCTGCTAAACGCGGCAACCAGCTGCTCGGCCTCTGTGCTCATCCCGACGGGCATTACTGTCAACAGACCCCTGCAGACGCCCAACACCTATCAGGAACGCGCCTGTTCGCAGGCCGGTTGCCATTTCAACGCAACCACCAGCACCTGCGTACCGTAAACCTGATCATCACTGGTCTGTTTTAGTGTAAAACGCCCATCAGCGTTTTTTTAAGCGCGGCCTGAAAATCAGCTGATCCGCTGCCCTGCTGCAAGAGTTTCATGACCGCGAGCAGATTTTTCTTTTTATCAATCGGCTCCATCGCATTGGCCGTTTCTTCAACCGGGACGTCTTGAGGGCCAGGAAAGGCATTATAGAGCTGCTGTTTCTCGATCTCGCGCTTCATGCGCTCCAGTAAATCCGGATGCTGCTCCTCGAACTGCGCCCTCACCTTGCGGAGCTGCGCCAACGCCTCAGATTTGACTTTGGGTGTGTTCTTTTTGACCGTACGGCGCATAATACCTTAAATCGTTGTTTTTCAAGATGTTTAAGCCGGAATTTTGGCTTTGAATTCTGTGCGTCCAGCCCTATATTACACCCGCAACCCTAAATTTGAGGTTAGCGCTTTATAAAAAATGCTCAAACTCTATAAAAACCTGATGGGCCAGACGAAACCCGTTCTGGAATCATTGCTCAAACGCCGCCTTAAGGCCGGCAAGGAAGATGAGGCCCGCCTGCCCGAACGCATGGGCCAGCCCTCACGCCCGCGCCCGGATGACGCGCTGCTCTGGGTCCACGCCGCCAGCGTGGGCGAGGCGCAATCTGCCCTTATCCTTATTCGCAAACTCCTCAAACTGTATAAAGTTCACATTCTGGTCACCACCGGCACACGCAGCTCGGCCCGCATGATGGAGAAATCGCTGCCCGAAGGCGCATTCCACCAATTCTACCCGCTCGATCATATGGAATGGGTGGAAAATTTTCTCGATCACTGGCGGCCCGATGCAGCCTTTTGGATGGAATCCGAACTCTGGCCCAATATGATCCTCTCTATCAAGGCGCGCGGCATTCCCGCAGCGCTGATTAATGCCCGCCTCTCGCGAAAATCCTACAAGCGCTGGAAGCTTTTCAAGAAATCAATTGGCGAGATATTGAGCGCTTTTGATCTTATCCTTGCCCAGACCTCGCAGGATAAAAAATATTTTACCAAGCTGGGCGGCCGGAATGTCACGGTCACGGATAATATCAAATACAGCGCAAATCCCCTGCCTGTTGAAATGGCTGACCTTGATTCGCTTAAACGCATCATTGGCGCTCGCCCCTGCTGGCTCTATGCCAGCACCCATGCGGGGGAAGAAAAGCTAGCCTATGCTGTGCATGATGCGCTGGCGACTAAGATTCCGGGCCTTTTCACCATCATCGTGCCGCGCCATCCTGAACGCGGCCACGAGATTGCCAATCTCTATGACAGCTATGAGCGCGACATCCTCCTACGCCGGGACATTAAACGCCTGCCCGATGCGGATACCGAAGTTTATATCGCCAACACCATGGGCGAGCTGGGCCTGTTTTACCGTCTTGCTCCATTGGCGGTCATTGGCCGTTCCTTCAGCGATGATGGCGGCGGCGGCCATAACCCGATCGAAGCCGCGCAGCTGGGCTGCGCAGTTTTGCATGGCCCGCATATTAAAAATTTGCAGGAAATATTTGATGATATGGACAAGGCAGGCGCAGCAATTTGTGTTCCCGCCCCTGAAGCGCTGGCCGGGATGATTGGCCATTACCTTACACATCATGAAGACCTGAAAACCTTGCAGGACAAGGGACATGCATTTGCCGCCTATAAGGCCCATATTGTCGATACAGTGATGGAAAGCCTCCAGCCCTTATTGCAATCATTGCCGCAAGCCGCGCAGGCCCATACATGATACGCACGCCTTCCTTTTGGTACCGCGCACAAAGCGCCCCTGCCCCGCTGGCTGAACGGGCGCTGGATCTGTTTGCGCCGCTTTATGGCGCTATACACCGGCTTAATCAATCTTTTAAAACGCCGCAAAAAAGCCCTGTTCCGGTTATCTGCATCGGCAATGCCGTGGCGGGCGGCAGCGGAAAAACACCCGCAGCACTGGCAGTGATGGATGTCTTGCGCGCCATAATGCCGGGATCAGACCCAGCCTTTCTAAGCCGCGGTTTTGGCGGCAGCCTGAGCGGCCCCGTGCGTGTAAACCCCATTAGCCATGGCGCGGCGCATTGCGGGGATGAACCCTTGCTGCTGGCCCGCAGCGCTCCTTGCATCATCTCCCGCGACCGCGCGGCCGGTGCAAAACTCGCACAGGAATCAAACTATACGCATCTCATCATGGATGATGGCCTGCAGAATAACAGTATCGAAAAAGCCATATCTTTTATGGTGATTGACGGCGCGGCCGGATTTGGCAATGGCAAAACCCTGCCTGCCGGCCCTTTGCGCGAGAGCCTTCCAGAAGCCTTCACAAAGACAGATGCCTTTATCATCGCCGGCCATGACCGGCGGCATATCAAGGCCCTGTTGCCTGCAGGCAAGCCCGTCTTTACCGCCCATATCAAACCGGACCTTTCCGGGTTTCCGCCCACGACAACACCGCTCATCGCCTTTGCAGGATTGGGCCGGCCGGAGAAGTTTTATCACCTCCTTGCCGATTTAGGTTATTCGGTAATCGGCTGGCATTCCTATCCTGATCACCACGCCTATGCGCCCGATCAAATCCAGAAACTTCTGGATGAGGCCATGCAGAAAAATGCCGCGCTGGTGACGACAGAAAAAGATGCCGTGCGTATTGCTGATATTGAAATCAGAACAAAAATAGCAACCCTGCCCATCACCATGGAATTTGATGATATCAGCGCGCTGAGCGCCTTTCTCAAAAAGCATCTGCCATGAAAAACACACGCTATTTCATCGAGGCTGTTTTTGCGTTTTTGCTCTTTGGTATATTCCGCCTGCTCCCTGCCAGTGCCGCTTCCTGCCTTGGCGGGTTTTTAGGCCGAACCATTGGCCCCCATCTGGGATCGTCGCGCCGGGCTATCAGACACATCCAAAAAGCCTTGCCCGGAACAGATGACAAAGCCGCGCAGACTATCATGCGCGGTCATTGGAATAATATGGGCCGGGTTATTGCCGAATATCAGCACCTTAAAAAACTGGCCCGGAAAAATGTAATCGTTGAAGGCGATGAAAACCTGCGTGATGCCCTTGGCCAGAACAAAGGCGCCGTTTTCATCGGCGCGCATCAGGGCAACTGGGAACTCAACTGCCTGACGCTTTTTATCCATTACAATGCCAAATCTGCCGTAACCTACCGTGCCATGAATAATCCCTATGTCGATAGGATGATTGAAAAAAGCCGCACGTTAAACGGTACGTTATCCGCCTTCCCGAAATCACGCGAGAGCGGGCGCAAGATCATGGCCACGATCAAGGATGGCGGCTATCTTGGTATTCTGATTGACCAGAAATATAACGAAGGAATAGAAATTCCCTTCTTCGGCCTTCCCGCCATGACCAACCCGATCGCTTTTCAGCTCGCGCAGAAATATCATGCGCCATTGGTGCCGGTGCAAAATATTCGGCTTAAAGGGGCAAATTTCAAAATCATTGTACATCCCGCCATCCCCACGCATGATGGCGCTGGCGCGCCGCGGCCGCTGGAAGATATGATGCTTGAAGCGCACAGGCTGATGGAAGGCTGGATCCACGCCCATCCCGCGCAATGGATATGGATGCACAGGCGCTGGAAAGAAACGTCAGGAGAAAAGCCATGAGCACAGACAATCATTTTGATTATTTTGTGATCGGCGCCGGGTCTGGCGGCGTAAGATCCTCCCGTATTACGGCCAGCTTTGGCGCGAAGGTCGGGATTGCTGAATACAAGGCGACGGGCGGCACATGCGTCAATGTCGGCTGCGTGCCAAAAAAGATCATGGCCTATGCCGCTGATTACAGCGGCCATTTCGAAGATGCGCGCGGCTATGGTTGGGATTTTACCGGCAATCCGCAATTCGACTGGCCGCGCTTTATCGCCCGCAAGAATGCCGAGATCGAACGCCTGAATGGTATTTATAATGGCGTGCTGGAAAAGGCGGGCGTACAATTCATCCGCGGCCGCGCAAAATTTTTAGATTCGCGTACGCTGAATATTGATGGCCGGAAAATTACAGCCGATAAAATCCTTATCGCAACGGGCGGCAAACCAAACACACTGGATATTCCAGGCGGCGAACACGCCATCACATCCGATGAGGCATTCTACCTGCCCGAATTGCCCAAAAGCATCACCATCATCGGCGGCGGTTATATTGCCGTAGAATTTGCACATATCTTCGCCGGCATGGGATCGAAAGTTACGCTTTCCTACCGCGGCGATCTTTTCTTGAATGGCTTTGATCGCGACATCCGGGAAACGCTTGCAGAAGAGATGAAAAAATCCGGAATCTCAATTCATTTCAATCATGTTCCTGCATCCATTGAGAAATCAGGTGATGATCTGATTTTAAAAGCGGATGGATTTGCCGATATAAAATCGAACATTATCCTGAGCGCCATTGGCCGCAGCCCCAATACCGATAATCTGGGGCTGGAAGCCGCCGGCATCAAGACGCATAAAGATGGCCGCATTATCACCGATGCCGGATTCCAGACCAGCACCGCAAATATCTACGCGCTGGGGGATGTAACAAACAAATACAACCTCACCCCTATTGCCATCCGCGAGGGACATATCCTCGCCCGCCGCCTGTTCGGCGGAGAACCGGATCTGGCCATGGATTACGAGATGATCCCCACTGCCGTATTCTCCCAGCCACCTATTGCCATTTGCGGCCATACTGAAGAATCCGCCACTGCCAACGGATATACGATCAAAACCTTCAAATCAAAATTCCGCGCCATGCGCCATATTCTGGCGGAACGTCAGGAATCCACACTGATGAAACTGGTTGTCTGCAAAGCCACAGACAAGGTTTTAGGCATTCATATGATCGGCCTTGATGCGCCGGAAATCATGCAAGGTTTTGCTGTTGCGCTTAAGGCTGGCGCCACCAAGGTGGATTTCGACCGCACGATCGGGATTCATCCGACAGTGGCGGAAGAATTTGTTACGATGCGATAAATCAGTTGATCGACTTGGATCCTTGCATATCCAAAAGCGGAACGCGGCCCAGAATGAAATCGGAATCTGCCACGGCGGGGAACGGCTCATTCCCGCGCTTGACATCTTCTTCCGCGAGAGCATAAATCCGCGCCAAATTGGCGGCATATAGACGCTGCCCCACTTCCGAGATCATCTGGCGGTTACAGATATCACGCAGGAAATCAATCACATGCTCCGGCCTTGCGATGCCATCGCCAATCTCCACGCGCAGCAAGCCCGTTTCATATTTCGTGATGCTGTAATGCAGGCCAGCAGAAGTCGCTATATCGGCCTCATGCATCATCAGGCACATCACCGCCAGAACCGGGCATTTTTCCAGATCCTTGAAATCATCATCCAGATTAAGGGCTTCCTTGTGCTTGCCGCCTTGCAGGAAATGGTAGCGATACGCCGCCTTGGCCTGATTGATGGCGTTATACGGATCGCCGATCGGCGTGACATCCGTACACAGCAAAATCGTGCGGATCAGCCGCAATGCCTGATCATCGCCAAAGCCGCAGGATTGAAAAACCTGCGCGGTGATATCGTATGAATTTTGTTCCAGCCTGTGCGGGATATAAACCCCTTTGAGCGTATTCCCCTTGCCATCATGCGCCAGATCGTGAATGCAGGCGCTGGAGAGCAGGATGCATATCTGGCGATCGTCAAAGGCGCGTGATGTACCCTCATAGATATAATTATACATCGCGATCATCCGCATCATCTGAAAGACGACTTTGCGGTAATGCATGTTGTTGTGATAGGAGAGCGGATTATCAATCTCGCCCAGCAAGGACGCCGCCAGCGCCATCTTGATCATGGCCTCATCCCGCACGCCCATGCGCTCCAGCGAGAATTGCACCAATGCGCTCAAGGACGGGCACGCGCCGCTCACAGTCCAGTTGCGAAACAGATCAATCGTGCGGCGTGTATGACTTTCGACTTCATCAGCCCCTGCATAAATGAAAGAGGCTCGTTTGTTCAGATTTTCGAGGTCGCGCGCCAGATTTGATGAAATCTCATCGGCAAGCTCAAGAATATTCGCATGACCCAGCCATTGCGAAGAGAGAGGCGCTTTATCAAAGCCGTCCTTTACCGATTCCCATATCTGCGGAAAAGATAAACCCATCCTTTAAAATCCCTGCAGCTAACCTATATCGGTTATTATACCGCACTAAATCGGCGCTGGACAAGGTTTATGAGGCAGCCCATATCAGTGTATGCTTATATAGAGCATAGGCCCAAACCTTCGCAATGCGGCAAAAACCTTTGCCTGATGGGCGTATTTCAGGCATAACAAAGCCCTGATTAGACTTGGAGAGTAATATTATGACCACATGGAGCCCTTCTTCCTGGCGCTCAAAACCTGCCAAACAGCTGCCCGCCTACAAGGACGAAGTGGCGCTGAAAGGCGTGGAAAACGAGATTAAGACCCTCCCCCCTCTGGTTTTCGCCGGGGAAGCCCGCAATCTGATGGGCCAGCTGGCCAATGTGGCCGAAGGCAAGGCTTTCCTGCTGCAGGGCGGCGACTGCGCCGAGAGCTTCGCCGAGTTCAGCGCCAACAAGATCCGCGATACGTTTCAAGTCATCCTGCAGATGGCTGTGGTCCTGACCTATGCCGGATCGCTGCCCGTGGTAAAAGTTGGCCGGATTGCCGGGCAATTCGCCAAGCCGCGCTCCAGCGATGAAGAAACCATCAATGGCATTACCCTGCCGATTTACCGCGGCGATAACATCAATGCCCTCGATTTCACCGCCGAAGCGCGTGAAGCCGACCCGCAAAGAATGTTGAAGGCCTATCACATGGCATCCAGCACACTTAATCTTCTCCGCGCTTTCGCCAAGGGCGGTTACGCGGATTTGAACCGTGTACATGGCTGGAACCTGAACTTCGTGGCAGGCTCCCCGCTGGGCGAGCGTTACGAAGATCTGGCAAACCGTATTGATGATGCGCTGAAATTCATGGCCGCCTGCGGCGTGACTGGTGATAAAATTCCATCCTTGCGCGAAACAGATTTCTACACCTCGCACGAGGCCCTGCTGCTCCCCTACGAAGAAGCCCTGACCCGCACCGACAGCTTAACCGGCGATTGGTATGACTGCTCGGCGCATTTCCTTTGGATCGGCGCAAGGACACACCAAGAGGAAGGCGCACAGATTGAATTCGTGCGCGGCATTAAAAACCCGATTGGCCTGAAATGCTCGCCTGATCTCAAACCTGATGAGCTGATCCGCTTGATTGACACGCTCAACCCCGAAAATATTCCGGGCCGACTGACCCTGATTGCACGCATGGGCCACGACAAGGTGCATGACAAGTTACCCGCCCTTGTCCGCAAGGTACGCGATGAAGGCCGCAGCGTGGTCTGGTCCTGTGACCCCATGCATGGCAATACGATCAAATCGACCAGCGGTTACAAGACGCGCCGCTTCGATCACATCCTGAACGAGGTCAAAGGCTTCTTCGCCGTTCACGCGCAGGAAGGCACGCATCCGGGCGGCGTTCATTTCGAGATGACCGGCCAGAACGTGACAGAATGTGTTGGCGGGGCCGAGGCCATTGGCGATGAAGACCTCTCCAACCGTTATCACACGCATTGCGACCCGCGCCTGAACGCCAATCAGGCGCTGGAGCTGGCGTTTTTGCTGGCTGAGGAGCTCAAAGCCCTGCGCGGCAATACGACAGTAAAAAAGGCCAGCGTCGCGGCGGCGGTGTAATAACCAAAGGCAACCATGACCGATATCCACGCCATTGCCCTTGCTCAGATCAACCCCGTGGTGGGAGATTTAAGCGGCAATGCGTATAAAATTCTCTATGCCTGGCGCGTGGCCGAGGAACAGGGCGCGGAGCTTCTGGTCTTCCCAGAGCTCGCCATCTGCGGATACCCGCCGGAAGATCTGATCCTGCGCGCTGCCTTTTTGGATGAAACTGAAGCGCAGATCGAAGAGATCAAAAAATCTTCACGTGACTATAACTGTGCTGCCATCCTGCCCTGCCCCTTGCGTGAAGGCGGCGCGACCTATAACGCCGCGATCCTCATTCACAAGGGGGCGGTGATTGGCACGGTCCGCAAACAACACCTGCCCAATTACGGCGTATTCGACGAGCACCGCATCTTTACACCGGCCTCGCCGCAAGCACCCCTTATCTTCAAGGAGCGCAAGCTGGGCGTGATGATCTGCGAAGATATGTGGTATCCGGATGTCGCAGAGCATTTGAAACAACAAGGCGCCGAAATTCTGATCATCCCCAATGCCAGCCCGTTCGAGATGAAAAAATATGAAACCCGCCTGCGCCACGCCAAGGCGCGCGCGAAAGAAACCGCGCTTCCTCTCGTCTACGTCAATCAGGTGGGCGGACAGGATGAGCTGGTCTTTGATGGCGGCTCCTTCGTTCTGGATGAAAAAGGGATCATCACAAAACAAATGCCGTTTTTTGAGGAATGCCTGAAATTCGAAGACATGAGCGCCATGACCTATGATGATCTGGCGACCGGGCGTGTAAAGTATGAGGCGCTTTATAATGCGCTCAAACTCGGCCTTAAAGATTACGTTACAAAGAACGGCTTTTCTGCCGGGGTATTGCTGGGGCTTTCCGGCGGGATCGACAGCGCGATTGTCGCGGCTTTGGCCGCTGATGCGCTGGGGCCGGACAAGGTTCGCGCCGTGATGATGCCATCACGTTTCACGGCCGCCGAAAGCCTTGAGGATGCGGAAGCCATTGCATGCAATCTGGGCATTCCTTATGAAATCATCGACATCGAAAAACCCCTTATCGCCTTTGAAGGCACTGTTCCCGACCTTCAGGGTCTCGCGCATGAGAATATCCAGTCCCGGATACGCGGCACGATCTTGATGGCCATTTCCAATGCTTCGGGCAAAATGCTGCTCTCCACGGGCAATAAATCCGAGATGGCCTGCGGTTATGCGACATTATACGGGGATATGAATGGCGGTTATAATCCGCTCAAAGACGTCTATAAAACCGATGTCTTTGCTCTCACACGCTGGCGCAATACGCAATCACCCGTGATACCGGAACGCGTGATCACCCGCCCGCCTACGGCAGAGCTGCGCGATAACCAGACCGATCAGGACAGCCTGCCGCCCTATGAAGTGCTGGATGATATCCTGCGCGGCCTCATCGAAGATACGTTAAGCCCCGCTGATATCGCCGCCAAGGGCCATGATGCCGAGATCGTAAATAAGGTCTGGAAGCTGCTGAATCTGGCGGAATATAAACGCCGTCAGGCCCCGCCCGGCCCCAAGATCACCCCACGCGCCTTTGGCCGCGAACGCCGTTATCCGATCACAAATGGGTTTGGCAAGCTGTAACCCCTTGAATTTCAGCCCTTTATAATGCTATTCATAAGCGAAAATAAGGAAATATCATGAGCGTCAAAGTTCGTTTCGCCCCTTCCCCCACTGGCTGGCTGCACGTTGGTAACGTCCGCGCCGCCATTATCACATGGTTGTTCTGCCGCAAGATGGGCGGCAACTTCCTGCTGCGTATTGATGATACCGACCTTGAGCGCTCCAAAAAGGAATATGAGGAGGAGATTGAAATCTCCCTCAAATGGCTGGGGCTGAACTGGGATGATAACGCCCATCAAAGCAAGCGTCTGGACCGCTATAACGTGGTCATCGAGGCCCTCAAGAAAGATGGCCGCCTGTATGCCTGTTACGAAACACCGGAAGAGCTGGCCCTCAAGCGCAAGACGCTGCTATCCCGCGGCCTGCCGCCCATTTATGACCGCGCGGCGCTGAAACTGACTGATGATCAAAAAGCCGATTTCGAGTCCAAAGGCATACGTCCGCACTGGCGCTTCAAGCTTGAGCACACGCCGATCATCTGGAACGACCTGATCCGCGGCGAAGTGAAATTCGAAGGCGCGCAAATGGCTGACCCCGTTCTGATCCGCGAAGACGGCACACCGCTTTATCACCTTTGCTCGGTGATTGACGATCTTGATTTCGCCATTACCCATGTCGTGCGCGGCGAGGATCATGTTTCCAACACCGCCAGCCATATCCAGATGTTCGATGCGATTATCAAGGCCGAAGGCAAAGGCACAATGCCGGAATTTGCCCATTTGCCCCTGATTTCCGACAAAGAAGGCGGCAAGCTCTCCAAACGTCTTGGCTCGCTGAGCGTTAAAGATCTGCGCGAGACGGACGGGCTGGAGCCGATGGCTGTTATTTCTCTGATGGCCCGCCTCGGCACGTCCGAGCCCATCGAAGCCTTCATGGATAAAACCACACTGATCGAGAGTTTTGATTTCGGGAAATTCTCCCGCGGGACGCCGAAATTCGACCCTGATGAGCTGCTGCGCCTGAATGCCAAGATCCTCCACGAAACACCCTTCAGCGCCATCAAGCCGCGCCTTGAGGCGCTGGGCTTTGGTACAGTCGATGAGGCCTTCTGGGAGACCGCGCGTCCGAATTTAGAGCGCATCACCGATATCAAGGATTGGTGGAATGTCGCCAACGGCCCTGTTGAGCCACTCATCACCGATGCCGATTACATCGCCAAGGCTGCCGAGCTCCTGCCCGCCGCGCCGTGGGATTTGGCCACATGGGGCGCATGGACTTCGGCCATCAAAACGGCCACCGGCCGCAAGGGCAAGGAATTATTCATGCCGTTGCGCCAGGCCCTGACCGGCATGGATCACGGACCTGAAATGGACAAGATGCTGCTGCTGATCGGCCCGGACAAAGCGCGAGAGCGGCTTTCCGGTTATAAAAAAGCTGCATAGCAGGTCTGTCAAAAAATCTCATAAAATTTTCTTGCATGTTTTATGCGCGCGGGTATATGCATAAATAAAGAACAAGAAGAAAAACAATGACCGCACCCCGCACCATACATGTCGATTTCGATGGCACGCTTGTCACAAACTTCGCGGAAACAAAGAACGCCCGCCTGATCCTTGATTTCCTGCAACAGGCTGCCAATCATGGCCATGTGACGCAATGCGTCTCCAGCGCCGGGTGGGCCTGCGATGATCCGCTGGCAGAGATATTTGAAGGCGCAGCCAATTTTATCACCCCGACACTCTCGAAATTTGAATTTGGTCCGGGCAAGAAAAAACACGATATCCTGATTGACGATAAGCCTGCCATTCCATCCTTTAGCAAGCAATTCAAGGATTTGGCCGCCATATGGATCAACCCCAACTCGCCCACGCTGGAGCGCGATCTGCACCGCGTTGCCGAACACGAGCTTGGTTTCTCGTGGCATTCCCCGCCTGATCACGATCTTGCCGCCGCATAATGTCTGCCCCCGCCCCCACCATCATTCTTGTCGATCCCCAAATGGGGGAAAATATCGGCGCGGCTGCGCGGGCCATGTTCAATTTTGGCCTTGATGAATTACGGATCGTGCGCCCCAGAGACGGCTGGCCCAGCGAACCCGCCGAGGCCAATGCCGCCGGAGCCTTCACCGCCATGAAGCCCATCACGGTGCATGAGAGCCTGCAGGATGCCATCGCCGACCTGCATTTCGTGCTGGCCACCACCGCAAGACCGCGCGACATGGTCAAACCCGTCTATGAACCGCCCGCCGCCATAAAAGCCTGTCTTGATACCAACGGGCGCAGCGCCATTGTCTTCGGCGGCGAACGCGCGGGCCTGACCAATGATGATGTGGCGCTGTGTCACGGTATTATCACCATCCCCACCAATCCTGATTTCTCCTCGCTTAATCTGGGGCAGGCTGTGTTACTGGTGGCGTGGGAATGTTTCAAGAATCACACCCCCCATACACCCGCTACTGAGCATCAACCCGCCGAACACGCCAAGATCGAGGAATTCTTCGTGAGGCTGGAGGGTGAGCTGGCCGATGGGCATTTCTTCAAGGCGCCGGAGCTGCGCCCCACCGTGATGCGGAACATCCGCAATCTATTCCTGCGCGGCATGCCATCAGATCAGGAAATCCGCACCCTGCACGGGGTTATCTCGGCGCTGAACGGTAGCAAGAAAAGCTAAAAAAATCCCCGCCAATGGCGGGGACAGCATTTATGGATTGTAAAAGAACAACCCCTAGGAATTATTAAGCGGCGCGGCGCTGATAGCCCAGCATATTGAGGCTTTTGATGGCGCTGGTCAGGCGCTCCAGCATCTCATTGGTCTGGTTGTAATCATCCTGCAGCGCCTTGGCATCTTTGAGCATCTCCAGCGGGATAAACACCAGATTGGAATCACTGATTTTCATGTAATAAACGCCCGTATCGGCGCGGCCATCTTTCTGGCGCTCGCCTTCATAAAAGGCTGTGGCGTAGTAAAGACCTTCGATTTTTTGCACATGATCGCAAAGCTGAACCTGCATATCGCCAATGGCGACCTTTCCGACATCCTTGGAAAACTCATAGAATTTCACGGGTTTATTTTCAAAGGCTTGGCTCATTTTTTCATGCTCCGCATGTGTTAATTGTTTTTTAATAATCCCTTTTTACCAGATTTTCCCGTATAACGCAAATTTTTTATGTAAATAGTTGTCAGGTAATAAAAAAACCCGGCCTGTTACAGCCGGGCTTTTCTAAAAATTTTGGGATCTGATCGAGCAAAGAGCGTTCAATCTGAACCAGGCGCGAGGAGCAAAGTGGCCAAGATGGCCACGAGCGACGATGCAACGCCGTTCAGGCCGAACGATCGCAGCTCGATTAACGTGAGTAAAACTCGACGATCAGGTTTGGTTCCATCTGCACCGGATATGGCACATCTTCCAGTTTCGGCGTACGCAGGAACGTTGCCTTGAACTGCTCAACCTGCACATACTCAGGCACTTCGCGCTCAGGCTTTTGTGTGGCTTGAATAACCATCGGCACATTGCGGGACGCTTCGCGCACTTCAATGACATCGCCTTCTTTGACCTGATAGGACGGGATATTGACGATCTTGCCGTTCACTGTGACATGTTTGTGGTTCACAAACTGACGGGCTGCGAAAACTGTCGGCACGAAATTGGCGCGGTAGATAACAGCATCCAGACGGCGCTCCAGCAGACCGATCAGGTTCTGGCCTGTATCGCCGCGCAGGCGGGAGGCTTCCTGATAGTAGCGGCGGAACTGGCGCTCGCCGATATTGCCGTAATAGCCTTTCAGCTTTTGCTTGGCCATAAGCTGCATCCCATAGTCAGAAAGCTTGCCGCGCTGTGCGCCGTGCATACCCGGGCCTGTCTGGCGTGTGTTATGGGGGGATTTCGGACGGCCCCAGAGGTTCAAGCCAAGGCGGCGGTCGATTTTGTGTTTGGATTGTAAGCGCTTACCGCTCATATTTCATACTCCATTTTTGTTGTTTGTCTGTCCCGCTTGGCCGCATAACGACTTGAAAAGAAAAGATTTTCCAATCAACGCCCTTATCACAAAAACAAGGGTCTTTCGCGGGAATGAGCGCTACAATAGGGATTTTACAGACAAAGTCAACAAAAACCGCCCTATCCGATATCCGCGCCCGGCATAGCCAGCGCCGCGCCAGCCCGCCCATTCCCCTTGGCCAGATGGCCAATAAGGCCTTCCAACCCACCTTTTTCAAGGACAGCGCTGAATTGAGAGCGAAAATGCTGGGTCAGGCTGATGCCTTCAATCCGTACGCCATTAATGCGCCAGCTGCCGTTACCGGCCTGATACATTGAATATTCCATGGAAACAGGCGCACCGCCCGCGCCGCTGATCTCCATACCCAGCGCCACCTTGGGCGGGGATCCATCTCCCACAGCGCGCGGTGTCCGAAATTCAACCTTGCCACGCGCCATATCCGCCATTTTACGTCCGTATTCTCGCAGCACCATGTCAGTAAATTCCTGTGTGAAGCGATCCTTTTGATCTTCTGAAGCACTGCGCCATTCAGGCCCGACCGTGCCGGCCGCAATCGAGCGCATGTCAAAATGCGGCAATATCGAAGCACGCAGCGCAGAGGCCGTATTTGAACCATTATAGCGGCCTTTAAAGGCAGCGATCGCATCCTGTACGGTCTTGGTTGCGGGATGGGCTTGCTGTGCCTGGGCTTGCGCCTCCGGGTGAAAGCCGGTTGCCGTCAAGGCCGTGACCGAGGCAAACCCCAAAGACAAAGCGGTAATAACCGCCTTTAGCGGTGATTGAGAAACATCCATGATGACCTCCCCGTACATCAATTTTGTTTATGATGAAGGAAGCCTAGAACCCGACAAGGCATCAATCAAGTTGCGCTGCATTCATTATTAAAATTTCATGAAAGGCCTGGCCGGACTTGAAGCCGCATAACTCCGTTATGCTTCTTATATCAAGGCGTTCGGTTCAAGTCCTTGGGCGGTGATGGTGGGGATTTTGTGGTAGGCCTGGCCGGACTTGAACCAGCGACCAATCCGTTATGAGCGGACTGCTCTAACCAACTGAGCTACAGGCCCCCGCCTTGGTTATGGGAGAAATCGCGGCGAAGATCAAGTCATTCATTACAAGAATAAGGCTTACGCCGGGCCACGGCGGTCCAGTGCCAGATCCAGCTCCTTGAGCCATTGTGCATCGGCCAACGCATCATGCTCGGCCTTTTTCATCGGCATCTTGCTGCGCGGTGCGCCAACATCATTGAATTTCTGAGCCACATTATAGGGAAAAAGCGTTAGATTACGCGGTTGCTGGAGGAATATCGGCGCGAATAGAGCCTGCAAAATAACCGGATCCTGCGGGGCCACCCAGTAACGAAACTCTGTCTGCGCGCCACCAATAAATTCCAGAACCTCGCCCCTGATCTGGTCTTTGGATTTCCATTCCGACTGGGGCGGTAGATGCGGCAAGACATTTTCCTTGAGCCATGGGCTCCTTTCAGCGCGCGCCTTGTCGAAATCACGAAAAACGGCAGAATAAGTCCGGCCATTATCATCCACCATACCAATGGAAATGGGATCAAGGACATGCACCCCGTGGCCATTGGCCAGCGCAGCATCAAACTCCTGAAATTCCGTATCAAACCAGATTCTTTGCATATGAGACAAAGCTTAAGGATGTAAAATCACGCTGGCAACATAAGGCTGTGCTGCGGCGCAAAAGCACAAGGCTCAATCTTAAGGGATCAGCACAACCGGGCTAAGCCAGCCATTATCTTGAATAAATTCGGCCATCTCGACCACGGGATGGGCCGCAAACCACCAGATCGCATCCTTGACCCCATTCACAAACAGGCCCGTATTGACCTTGATTTCTTCTGGAGTCTTGTACAAGGAGGGTTTGGGAATAAAGCGCGGCACACGCACCTTATAATCGCTGTAAGTCTCACCGAATTTTTGCTCTAGAAATTCTTCCTCGCGGCGCACGAGCATATAATAAAGGACAGCGAAAAAGACAGGAACAATTGCAATCACCACTAGATGCGTCGTCATCAGGGCAATGCCTGTAAAACCGATCCATGAAAAGACATATAAGGGATTGCGGACGACTGAAAAAGGTCCGGCGGAAATCAGATTTTCATTCTTCGACCCACCCAGATAAGCCGTTGTATAAACCCGGCCCAGCGCGCAAACCGAAACCAGCAACACGCCCATCATATCCAACGTTGTATGAAACAGGCCTTCCGGCTCGATCAGCGCGCTTGTCAGAAAGACGCATAAAAACACAAACAATCCAATGATCTTGGACCAGAGAATCCGCGATTTATTCAAGGATCGCGCCAAAATTTAGGTATCCAGGAAACTGCGCAGCTTGCGGGAGCGGGACGGATGCTTGAGCTTTCTCAAGGCTTTCGCCTCGATCTGACGGATACGCTCGCGCGTCACGTTAAACTGCTGACCCACCTCTTCCAGCGTGTGATCGGTATTCATACCAATACCAAAACGCATGCGAAGAACGCGTTCTTCACGCGGGGTGAGCGAAGCCAGAACGCGGGTCGTGGTTTCACGCAAATTCGAATGGATCGCAGAATCAACAGGCAGAAGCGCGTTTTTATCCTCGATGAAATCACCCAGGGATGAATCTTCCTCATCACCGATCGGCGTCTCCAGCGATACCGGTTCCTTGGCGATTTTCAGAACCTTGCGGACCTTATCAAGGGGCATATGCAGGCGTGTCGCCAGCTCTTCCGGTGTCGGCTCGCGGCCGATTTCGTGCATCATCTGGCGGGATGTCCGCACCAGCTTGTTGATCGTCTCGATCATGTGAACCGGAATACGGATCGTACGGGCCTGATCGGCGATCGAGCGCGTGATGGCCTGACGGATCCACCATGTCGCATAGGTCGAGAATTTATAACCGCGGCGGTATTCGAATTTATCCACCGCCTTCATCAGGCCGATATTGCCTTCCTGAATGAGATCGAGGAATTGCAGGCCGCGATTGGTGTATTTCTTGGCGATCGAAATCACGAGACGAAGGTTGGCTTCCACCATTTCTTTCTTCGCGCGGGAGGCTTCTTTTTCGCCCTTCTGGACAGTACCGATAATGCGGCGCCATTCCTTGATGGGCAGCATGGATTCTTCAGAAATCTGGGCGATTTGCTCGCGAATCTGAATCACTTGCGTCTCATGCTTGTCGGCGAATTTATCCCATCCTTTGCCCTTAAGCTTGGCAACATTCTTGATCCAGGATGGGTCGAGTTCCGAACCATAATAATTCTGCAGGAAATCTTCGCGCTTCACGCCGGCATCAACAGCCAGACGCATCATCTTGCCTTCTAAACTCACCAGTTCGCGGTTGATCGTGTAGAGACGGTCCAGAAGCTGCTCGATACGCGCATTGTTCAGGCGCACCTCGTTCATCAGGCCGATCATATCGACCTTCAGCTCGTTATATTTTTTGTTCGTGGCGGTAGGTGGCTCCTCGCCTTTTTGCAGCAAGGCTAGACGTTCCTGCTGCACTTTTTGCATTTTTTTGTATGTCTTTTGGATTTTGCCAAAAGTCTCGAAAACCTGTGGAGCCAGCTCAGCTTCCATGGCGGCCAGCGACATGTTGTTTTCATCGCTCTCCTCGCCGCCTTCACCTTCCTCGCCTTCCGGCGGCTCATCCATCATGTCGCCGCCACCGCCCATGCCCTCGCCATCGGGGCCATCGCTATAGGTCGCATCAAGGTCAATAACCTCGCGCAGCATAATGTTCTGGTTCTGCAGGGCTTCGTACCAGGCGATAATCGATTCAATCGCCAGCGGGGATTCGCAAATCCCGCCAATCATAAGTTCGCGGCCAGCCTCGATACGCTTGGCAATGGCGATCTCGCCCTCGCGCGAGAGCAATTCAACCGCGCCCATTTCGCGCAAATACATCCGCACCGGATCATCTGTACGGCCCGTATCGTCATCGGAGATATTACCGCCGGATTCATATTCGCTATCGCCACTGGCATTTTCAGCGCTTTCTTCCTCGCTGGCATCATCCTCGCTATCGACGATCTGAATACCCATATCGGAGAATGCCGCCATGGCGTCCTCAATCTGCTCGGAGGAAAATTCTTCGGCTGGCAACGCCTTGTTCAATTCATCATACGTGATGAAGCCGCGCTCCTTGGCGCGTGCGACCAGCTTCTTAATGATTGTTGCAAACGAGCCTTTGGGAACGGCTGATTGCCCTTCCTCGCCTTGCTTTTCTGCACCCGTATTGTTCACCGCAGTTTTTGTCATTTTTTTCTTAAGTTGTAAGTTTACGTGTTTAGGTTTTTCTGAATCGTTAATGCCTCTGGACTTATCCACAGGCTTGGCGACTTGCTTAGCCGCTTGCTTGGCCACAGGTTTGGGAGGCGGCACTTTAACAGGCTTTGCTTCCGCAGCTTTGGGCGCTGGCATTTTTTTCGGAGGTGCTGCCGCCTTTACCGGCTTCGGGGCCGGCGCTGATTTGACAGGCTTGGATTTTGCAACAGGCTTTGGCGCAGGCTTGACCGGCTTTTTGGGCGCAGCCTTGACCACTGTTTTTTTAACCGGCTTCTTCGCAGCGGGTGATGCTTTTTTGGCAACCGGCTTGGCCTTGGGCTTTACCTTGGCCACAGGTTTGGCAGCAGGTTTTTTAATAGGCTTGGCTGATTTCACGGATTTCGCAGCAGGCTTGGTCGCCTTCACAGGCTTAACCGGTTTTTTCACTTTAACGGCCTTGGCAGGCGGGCGCGCAGATTTTACGGCCTTCAGCGCCTTTTGCGCCTTGACCGGTTTTGCTGCCTTTTTCGCTTTAGTTGTCTTTGCTGCCATAGCCATTTTTAAACCTGATTCGACTATTTAATCCTAATTATCATGAATTTCAAAGGGGTAAACCCCTAAAATTACTCGAAATTACGTTTTATTCGCCTCGGCGCGCCGCCAAAAGCGATTTTGTGCGGTCTTCAACCGTCGTATCACCATTATCAAATGCCTCCTGCCAGCCGGCTTTGAGCTCCTGATCCAGATGACGCGAAAGCGAATCCGCATAATAATCGCGCCATTTCTGCGCGGTATCAGGCGCCTCGCCCGGTGCGGCAAAGCGTCCATGGAGATAAGTGGACTGCGAGAGCACAATGTCAAGCGTCTCGCCATGCCCGCCGTCAGCCAGTACGCGGCGCAATCCTTGAGAATCCGCGTCATCCATACCGGCCAGAACACTTAAAATATCGCGGCGCAGGCGCTCCAGACGCGGCTCAGAAATATAAAGCGCCCCCAGCTCCTCCTCTACGATTTCAAAAATCTGCGGATGATTAACCACGGCGGCCAGCAAAATGCGGCTGGTCAGGTCCTGCGCCTTTAATGAAGGGCGACGCAAGGGCGGCATCACTTTTTGCGACGGCGCATCTTTAAATTTTCCGCCCGGCCGGCTGTCCATGCGGTTTTTATATAGAAAATCGCTTACGCGGGCGCGAATCGCAATGTCGTATTGTTTTTGCACCTCGCGATCGGCTATCTGCCTGACATCGGCATTAAGGCTTGCCACCAGCGCGGCGCGCTTTTCCGGCGTATCCACCGAACGCCCGGCCATGCGGCTCTGCCAGAGATATTCAATCAAAGGCTGCGCGCCATCTAGAATGCGGGAGAATGCTGCCGCCCCGCCTGTCTTGATCAGGGAATCGGGATCCTCGCCTTCCGGCAGGAATGCGATTTTGGCGCTCTGCCCGGCGGCCAGTAATGGCAGGAAACGCTCCAGCGCGCGCAAGGCGGCCTTGCGGCCTGCGTTATCGCCGTCAAAACATAAAACAGGTTCTTTGATCTCGGCCGGGATCATCTTCCAAAGCAGCGCAATCTGGCTTTCAGTCAGCGCCGTCCCCATCGGCGCAACCGCGCCCTTGAACCCCGCCTGATGCAACGCAATCACATCGAAATACCCTTCGGCCACGATAATCGGCGCGCCTTGCGCGGCAGCATGGCGGGCATGCGATTCGCCAAACAGAACACGCCCCTTATCGAATATCGGCGTCTCGCCGGAGTTCATATATTTGGCCGGCTTATAATCGCCCTGATCTGGCGGGCGCATGTGATCAGGCAGAATACGTCCGCCAAAGGCAATCACGCGCCCCTGCCTGTCGGTCACGGGGATCATGATACGCTCGCGAAAAAACGCATAAGGTTCCGCCGACCGATCCGATTTCTTGATCAGTCCGGCCTCGATCATCTGGGCGTCGCTATAGCCCTCGCCCTTCAAATAATTCCGCAACACCTGACGATCCGCCGGCGCATAGCCAATGCGAAAACCCTGCATGGTCTCAGGCCCAAAACCCCGCTGCTGCACATATTCCAGCACATTGCGATTAGCCGGCGACCAAAGATTTTCCTGCATCCATAATGCCGCCGCATCCATCAGCGCATAGAGATCCCGCGTCCGCTTTGCTTTCTGGACATCCTCCGGCGCGGATTTGGGAACCTGCAATCCGGCGCGTGCGGCCAGTTGTTCAACGGCTTCGGGGAATGGCAGATTATCGTGCTGCATGACGAAATTCACGACATCCCCATGCGCCCCGCAACCAAAGCAGTGATAAAATCCCTTATCATCATTGATCGTAAAAGATGGCGTCTTCTCTTTGTGAAAAGGACAACACGCCTTGAACTCGCGCCCCGCGCGCGTAACACGCACGCGCTGGCCGATAATATCCGAAAGCACAAGGCGGCTTCGGATTTCATCCAGAAAACGGGGAGAGATCGTCATAGCCAGCAAATTATCAAAAATTATTCTTGAAAAGATAGGAAAAACCGCATAGTCATAAAAAATAGAGATAATGCGTTATATAAGTCTGAGGACATTCTCAGGTATAACTCAAAAAGAAACAATATTTCAGTGAGTTATATTTGATTAATACCATATTATCTTTTATATTATAATATGAACATATAGCGATTTTGCTGCGTCACGGAAAAAGAAATGCCTGAACTCTTTCAAAAAGACCGCAAACTGAACATCGTGGAATATGGCCGCCAGAGCCAGGTTCCATTCAAATGGTCTGCGATTCGCCTTGATTTTATGTCCCTGTTCCGCCGCTTCTGGCGCGGATAAGTCTGCTGGACAATAAAAAGGCCGGATAATCCGGCCTTTTCTGTATTTCTTACATCAGCTTGTCTTTGACCATCCCGCTGGCTTTGGCCATATCGAACTGGCCGGCATATTTGGCTTTGATCTCGGCCATCACCTTGCCCATATCCTTGATCCCTGCTGCGCCTGTCGCCACGATCATATCAGCAATAATTCCTTTTACGGCATCATCATCGAGCTGCTTGGGAAGAAATTCTTGAATGATTTTGATTTCCTCTTCCTCGCGCACCGCCAGATCTTCACGGCCGGCATCGCGATAAGTTTTAAACGATTCCTGACGCTGCTTGATCATGGATTGCAGCATGGAGAGAATCTCGGCCTCATCAATGCCTTCGGATTTGCCATTGCCGCGCGCCGTAATGTCGCGATCTTTCAGCGCAGCAAGGATCAAACGAATGGTCGAAGTGACCGTGGATTGCCCTTGTTTCATGGCCTCTTTGAGCCTTGCATTAAATTCTGCGCGTTTTTCCATGTTTTTTCTTTCCTTTTTAGCCCAAAGACCTTATTAAATCGTTTTCTAGCAGATACCGATAACAATAAGAACGCTAGAAAGTCCGTTTATGAGCTCCTCTTCTAATATAAATCCTCCCCTCCATGCAACCGGTGTTATTGTTCTGGCCGATGGAACAATGGTCTGGGGCCGCGGATTTGGCGCCGAAGAAGCCCGCGTTGGCGAGATATGCTTTAACACCTCGATGACCGGCTATCAGGAGATCCTGACCGACCCCAGCTACGCCAGCCAGATCATCACCTTCACCTTCCCTCATATTGGCAATGTCGGCACAAACGAAGCCGATTTTGAAACCATGAACCCTGTGAGCTGCGGGCTTATTGTTCGTGAAGACGTTACCTCCCCGTCCAACTGGCGATCGGCAGCGCATTTTTCCGAATGGCTCAAACGCAATAATCTGGTCGGCATATCCGGCATCGACACTCGCGCCCTCACCACATTGATCCGCGACAAGGGCGCGCCCGTGGGCGTGATTGCCCATAGCGCCAGCGGCACATTTGATATTCCAGCCCTGCAGAAAATGGCCCGCGAATGGCCAGGCCTGAAAGGCATGGATCTTGCCAAGGATGTTTCCTGCACCCAGAGCTATCAATGGTCGGAAACCACATGGGATTTGAAAGAAGGCTACGGCCAGCAGACAAAACCTGAATTCAAGGTCGTGGCTGTTGATTTTGGCGCCAAGCGCAATATCCTGCGCTGCCTTGCCGCAGCCGGATGCGATGTCACAGTCGTGCCGGGCAATTCCAGCGCCGAAGACATCCTCCGCCACAAGCCCGATGGCGTATTCCTCTCGAACGGCCCCGGCGACCCTGAGGCCACAGGCGCTTACGCTGTTCCTGCGATCAAGGCGCTGATTGAAAAAAACATGCCCATCTTTGGCATTTGCCTCGGCCATCAGCTGGTGGCGCTTTCGCTGGGTGCGAAAACCCGCAAGATGCATCTGGGTCACCGCGGCGCGAATCACCCGGTGAAAGACCTTGAAACCGGATCGGTCGAGATCACATCACAAAATCACGGCTTTGAGGTGCTGGAAGATACGCTTCCTGCCAATTCGATTGCCACGCATGTCAGCCTGTTCGACGGCACGAATGAAGGCCTGAAGATGAAAGACAAGCCCGTCTTTTCGGTGCAATACCACCCCGAAGCCTCGCCCGGCCCACAGGATAGCCATTACCTGTTCAAGCGTTTCGTGGATACCATTCGCGAACAGAAAAAGGGGGCCGCGTAAATGGCCCATCCCCTGATCGAAGGTTTTCGAACCTTTCATCATGAGAATTATGGCGATGATGCCCTGATGCCCCGCCTGGTGCGCGAAGGGCAAAACCCCGATTATTTTATTATCTCCTGCATCGATTCGCGCTCCAACCCCGGTACAATCTTTAAACCCGAACCCGGCACGTTTTTCGCGCATAAGGCGATGGGCGCGATTGTGCGCCCCTACAAGCAAGGAACCGCGCTTGCTGCCGCCCTGCAATTTGCGCTCGATTATAACGGCGTGCGTGAGATCATTATCCTTGGCCATACCGGATGCGGCGCGGTGCGCGCACTGGTCGAAAAACTCGATGATACCGAAATATCCAGCTTCGTGGATGTGGCGCAGGTCGCCTTGCAGAAGGCGCAAGAGAGCTGCGGCCCTTCTTGCGAGCATGACAAGCTGCTGCGTCTTTCCGAGGAACAGATTGTGCTGCTGAGCGCCGAGAACTTAAAAGGCTACCCCTCCGTTGCGCGCGCGCTGGATGAAAATCGCCTGACCATACGCACATGGCTTTTTGATATGGCTTCCGGCAATTTGCTGGCGCATAAAAATAACAGCTTTCAACCGATTACTGACTTATAAGCAAGGACAAAACGCATGCCAAAACGCACCGACATAAAATCCATCGCCATCATCGGCGCGGGTCCCATCGTCATTGGTCAGGCCTGCGAGTTTGATTATTCCGGCACACAAGCCTGCAAGGCCCTGCGCGAGGAAGGATACCGCGTTATCCTGATTAACTCGAACCCCGCCACGATCATGACGGACCCGGAAATGGCCGATGCAACCTATATCGAGCCGATCACGCCCGCGATTGTCGCCAAGATTTTAGAAAAAGAAAAACCCGATGCCCTGCTGCCCACCATGGGCGGACAAACGGCGCTGAACACCGCTCTGGCGCTGGACCGCGACGGCACGCTCAAACGCCTTGGCATTGAGCTGATCGGGGCGAAGGCCGATGTGATCGACAAGGCCGAAGACCGTGACAAGTTCAAGAAATGCATGGATGAGCTGGGCCTTGAATCCGCCCGCAGCGAAGTTGCCCATTCTATGGATGAAGCGCGCGCGGCGCTCGAGAAAATCGGCCTGCCTTCCATTATCCGCCCGTCCTTCACGCTGGGCGGCACAGGCGGGGGCATTGCCTATAACCGCGAGGAATTTGAAAACATCGTGCGCGAAGGTCTTGATGCTTCGCCGACCACCGAAGTTCTGATCGAAGAATCTCTTCTGGGATGGAAAGAATTCGAGATGGAGGTCGTGCGCGATAAAAAAGATAACTGCATTATCGTCTGTTCGATCGAAAACGTTGATCCCATGGGCGTGCATACGGGCGATTCTATTACCGTGGCCCCGGCTCTGACACTGACGGATAAAGAATACCAGATCATGCGCAATGCCTCGCTGGCCGTGCTGCGCGGTATTGGCGTCGAGACAGGCGGATCGAACGTGCAATTTGCCGTGAACCCCAAAGACGGACGCATGATTGTCATTGAAATGAACCCGCGCGTCTCGCGTTCCTCCGCGCTGGCTTCCAAGGCCACAGGATTCCCGATCGCAAAGATCGCAGCGAAACTCGCCGTTGGCTACACGCTGGATGAGCTGGGCAATGATATCACCGGCGGCAAGACGCCTGCATCCTTTGAACCCTCCATCGATTACGTGGTGACAAAAATTCCGCGTTTCGCGTTTGAAAAATTCCGCGGGGCAAAAGATACGCTTTCCACATCCATGAAATCCGTGGGCGAGTCCATGGCCATGGGCCGAAGCTTCGAGGAATCCATTCAAAAAGCCATGCGCTCGCTGGAGAAAGGTCTTGATGGCCTTACACCGCTGGCGATTACGCATGACAGCAAGACAACGCCCGCCGATACGATCCGCGATGAGATTTTTGCCGCTATTGCAAGACCAACGCCCCAGCGCATCCTGCATATCGCCGAAGCCCTTCGTCTTGGTTTCAGCATCAAGGATGTTCATGCGGTCTGCAAATATGATCCGTGGTTCCTGGAGCGCATTAAAAACATTGTCGATGCCGAGAAGGATATCGAGAAAAACGGCCTGCCTGTTACGGCGGATGGCTGGACAAAAATCAAGCAGCTCGGCTTTTCCGACCGCCGCCTTGCCGCATTGATGAAAGTGACCGAAGGCTCCGTCCGCAAGGCACGCCACGCCCATAATGTGCGCCCTGTGTTCAAGCGCGTTGATACCTGCGCCGCTGAAATCCCCTCGGAAACCCCTTACATGTATAGCTGTTATGAATCCTCCAGCTTCGGCGCGCCGCAATGCGAATCCCGCCCCACCGACCGCAAGAAAGTCGTTATTCTGGGCGGCGGACCAAACAGGATTGGTCAGGGGATCGAGTTTGATTATTGCTGCGTCCATGCCTCCTACGCGCTGAAAGAAGCCGGGTATGAGACGATCATGATCAACTGCAATCCTGAGACAGTCTCCACCGATTACGATACATCCGACCGCCTTTATTTCGAGCCGCTGACCGAAGAGGACGTGACAGAGATCATCCATGCCGAGCAGAAAAACGGCGAGGTACTAGGGATCATCGTCCAGCTCGGCGGGCAGACACCGCTCAAACTCGCCAATGCGCTGCATGAGGCGGGCATTCCTATCCTTGGCACAACAACCGATGCGATTGACCTGGCCGAAGACCGCGAGCGTTTCCAGAAGCTGCTGCAGGATATCAAGCTCCGCCAGCCGCCCAATGGCATTGCCTCCTCCGAAGAACAAGCTGTTGAGATTGCCGAGAAAATCGGCTTCCCGCTGGTGATCCGCCCCTCTTACGTTCTGGGCGGTCAGGCGATGGAAATCGTCCACACGATGGATGAGCTGCGCCGCTATATCAACACAGCCGTTCAGGTATCGGGCAAGAACCCGGTTCTGCTGGATCGTTACCTCAAAAGCGCGATCGAGATCGACGTGGATGCGCTATGTGACGGCGAAGATGTCTATGTTTCGGGCATCATGGAGCATATCGAAGAAGCCGGCATTCACTCAGGCGATAGCGCCTGCGTCCTGCCGCCGCACTCCCTGCCCTATAAAACGGTCAAGGAACTGGAGAAGCAGACCATTCTGCTGGCAAAATCCTTGAACGTGAAGGGCCTGATGAACGTCCAGTTCGCCGCCCGCCGCAATGAACAAACCGGCGAATACGATATCTACATCATTGAAGTCAACCCTCGCGCCTCCCGCACTGTGCCCTTCGTGGCCAAGGCCACAGGCGTGCCCGTTGCCAAGATCGCGGCCCGCATCATGGCAGGCGAGAAGCTCTCAAGCTTCAAATCTCTGCTGGTCGGCATGAGCCCGGATCACAGCGCGGTGAAAGCCCCCGTCTTCCCGTTCAGCCGCTTCCCCGGCGTGGAGCCATTATTGGGGCCAGAAATGAAATCCACCGGCGAGGTCATGGGCATCGATCATGACCTTGGCAATGCAATTGCAAAATCGCAGCTCGGCGCTGGCGTTATCCTGCCAACCGCAGGAACCGTGTTCCTCTCGGTGAAGAATGACGACAAGCCCCTCCTCCTGCCCATGGCGCGGGATTTACAAGGCCTGGGCTTCAAGCTGGTCGCCACGGGCGGCACATGTGATTACCTCACGGAAAACGGCCTCAAAGTCGAGCGTATCAACAAGGTCATGGAAGGCCAGCCGCATATTCTGGATGCCATCATCAACGGCCAGATCAATCTGATGATCAACACCACCTCGAAAAGCTCGCAGGCCGTGGCCGATGGCAGCAATATCCGCCGCATGGCTCTGATGCACAAAATCCCTTACTACACGCTCATGACCGCGGCGGCGGCGGGCGTGCAGGCGATCAAGGCGATGAAGGGCGGCGAGCTGGATGTTCATCCGATCCAGTCCTATTTTGCCGGTCAGAAAAAGGAAAAGGCGGCCTGATAAGGGTTTAACAAATTTGACTTTACATCTAAAATTGTTTACATTATGTAAAAAATGAAGAGTGTCATGTCCTTAATTTGTCTATACGCATAAGAATAATAATCGCGGCCGTTACACGGCGCAATTTGCCTATTCCACTGGATTTTCAGGAAATACAGGCGAACCGCTTGAGTTTTGCGGCAGTTATATCGGCTTTACCGGGGATAAAAGCGTCAATAGCCATCATCATGTCAATGTACCCATTCAATCCTTGAATGCGCTGACTGACCGTATCATGGCAACAGGGCGCCAGTTAAAACCATTGGATTTGACGAAAAATGGTGCAGACCGTATTCGTGCTGCTTATCAGGCAGGCAATGAAGCCTTTGAAGAAATTTTGCAAGAACATGCTGGGCCTGCACCAATCTAGGAAGCTGTTTGACAGCATAATATAAACCCACTAAGCTTACTTAAATCCCGCCCCTTCCGGCGGGATTGTTATTTCATAAAGAGTTTTAAATATGGACAATATTCCCGTTACCAAACAAGGCTTCACGAAGCTGGAATCAGAACTTAAAGATCTGAAATCCGTACAGCGCCCCGCCGTGATCGAATCTATTGCCACGGCGCGCGAGCATGGCGACCTGAAAGAAAATGCGGAATATCATGCCGCCAAGGAACAACAAAGCTTTATCGAAGGCCGCATTATTGAGCTTGAAGCCGTTATCAGCCGGGCGCAAGTCATCGACCCCGCCACGCTTAGCGGCAATACGGTGAAATTCGGCGCGACCGTTACCATTGTGGACGAGGAAAGCGACGAAGAATCGACATACCAGATCGTTGGTGATTACGAAACCGATACGGCTTCGGGCAAAATCTCCATCAGCGCGCCCATGGCCCGCGCCTTGATCGGCAAAGCCGAAGGCGCCACCGCCGAGGTGAACACGCCTAAAGGCAAGCGCACCTACGAAGTCCTGAAGGTCAGCTATAAATAAGCCCGATGAATAACTAGCTGCCGGTCATGGCAAAATCATAATCCCAAGGCCCCGGCGTGCGTCTGGGCTTACGGGAAAGGCCTTCCTTGAGCACCCTGTGCAGCAAATGCGCGAACATGGCACGGCCTTCCAATGTTTTACGGTGTTCGCTATGTGACCCCCTGACAGGAACCACTTCGGCATTCAATTGACCGGCCACCGCGCGTGAGAGACTGTTAAAACCAACCTTATCCCCATCCGCCAGCATGAATTTAGTCGGAAAAGCGTGGGCATCCTCGGTGTAGAATCTGCGCCCGGACTGTAAATCATCCATGAACGCCTTGGTCGGGCCATCCATATAAACGGCCTGATGGTGATTGGCGATGGCTTTCTCCCCTTCGGAGAGGTCATTATCATTCGCGCGAACAAATTGACGTTCCAGCCACGTCGTGCCTACGGCAATCTTGCCGGCGGCCTTGGAATACGCATGTGTAAGCGGCCTTATGAATTTCAGGCGATATAACGGGTTGCCATAGAATGGCGCGGCAAATACTGCGCCTTGATAGCGGCTAGCGATTTTGCGCGCATCTACAGGATCCAGCAGAAATTTCGACTTGATAAAGCCGGCCGTCGAATGTGAACCCAATACACGCGGCAGGTTGTCACCGCCCGCAACCTTGTCGAGCGCCCCATCAACGCAGACGGCCCGCATGATATCTTCATAGGACTCCATGAAATCAACATCGTCGCCGGGATCCGGCAATGTCACCAGCACGACATTAAAGCCGGAATCAGCCATATCACGCATGAAATCGGCATAATATTCAGGCGAGGATTTAAATCCCTTGATAAAGTGCAATGTTGCAACAGGCTCATCGGCCTTAAGGACGCTGAACAGGGTCTTGTGACCACCGAGCGTTACCTCGCGGATCTTCATAGATCGCTTGAGCGTATGAGCATCGTCGTGCTTCTTTTCTGGCACGTCTGATTCTCCAAACCGTTAATATTCTCCGCCCCTATGATTACGCGAATCCGGCCCAAAAGTCAAAATTACGTGCTAAAAAATGGCAATAAATCAGGGTATATTAGGATTTGCAGAATCCTGCTGAAACTTCGTATCCGTCAAAGGATCAGGCTGATTTGGCGATTCTTTTCGTCCCTCGACATGAATGCCCCACCCATCGGCAATGCGTGGCAAACTCCCGCCGAATGTCAGATAATCTATGATGCTTTTTGATCTTTTGACATCGTGATTCTTCAAAGATGGGAAGGTCGCATCAATTTCCTGTATTTTCTGGCTTACAAAAGAGGCGCTCACCAGTTTTTGGCGTTGCGCGCGCTTCAGGCCTTCCTTGACCTCCCGCACCAGTACCGGCAGATTTTCCCACACCATGGCCCGGCCGAACTCCTCAATTTTTGCAAGCTGTTCTGCTCTTGCGTCAATCATACTGGATTCTGGCATTTTCACAGCTTCATCATTAATAGCAGCACTGATAAATTTCTGTGAAAACGTGCCGCCGAATTCTTCCAGCATCTGCCTGTAGCGATGCTTGTTTTTTACCGGATAGGCATCCAGAACCTTGTCAATAAAGGTAACATTCTCAGACCCCAGCTCTTCCTCCAGATCGCGGCGCGCCTTGCGTAGATTATAAAGCTTGGGAACCGTCAGCAGCGGTGCGCCCTGCTCGCTGTCCAACCGCCCCAGAATAAGCAATTCGCGCATGCGGACGGGATCAAGATCAATCTTTTCAATGCCTGTGCCAATCGACATCCCCTTGCGCTGGATATCATCAGGCAGCAGACGGCGCACATAATTCATCGGCGTGGCCAGCGTGTTCTGATTGCCGATATCCTCGTAATGGCAATTCGTATAGGGCGATTTATAGGCATGGAATATTGTGGCCGCCGCCATGCTGCATTTGGGCGGATCGGAAAGCGGCAGATCAGGATCGGATATATAGCCCTGCCAATGCTCGCCAGGTTTGACGACCGAATGATAGGCAGGCTCCAGCCGGTCCAGATTAAAAGATTCGCAATGAAAGCCGGTGATAGTCTCGCCCAGCATCAGGGGATTTTTGCTGCGGGAAAATTTGAGGCGGCTATCCAGAATACGGTGAATGGGTTCCGGCGAGAAAAAAACATGCTCGACCTTACCCTGTTTCTCGGCCAGCATTTTTTCCAGCCGCGGCAGAACAAGGCGATCCGTCAGGTATTTGACGGGCTGAATGGTCGGCTGGGCAGTGCCGGTGCTAACGCTGTTGAATACAGGCCCCAGCCTCACCGCGCCCGCCGCCGCATTGATCATTCTGGCAAGGGCGCGCCCCGGCGCATGCAGCATCGTATCTATTTTGGAATCTGCCTGTATTGCCGAACCTTTGACCCGTTCAATGGCGCGCTCCAGCACGCGCATCGAAATTTCAAGCTCGGCCATTGAACGGTGATAATCCGGGCGATAAGGCTCGAAAGTCTCCTGCACGATTTTTTTGAAAATTTCATTGTATTCCGCCATGGTATAGCGCGGTTTCGATGATCCGGGCGCCATCGGAACATTGGCAACGGAGGCATGAATTGATCCGACAGAATCACCGGCCAGCATGTCATACATCCAGGAAATCGGGATGCCGCCCAGCTCTTCCATAAAGGCCATAACCTGAACCTGCGCCAACCCCATGACCGAGCCGCCGCCTAAGTATAAAACCCTGAAATCCTTGCTTTGCGATTTTCCAAACAAGAGTGAAAATCCAGCCCTGTTATATTTTTTTATCGTTTATATAAGAGCTTATGAATTTAGGACATGACCAGCAAGATTATTAGGTTGTGCGGCGCGGGAATATTGTTATTACACCTTGAAAACACTAGTTTTCTGTAACTTCCGGCTGGCCTTTGAAGAAATACATCATCTGCTGCATTTTCTTCAGGACACGCGATTGATCATCCGCGCGGGCATCCCGATTCCTGACCAGGTGGTGGCATATCTGATCGAAATTATGCTTGTTATCCTCAATCAGCGCATTGGCAAAAACTTCCAGTTTTTTCATGTTTTCCGGGCTGGCATCGTCAATTTGCGGGTTGGGAATATTACTGCCAAGTTCGGGGCTATGCAGGGATTTGTTAAAGACATAAAGATTATCGCCCATATCCAGCGAAAAACTCTCCATCAGCGCCGATTCGGAGGCGTGCATCAGGATATTGATCAGCGGAAAATCATTCACCGGATCCACAACCCCAAGACCGCCGTAACTGTTCCAGCTCTCGCGCTTGATGGATTTGAGCGTGTAGCCTGTTCCCAAGACGATCATGATCACATTCGTGCCGGGTGGAATATGCTGCTGGATCGCGCCCAGATAGGAAATACAGGGATTGTCGAAAATACTGCCATCAATCGCTGAATATTCAGCCGTGCGGCGCGTATCGGGATAGCGTGCGGAAAAATGATGGCAGGGAAAATAGGTCGGCGCGGCGCAGCTCGCCAGCACAGCGTCATAGAGCTTTACATCAGGTGTCGGGCGTTCATTACGTCCCAGCTTCATTTTCTTGAGCCAGACCGCATGACCGCCCTCATCAATCAGGTTGTTTTTCTGATGAACGGGCGAATAGTCGCTTTCGCCCTTTTCCATCATCGCCCGCAGGTGATCGCCATCAATATTATAGACCGGCACAACCAGATTGCGGATGGATTCGCTGAGCCTGCACTCCCCGAACAGCATCTTCAAGGATCGTCCCAGATTGGCCGGGTCATAATGCCCGTGGCGAAACAGCGAATTCAATTGCCCGATCTTCATCGTGCGATTGTTAAAATCATGAATAAAGCCCCTGAAATCACGAAAACGGTCAGGGGGGAAAATATTCGCCCCCTCACGCTCATAAAAGCGCACCATGTGCCTTGCGCGGAATTTGGGGGTCATGGGCTCGTCAGGTTTGGGAACGTTCAGGGCGGCGTTTAAAATGGATCCTGTAGAGGGGCCGCAGAACACATCAACCATCTCGGCCATACGCAGGCCGGTAACTTCTTCGATACGGCTCATCAGATGCGCAGGAACCAGGCCCCGCATGCCGCCGCCATAATTAAAAAGGACAATAAGAGTTTTCGGAGCGTTCATAAAAGAGAGAGTCTTTTTCTTTGATTTTACACGGCTTGAGGGGGGCAATCAAAGAAAGTTCGGTTTTGCAGCGCGAAAAATAAAAAACCGGGTCCCTAAGGACCCGGCGAGTTGAACAGGGAGGTTTCACGTCTGGGAGACGTAAGAATCTGTGAAGATCCTTGTCAACGCAGGGCGTTGATGAGCAATCTTATACATTGAGGGAGTCAGCAAAGTCTAACATTTTTTATGCATTGCAGCCATGCAAATTATGCATATCTCCATACGCGATTCCCATAGCTTCGGCTAATACATGACATTTTCCGAATTATTTATAGCATTAGCATTATGGATTCAAAAATTACCTATCAAATTCAAAGCGATAGCAATTATGACAGCTTGAACTTTGTCTGGGCAATATGACGCATCAGGAAATCGCGGAAGATTGTAATCCGCTCGGAATTCCGCCGTTCTTCAGCATAAACGAAGAACATATCGACAGGCGGGCGCTGCACATGCGGGAGTATGACTTTATAATTCGGGTTCGCGCCGATCATGAAATCCGGGACAAAAGCAATTCCCACCCCCGATTCCACGGCGCGGCAGGTTACATTGGTGGAATTCATCAAAATCACATTCGGGCTATCCAGCGCCACACCGGCCTTCTCCAGCAGCCAGTTCGGCTCACTGAACGGCGATCGGGCATTTTCCGGGAAGGCGAGCAATTTATGCTCCTTAAGCTCTGCTATATCCTTGGGCGTGCCAAACTGGTCCAGATAACGCTGTGAGGCGCATACATGGAAATGCAGCGTGCCCAATTGCCTTTGGATCAAATCCCCCTGCTCCGAGCGCGAAAGGCGCAATGCCGCATCCGCCTCGCGCATGCCAAGGTTCAATTTTCGATCATCAAATAAAATGGTCAGCTGGATATCCGGATTGGCGTCCCGAAACTCAGGAATCAGCGGCGTCAGCCAGTTTGCGCCCATAAACTCGGCCACCGTCACCATCAACGGCCCTTCGGCCAGATTACGCGAATCCATGATCTGGGCCTGAATATGCGCCAGTTTCTGCATGATCTGCTGGGTCGTCTGGAACAATAGCTCGCCCTGCTCGGTGAGGATCAGGCCGCGCGCATGACGGTGAAACAGCGCCGCGCCCAGCGCTTCTTCCAGCGAACTGATCTGGCGGGATACGGCCGATTGGCTTAAGGTCAGCTTTTCGCCGGCATGGGTGAAGCTGCCGACCTGGGCAACAGTGTGGAAAATTCTGAGTTTGTCTAAATCCATGGCCCTCCCACTGTACTGGCTTCGGCGCGGCGCGGCAAGGGGATGCAGGGCTTCAAAAGCTTTATATTTGGCCCGGTTTATGCAATGCTGAAAGAAGAAGCTTTTTCACAAAAAAGGAAGCCATCTATGTCACGCGAATATGCCGAAAAGCGCATCAGGGAAGCTCTTCTCAAAACCAATGGCAATGCCGTCAAAGCCCGGCAAATGGTTATTTCATGGTGCGCGGAGGACCAAAAGCTCCTTCTGGCACTGACCCGCTCGCATCTGACCGGCATTATTGCCTATAATATTGAGCGCATCCTTTCCGGCCGTTCCAGCCGCGATGAAAGCAAGACATCCAAAAAACAGGCGGCCGCGCAGCAGGAAGAAAATTTTGGGCTTGAGCTGCTCAAGGCTGTTGCCGGTAATGGCGGCCTGACATTCGGCCTTGAGGGCAGCGGCGTGCCGCGCAAAAAAGGCAAGGTCTCCAAAGGCCATGTCGATGCCATCATGGCCATGACCAAAAAACCAAAATCAAAAGATTAGGCAATCCCCTTAGGCAGGTTCAGATTCCGGTGCCGGCACACGGAAGGCAATATCCATCTTTTCCGGGCGCATGCCGATGTCTCGTATCTCGCTGGCAGGCTTGAACTCTCCGCCCGCCTGACGCGCCAGACGTTCCAGCTTTCCAGATTGAACGCTATCGGAAATCAGGCTCATGACCTGATCGGATTTTTCCGGCTTGCCCGGAAATATACGCGCTGTAATGGATTTGAGGGTCTGCACCGCAGGAATACGTCCTGTGGCCATGTCATCAAGAATACTGGTTAAACGTATCTGCGCTTCACTGTGCCTATTGTCGCTTTGAGACATTACTTAAAACCTCCGCAAATTTTATTATGAAAACCTATATCTAACCTTTGCTGCTGTCAATATTTTCAAACAAAGCGGTGGAGATATAGCGCTCGGCAAAGGATGGCACGATCGTAACAATTGTCTTGCCTTTGTTTTCCGGCATACGGCCCACCTGAATTGCGGCCGCAAAGGCCGCGCCCGATGAAATGCCGCAAGGAATCCCCTCAACCATCGCCACATCACGTGCCGTGGCAAAGGCCTGATCATTGGTGACATGGATAATCTCATCGACCAGATCCTTGTTCAGGTTCTCCGGCACGAAACCGGCGCCAATCCCCTGAATTTTGTGCGGACCCGGCTCGCCGCCCGCGATAACGGGGCTGTCCTTTGGCTCAACGGCATAGACTTTGAAACCCGGCTTGCGGGATTTGATGACCTGCGCGATTCCGCTCAAGGTGCCGCCAGTACCCACGCCGGCGATCAGGATATCGACCTTGCCTTGCGTATCGTGCCAGATTTCCTCAGCTGTTGTCTCGCGGTGGACTTGCGGGTTGGCGGGGTTGTCAAACTGGCTGGGGATGAAGGCATCGCCTTGCTCGGCGGCAATTTCCTGCGCCTTCTGGATCGCGCCCTTCATGCCTTTTTCGGCGGCTGTCAGCACCAGCTCCGCCCCGAAGAAACGCAGCATCTTGCGGCGCTCGATCGACATGCTTTCGGGCATGGTCAGGATCAGACGGTATCCCTTGGCGGCGCAGACAAAGGCCAGCGCAATACCTGTATTACCCGATGTCGGCTCGACAATAACCGTCTTACCCGGCGTGATTTTTCCGGCGCGCTCGGCATCTTCGATCATGGCAAAGCCAATGCGGTCCTTGACCGAGGCCAGCGGATTAAAGAATTCCAGCTTGGCCAGTACATCGGCCTCAAGCCCGTATTTGGCCATAAATTTGGAAACCCGCACCAAAGGCGTGCCGCCGATCGTATCCAGAATGGAATCATAAACCTTGCCGCGGTATTCGGCCTGAGGCTTCAAGGGCTTGCCCTCGTGTTTGATGGATGGGATCTCGGCCATTTTTATATTCTCCTAACACAATAGAATCCTGACGGATCATCAGTATATAGAACAATTTAAAGGGCTGTTAGTCTCCCTCGCCGGGATTTTCACTGAAAAATTTCTCGAACTTGCCTTCCACGGCTTTCATCTCCTCGGCTTCCGCCATAGCAGGCTTGGCTTTTGTGATATTGGGCCATTTCGCCGAGTAATCCCGGTTCAACTCCAGCCAGGCATCACCCTTTGGATCGGAATCCGGGACAATCGCCTCGATCGGGCATTCCGGCTCGCACACGCCGCAATCAATGCATTCATCCGGGTTGATGACGAGCATATTCTCGCCCTCATAGAAACAATCCACGGGGCAGACTTCAACGCAATCTGTATATTTGCAGCGTATGCAAACATCGGTGACAACGAAGGTCATGGGCTTTGAGAAACTCCAGAAATATTAATGGCCCGCAGAATAACGCCTGCCCCCCGATGAAGCAATAGGGAAAACATTGAGTTTTTTGAGCGCCTTGCCTTGGCAGAATCATTATAAAAAGGCATACCAATACAATCATGAAACGATTACCGCGCCCTTTATTGCTGTTGTTGCTCGCCCTGCCTGCATTGCTGGCCGGATGCGGCCATGATGCCCCGCCGACACCGCCCATGCCCCCAACGCCCGCCGGGATCATCGACCCCAGCGATGCCCAGCTGCGGGCCAGCCTCACGCAACATCTGCAGGAAATTCAGGCCCCCGCCGCCTCGACCTATGATATCAAGCGCTTTGACCTGAACAATGACCGGCGCCGTGATGCGCTTATCCTCATGAAAACACCGTATGGATTCTGGTGTGGCAAGCATGGCTGTACGCTGCTGGTGATGCAGGCCCATAACGATCATTTCACGTCTGCCGGGATCATCCGCCCCTTGCGCGCGCCGGTGCATATCCTCTCCAGCACTTCTCATGGATGGAAAGACCTGTCAGTACGCCTGTCCGGGCACGAGACCACGAATACGCAGAATGTGCGCCTGAAATTTGACGGGAAATCCTATGCGGGCAATCCGTACAGCGCGCCCACGCTTGGCGAAGAGCTTTTCACCGGTGCCAGCGTGATGCTGTTTCAGTAACTATTTAAAAATCAGATATCCGCTTCCAACGTAACGGCCTGCTGTTCCACCGTTGATGCCATCACCCGCGATGAAGGCTGCGGGAGAGCCTTGCCTCCGGAAAAGCCCAGCTTCTCGGCGGCGTCTTTCAGGCTGTATTTCTTCTGGCCCGGCTTTTTGGTTGTGACCGACCAGTTCCCGTCCAATACCTGCTGGGCACGCCAGCAATATCCCAGATATAGCACCATCGTGCCAACGCGGTGTCCATCAACCATACTGTCCTGGCCCAATCCGATTTCTTCCTGATTCCGCAAAATATCTGATACCCAGAAGGTCGCATCCATAAGCATACCGATTCCACCCCATAATTTATGCTTTTTAAGCTCGCTCAGGATTTTAGGTTCATCAGAACCGGCAGTTTTTTTCTGGGTATCGAAATAAAAATCCCGCTTTTGCACCAGCATCCATTTAAACAATGTTGAGGCCATAACGACGCTCAGTAAATTACTGCCGGTAATAAAACCCGCCGGCAGTTCAGATGCTGGCGAGAGTGCAATCTCCGCAGCACTGCCCAGCAATGTCGCGATATATTCCGGCTTGGCGGCGCTGCTAAAGGCCTTGCCTAACCTTGTATGTGCGACTGTGGAGCCGTCATAGTTCAGGAAATCATCCTGCGCGTAGATAAAATCCAGCGCCTTGCGCCAGCTTTCCTGATTTTTGGACATACAGCTCTGCTCCGGTGAAATATGAATTTCATCCGTTATAGAGACCTAAACTTATGAAAATCAATAAAATTATCGCAAACCGGATAAAAACCTGTCACGGAAGGAAAAAACAAGGCCGCGGCGATTGAGCGTCTTGGATGCGGTCTGGCTGGCGTCCCGGAACGTCCCGTTCCCATTGCTATCATCATCGGCAAATTGCAGATTAACATTGCCCACCAGATCGTCCAGATCCGCGCTTTGCAGGTGCATTTTCTTGAGCTTGAGCAGAATATCCTGCTCTTCCTTGCCGAAATCGCCATCGGCCCAGACCATCTCACGCGCGAAATGAAAAAACTCCGCCTGATCGCGCACATCGGTGATGTGCCCGAACATATCGGTAATATCCTTGGGGTTTTTGATATCGTCCTTGAGCAGGATTTTCTGCTCCTCCGTGAAGGGAATATCTTCCAGAACCTCGGACATCAAACGAATTTCATTTTCACTGACATTATCATCAGCATGTGACATGGCAAAAAGGGTCCGCCACATATAGAGCTGGCTTTCCGTGACCGCTTTTCTCTTGTGCTTGTTGATATCCTGCATGATGGCCCCTTGCCCTTTTGCATTCTAGCCGATTTTTCATTCTTACCCAATAAGCTTACGAATTGCTTAAAACCCGCCCTGAAGCTGCTTCAAAAATGTTCTTGTTTTGTTCTTTTTGTGTGATATGATGTCACATGATCCCGGAAAAAGAACTCAAATGGCTGTTTTTGGACCTCAACAGCTATTTCGCCAGCGTTGAGCAGCAGGAAAATCCGCATTTGCGCGGCAGGCCTGTTGCGGTCGTGCCGATGGATACGCCCTATACCTGCGCGATCGCCGCCTCGCCCGAGGCTAAACTCTATGGCATCAAGACCGGCACGATTATCCGGGACGCCAGAATGATGTGCCCCAAGCTGATCTGCGTTACGGCGCATCATGATAAATACGTGCAATACCATGACAAGGTGGTGTCCGAAGTCGCGCGGCATACGCCGATTGATAAAATCTGGTCGATTGACGAGCTTGCCAGCCGCCTACCTCCTGCCCGGCGCAATGAGGATGCCGCCCGTGATGTGGCCGCGCGCATCAAGGCCGGACTTAAAAAAAATGTCGGCGAATATATTAAATGCTCGATCGGTATCGCGCCCAATTCCCTGCTGGCCAAGATTGCCTCGGACATGCAAAAACCCGATGGGCTGGTAATCCTCAGGCCCGATAATCTCAAGGATGCGCTTTTTGGACTTAGGCTGACCGACCTGCCCGGCATTGGCGCGAATATGGAGCGCCGCCTGATCAAGGCCGGCATCCCTTCCATCGAGGCCTTCTGGAATATTGCCCCCAAGCATGCCCGCAAGATATGGGGCAGCGTGGAGGGCGAGCGCTTCTGGTACTGGCTGCATGGTTATGATTTCCCGCATCAGGAAACAGGCCGCAAGGCCATGATCGGCCATAGCCGCGTGCTGGACCCGGCCTTGCGCGCCCCCGATAAAACACGCCTGATGGCAAGACGCTTGCTCACCAAGGCGGTGCAGCGCCTGCGCCGGAATGGCCTTTATGCCGGCGCTCTGGGTTTTGGCGTGCGGACGGTTGATGGCATGAGATGGCAGCGCGAGATTTATATCTCCCATAGCTGCGATCCATTTATGTTTCTGGCGCGGCTGGATGAATTATGGACGGAAATGATGGATGATATCCGCCCCGTCTATGGAACGTCACCGCTGCGCTTTAAAAAAGTCTCCACGCTTTTAATGTCGCTGCGCGAACCGCAGGACGTGACCTATGATCTTTTCGATCAGCCGCAGACCGCGCAGTCGCCAGCCATAAAGGCGCAAAAAAACGAAGCCCTCGCCAAGGCGCTCGATCACCTGCAAACAAAATATAAAAAAGAAACAGTGACATTGGGCCTGCCGCCCAAAACGCTGGCCGGGCATGTCGGCACGAAGATTGCCTTCGCCCGCATCCCGGACAGCGAGGAGTTCTGGGGGTAAAGCGAGGCTTTAATTGCCTTCGATAAGGCGACCATTAAGCGGCTGAACTGACCGGGCATTAAAGAGGAACAGCGACTGGAAGCCCCGCAGCTGATCTTCGGAAAGCTCGATCGGGTTCTGCAGGACATGCCATTTCACGCCTTCGGTGCAGGGCGGCGATGTCAGTGACCCTTCATAGGTGTAATACATCCCCTGCATCGGCAGAAGTTCTGTGGCCGAGAACAAGATATCCTTGGGAGCATTCTCGCCGGCGGCGGGCGGGATATTTTCCCAGATTTTCTTGATCGCCGGATTCTCCGCGCCCAGTTTGAGCATCACGGAAACAATAGCCATCTCGCCGCCTTCTGATTTATGCACGAGCTGCATTTCCATCGGGTACGGCGCGCCATCCATGTAATGTTCGCTTGGCGTATGAAATTCAACATGCGCCAGATCATACATCACCTCGCCCGACATAAACTTGCTGCCCGGCGGGATGATAACCTGAATGGTGCGGCCCGTGTTTACGATCTGCAGCGGTACGGGCTGGTAAGCGACTTTGAGTTTTTGCAAGGCCGGGTTCTGCTTGAACTGGGCGATATTGACAGGGGATTGCTCCACGCCGCTGGCGCAAACGTCCTTGCCTACGGGGCGGCCGTAAGGCTGCGCGGCGGCAACAGGCGCTTCAGCAACTTTTTCAGCCTTTGCTGCTTCTTCCTTGACGTCTTCTTTCACATCCTTGATTTCAGTTTCAACAACTGTTTTTGTTTCCGTGACCGTTTCCTTCACGACCTCTTTTTTAACCTCGCCTGCGGCAGGCTCAACCAGCACGCTTTCCTCAGCGCTGCTCAATACCGCTTTCATGGCCTCATCCTGTTTCTGGGCCTCCGATTTCACGGAAGATTGGGGCGCAAGATCGGCATAGGGCGGCGGCGGCGCGCGAAATCCTTGCTCGGCCAGAGCCGGGCCAGAGAAGCAGATAAGCGCCACACCGGCGCACAAAGCGGATTTCCATGATGTCATGATTGAAAAATACTCCCGTTTCCTTGATTCCTGTAATGCAAAAAGTGTACAGTGCCCCCGCCCCGGAACAAGGAAGATATCAGGCATGTCAAAAGTTTTACACATCATCGGCGCAGGTCTCGCCGGATCAGAAGCCGCATGGCAGGCCGCCAATATGGGCGTGAAAGTTATCCTGCATGAAATGAGGCCCGTCCGCGGCACACAGGCGCATTCAACCGATTACTGCGCCGAACTGGTCTGCTCCAATTCCTTTCGCTCGGATGATCCTGATTTTAATGCCGTTGGCCTGCTGCATGCGGAAATGCGAAAGATGGATTCCATCATCATGCGCGAAGGCGACAAGGCCGCCGTTCCGGCTGGCGGGGCGCTCGCTGTTGACCGTGACATTTTTTCCGGCGGCGTGACAAAAGCCTTGTCGGAACATCCCAATATCACGATAGAGCGCGGCGAGATTACAGGCCTGCCGCCAGCCGAGTGGGAACATGTCATCATCGCCACAGGCCCGCTGACCTCCGATAATCTTGCCAAGGCGATCGCTGATTTAACAGGCGAAGGCGCGCTTTCTTTCTTCGATGCCATCGCGCCAATCGTCCACCGCGAAAGCATTGATATGAACATCGCATGGTTCCAGTCGCGCTATGACAAGGAAGGCCCGGCGGGTACAGGCAAGGATTACATCAACTGCCCCATGGACAAGGCGCAGTATGAATCCTTTGTGCAGGAATTACTCAAGGCTGAATATGGCCTGTTCAAGGAATGGGAACTGCCATCCGGCTCCAAAACTCTGGCCGAGCAGGAACAGGACACGCCTTATTTCGAAGGCTGCATGCCCGTGGAAATCATGGCAAGCCGCGGCATTGAGACACTGCGTTTTGGACCGATGAAACCGGTCGGCCTGTTCAACCCGCATACAAATGAACAGCCCTATGCGGTCGTGCAGCTGCGTCAGGATAACGCGCTGGGCACGCTTTATAACATCGTGGGATTCCAGACCAAGATGAAATGGGGCGAACAAACACGCGTATTCAAAATGATCCCCGGCCTTGAGAATGCCGAATTTGCCCGGCTTGGCGGCTTACACCGCAATACCTTTATCAATTCGCCCAAATTGCTGGATGAAACGCTGCGGCTAAAATGCCGCCCTGCGCTGCGTTTCGCCGGGCAAGTCACAGGCTGCGAAGGCTATGTCGAGAGCGCCTCTGTGGGATTGATGGCCGGACGTTTTGCCGCCGCCGAAATTCTGGGCGGCGCGGCCGATATCCCGCCCGCGACAACAGCCCATGGCGCGTTACTGAACCACATCACAGGCGGCGCGCAGGCCGAGACCTTCCAGCCCATGAATATCAATTTCGGGCTGATGCCCCCGCCCACCGAAGACATGATGCATGTCGTACAGCCCAATGGAAAACGCAAAAAGCTAAAGGGCAAGGACCGCAAGAAGGCCTATTCAATCCGCGCGCTACGCGATCTTGATCTTTGGCTGACGGGGCAGAAAAAAGAAGCGGCTTGAAATCTGCTAGTCCCGCTCCAGCAGCAGGAAATCAAACGCAGCGCGTTGCACCTCGTAAAAGGCCGTTTCATGCGGCTTGGGGTTGGCGGCCTTGGAAAATCGCAAGGCGCGGCTGGCAATTTCACAAAAACGCTCATCGACATTGGCACTATCAAGATTGGCCGCGGCCATGGTTGCGGAAATACTCCGGACCGCATTCAGGATATCGCCTGATTCCACATCGTGGTTGATTTGAAACTGCGCGGAAAGATGGCTGGAAAGCCTCTCCTGCAAAGGTCTTTGATTGCTCATGTTCCGCCCTCCCTTGCTCACATGATCATGTGTATATTTTATAGACAATCCCGCATGAAAAGTAAATTGATAAAACTTTATTGAAAATTGACTGTTTCTCAAAGCTTTACGGCTAGACTTTGGATAAGGGTGAAAAAAGGGGAACAATCCCATGAAGATGATTTACAGATGGTCCGTGCGGGTTTATGCGTTTTTGATGGTCTGTATTTTGATATCAGGCGTTGCCAGAGCCGATAGCAAAACAACATATCCCATCGGGGAAATCGCCCTTTTGGAAGGCACAGCCCATTACGTGCGCGGCGATGATCGTACCCCGATCAGACAAGGCGATCCTGTATTTTTTAAAACATCCCTGCAGACCGATCCGGGATCCAAAATTCTGATCCTCTTTATTGACGATACCGAAATCGTGCTGGGCGAAGATGCGGCCCTGACGATTGATGAGTATATTTTCGACCCTTATGATGCCAAGGAGAACAAGGGAAAATTCAATTTCCTCAAAGGCGCGTTTTTATGGACCAGCGGCCTGATCTCCAAACGTGATGAACCTGATGTCCTGCTGGAGACCCCGCATGGATCGGTTGGAATACGCGGCACGCAGCTTTGGGGCGGCCAGACTGCCAAGGGCTATGGCGTTCTTGTGAATGACGGGCTGGTTGATTTTTCAGGAAACTGGGGCAATATCTCCATCCCCGCCGGCAATGGCGTGTTTGTCGGCAAGGATAACGCCGGCACAAGCGCCCCGGCCCCATGGAAAAAGGAAACTGTGGATGCTGCCGTCGCGCAAATTACGTTTGGCGGAATCGCAACGGAAAGCATGACCCGGAAACTGAACAAGATGAAGCGCGCCAATATACAAAAGCGCCATGATTATCGCGGGCGCATGTTCCCCTATAAGGCCAATCCTTATCAGGCCGCGCCAAAAGCCAAAGAAGACGAATTCTTCAGCGAGGAATTTGAAAAAATGCGGAATAAATAATCTCCGGCCCGAATTGTTGACTTTGCGATAAAACCCCGTTATTCATAAGGCTTGATAAAAATAATAATTGAGCCGCTTACAGGGAGGCTGCCATTTCCAACGATTCAGCGCCACAGCCTGACGTTACGGGCCTTATGAAGGAATTTGACCGCAAAACCAGCCTCCAGCAGGCCTCGCTGGTGGTGGAATCCCTTGTTCCGCGGGCTGCGCCTGTAGGATTGGCGGCGGCTGCGGCCGGGACGGCGGCCTTTGCGGGCGTTTTTGAGTATATCCCCCATGAAATGCGCCCCTATGCGCTGGGACTGGCTGTGCTGGCTGCCCTTGCGCCTCAACCTTTCATCAAGGCGGCCAACCCCTTTAAAATCAGCCGGAGCGATGCCCGGCACAAGCTGGATGAGATCAGCGGTGACCCCAACAAACCCGCCACAATGATTGCGGATAATATTCATGAGAATGTCAGTTCAAGAACAAAACAATGGTGGGAAAACAGCCAGCTTCAGCTGCTGAGTGAAAAATTACCCCTGTTAAAGCCATCACGCCCGCATTCCGGCCTGTCCGCGCCGATAAAGGCCGCAGCATTAAGCGCTGCCATGGCACTTGGCGTATCGGGGCTTATTGCCGGCGATGAGCGCATGAACCGCCTGCAGGAAGCTTTTAATTTCACCGCTCCTATCATCCCAGAGCCGCCGCCCCAGATCGTGGCCTGGATTACGCCGCCTGACACCATCCAAAAGGCACCTTCTTTCACAATCTCCGATGGCAAGACTGCGCCGTCGGCGACCGCGACGCTGGAGGATATTCACCCGCAAAGCGTTTTGAACATGTCTGTATATGGCGGGAACCCTGTTATTACACTGAATGGCGAGCCTCTGGTCCCCGCGCAGGAAATGCAAAATGAGGCCGGTGAACCCACCTACCGCTATACGATCACCCTGACTGGCGATGACTATGCCATTGCCATTGAAAATGGCCCTGTATGGAACCTGCAATTGCGCGAAGATAACCCGCCAAGCTTTGAGATCACCGGCATGGATAAGGGCGCAGGCCCCAATCTGACCGCCCGTTGCAAGGCGCAAGATGATTACGGCATACAAACAGGGCAAATGGTCCTGAGCGTTCCCGGCGCGCGCGCTGGCGCAGAACCGCCCAACCAGACATTATTACCCCAGATAGACCTGTCCGGCCCTGAAATGTGCCAGTAACGACATGTAAGCCAGCAATTGCAGGCTTACTCCGTTCTGATCAAGACAATCACACTGATCATTGATGATTTTTATTCCGGTGTCATGACACCGGGCGAATTTTATGGCCCACCCGGAGAGGTGTCGATCATATCCTGATAATACTGGCGTACATCCGGATTCAAGCCAGGATCTTCCAGCAATTCACGGAACTGATCGCGAATTTCGCGGGAATTTTGCTGCTGGAGCGTGGGATCTATGACGCTCTCGCCTTGCTGCGTATTCATGTTTGTTGGCCTGTCACTGCCGCCCGGCCCCATTCCTGTGCCCGGCCCCGGCCCTTGTCCTTGTCCGGGCATAGGCGTGGGTATCATCTGCTGCATTTGCATCATTTTCTCAATGGTCTGCCCTTGCCCCGGCACAGATTGTCCCGGCTCGCCATTTTGCATCTGCTGTTCGGTTTGTTCCATCTGCTTCATGATTTCGTCAATCTGCTCTTGCGGCACGCCTTGCTGCTCAAGCTTTTCACGCAGCTCCTGCATTCTCTGCCTGTGTTGCTCCTGACGCTGGCGCAGCTGTTCAATCTGCTGGCGCATCTGCTCCATTTGCTGCTGCATATTCTGGTTTTGCTGCTGGTTCTGATTTTTCTTCTCCAGAAGATTCTGAATCATATCCATCAGCTCATTGGGTTGCTGCTGCTGTTGCTGCCCCTGTTGCCCTTGCTGGCCGTTCTGCTGCTGTTGCTGTTCTTGTTCTTCCGGGTCTGGCGGTTCGATGCCATCAAGCTCAGCCTTGATTTCGCCCAGCCGGGTGATCACCGCCTTTGCCTCTTCCTCATTCATCAACCCGTCATTTTGCAAACGGTCCCTGACATCATCGGCGATATCAAAAACCTCTTTGCCCAGATCCAGGACATGGCGCTGGGTCGCATCAAAGGCATCGGCGGCCTGACCATCGCCGTCCAGCCTGCTATTGCGTTCCTTGCGGTATTGCTTGCCGCCAACATCATCGGCGCGCGAACTGATCTGATCCGCCAGTTGCAAGATACCTTCATGAACGGCCCCCATATCCGTTCCTTCGTTCTGCTGAACCTCCTCCTGCAACTGCTGCAATTCCTCGGCAGCGTCTTGCATTTCCTGTTCGCTCATGCCGCCTTCTTGCAGACGCTGACGCAATTGCTGAATGCGCTTGGTTACGCCATCGGATTGATTTCTTTCTTTTGATTGCTCTGTGATCTGCTCGCCATTCTCACGGTTCTCACGCAGCATCTCATCCATCTGCTCACGCAGGCGCTCTGATTGCTCTTTCAAAGATTCTCCGCTTGGCTGCTGCTGATCCTGCTGCTGGCCACCCTCTGGTGATTGCTGCTGGCCACCCTCTGGCGATTGCTGCTGGCCGCCCTCCGGCGATTGCTGTTGGCCACCCTCCGGTGATTGCTGTTGACCACCCTCCGGCGATTGCTGCTGACCGCCCTCTGGTGATTGCTGCTGGCTTTGAATATCGCGGCTGATATCATCCAATGTCTGCCCGGAACGCTCCAGATTCTCACGGATCTGGCTTTCTTCTTCCGGCGTTGGTGCGCCTGTCAGATTTTCCTGCGCCTCGTCGATCTGCTGCTGCACATCATCCAGCCTCATCAGATTTTCCTGAGCATCCTGCGATTGCTGGCGCAAGGCGTCCCTTGCCGCCGGATCAACGGGCTCACCGGAATCCCGCATTTCCTCAAGACCGCGCTGCGCGTCATTCAGGCGTTGCTGCTCTTCCTCGCGCAAACGCTCGGTACGCTGCTCCAGCCCTTCCGACATATTCTGAAGATTCTCGCCTTCCTGCGGCGCGCCTTGCGGCGTTTGCCCTGCGGGACTACTTTCCTCCATCTCGCGGCGCATGCGCTCCAGTCCACGCACCGAACGCTCAAGGTCTTGCATGATTTCATTGGATTTGGCCGGCGTAAGCGGCTTTGTCAGATCCTCTTGCGCCTCATCAATGCGCTCTTGCATCTGATCCAGCTCTTCCAGATTTTCCTGTGCATCCTGCGCTTGCTGCCTTAATTCTTCCTGCAGGGCCGGGTCAACGGGCTCACCGGAATTTTGCATCTCCTCAAGACGGCGATTGGCATCATCCAGCCTTTGCTGTTGCTGCTGGCGCATCTCTTGCGCGCCTTTTTCAACGTCTTCGGAGAATTGCTGAAGCGCCTCCCCCATATTCTTGAGATTTTCCTGCAGCTCTTCGTTATTTTGCTGCCTTTGTTGCTCAATATCCTGAGTCATCTCTTCCGTGATCTCGGTAGAACGCTGCTCCAGATCCTCGGCATAATCATCAAGCGTATCACGCATCTGATCCAGCATCTCCTGACGTTCTTCCTCCGTCATGATACTTTCATCCATGGTCTGCTGCTGATCTTCGATGAGCTCCTGCAATTCCTCGCGCATTTGCTGCTGCATCATCTGCTGCATCATCTGTTGCATCATCTGTTCCATGCTGGGCATCTGTTGCTGCTGGTTCTGATTTTGCATCTGCTGCATCATTTCCATCATCTGCCATGGATCATTCTGATCGAGCTGAGGCTTTTGCTCTGTCTGCTCCTTGAGCTTCTCCAGCGCTTCCTGCATTTTCTCGATCTGTTCGGCCAGCTCTTCATTACCCTCTTCCAGAGCTTTTTGCTTTTGCTCCTCCAGGTATTTCTCCAGGGCCTCAAAAGCCTTTTCCATGAATTCGCGCATAGCTTCCTGATCCTGGAAATTCTGCTCGGCCAGCTCGCGGAACATTTCGTTGGCTTCTTCCATGACGCGGTTGGATTCAGGCTCGCTGTCCTTTTCCAGTGCCTGCATCAGATCCCAGATGCTATCAATCAAAGCTCCGACATCTTCCATGCTGCGCGCCGCACCCATGGCATCTTGAATATCAAAAAGCACCTTAAGATTTTCAGGGTTGAGAATTTCAGCCTGATGGGTGTCTATCACATCCGTCAATGCGCTGCGAATTTCCGGCAGCTTGTTGGATAGAAAATATTTCGGCATCATCGTATGCGAAAATTCGGCCAGATCGCCGCGAATTTCTGCCAGATCCGGATTTACAGGGCTAAAGAAAACGGGCGTCGGCAATTCACATTCCACAGAAGCGCTTTGCCCGGATTGCCCCAACCCGTCAGCGCCCGATACCCGGATCTCAATATGACGCCCGGCAAGAGGGTGAGATTCCAGATCCGGCAGCGCGACACTGCCGCCCAAAAGCTCCATCTGCTCGATAATCCAGCCCTCAAGAAACACCTCATCCGCCAGCTTTTCCGGCTCATCCTTCCAGCGCTCGCGCGCGGCATTGCGATGCTCCTCGGTAATCAGCGGCTTATAAACAATACCTTCGCAGGATACGGTCGTAAATTGCTCAGTCAGACCAGCCTCCGGCGGGGCCAATGGCACCGCAGGCGTATTGTCCTGACCATAGGCCGGCATGATATTCAAAAATGAACTCAGCAAAAGGCCTGCAGAAACGGATTTGGCGGCTTTCGTTGTCATGCGATCCCCAGCTCCTGCATCTGTTCAGCAACATCAGGTTGCTCATCGTCCAAAATATGAATTACGGCATTCTCCAAACCCCGATCCGTACGTTGCAGCGCCAGATCAAACCCGTGACGCTCAGCCTCGGCCCTTAGCCATTCGATATGACTGGAAAGTTCTTTTTTCCAGATTTTACGCATATCCGCCACGCTGCTGAATGTCAGACTGGTCTGGCCGTTGGCGGATATTTCACCGTTCAGCCCCTCGATCTCGGTGTTATCGGCAAAATCAAATTCAACCTCGCGCGGATCCAGCATCATGATCAGATGCCCGCCAACGCCCTTATCGGCAAAGTTTTCAAGGAGGCGTGTCGTTTCATCGCGATCAAAAAACTGGCCAAAGAAGAAAGCCGAACTTCCCGTGGGGACTTTGCCGCTTACCTCCGGCACAGCATCGCTCATGATCGAGATATCACTGCCCAGATGATCGGCCGCGCGGTACACATTGCGCCCCAGCCTGTGGATCACCCCGCCCGCCATAATGGAAATAGAATCATCATGCTTGACCAGCTTGCGTGCCGTAACCAAGGCACAGACCATACCGGCCTGTTTCTTTGTAGGAATACCGGCGCGCGAGGCGTAATTCATACGCGGATCAACCCATATAAATGCCTTTTGCTTGATTTCGCGTTCCTTCTCGATCACCACCGGACGATCTGGATTAAGCTCGGAATATCTTGCGCTGATGCTGCTGCGCGGGTCCTTGCGCTCGTCAAACTCCCGCAGGCCAAAGAAATCAACGCCAATACCCGCGCGCTTGGCCGGGCGGGGGCCGATATCAGATATACGTTTGCTCAGGTTATCAACTTCCAATCGCAGATCATGCGGCACGCGGTGCGAGGCCTCCATCACCTGATCCCAGAGATCAAACACATCATGACCTTTATGGACGACTTCACGAACCATCTTCAAAGCCCTCCCGGCCCGGAGGCCATATCATGATCATCGCGGCGGCGGAATAACGATCTTGTTTTCGGCGCGGCAGGCGTGTGTCCTGAGCGTTTTCTTAATGTCGCATCCGCGGCCATGGCCGTAGCCGCGAGTAACAGCAATACAGCGCCCCAATCAAAATTATTGCGGTCTTGCTGATAGGGCATAATTTTTGTTCCCGCAGGAAGTTCGCCTAAAGGCGCAAAATTCACCTGCACATCCGATACGTTATAAGCAAGGCGCGTATCAGAATTGCCGTAGTAACCCGGCGGATTGGCCTTGCTCATGACCTTATCAGCGTAGGCTTCCTGTGTAAGGGGGCGCACATCACCATCAACACGCATCAGACGCCCCTCATGATCCAGCTCAACAATCGGCTGAAGATCACGGTTTAACTGCGCCGATTTATCGCCGCCATGGGCATGTGCGACAATGGATTTCATCATATTCAGGAAGAACGCCCCGGATAATGGCAGATTGGACCATTCCATATTGGCCGTTGTATGCACCAGAACCAACGATCCCTTGCCTTCTGTCCGCCCGGTAACAAAGGGGGTTCCATCACTAAGGCTCGCCCATGTTCGTTCGGCAAGCTCCGGCGAGGCCTCACCCAGAACGACACGCTTTATCTCCAGATTATCCGGCGCGGTCAAACCTGCCAGCGGCGCACCATTGGCAAAATCACTGACCTTGCCCGGGGCGCTGCCATCAAAAGTATTCTGCGTGGACCGAATGCCTTCATGAATCTGAACCGGCAAAAGCGGATCCTCAGGGTTATTCGCCAGATTAGGCCCGGCAAAGCGTATCAGCGTGCCACCTTCAGCAATCCATTTTTGAACATCCTGAATTTCAGATTGCGTCAAATGTGCATCATCCGTCAGCACTATCACCGAAGGCGCATTGGCCAGAATTTCACCAAGGCTGCCGCGCTGCATATCCGTAAAGGGGCCAATTGCGCGCTCGATATAGCTCGCCCCGTCCAGCAACGGTTCGTTAAGGCCGGTATCAATAATTCCGACCTTGCGTTCGCGCCAGTTCTCATCCAGAAGCAGCGTCGCGCCGGAAGAACGTTCATTATCAACCGCAACACGGGCCAATGCCGCGCGTATTTCCGGTGTCACATTAAATTCTGCCTGAGCGGTATTCTGCCCTTCCTCAAATGTTGCGCTGGCGCCAATCAAAGGCTGCCCAATCTCATTCAGGGCTGTCAGATTGACACTGGCGGCCTGTTCAGCATCAATCCGTGCAACCTCGATGATCATTTTCTCGCCCTGATTTTCGCCCAGAGACAACATATGCCCGTCAAAGACGTTTTCATTCTGATAGACCGTCAGAGGTCCGATACTGGCCAAAGTCTCGGCAAAACCGTTTTCCGGCTGCAATCCATCACTCAGCCAGAATACGCTCGCGCCGCCGCGAATATCACCGCGCAATTCCTGCAATGGCGCGATCAATCCTTCATAATCAACCGGCCATGATTGCGGCTCAATGGCCTCGACAACGCTGCGCGCCTCGGCCACGCCCATCATTTTAAAATACGGATTTTCAGGACCATTATTCGGCGTCTCTGCAGTGGGAACGATCACGATTTGGCGATCCTCGCGCGATGCCGCATCGAGAATAATCTCCATTTGCGTCTGGCGGCCTTCCCAATCGCCTGCCGAAGCCCACCCATTATCCACGGCGACAATCACAGGGCCTTTGGCATTGGTGACGATATCTTCCTTGAATTCCGGCAAAGATGCGCTGATCCCGGCGGCCAGCGGAATGCTAAGGCAAAGCGCCTTGTGCCATGCCGGCATGGTTGTGGGTTTCAGCTTTTGCGTATCAGCATTGAACAGCAGCGTAATACCGGGGAAATATTCCTTGATCGGCTTGGGCGGCAGGGTAGAAAGCAACCACCAGAGCGGCGGCAGGGATGCGCCTGTCGTGGCCAGAATTGCCGGCGCGGCGGCGGCTGTAAATTCAACAGGACCAGCGCCAAATCTGGCGAGCGCAAATCCGCCAACACCCAAGGCCGTCGAAGTAAATAGATTGGTCATTCTGCTCATGACATACCCGGCCCTTCTGGCGCTTGCCCAGGCTCATTGGCGCCGCCTTGCTTCCTTCTGGGTCTTAAGCCACTGGCCAATTGCGAGAGCTTGGCATGATCGCCATCACGCGACCAGCCCCAGACCATCATCCCCGCGATCAGAGTCGCAGTGAGCCAGCCGGGAATGACAGGTTTATCCTGCGCGTTGCCCACCGCCTCGCGAAGATCGCGTTTCACAAATCCTGCCCAATCCGCGCCGGAGACGCCGTCTTCTTCCAATTGACCAAGGGAAACCTGGCGCATATCCGGCAAGGTCAACGTCCCATCAGCAGCCAGCGCATAGGACAACCAGCCGCCCGTCTCATCGGCCAGCGGACGCATGATATCCGGCGTTGCAATGACATTGGCAAATTCTTGCGGATCATTACTATCCACCTTGATATAAGTGCTTAGATCCTTCTCGCCATTTTCCTGCGTGATCGCATAAACACCGTTTTCAGGATAGGTGTATTCAATCTGCCAGAGACCGGGCGCGGCTTCTTGCTCAAATTCCAGAGTTATATTTTCACCCTCCGGCGTTGTAATCACAACAGGGCCGGGTTTTTGCTCGGTAATGGTTTGACGCTGGACAATAAATTCGCCCGCCGCGCCATCAAAGGCGCTCAAGGCCTCCTCCTCCATGCCCGGATCCTTCATCAACCAATGCGAGACATTGCTCAGCATCTGGTTCGCAGGACCGCCGCCATCAAAACCACGCCCCCATAACGGGAAGCTGTCAGACAGCAATACGGCAACGCGCCCCTCGCCGACATCACTGACAACCAGCAACGGCGCGCCATCAGGCGTCTCCATAATGACCCGTCCCTCATCCTTGACTTCAGCCGCAACAGCGCGCGTCCAATCCCCCCATGAAGGATCAGCCTCCAACGTACCTGCGCCGGAAAGGCTGCGCGTGATCGGATGACGAAAACCCGTTTCGCTCAGGTGAGGCGCATAGAGTTCTTCTGTAACGCTATCGCCTTCTTCTACCGGCAGGATGCTGCTGATTGGCGTATCGTGAATGGATCTGGCCTCGGTATATTCCGGACCTGCGATAACCAGCAAGGATCCTCCGGCTTCAACACGGCTGACCACGCTCCGCAGATAACGATCATTTACAATGCCGTTATCCTGAAAATGATCCAGAACCATCAAATCGTATTTATCAAGCGCCGGGCCAAAAATTTCATTGAACGGAATACGGGACAAAGCCATTTCCTCGCGCGGCGTAGGATCCATATCCTTCAAACCGCGCAAAGCCATGATATGCACCAGATTGCTATCCGGGTCCGCCTTATAGAACTCGCGCACAGAGCGCACGCTGCCATTAATTTCACCCGATAGAAGCAGAACATTCAACTCTTCGCGAATGCCGTTAATGCTGGTGACAACGTCATTATTAACATTGGTAATCTCGCCCTCCATATGGGCGGCCCGGATCGTAAAGATATTCTCGCCTGGCGCCTGAATTTTGACTTTTGTCTCAATGACCTGCCCCGGCGTTGCGCTCAGCGTGCTTAGCACTTCGCCATTGGCAATCACTTCAACCTGTACAGGCAAAGTTGCGGCAGGATCGACGCCCTGATCATCCACGCGGAAACGGATCACCTGCTCTTCATCCACAAGGCCATAGGCCGATGCACCCGTCACAGTTACAACACGGTCAATTTCCCCAGCCTTGCCGGTCAATATCGTATGCACAGGCACACCCGGACCAAAAGGAGAGACTTCCGGCACATCATGAATCTGACCATCGCTGATAATCACAATCCCGCCCAGATTACTGGCATCTATGCCTTGCGTGTCTTGCATGATCTGGAAAAGCCTGCTGCCGCCATCACGGGCCAGATCCGATGCGTTATCCGCTGTCACCACACGGATATTCACATTCTCAAACGTGCCCATATCGGCGGCAATGCGTTCCTGAACCTGCGCTGTCAGCGCGGCGCGATCACCCACCAGATTGCTGTCCGTCTTATCGACAACCACAACAATATCGGTCGGAATTTCCGTGTAATTTTCTTCAAGGCTGCGCGGATTGACCAGTGCCAGCGCAATAGCGCCGCCTGCCAGCATGTACGGCAGCGCTACATTGGAACGCCGGCGCGCCATGGCATGAATGCCAAAAGCCAGCGCCAATCCGCCTGCAGCACCGCCAAGAGCCATACCAAGCGGCGTATCAATCGGAAATCTGGGATCAATGAAATATTTTTGCTCGGTAATAAAACCGCTATTTTGCTGAGTTTCAGCAATAACCGAATTTTGTGCAGGGGCAATCGCTACATTAGCCGGATCTTGCTGCGCAAAAACCGGTGCCGCCGTCATGAGATGCATTCCCAAAACAGCAGGAGAGCCAATCATACTGAAATATGAAGCTATTGAGCGCAAACGCTTGCCCTGTTCGTAATTTTTTATATCTATTTTTCTTAATCATTAAAAGCTATATTCCGACAAGTCAAGCTCTTTGAAAAAAACTCTGTGAATTAGTAGCAAACGCAGCAGTTTCCGGGTTATAGCCCCATTTCAGATGCGAGTTTATTGACACCCCCTTGAGGATTATGCAATAACCGAACAATAACCATAAAAAACAGAAAAACAGGGCCATGACATCACCACGCCAACATATGCTTGGAGCCGTCCTTGCAGCCTTCGCCATTGGCGCAAGCGCCAGCGGCCTATCCGCACAGCAACAACCCGCCGGAGACGCGCAGGATGTTTTGAAATACGCCAATGGCAACTATCTGGCCTTTGTGAAATCGCCAGCTGATACGGTGAATAATAATACGCTGGGCGGCATGCAAGCCCTGCAAGAAGCCCTTACCAAGCGCACTTCTCTTGATCCTGAGGAAGAAATCGTGGCGCTTGATCTGGAGACCGATAATCTGGCCCCGTTCCAGTTTATTCTTTTCCCGATCACCGATGATACCCAGCCCCTGAGCAAACTGGCGCAAAGCAATCTGCAATCCTATATCAACGCGCGCAAGATGCTGATTATCGACATCCGCAGCAACAACCGTGACGACAAGGCCATATTGGCCCGTGTGCTGGGCGATGTTGATCTTGGCATTCTGGAGCCCATGCGGGACAATCATCCCCTGACCGAAATTTTCTATCGCTCTGGCACGCTTCCGGGCAGCCTCAACGTAACGCCTGTTCAGGTCAAAGTTCCCAGCGCCAGCGTTTCCGAAGATATTGCCTCTGTCATTGTGGGGCGGCGCGACTGGGCCCGCGCATGGGCAGGCACAACCGTCAGTGATGACGCGCAGGAACAAGCCATCCGCGCCATCGTGAATGTCGCCGTAGCTGCCTATACAGGCAATTACAAGCCTGACCAGCAGCGCCTCGATGAGGCAATCCGGGATATTCGTAACGATTAATGTGCCACAAGGGCAACGCGACATGAAAGCGCCCAGAATAACACCGACCTTTATCTCGCTTGTAGGCGCGGCAGCTTTCGGCGTGCTGATGGCGAGCGACCAACACGCAAACTGGCAGGATCGCCAGACACAGACGGAACTTGATGCTCTTTTAGCCGCTGGCGACCTCTGCACAACGCCTGATAGCCGGCCTGCACAAAGCATGCTCCCCAGCAACAATCCCGGCCCGTTTGATCAGGCCACGCTTTGCGGTGATGCCGGGGCGCTGTATGCGGCGCAAAGCGATTGCTATGGCCTCTACGCCAAAACCTTGACCGATTTTGTCTCCGCCGAAGCGGATCCATTTCTGGCGCTTGAGAGTTATGAAGCGCTGGAGGAGCATTTTACAGCCATGGGCGCGTCCCAAATCACCATCGAGCCTGAAAAAAGCCGTATCCGCGCTATCTGGCTTAATGAACAGGGGCAACGCCACAATGAAGACGGCCCCGCCGTTATCACCGTGACGCCGGGCAAAAGTTACGCTGCTGTTTACATGCAAAACGGCATTTTTGAACGCGCAGGCGATCTGCCCAGCTATGTGAAATTTGAACCGGGCGTTGAGGCCCACGGGCAGTGGAATAACGCGCTTGGCAATCACAATCTTTACGGCCCGGCTTACGCCAGCGTAAAGCTGGACACGCGCACGCTGGAGCTGCGCTGGTGGCTGGACGGCGCGCCGGCCGCCCTTGATCTGGCCCATGGCTTTACCGAGGCCCATGTCAACCTTGATACCAATATCGCCTATGAACGCAAGGCAGAGACGCTGGTCGGCGTAGGCATGCGTCATCGTCATCAGGACGATTCCTTGCATATCATTCGCCTTGATCCTGATACAGGCCAGGAACGTGAGCGCATCTATATGTTCCATGATGATAATATCTATGGCGATGAATACCGGGAATTTGTGACCACAAGCCCCGACGGCGCAATCTCTACGCGCTGGGAGCATGATGGCATGGTTATCCCTACGCCTTCTGAAGAAGAAGTTCAACGTCTCCGCGCGGCCAGTAACAAGCATCACCGCGCCGAAGAGAACATTATGCCAGGCCAGCCCGAAAACGCGCCCGGCCCACCGTGATAATCATCAAGAAACAACAAAAAAGGCGCTTGAAATTCCAGCGCCTTTTAAAAATTCTTATATAACTTGCCAGCTTACTGAAGATCGCGGCCCAGCAGAACGCAATACAGCGCCGTATTTTTATATACCTCAACGGGCAGAACATCCGCTGTTTGCGAAACACCATTTTGCGTGAAGGTCACGCTGCCATCGGCGTTAGGTTTGAAATTATCCTTGAGGAACACAACAGATTCAGACGTCGCCACACAGCTGGTTTCCACGCCGGCAGCCTCGGCGGCCTCAACCTTGTTCTTGCATTTCTCAAGATAATACGCCTCACCTCTCACCTTGGAGGCCTCGATATCAATCCTGTACGGACCGCTCAGCGGAATGCCGAATTGTGTCTCATAGAGCATGATCGAGATCGGGAATTTTACCGGATCAATCGTAGGGTCATAATATTCCGATGCCTCATCCGTGTTATCAATCACCTCGATATTACGCACGACATCAATGGCGCCGCAGCAACCGGCATTCAGGAATTCCCAGTGATCACGCAGAAAATCCTGATCATCTTCATTTTTCTGCCCGATAACCGCCTCATTCGGCGCTTGAGGCGTGTATGATTGCGCCTGCGCCTGACGGTCCTCGGCCTGCGCGTTGGCCGTCATAGGCGCCAGCGCCAGAAAGGCCGAAAGCGCTGCCGCGCTGGAGATACCGATATTTGCCAAACCAAAACTGCTTTTCATGATGTTTCCCTGTCTTTTTTTGTTTTTGTATTTTTTTATATTCTTTAATTCAAGCTTGTAGTGTCGTAATCAAATCTCCTGCTTCATATCGACCAGCAAGCCCTGAATGGCTGTACCGGGCGCTGCAAAATCTCTCATGTTTCTTGGCGCGCCCATACGGTGGATCAGCACGGCTTCGGCGCCGAAATCCACATCCGAAAGTTCAACACGCGCTCTGCCATCCATCAAGGCCTTGGCGCGCGCCACGGCATCCAGCGACATACTGATACGGTTCTGACCGCGGTCACCGCGCAGCATCAAGGCAGAATAATTGAACGTATCTTGCATGCCCTTGGGCGCAAAATTCTTATCGCAAGCCGCGCGGGCGATGTGCGCGATATAACGGTCAACATTTTCGCCTACGGCAACGTCAATATGCATCTCGCGGATTTTACGCAGCTCATCCGGCGTGATCATTTTCTCCAGAGGCGGCGTTCTGGTTTCCGAACGCTTCAGGCGGTTAATGGCGACCTGCGTTTCGATGTCCTTGGGGTTGAGCATATCAACACGCATCATGAAACGGTCAACCTGCGCCTCCGGCAAAGGATATGTTCCTTCCTGACCTTCAGGGTTTTGCGTTGCGAACACGGTAAAGAGGTTATCCAGCGGATAGACCATCTTGTTATGCGTGAATTTTCTTTCTTCCATGATCGAAAGCATGGCGCTCTGGGAACGAGGCGTAACGCGGTTAATTTCATCGAAATGGACGAACTGCGCGTCTCTGACCGGGCCCTCTTCGAATACCAGCTCGTTCTTGCCAGTCTCGGCATTGGGAACCATGACATCATGGCCGATAATATCGGCAGGCATCAGATCGTTCTGACCCTGAATGCGGACCATACGCATGCCCATAGCCTGACCAAATGTCTGGGAAAGTTTTGTCTTACCGGTTCCGGTAGGGCCTTCGATCAGCACGTGACCGCCGGCGACCATCGCCAGAATAGAGCGCTCAACAACTTCGTCCTGCCCCAAAATGCGGCTTTTAACGCCGTCCTTGATCTTGTGCAGCGCTTGCTTGGCCCATGCGAGATCAGCCGCATCAAGCAATGCATCTTCAACGGTGGAGGGATCGAATCCCTTAGTCAAGGACTGGTGGTTCACGCGTATATACTCCCTGTTTTTCTTTTTCAAATACGACTTTTATTATGTCGCTTAATTTACTTATAACCCCTTGCATAAAAAGCGCAAGAGTATTCCTTCTCTTTTTTTATGGCCCATCCATTTCAAGTACGGGGGGCACATAATCACGGATCAAAACGCCGCCCTTATCCGCGGACGGACGCGATGTGACTTCCGGGTTTTGCTGCTGCAGCGCCATAATCGCGCAGGCCAGCGCATGATCAAATTCGCCGCTGCGCGGATCGATAAAACCATTCTCCGCCATCGGTCCTGTCAAGGGCGGATCCACCTCATCCCGTTCGCAAACCAATGTGCTTTCCGTGACGCGGCGCGGATCCTCACCATCTTCAAACTGCAGGACATTGGGCAGGTCGTTTTCGCTCTTTTCCGCGGCCGGAATAAAGGGAACAAGAACCTCCGGTGTAACGCCATATCCTTGAATTGCAAGACCAAATGGCGATTCCTCTGTTCCCTTGCCATAGAGATACTGGCTGATCGTGTAATGAAGCTGGCCTGCGCCCGTTGAATCCGGGGAAATAATCTGCACCGTCCCCTTGTTGAAGGAGTTAATGCCAACAATAATGGCGCGGCCCCAGGCTTGCATGGTCCCGGAGAAAATCTCCGAAGCCGAAGCCGAACCGCCATCAATCAATACGGCAATCGGCTTGCCATTGGTGATATCGCCGGGGCTGGCCAGAAATCTTTCATCTAGCCCATCACGGTCACGGGTGGTCAATAATGTATTGCGGCGCTTTACCTCTTCCGGCACTTGCGCGCCATAACTGCGGTCAAAATCCTCGCCCTCTATAAGCTGGTCGAGCTGGAGAATAACCTCCTGCACCGATCCGCCGCCATTGCCGCGCACGCTGATCACATAGCCCGCGACATTATCGTCACCGCCCAGTTTCTTGCGAATATCCTCAACGGCCTTTTTCATGCCTTCATCAACACCGGCATCAGCGCGCATATCCTGCTCATTCATATAGGAATTAATATGAATATAGCCGTAATTACCCACAACGCGGTGCGTGACATTGGCCAGATGAACTTCCTGACGCTGGACATGCACTGTGCTTGTTCTATCGCCCCTGACAAAGGTCACGGCCATGCTGGTTGAAGGTTCACCGGCAATAAGATCGGTCGCCTCGCTCAGAAGCATCCCGGCCAGCGCCTCGCCATCGATATGGGTAATCAGATCACCGGCGCGGATTCCGGCCTTATAGGCTGGCGTATTATCCTGCGGGTCAAAGGCAGTTTTCACGCGAATGCCGCGCTCCAGCGTATAAGCGGACTCCCCGTCAGCTTCCGCCACAATACCAATAGCGCCCCTGGGCGGGTCATCTTCCGAAGCCGCTGGCCTTGTACCGCCGCCCATGGCGAAATCAGAATGCGGATCCAGATCCGCCATGGCATGATTAAGCCCGGCCATGATCAAATCAGGCGCATTATACTTTTGTTCGGCCTGCGCCACGCGCAAGGCATTACGGGCATTAGAGAGTGCGATCTCAGCTTCCAGCAAGCGATCCCGCAGATCCGCTGAAACCTCGGCGCCGCTATCCACAACCGCATCACGCTCGGTTTTGATCGATTCAAATTCTTCATTGGCAGCATCAAATTCTGTCTGCGCCTCCGTCAGCTTTTCATCACGGTTGCAAACACGGTCCTTGATGCCCTCAACAGCAAGCGCCTCCAGATCTTCCATCTCATGGCCCGCCTCAACATAATGGCGGGAAATACGAAAGAAATTCTGCAAGATAATATCAATGCCGTTCTTGACTTCGACCTCGCTCAGACCAGCAGCTTCCAAAGCGCTATCCACCGAGTTATGCGGACCGCACATGGCATCCGTTGGTGTACGGGAAGGGGCGCCAGCTTCAGGCGCCTCGGGTGCAAGACCTTGCGCTTCCAGCATTTCTTGCAGGCCGGGAATATTGGGAAGGCCCTCGGGCAATACGGGCATTTCAGGGGCAGCGGGTGTTTCTGTCGTTATCGGGGCGGCATCATGATCCTGTTCCTGCGCGAAAGCAGCAGAACCCAGCGCCATGCCAGCAGACAGGGCAAACGCCCTCATAATGGGCATATTCAAAGAAAAATGCATAACCCGACCTGTTCAACGGTAATATTTATTATTAGCGCGATACTAGGAAATACAAATCAAGGGGTCAAGGAAAAAACATAATCTCGCGTCATAATGCCGAAAAACGGCCCCCTACTCTAAAGATAAGGGGCCGGATCAACGGCTTTTGTACCTTTACGGATTTCGAAATGAAGCTGCGGTTCCGCAACGGCTCCCGTGGCCCCGACAGTGCCTATTGCCTCGCCGCGCTTGATGCTTTGCCCGCGCCGGACCAGCATATTATCCAGATGGGCATAAGCGCTCAAATAATCGCCCTCATGCCGGATCAGGATCAGATTGCCTGTGCCTTTCAGCTCATTCCCGGCATAAACAACCACACCCGCATCGGCCGCGCGGACCGGCGCGCCCTGCGGGGCCTTGATGTTAATGCCGTCATTATGCAGTCCGCCCGGCTTGGGACCATAAGACGAGAGCAACGGCCCCAGTACCGGCATGGTAAAGCGCCCGCTTCCTTTGGGCGTAAACGCTACAGGCGCCTCATGAAACAGCGGCGCAACCACCGCCGGACGCATCGGATCGGTCGATGGGGCAGGCATATTCGCAAGTGGCTTTGGGCCCGGCAGCGGCGCGTTCAGATACGGGGCAGCTTGCGGTCTTGCCGATAGCGTCACTGGTTTGGACTGAGGGAAAAACGGCATGGCCTGCGTTTTCAGGATCTGGGCCACCGTCACGGCTGGCAGGCGCAAAACCTGCCCCGGCGCAAGTTTACCCGATCCCACGACTTTCAAATTATTGGTCTGCACGACCTGCGCGACATCCACGGCAAAGAGCCGCGCCACGCTGGCAACCGTATCGCCGGCGCGCGCCTTGTAGGTTTCGGGCGGCGGGATTTTCAGGCGCTGGCCCAGCTCCAGCTTATAAGGCGGATAAAGATCATTGGCCGCGGCGATGCTGCGTTCCGAAAGGCGGTAGCGGCGGGAGATCTTCGTCAGCGTATCGCCTTTCATGACGACATGCATCCCGGCGCTGCCGGCGCCCTCGCCCGCGCCATAAGTGCTAACCGGGGCATTGCCTGCCTTGAAACATCCGCCAAGACTGGAAACAACCGCTGCCAAAGCAAGAGAAACCAGAACGGCCCGTCTCATGCCATTGCATACTCCTCGGTGGCGACATGCGGCAGCAGCGGCACGAAGCGCACCGGCATCAAATCGCGGAACAGGCAAACACCGCTTTCATCTTTCATGTAAAGACGCAATATCTGATCGCCGCCAATATCGACAGGAATAACCATCAGCCCGCCGGTTTTAAGCTGATCCTGCAGAGCTTGGGGCGGTTCATTCCGCGCGGCGGCGGTCACGATAATCTTGTCAAATGGGGCTTGGGCGGGCCAGCCCAGCATACCATCCCCAGCAATCGCGGTGACATTGCGGATGCGTAAATCCTCCAGTCGCCGCTCAGCCTGCGAGAGCAGGCTTTTGTAACGCTCGACCGTGTAAACCCGGCGACATAATTTGGCCAGTATCGCGCATTGATAACCGCAGCCTGTGCCGACTTCCAATATCTTGTCCGTATCCTTGATTTTCAGCGCCTGAGTCATCGCCGCCACAACATAAGGCTGGCTGATCGTCTGACCGCGGCCAATGGGCAGCGCCATATCGTCCCAGGCCTGATCCTGAACGGCACCCGGCACGAAATCCTCGCGCGGGATGCGCTCCATCGCGCCCAGCACATTCATATCCGTAATGCCCTTCGTGCGAAGGGCCATGATCAACCGGATGCGCTTGTTGATATCTTGCGTATTCATAATGGGAACTAACGTCTGAAGGAGCGAAAAAGGCGAATGCCTACCCCCCTATTAGAATCTATTTCCAAGTTGACGTAAAGAAGAAAGCTTTATGGCTTGGTGATCTTCTCTAATCCGCCCATATAAGGCTTCAGCGCCTCGGGGACGGTAATGCCGCCAGTGGCGGGGTCGTAGTAATTTTCCATCACGGCGATCAGCGCGCGGCCCACGGCAACGCCGGAGCCATTTAGTGTATGCACAAAACGCGTGGCCTTGTCAGCCTTGGATTTCGTGCGGGCGTTCATGCGCCGCGCCTGAAAGTCGCCGCAATTCGAGCAGCTGGAAATCTCGCGGTATCGCCCCTGCCCCGGCAGCCAGACCTCAATGTCATAGGTCTTGCGCGATCCAAAGCCCGTATCCCCCGAACACAGCATCAGCGTACGGTAAGGCAGGTTCAGTTTCTGCAGGACCTTCTCCGCGCATTCGGTCATGCGCTCATGCTCGGCCTCAGACGTTTCGGGGGTGGTGATCGAGACCATCTCCACCTTGTAGAACTGGTGCTGGCGGATCATGCCGCGCGTATCCTTGCCCGCCGCGCCTGCCTCGGACCGGAAACACGGCGTAAAGGCCGTATAGCGCCTTGGCAGTGTTTCCTCATCCACGATGCTCTCCGCCACGATATTGGTGAGCGAAACCTCAGAAGTCGGGATCAGCCAGCGCGAGGATGTCACTTCGGTCTCAAGTACGTTTGAGACTTCCGGAATGCGGAACAGATCCTCGGCAAATTTCGGGAGCTGGCCCGTCCCGAACAGCGCATTATCCCGCACGATCAGCGGCGGAGAGACTTCCGTATAGCCATGATCCTGCGTATGCATATCAAGGAAAAGCTGCGCCAGCGCGCGCTCCATCCGCGCCAGGCCGCCCGATAAAATTGTAAAGCGCGAGCCCGACATCTTGGCGGCGGTTTCAGCATCCATCATGCCAAGGGCCTGACCGATTTCAAAATGCTCCGGTGTTTTATCATTGCGAGGGCTGCCCCATTTACGCATTTCTTTGTTGTCGTTCTCATCCGCGCCATCAACGACTTCCGGCCCTAACATATTGGGCAACACCGCCAGACGGTTATACAGTTGATCGGCAATCAGACGGTCATCCCCTTCAAGCGCCGCCATCTGGTCTTTCATCGCAGCAACCTCGGCCATCACGGCATCGGCATTGCCGCCGGTGCGCTTGATCTCGCCGACCTGTTTGGATTTCTCATTCCGCGCGGCCTGCATCTCCTGCAAGCGCGTCTGAAGTGCCCGGCGCTTTTCATCAATGGCCAGAATTTCACCCGATTGCGCGGGCAGCTTGCGCCGCGCCATCGCCTCGTCAAAAGCCTTGGGATTTTCGCGGATGAATTTTATGTCGTGCATTTTTTCTTTTTCCTAAACAAACGCCCTTATAGATCAAAAACAACGCCCTGCGCCAGCGGCATTTTATCGGAGTAATTCACCGTCTGGGTCTGGCGGCGCATATAGGCCTTCCAGCTATCAGATCCGCTCTCGCGCCCGCCGCCGGTTTCCTTCTCCCCGCCGAAGGCCCCGCCAATCTCCGCGCCGCTGGTGCCGATATTCACATTGGCAATCCCGCAATCGCTGCCTGTGGCCGATAAAAACCGTTCGGCCTCGCGCACGTTATTCGAGAACACGCAGGATGAGAGACCTTGGGGCACGTCATTTTGCATGTCTATCGCCTGATCCAGCGTGTCATAGGTCAGGACATAGAGGATCGGCGCGAATGTTTCATGCTGCACAACCGCGCTTTGCTTTGGCATCTCGATAATGGCCGGGGTGACATAGTAACCGCCCTCTGCGCCTTTGACCGTGACACGCTCGCCGCCGGCGAGGATTTTACCCCCTTGCGCCTTGGCATCAGAAATCGCCTTTTGCATGGCATCGAAACTGGCCTTGTCGATCAGCGGACCAACCAGCGTTTCTTTCTCCAGCGGGCTGCCGATCCGCACCTGCCCATAGGCCTTCACCAGCACAGGAATCAGTTTGTCTTTTACGTCCTTATGCACGATCAGGCGGCGCAGCGTGGTGCAGCGCTGGCCGCATGTGCCCACTGCGCCGAATAAAATCGCGCGCACCGCCATGTCCAGATCCGCCGAAGGCGTCACCACCATCGCGTTATTCCCGCCCAGCTCCAGCAATGAACGGCCCAGACGCTGCGCCGTTGCCACAGCCACCGATCTTCCCATAGCCGTTGATCCTGTCGCACTGACCAGCGGGAAGATGGGGCTTGCGGCAATCGCCTCGCCCACATCATGGCCCCCAATGGCCATCAGCAGCAAATCATCCGGTATCGCATGCCCGGCATCCTTGAACCGTTTGACGGCGCGTTTGAAAATCACGTCGCAGGCCAATGCCGTTACGGGCGTTTTTTCCGATGGCTTCCAGACAACGCTGTTCCCGCAGATAAAGGCCAGCGCCGCATTCCACGACCACACCGCCACCGGAAAATTAAAGGCCGATATCACGGCTACAGGGCCAATGGGGTGCCAGATTTCGCGCATGTGATGGCCGGGGCGCTCCGATGCGATGGTGAGGCCATATAACTGGCGCGATAAACCAACGGCAAAATCGCAGATATCGATCATCTCCTGCACTTCGCCCAAACCCTCAGACAGGATCTTCCCGGCCTCAAGGCTCACAAGGCGGCCCAGCGGTTCCTTGACGGCGCGCAGCTCCTCGCCCAGCAATCTTACAAACTCACCGCGCACCGGGGCCGGGATCTCGCGCCATGCCAAAAATGCTTTCTGCGAACGCGCGGCCAGACCGGCAACATCCGCGCCCTTGATCGTGGCTACGCTCGCAAATTTCTGACCATCCACCGGCGAGAATACATCCATACCGCCCGCCACATTGGCAATCTTGGCATCAAGGCCGCATGCGGCCAGCAGTTTAGCGGTATCAGTCATGGATCATCCCTTTTATCATCTGATTTTTTTATGGGATGATTGTACACGTCCCTTGGCAAGGCGCAAGGCGGGCATAAAAAACCCCGGCCATACGCGGGGAAGCGGGCCGGGGTCTTATACTGAAGGCTTGAAGCTGCCTCTACGGTTAATGGAACCGGATTTCTCCGTTCTCGCCTTGCGGCGATGAATGGATGAAATGCGTCAGGTTCGACGGCATCTTCAAGTCAGTATTGCCGATGCTCAAAGTCTGCGCCGGGGAAGATCCCAGCAATTTCTGCTGATGGATCTCGCCTGCTATGCTAGCCACCTGCGTTAACAGATCTTCGGCATGGGCGACAAGCGCATCGGTTTTGGCGGTACTGATCAGGCTGGTATCGCCGTAATGCTCCATTTTCTCGGCCACGGCCTGCTCCAAAGCATTGGTCGTCTCGACCTTTTGCTCCAGACGGTGCAGCGCATCGCTGAAGAATCCGGTCTGCTTATCGACGATCTCCACTTTCTTCTCAAGCTTGACCATGGATTCGGAAAACAGATTGGCCTGCTCGCCGACATTCTGGACTTTTACATCCAGCTGGTTCATCGACTCGCCGAACCTTGCGGCCTGCTTATCGACATATTCGACCTTTTGCTCCAGCTTATAAATGGCATCGCTGAAAAATCCGGTCTGTTTGCGAATAACCTCAAATCCATTACGCAATCGTTCAAATCCTGCGCCCAGGACGAGGCTCGTGCCGATTGCCGCAACAGCCGAAAAAACGGCCATCATCAGCGAAACGGCAATTACGGTTTCTACTTCCAGTGTCATGACTACTTTACCCTTTCAACCCCCATGGAAAGCCGCCTGAAATGGGTAAAAGGCGGCCCATGGTGTTCTTCTCTCGTGTTTATTTAGTTTTAGTGGAAAGCAGGTCTTATCGGATGACGGATCGCGACTTATGCGCTTACCGTCCTTCCATCATGATCATGTGTTTTCATCATGATTTTCGCCTGATTTTTCAATCACGGCGAATGCAGGCCAACAACCACACCCAATATTATTATATTAAATTATATTAGGGGATTGGCCTAGAATTATCGTTTCGAATTCTGCTTAAACGAAAATCAAAATTGGATAAAATTTTAGGCGATTATAAATCGCACTACTTCTTGGCTTTATCACTGACCATGGATTCCGGCGCGGCAGTGATCGGCGCGGGGGCCATGTCACGCTTGACGGATTGAAGCTGCAGGTCTTTTTTCTCCGGCATCATTTTCGCCAGAACATAAACAACGCCGCTGCCGGCGGTGCGTTCATTGCCATAGGGGAAATGCGTGTTGGTCAACTGGGCGACATATCCATCGCAGCCGGCAAGAAGAACAGGCGCAATCAACAAGGCGTGGCGAATTTTCATGGCGGCAGGTCTCCCCGATAAGAAACAAAAGAACAAAAAAGAAAAGCATGTGGCGGTGCGCCAGAAATCTGTGACCGCAAAGAAAATGCAATCGACAGAATCACTTTAACGCAAAGCGCCGGAAGCAACAAGGCCGCCGGCGTCATGTCTTGTGGATAAGCTGTGGATTATTCCGTCAGAAGTCCCTGCCACTGCCCGGCGGATTTCTGGCAGATGCGCCCCGGCGCGGCCTTGGGCTTGTGCAGGTTCAAACGGTAGGAGAGCTTGAACTGCTCGCCTTCGCGGTCCTCATTGCCAAAGGCAAGGCTGTCAGTATCAAGGCCCAGCCGGCTTTGATCCCACTGATAGGCCACCAAAGCGCCCTTGTTAAACGTCACAGCCTGACCGCAGCCCCGCGCGCCCAGCGCCTCGGCCTGAATTTCGCGGCCATCTTCCGGGATCAGGTTATTACCCGCGCCCGGACCGGCTTCGGGTTCGATATTGGCGATATCATCGGCGGCAGTACCGGCAGAAGGTTCAATGGCCGAATAATTTTCCAGCGAGGCCAGACGCGGCATATTCGCGTGTGTAAAAGTTGTAATCGGATGGCGTTCGGATGTGCGGAAGGCAGCGGGATAATGGGATGGCGGCTTGGGGGCAAAGCCCGGCTGCGCTGATGTGCTCGCGCAGGCGCCCAGCGTAATCATGCCGGCCAATGGCAATAAGAGTTTCAAAGCGTCCCTCATGGTTCTCTCCCGATGATTGTACGGTTGTTCCGTCTTTATTTTTATGGCTGCGTTGGAATTGAAAAATCCTCAACCTGTATAGGATATTACAAACCAAGCTTTAAAAAACAGTTTATTCTTGCGCGAGATTGTAACACATGCATTATGAAAATAAAAATTTTATAAAACTATAACGCGAAATCAGCAACTTAAGGCCATTTTGCCTCAGGCGGCAGCGACATCAAAATCGCATCGGTATTCCCGCCCGTTTTCAGGCCAAACTGCGTGCCCCGGTCATAAACCAGATTATATTCGGCATAATGACCGCGCTTGATGAGCTGCTCCTCGCGCTGATCCGCGCTCCATGGCTTGCGCATGGATTTATCCACAAGCTGTGGATAAACATCCAGAAACGCCTCCCCCACATCGCGCGTGAAGGCAAAATCCGCCTCCCAGTTTCCGCTATCGAGGTAATCATAGAATATCCCGCCCACGCCGCGCGCCTTGTTCCGGTGCGGAATAAAGAAATACTCATCGCACCATTGCTTGAACTTGGGATAGTAATCCGGATTATGACGGTCACAGCATTCCTTGAATGCCTTATGAAACAAAGCGGTATCTTCAGCATCTTCAAAAATCGGATTAAGATCACCGCCGCCGCCAAACCACCCCTTGGATGTCACAATCATGCGCGTATTCATATGCACCGCCGGCACCAGCGGGGAGCGCATATGCGCCACCAGCGAAATACCAGAGGCCCAGTATTGCCCGCCATTTTCCTCCGCGCCCGGAATCTGCTTGCGGAAAAGTTCGGAGAACGTGCCATGCACTGCCGAGATATTCACCCCGACCTTTTCAAACACACGCCCGCGCATCAGGGATATTTCCCCGCCGCCATTCAGGATACTGCCTGATTCATTGGGGGCATCGCTGTAAGGGCGGCTCCAGGGGGTGCGCTCGAAGCGCCCCGCCGCCATATCCGCATGCGGCCCCGATTGCAGCCTGTCCTCCAGCTCTTCGAAAGCCGCACAGATCCGGTCCCGCAAATCCCGGAACCACTGGCTGGCTTGCTGTTTATTTTCTTCAAATGATGAAGGCTGATTTTTAGGTTGAGGCATCAATTTCACCTGATATCCTTATGATTTTATTGGTCTTTTAGAGTTACTCAGTTCGTTATCCGCTTTTTGCACTTTTTTACGCGCCTTATGCCCGGTTATCACCCTCAGATAATGGGAAAAAATACCTAAAAATGCAAGCCTTTATTCTACAAAATTAACCTGCCGCAACGCCTCACCTAAAATCATCGCGCTGGCCGTCACGACATTCAAGGAGCGCAAACCGGGGCGCATCGGGATCATGATCCGACCATGGGCGGCCTCATGCACGAAATCGGGAACCCCGGCACTCTCGCGCCCGGCCATCAGTATATCGCCCGGCGCAAATACGAAATCCGTGTATGACCACGCGGCCTTGGTGGTCATCAGCACAATCCGCCGCTCCCCCTTGGCGATCAGAAATTTCTCCCAGCTCGCATGGCGTGTCAGGGCCGCCGCAGCGCGGTAATCAAGGGCCGCGGCCTCGATCTTGCGCTCATCCCATGGAAAGCCGCAGGGCTCGATCACCTCCAGCCCGGCCCCGATACAGGCGCAGAGCCTGATTGCCGCCCCGACATTTTGCGGGATATCAGGCTGATACAGCGCCAGCGATAATGATGGAATATCTGTCGTCATAAGCACATCAGTTGACGTAATAATATTTAAACATGGGCTTATCCCCAATAGATTGATTTTTAGCAATTTACAAGATTAGCGCTTGATTGCAGAATGAGAATTCTTTAAATCGGTCACAACGAAAAATACAAAATCATTAAGTTTCATCATGGCAACAGCACATACAACTGACGAGCAAAAAGACGGCGAAACCCGCCGCGATTTCCTGCAATTAACGGCCGCCGCCTTTGGCGCGGTGGGCGCGGGCGTGGTCGCCTGGCCTTTCATCGACTCGCTCAACCCCGCGCAGGACACCATGGCCATGGCCACGACCGAGGTCGATCTGGCCCCGATTGCCGTTGGCCAGTCGATCACCATCATGTGGCGCGGCAAGCCGGTTTTCATCCGTCACCGCACGCCGGAAGAAATTTCCGCCGCCGATCAGGTGGACGAATCCACCCTTATTGACAAGCAGCTGGACAAGGACCGCGTGAAAAAGGCCGAGTGGCTGGTGCTGGTCGGGATCTGCACGCATCTGGGCTGCGTTCCGGTCGGCCAGAAGCCCACGGAAGCACGCGGCGATTTCGGCGGCTGGTTCTGCCCCTGCCATGGATCGCATTACGATACATCAGGCCGTATCCGCAAAGGTCCGGCCCCTAAAAACCTCACCGTTCCGCCCTATGAGTTCATGACGGACACACGGGTAAAAATCGGTTAAGCGGAGATAGAATAAAATGGGAAGCGGAACACGCGAAAAATTCGATAACCCGGTCGTGGAGTGGATCGACTCCCGCATGCCGATCTTTACCTTGATGAACAAGGAATACGGCGTATTTCCGGTGCCGAAGAACTTTAACTATTTCTGGAATTTCGGCGCGATCGCCAGCGTGATGCTGATGACCATGATCCTGACCGGTATTTTTCTGGCCATGCAATACACGGCTCACACGCACCACGCCTTTGATTCCGTCGAGCGCGTGATGCGCGATGTGAATTTTGGCTGGCTGCTGCGCTATATCCACATGAACGGCGCCTCGTTCTTCTTTATCGCCGTCTATATCCACATCTTCCGCGGCATGTATTACGGATCCTATAAGGCCCCGCGCGAGCTGCTGTGGATTTTGGGCGTTATCATTTTCATCCTGATGATGGCCACGGCCTTTATCGGTTACGTTCTGCCATGGGGCCAGATGTCCTATTGGGGCGCAACGGTTATTACCAATCTGTTCTCGGCCCTGCCTTTCATCGGCGAGCCTATCGTGACATGGCTCTGGGGCGGGTTCTCGGTCGATAACCCGACACTGAACCGTTTCTTTGCGCTGCATTACCTGCTGCCCTTCGTTATTCTGGGTGTGGTGGTGCTGCATATCTGGGCGCTGCATGTGCCGGGATCGAACAACCCGACAGGCGTTGAGCCCAAGACGGAAAAAGACACGCTTCCTTTCCACCCCTATTACACCATCAAGGACACATTCGGCCTTCTGGTATTCCTGATCATCTTCAGCATGTTCGTATTCTTCATGCCGGACGCGCTGGGCCACCCGGATAACTATATCCCGGCCAATCCACTGGTTACGCCCGCTCACATTGTTCCGGAATGGTATTTCCTGCCTTTCTATGCGATTTTGCGCGCCATTACATTCTCGATCGGCATCCCCTTTACCGATATCGTCCTGATCGATGCCAAGCTGGGCGGTGTTATCGCCATGTTCGGTGCGCTGGCGGTATGGCTGATCCTGCCATGGCTGGACCGTCACCCGGTGCGCAGCGCCAATTTCCGGCCTTTGTTCCGGACATTCTTCCTGATATTGGTGGTGGATTTCGTGATGCTGGGCTATATCGGCGCAAAACCGGCCGATGCCACATTCTTTGGCCTCCCGCTGAGCATTCTGGGCTTTTTCTGCACCGTCTATTACTACGCGTTCTTCCTGGTCATCGTTCCGGTGCTCAGCGTGAAGGAAAAAGTCGTGGCGCTGCCGGCCAGCATCCATGAAGCGGTATTGCAAAAGAACAAGACACACGCAGCAGCGGCATAAGAAAACAGGTAAGACAGGCATTTTTAAACAATGAAAAAAACAGCTTTGATCCTTGGAATTTTAGTGGCGGCTGCCTCATTCACGGCCCAGCCCGGCACAGCAAACGCCGCCGGTGATGCCCCTGCCCCGCACCATCAGGAGTGGAGCTTTAACGGCATCACAGGCACCTATGATCGCGCGGCCCTGCAACGCGGATTCAAGGTCTATAAACAGGTCTGCTCGGCCTGCCATGGCATGAAGCATCTGTACTACCGCAACCTGACGGCCTTGGGTTACACCGAGGATCAGGTCAAGAATATCGCCGCCGAATATTCCGTCACGGATGGCCCGGATGATGAGGGTGAGATGTTTGACCGCCCGGCCCGCCCCAGCGACCGCTTCGTCTCGCCCTACAAGAACGACAATGCCGGCAAGGCTTCGAATAACGGCGCATTGCCGCCAGACCTGTCCCTGATCACCAAGGCGCGCCATCATGGACCGGATTATGTTTTTGGCATTTTGACCGGATATGAAGCGCCGCCGGAAGGCACGACATTACTGCCAGGCCAGAACTGGAACAAATACATGCCCGGACACGTTATCGCCATGGCGGCTCCGTTATCGGATGATATCGTCCCCTATGAAGATGGGACTCCACAGACCACTGAGCAATACGCTCATGATGTGGTGCAGTTCCTGACATGGGCGGCTGATCCGTATATGGAAGACCGCAAGCGCATTGGTATTCGTGTCATCATCTTCCTGGCTGTTTTTGCCGGGATCATGTATACCGTGAAACGCCGCATCTGGGCGCAGGTTCATTAAGCCTGCCCCCAGCCGGGGCAGATGACAATCCGCTAATATAAATATCTTAAGGATAGGCTTCTGGATTTAAACAAATCCTAAGCAATATTTCTTATAATCAACTAAAGGGTGGTGATTACAATTCCGGCCGCATTGACCAAAGAACAACAAGATAGCGCCAAACGCTACATTCTCAAAAACCACATCTACAAAATGATGGCCTATGTTTTTGTGTTTATGGGGCTGCTGGTCTTTATTATCCTTTATACAAAATTCGTTCAGGGCGATGTCACACGTTTCCTGCGTGAGCCGTTTTTGCTGCTCATGATATTCTCCCCTTTCATTCCGACCCTTATCATGCTGCACCTTTCCCAGCGGGCGCGGTTAAAAGCCAGCCAGATCATAAAACAGGCCCAGGCTGATGCCCCCCCCAAGGGCACGCCCAAGACCTCTTAACCCGCCACAACAGCAAAACAATCCATCCTTTTGTTATTTTTGATTTTTATTGTAGAATCATTCCCATGAAGGATAACAAACAGGACATCATTCATTTCTGGTTTGAAGAAACCACGCCGCGACAGTGGTTTCAGGTCTCGCCTGAATTCGACGAGATGATCCGTTCGCGCTATGGCGCGCTTTATGAGATGGCCGCACAAGGCATGTGTGAAGAATGGAAGCGTGATGTTCAAGGGAATCTTGCCTTGTGTCTGGTCCTTGACCAGTTTCCGCGCAACATGTTCCGCGGCAGCGCCAAATCCTTTGCCACAGACAAAGACGCATTGCTGCTTTCAAAACAGGCGATACACCGCGGCTATGATCAGGTCTTACCGCCAGTGCGCCGGCGCTTTTTGTATATGCCCTTTATGCATAGCGAAAATCTGTCCGACCAACGCCGGTCCGTTGATCTGTTCGGCAAGATGCAGGCCGATGATCCGCTGGGGTATGAACATGCCCGCCGCCATTGCCATGAAATCGAGCGTTTTGGCCGCTTCCCTTATCGCAACAAGGTCTTAAAACGCGACAATACGCCGGAAGAAGATGAATATTTGAAAGAATTTGCCGTATAGAAAACCGGAAAGCTCCGGCGCATGACGACTGGTCAGCCCGGTGCAAAAAAGATAGAATTAAACGAATTTGACGGATTTATAATTTTTCCTCACACATGCTTTAGGTTCTGATGTCGATCTGGTTTTTTATATGGCTGTTGGTTTCCTTGATGCTGGCCGGGTTTTCGATCTGGACTTTCTATATCGTTATCCAGCAGAAAAAAGCATGGTATCAATTCGCCCGCAAAAACAAGCTGCGTTACCGCAAGACCAGCTTTATGAACTCGCCGCATATTAATGGCGTTTACAAGAATTTCACCATTGGCATCTTCACCAGCGAGCACCCCAGCGGCGATGGCAGCGCCACACGCAAATTAACGGCCATTGAGGTAGAAATGAACTCACGCCTGCCCATGGCCGGGGCCGTGGGCAGCGGCGGCATGGTCCCGATCGTGCAATCACTGGAATTTTCGGAAGAATACAAACCCGATAGCAAGGATTGGAATCAGGAATATATCATACGCTGCGATAGCCGCCGGATGATGGCGGAGTATCTTACCCCTGCCCGCTTGCAAGCGCTAAGCAGCATGATGAAGCGCAAAAATACATGGCTGATTTACCTGTTTAAACCCCAAGGCACGATCCTGCGTATCGACACGCCGGAGCCTTATGACACGCTGGCGCGGCTGGAGAAGGTTATCAACTCCCTGATTGCACTGGCCGAGACTTTGGAGCTGGCCAGCGGCGAACCGGCCCGTCTGGCCACCGTCAAGGCTCAGCGCGATGCACAATCCTCAATCGATATTGATGATGAGAAAATCGCCGCCATCAGCTTTGAGCTGGAGGACGAGGAAGAAACCCAAGAACCAGATAGCGCGCCCCCTCCGCCGGAAACAGAAAATCCACCAGGCTGATTCCGTCATTACCCGCTTCATGCGGGTAATCCAGATCATTACTTAAAGGGATTTCAGAAATAGATTGCACGCACAAGAAGGCGTGCAATGACGTTTCTAAAAGAGATCAAGCCGCCAACTTGCCGGTTGCCGCCATCAAGCGTGCCTTGGCCAGCGCCAGCTTGCGCTCCGCGCGCATACGGTCCGCCGCATCCGTGATGGCGTTCAGATCGCTTTGCAAGGCAATGATCTGCTGCTCGATCTCGGTGGCATTGAGTTTTGAAATATCAATAGCTTCTTCGGCCAGAACGGTGCAGCGCGTGCCCGTGACATCGGCAAAGCCGCCCGCGATAAAGATGCGGCGCGGTTCGTCCTGCAGGCTCGTTTTATAGAGCTTCACCACGCCAGCCTTGAGCGAAGCTACCAGCGAGGCATGATCGGCGCCAACGCCAAACTCACCTTCCTCGCCGGGTATCACAGCCATGCGAACGGCTTCCGAGACCAGTTTTTCTTCCGGGGAGACAAGTTCAAAATTGATGGTTTGTGATTCGCTCATTTCATTCGCTCATAGTTTAGTAGTTTGAAAGTTAGAGAGTTCAGGGTTTTGAAAGTTTGAAACTAAAAAACTCATAAACTATAAAACTTTTCAACTGCCCTTACGCCGCAGCTGCTGCCATTTTCTTGGCTTTTTCAACGGCCTGCTCGATCGTGCCAACCATGTAGAAGGCGCTTTCAGGCAGGTGGTCATATTCACCGGAGTTAATAGCCTTGAAGCCCTTGATCGTGTCTTCGAGCTGCACGAACACGCCCGGCGTGCCTGTGAAGACTTCGGCCACGTGGAAAGGCTGCGACAGGAAGCGCTGGATCTTACGCGCGCGGGAGACGACGAGTTTGTCTTCTTCAGACAATTCATCCATACCCAGAATGGCGATAATGTCCTGCAGCGACTTGTAAGTCTGCAATGTTTTCTGAACGCCGGCGGCCACTTCGTAGTGTTCTTTACCGATCACGCGCGGGTCCAAGATACGGGATGTGGAATCCAGCGGGTCAACAGCCGGGTAGATGCCCTGCTCGGCGATCTGACGGGAGAGAACCGTTGTCGCATCAAGGTGAGCGAAGGTTGTGGCCGGGGCCGGGTCAGTCAAGTCGTCAGCCGGAACGTAAACGGCCTGAACCGATGTAATCGAACCCTTGTTTGTCGATGTAATGCGTTCCTGCATCTGGCCCATATCGGTGGCCAGTGTTGGCTGGTAACCAACGGCAGATGGGATACGGCCCAGCAGAGCGGACACTTCCGCGCCGGCCTGCGTAAAGCGGAAGATGTTATCAAGGAAGAACAGAACGTCCTGACCCTCTTCGTCGCGGAAATATTCCGCCATTGTCAAAGCCGAAAGGGCGACGCGGGCACGCGCGCCGGGCGGCTCGTTCATCTGGCCATACACCAGAGCAACCTTGGAGTTTTCGGAATCATGTTCCTTGATAACGCCCGCATCCATCATTTCATGGTACAGGTCGTTACCTTCACGCGTTCTTTCACCAACGCCGCCGAAAACGGAAACCCCGCCATGGCCTTTTGCAATGTTATTGATCAGTTCCTGAATGGTAACAGTCTTACCAACGCCCGCACCGCCGAACAGACCGATTTTACCGCCTTTGGCGTATGGGCAAAGAAGGTCAACAACCTTGATCCCCGTCACGAGAACTTCCGTTTCCTTGGCCTGATCGACAAGCGCAGGCGCATCACGGTGGATCGGCCATTTCTTTTTCGTCTTCACAGCTGGACCGCCGTCAATCACGCCGCCGATCACATCGAAAATACGGCCCTTTGTCTCTGGTCCGACCGGAACGCAGATCGCATCGCCCGTATCCACAACATCCTGACCGCGCACCAGACCATCTGTCATGTCCATAGCGATACAGCGCACTGTGTTTTCGCCCAAATGCTGTGCAACTTCCAGAACCAGCGCCTGACCTTTGTTTTCGGTTTGCAGGGCGTTCAAAATCGCCGGAACGCTGCCTTCCTCGAACTGAACGTCAACGACCGCGCCCAGAACCTGGATGATCTTGCCTTTGCCTTGCTGGGCTGCTTGTTGTGCTTTTGCCATTGTTTTCCTCTTTTTTCCTTAAAAACTAAAATTCCAGTTTGTTACCATCATGTCGCGGTCTCATGACCGCCTCTGCCTGTTCCAGCGCCTCGATATAATCCCGAACCACTGCAACCTTAATTCTCAAAACGCCATGGCCTTCATTATGGCCGTTGCGCTTCCATGCTCCTGTTCCTTTCGCTCCCGGAAGATCATCAATATCGATGAAATCCTGTTCGCGTCCTTCTGCCCACTGGACCATGGCCTGCGCCCGGTCCTTGTCCAGCCCCAGATTGAAAAGGTCTTCCGTCCTTGCCAGCCTGTAACCGGGTTCGAGCATTGTTTGTCCCCTACACTGCCTCCGCGCCGGAGATAATCTCGATCAGTTCCTTGGTAATATAGGCCTGACGGGCGCGGTTATATTGCAGCGAAAGATCCTTGATGCGCTCGCCCGCATTACGGGTGGCGCTGTCCATGGCGGTCATACGCGCGGCCTGTTCGCCAGCGGCGCTGTCCAGCAAAGCGCGGTAAATCTGCACACCGATATTGCGCGGCAAAAGCGCATTCAAAATCAGTTCTTCTTCCGGCTCGAAATCATAAGGCGATTTGGGGCCGGAGACTTCCTCTTCGGCCTTTTCATTCTGGTTCACGGCCTTAGGCGCCGTTGTTGCCGCCGCAGAAATATCAAACGGGATGATCTGCTGCATGGTCGGGCGCTGCGTGAGGACCGATTCAAAGGCGTTATAAGCCAGCGTGCACACATCGAACGCACCGGTTTCGAATTTATCAAGAATATATTGGGTGATTTCATTAGCATCCACGAAATCAACCTTGCTCTTGGCGATGATGCCGACAAAGCTCTGCCAGAGATGCTCGCGGTTGCCGCCGCGCAGCAGGTCACGGCCCTTGCGGCCCACGCAGACGAGATAGTAATCCTTGCCTTCGGCCTTGAACTGGGCGATTTTCTTGCGAACCTCGCGCACGAGATTGGCGTTAAATCCGCCGCACAAACCACGATCAGCCGTAACAACCACCAGAAGATGCTTCTTGTCCGCCCCCGTACCGACCAGCAGTTTCGAGCTGGCCTCGGTGATGATCACGTTCTTGGCAACCCGCGCCATCATTTCCGACATGGCCCGCGCATAGGGCTGGGATTTCTGCGCCTGATCCTGCGCGCGGCGCAGTTTCGAGGCCGCAACCATCTTCATGGCCGAGGTGATCTTGCGGGTCGATTTGACCGATTTGATGCGGTCCCTGTAGGAACGTAAACTGGGCATGGGTTTATCCTAAATCGCGGTTTATCCGGTCCTTATGCTTATTTCGCCACAAATGCCTTGGCAAAATCAGAGAGGAAGACTTTCATCTCGGCTTCGGTATCATCGCCGATTTTCTTCTCATCACGGATTTTCTCCAGAATACCCTTGCCGTTGGCGCGGAGATCTTCCAGCAGGCGCTTTTCAAATTCGCCAACCTGATTGACAGGCACGCCGTCCAGATAACCCTTCGTACCGGCATAGATCACCACGACCTGCTCCTCAACCGAAAGCGGGGAGTACTGGTCCTGCTTGAGCAGCTGCACCAGACGCGCGCCGCGTGCCAGCAATTTCTGCGTAGCCGGGTCAAGGTCGGAGGCGAACTGCGCGAAGGCTTCCATTTCGCGGTACTGGGCCAATTCCAGCTTAATCGTACCGGCAACCTGTTTCATCGCCTTGATCTGCGCCGCCGAACCAACACGGGATACCGAAGCGCCCACGTCAATCGCCGGACGGATACCCTTGTAGAACAGCGAAGTCTCAAGGAAGATCTGACCATCCGTGATCGAAATCACGTTTGTTGGAATATAGGCGGAAATATCGCCGGCCTGTGTTTCAATGACTGGCAGAGCCGTCAGCGAGCCTGCGCCTTCGGCATCAGACATTTTCGCCGCGCGTTCCAGCAGACGGGAGTGAATGTAGAAAACGTCACCCGGATAGGCTTCGCGGCCCGGCGGACGGCGCAGCAGCAGGGACATCTGACGGTAGGCAACAGCCTGTTTCGACAAGTCGTCATAGATTGCCAAAGCGTGCATGCCGTTATCACGGAAATATTCACCCATCGCGCAGCCGGCATAAGGTGCCAGGAACTGCAGCGGCGCAGAATCCGAAGCCGTGGCAGCCACAACGATCGAGTATTCCATCGCGCCTTGCTCCTCAAGCTCGCGCACGAGCTGGGCAACGGTCGAGCGCTTCTGGCCGATCGAGACATAAATGCAGTAAAGATGCTTTTTCTCGTCCGAGGCGCGGTTCAGATATTTCTGGTTAATGATCGTATCAACGGCCACCGCAGTCTTACCTGTCTGACGGTCACCGATGATCAGCTCACGCTGGCCGCGGCCAATGGGAACCAGCGCATCAATGGATTTCAGACCTGTCTGCACAGGCTCATGAACCGACTGACGCTCGATAACGCCGGGAGCCTTCAGCTCAACCAGCGACTTTGCCTTGGCCTTGATCGGGCCCTTGCCATCCAGCGGATTGCCAAGAGGGTCAACAACGCGGCCCAGCAATTCCTTGCCAACGGGCACTTCCACGATTTTCTTCGTGCGGCGCACGATATCGCCTTCTTTAATATCACGGTCAGAACCGAAAATAACGATACCGACATTGTCCGTTTCCAGGTTCAGGGCCATACCCTTGACGCCGCTGGGGAATTCGACAAGCTCGCCGGCCTGCACGTTGTCAAGGCCGTAAACGCGGGCAACGCCGTCACCAACCGAGAGAACCTGACCGATCTCGGCCACATCGGCCTGCGCGCCAAAATCGGCGATCTGCTTTTTCAGGATATCGGAAATTTCTGCTGCACGGACTTCCATGGTTTATACTACCTCGCTTAAGTTTTGTACGGTGTTATCGTTTTCATTTTCATTCGCGCCGCGGCCCATGGCGTTTTTCAAACGCTCAAGCTTGCGGGCGACGGAATCATCTATCATTTGCGAATCAAGCGTCACAATCATGCCGCCCAGAATGGACGGATCGACCTGCACCTGCAGGGATACGGACGCGCCGGTGGATTTGGACAGGCTTTCCTGCAGTTCTTTGATCTGCTTGGGCGAAAGGTCTTGTGCGACAGTCACGAAGGCTGTGCGCTCGCCTCTGCGGCGGGCAATTTCCTTTTGTACCGTCTCGATGATCTGCGCCAGCGCGCCGAGGCGGCGGTTCTGGATCAGAACACCCAGAAAATTCAGTGTTAATTCCTGCAAACCGGCCTTCTTGGCGATATCGGCCATGACCTTGGCCTGCAGATCCTTGGCAATACGGGGATTGGCCAGCACATCCTGCAGATCCTTGGATCCGGCCAGCGTTGCCTTGAGATCGGCCATATCCGATTCGATCTTGTCGGTGAGTTTCTTTTCTGCCGCCAAGTCCAGAATCGCCGTGGCATAGCGTGATGTTACTACGGATGAGACGCGCGATGAGGCTGCCACAGCTCTATAACCCTTATTGACGAATGGTGAATAATTGGCCTCGGATTTAGCATAGCCAAACCACTCTGACAAGGCCTGTGGCCTTAAAAAATTAATTATTTTAGAAAAATAAAATCAAGAAAGCCCTGCGCCGCAGGACTTACCCACTTCCATTGCAGGAGAGGAAAGCGTTCCGGCATGAGCATTACAGCCATGAATTTAAAGGCCAGAAGGTGAATGACATAAATCTCCAGCGTGCGCCGCCCGGTGAATTTCAGGACCGCCGATACTGCGCGAGGGGCCGCTGCGCTGAGATGGGGCAGCTCCTGCCCCCGGAAACGCAGCAGCACATATATAACGGCCGTCAATCCAAAGACCAGCGCCCAGAATTGCACGCCGCTGAGCTCTGCCATGGCCAGCGCATTGGAAACGCCATATACAATCCCGGATGCCGCTGAAAACAGCCATATCTGCCGGTCAAAGGCCGTCCCGGACACTTCCGGATAGTCTTGCCGCAGGCGACATAATCCGCCCATCACGGTAAACATAAGGCCAATCGTGCCATATTCGACAAACAGCATGGAGGGATAGGCCAGAATCAGCAAAAGGCAAAAAAGCCCCGCCATCGCCTCACCGCCCTTGCGTCCGGCCCGCAGGAACATATCAATAAAATTACGGCCGATCATCAGGGTCAGAAGGATGGAAAGCGGCAAAAGCACCTCCCCGGCGGCTAATGTCCCGGCGCTGATCAATCCTGCCCCGATCAGAACCTTCAAGGGGATATCCCGCGTCCGCGCATAACCGATCAGGAAAAACCAGATGGGCACGCAAAACCGCCCCAGCACACGCATCCAACTCTCGTTATCCATAAAATAATAACCCGTATGATCGCAGATCATCAGGATCAGGGCGATCGTCTTGAGCACATCATAAGATGTCAGCGAAAGCGGCAGCGTTTTGGGTGTCGTCTTGAGTGTCATGTCAGGGTACAAGAGTAACAGATCATGTCGGAAACCAAATGTCTTTTATTAGGGCGCGTCATATTGTAAAATTCTTCCTGATCACGCCCATTGCCCGGAGGCAAAAAATTTATGACAAAAATACCGTTTTCCCTCGCCCTGATGGTCATTATTTTTCTGGAAGGCTATGTGGTCCTCTCCTCCGAGCTTCTGGCGATCCGCCTGACCTTGCCCTTTATCGGCAGTGGCACCGATACGGTCTCCGTAATTATCGCCGCCGTTCTCATGCCGCTGGCATTCGGGTATCAGGCGGGCGGAAAATTCAAACCCGTGATTATCGGCGGCAAGCGTTTCGGGGTCCGCGACAAGCTGATTTTCAACATTCTGGTGGCTTCGGTCTTTTTGCTGATCGGCCTTAGCTATCCAATTCTGGCGGTGTTTTTCTCGATCATGACGGAGATGGGATTCTCCCACCGATTGCTGATGGTCAGCCTGTATTCGGTCCTGTTCATTGTTACGCCCGTTTACCTGCTGGGCCAGACCATCCCGCTTTGCAGCCATTACTTCTCTAAACACAGGCTCTCGCAGGCCACGGGTAAAATCCTGTTCTTCTCGACAATGGGATCGTTCATGGGCGCGGTGTTCTCGACACTGGTGCTGATGAGCCTTTTGGGCGTGAATTACACGGTGATGCTGAATTTCATCATCCTGACCGCCCTTGTCCTGATGCTGAGCAAGCACAAGATGTCCGAGAAAGTCATATTCAGCTTCGCCGTTCTGGGTTCGGCCATCTATATCAACTCGCCCATGATGATGGATCATCTGCATGTCGTGGAAAACAACATGTACAACACCATCGCCGTTTACGAGGATGATGATGGCGCGCGCCATCTGGTGCAGAATAACAGCTTTTCCTCGAAATACGGGGATGATGGCAGCAAACACGAATATGTCGAGTTTCTGGAAGATGTGCTGATCGCGCCGATCATGGAAGCCCGGACACCCAAGGACTTTTTGATTATCGGCGCCGGCGCTTTTACCTTTGGTTTCCGCGAGGCCAAGCATAATTACGATTATATCGACATCGACAAATCCCTGCGGACCGTCTCGGAGGAATATATCCTCAAAGACAAGCTGCAGGAGAACCAGCATTTCTTCCCCGTAGAGGCACGCGCCTATCTGGCCGGCACAAAGAAGCAATATGACGCGATCTTGCTGGATGCGTATCTGGGTGACAAGACGATCCCGGAATATCTCGTGACGCGGGAATTTTTCCAGCAGGTGCGCGATCACCTGAAGCCCGGCGGCGTGGTGGCGGCGAATTTCATCATCTCGCCCAATTTCAGCAGCACCTTCAGCCACAAGATCGACAACACGTTCCGCAGTGTATTCCCCACTGTCGCCCGCCATGTGATGGGCGAGCGTTACGATGTCTGGAACGAGGATTTCAACAAGATCGACAATGTCATCTATCTGTACAAGGACTTCCCGAAAATCAGCACGCCCGGCATTTACACGGACAACAAGAACACAATTTTCTATGACAAGCCGCAAAAGCGGTAATGCCTGACTTTTAAGGATGCGCTGCCGATATGGATGTTATTTATAAATTCATCAGCAGCATCACGCATCTCTCCGTTGAGCTGTTTCTCGTGGGCATTGTTGTCTTCATTGTCGAGCGCCTTTCGCGCCGCGCTGAAAACCGCGGATTTTTCGGCAAGGATTTCTGGCCCGAACTAGAGCTTCCCTTTTTGAACGTCCTGTTCTCCATCCCGCTTTATGCGATTATCGTCCTTGGCGTTCACGAAGCCTTGAAGCCCTTGATCCCCTATCAGCTTTTCGCCCCACAGATCGAGACCCTGCCGCTGCTGGCGCAGGCTTTTCTGGGTGCATTTTTTCTGGATTTCAGCACCTATTGGCGCCACCGTTTCACCCACCGCTTCATGTGGCCTTACCATTCCCTGCATCACAGCGCCGAAGAGCTGACATGGCTGACATCCTTGCGCCTCCACCCGATGGAGATTGCCATTTCCTTTGTGTTCGATCTGACCATGCTTTATCTGCTGGGGTTTGACGGGCCGGGCATGTTCGGGGCCATCATCCTGATCAAGTTCTTCAATTATTTCACCCATGCCAATCTGGATATCAAATTCAGGAAGCCCTTCCGGTATATTCTGGCCTCGCCGCATTTTCACCGCTGGCATCATGCCAATATCAAAAGCGCGTATGACAAGAATTTCTGCTCGATGTATGCGATCATCGACTGGGCGTTCGGCACATGGCATCACCCGGAAGAACTCCCGCCCTGCTATGGCCTTGAGCCGCAGGAGCAAGAACTCGTGCGCCAGAATATCTGGAGCTATCTCAACTATCCCTTCGTTCTGAATTACCGGCGTTGGCGGAAATAACTCATCCGTCATCACACGCCGTAAGTGCGTGTGATCCATGGATTGCACGGACTAAAGCCGTGCAATGACGATTCTTAAAGAAAGCTCTGCGGGTCGATATCGACCTGAACGCGCACAGTTGATGGAACCGCCACCCGCCCCAGCCATTCGGCAATAGTTTTTTGTAGATTGATGCGTTTATCGGCATTCACCAGCAAGCGGTAACGATAACGCCCCCTGAGCCTTGAGAGCGGCGCTGGCGCGGGCCCTAAAGTCTGGATCGAAAGCCCGCTTTCGGTCATGCCCTGCGGCGATATTTTCCCGAGTTGCTTGGCAACCTCGATCACCTGCGCTTCCTCCCGGCCGGAGACAATAATCCCGGCCAGACGCGAGAAGGGCGGCATATGCGCCTCTTCACGCTCCATCGCCTCGACCTCCAGAAATTCATCCCGCGATTCACGGTGCCCAGAATCAGAAGCCATGGCCTGCATGATGCGGTGTTCGGGCATAAAGCTTTGCAGATAAACGGACCCACGTTTTTGCTCGCGCCCCGCTCGCCCTGCCACCTGATGCAGGAGCTGATACGTGCGCTCGGCGGCGCGTAAATCTCCGCCCTGTAAACCCAGATCCGCATCAATCACGCCAACGCAGGTCAGGTTCGGAAAGTGATGGCCCTTGGCAATGATCTGCGTGCCGATAATGATATCGACCTCGCCATTTCTGATTTTTTCGAGCATGGATTTGAGCTGCTCGCCATCTTCCGCCGTATCGCTGGCCAGCATCATCAGCCGCGCATCCGGGAACAGCGCGCCGGCTTCCTCATAGATACGCTCCACACCGGGGCCGCAGGCGGCGAATGATCCAATATCGTTACAAGAGGGGCAATCTTTGGGCGGCTTTTGCGAGAACCCGCAATGATGGCATTGCAGCGCGGAACCAGCCTTGTGTTCCACCAGCCACGCGGTACAGCGCGGACAAGCCATGCGGTGTCCGCAAGTCCGGCATAAAGTCAGCGGTGCGTAGCCGCGGCGATTGAGGAAATAGAGAACCTGCCCGCCATCCTCCAGCGCCTTTTCCGTCACATCCCGCATGATGGGCGAGATAAAGCAGTTCTTCTCCGGCTTGTCTTCGCGCATGTCGATAATATGAATATCGGGCAGATGCGCCCCGCCGAACCGGTCCCGCAGATGCAAGTGATGGTAACGCCCTGTCCATGCGTTTTGCATGGTCTCAAGACTGGGCGTGGCGGAAACCAGCACAATCGGAAATCCACCCAGATGCGCGCGCACCACCGCCATGTCGCGGGCGTTATAAATCACGCCCTCTTCCTGTTTGTAGGCCGGATCATGTTCTTCATCGACCACGATCAGGCCGAGTTCCGCGAACGGCAAAAACAGCGCCGATCTTGCGCCGATCACCACCTTGGTCTCGCCCATTGCCACGCCGCGCCATGTTATGCGCCGCTGCGCCGGCGTCAGATCCGAATGCCAGAGCGCAGGCAGGCAGCCAAAGCGCGATTTGAAACGTTCTAAAAATGCGTTTGAAAGGGCAATTTCAGGCAGCAAAATCAGCACCTGTTTCCCGGCCTTGAGCGCCGCCGCCACGCCTTCGAAATAAGTCTCGGTTTTCCCTGCGCCGGTCACGCCGTCCAGGAGAAAGGCCTGAAACCGCCCCCCCTCCGTTATACTCCCCCCCGTGGGGGGAGGGTTGGGTGGGGGGGAGAGCGCAGCGCATAATGTCTCCGCAACACTCGCCTGATCGGCCGATAATTCAGCCCGGCCCCGGCCCGGATCCGGAAAGCGGCAGGGCGCTGCGGTATGCAGCGCCACATCTTCCAGTATCCCCCGCCCCAGCAATGTCTTGATCACACCCGGTGAGCATCCGGCGCTCTGCGTAATTTCCGAAGCCCGCATCACCGCGCCATGACGAAGAACTTCCAGCACGCTCCGGTGCGCGGGTGAAAGATTTTTTAAAAACCTCTCTCTTTCTCCCTCCCCTCCATGAGGGGAGGGCCGGGGTGGGGAGGCCAGCGCCGCTTTGATACTCTGCAAAACACCTTCAATATTTTCTAAAACCTCGTTGTTCCAAAATCTAGAAACCCTAAAACCTTCATGCTCTAAAAACCGCGTTCTCGCATCATCGTAATCTTTCTGATCGGTATGCTGGCCTCCATCAACTTCGATGATTAATTTTTTTTCGAGACAGATAAAGTCAGCAATGTAAGACCCGACTGGATGCTGACGCCTGAATTTATGACCTTCCAATTGTTCACGATTAATATGAAACCACAGTTTTTTTTCTGCTTCGCTAGGCTCCTTACGCATCGCGCGGGCATGGTGGATCAACATTGAATCCGGCTTGGCACGAAATTCTCCTCCCCACCCCAACCCTCCCCTCTCTGAGGGGAGGGAGTTCAAAACCTCAGCAAAATCAGGCGCGATCCGATATCCCCTGCCCGGCTTTTCGGCTTCAAGCGCCGCCGGAACACTTAAGGACATTTTCAGGACCGAGCCCAGAGGCGCCATCGTATATTCCGCCGTCCATGAAAGAAATTTCCGGTGATCTTCCGGCATGGACGGTAAATCATAACGGGAGACGATATTTTTAATCTTTGCGCTGGCGACCTCCCGCGCGGCCTTGCCCCAAATTACACCGGGGATCTCGCGCTTGCCGAGCGGCACACAGACATAATCGCCCTCTGCCGCTTCGATCCCTTCGGGAAGCGCGTAATCATAGGCCTTGTCCAGCGGATAGGGCACAAGCACGCCCATCACGCCAGCTTGCGCCGCGCCTGCGTTATCCTCGCCGGTACTAAAAAGAGCCAGATTCTGGGTCATATAGATCAGACTAAGCAACGCAGCCGTCAGAGCATAGGCTTAATTTTTGTTTACATAACTTTACATAGGGCTTTGTTTATGTTATAAAATTGCTTCAAGAGCGATTTAAACACGAATAATCCAAGGAATACGCCATGTCCAAAAAACCGGAAGTGCCTGATCCAAGGCGGCAAGAAAGATGATACGCCAGGCACCGGCACATTCGTAACGGTGGGCGATGCCTTGATTGCACAATTCCGCCAATGGTCAAACGAAACACCGCCGGGCTATATGGCGATGTGTTTGAAACACTTCAGGCTCTTGATCCGGAAAGTCTGGATGAGACGACGCGCCGGGAAATTGAATATATGCTCCTGAGTGATCCTGCTGCCGATCAGTTCAATTTTGATCAGTCCTAAGCATTTGTTTTTCACCGCTTGGGGTGATAAACCTTGATACAGAATAATAAAAAAATCTGATATCAGGGAAATTCATACCATGCCCAGCAAATGGCAGCCGCGCATTATTGATGGCAATCTCGCCGGAACGCCGCGCAAACGCGCCACGACCGAGTTCATGCGCCATGTTTTCGATGAAAGCAACTACGGTTCGCGCCTGCCGGATCTGGATATGCTGCTGGAATCGGCCGCGGCCAAAATATCATCCCCTCACCCTTCCGCCAATCTGACGCTTATTACAAATGAACAAACGCCCGGATAACCTTAAGACTTGAAAATACCGCGCCGAACCGCTACCCATAGGCCTATAGAACAAACAAGGAAACCAAGCGCTTATGAAATTCTTCGTCGACACCGGCAATATTGATGAAATCCGTGAACTGGCCGCAACCGGCCTTTTGGATGGGGTCACAACCAACCCGTCTTTGATCGCAAAATCAGGGCGCGAGTTTATCCCCCTGATCAAGGAAATCTGCGGCGTTGTCTCCGGCCCGGTCAGTGCTGAAGTGGCCGCCACCGATTACGCCACAATGCGCAAGGAAGCTGAAATCCTGCGCAAGATTGCGGATAATGTCGCGGTAAAGGTCCCCCTGACGCCCGACGGCCTTAAGGTCTGCAAGGAATTATCCGATGAAGGCACGATGGTAAATGTCACGCTTTGCTTTTCCGCCGGTCAGGCCATTCTGGCCGCCAAGGCGGGCGCGACTTACGTCTCGCCTTTCGTAGGCCGGCTTGATGATATCTCGCAAGATGGTCTGCAGCTGATCTCCGATATCTGCCGCATCTACGAGAACTATGATTATTTTGATACGCAGGTTCTGGTGGCCTCCGTCCGCAACCCGCTGCATATCATTGAAAGCGCCAAAATGGGCGCGCATGTCGTCACCTGCCCGGCCTCCGTCATTCACCAGCTCTACAAACACCCCCTCACAGACAAAGGTCTGGCGGCGTTTGTCGAGGACTGGAAAAAGACCGGCCAGAGCATTCTGTAAGGAAAAAAGCGCATGGGAGCATTCGCCAGCGCCGATAATCCCATCCGCATACAGAGCGCGCCTCTGGCTGAGCGCCTGCACAATCTTTTTACCAAAGCCGCGATAGATATGATCGGCATGGCCTGCCTGCCGATTGCCGCCCTGACCGGGCATTATGCCCCTGTGATCTATGTCGCCCAGCCCAGCGCCACGTTTGAGAGCGCCATTCGAATCGCCAATTCTGCCAATGGGCAATATCACGATATTTTCATGACCGATTCCAATCTGGCGATCCGCAAGGGCGGGCCGGAGAACGTTATTACAGGGCAATATCACTGCAACCCCTATGGGATACGGGATGTGCGCCTGAACGGTGATGCCAGCGCCCTTGAATTCCTGGATGATAACGGCAATACGATTCTGGTGGGCGAAGGGCTTGAAGTGGCGCAGCTTTATGCCGCGCGCCGCGCGATCAATGACACGCTCAATGCGTGGAAAAATCACAAATTTGAAAGCCGTTTTGAAATCTAGGGGGTTTCCGGTTCCACCTGCGGCTCCGCTCCTGCCTGCCGCCACAGGGCAAGCGGCGAAAAATTCTCGAAGAAAAATTGCGATCCCTTGGCCTGCACTTCTTCGAACAGACTGGGATTTCCGGCGAAAATCGCCCCTTCATCGACCAAATTGGCAATCATCTGCAGCTCGAATATCGTGCGCCGCGGATCGCCAAGGGCCAGCGCCTCACATTGCGGCATATCGATAATCCCCTCGCGGTGAAATTCGGCGATCGCCCCCATCACCGTGCCGGGCTGGGCGCTTTTCAGGCCATCGAGCAGCATCTTGTCGCGGATGACCGAGAATTTCCGCGTTGCCTCATCAAACGGGCCTTGCACTTTGGGAGGAGCCATCAGTTAATCGCCGCCGATGGGCTATCCAGCAAGATTGTATCGGAATAGCGTGTCGCCAGACCGACATGTTCCGCCAGACGGTTCAGTGCGCGAATGCCTTGCGGCTGCATTTCATTTTCCGCATCAAATTTCGTAATGGCCGTTTTATCTTCCGGCGTGATGGCGGAACGTCTGTGACGCGTCAGGATCTCGGCAATCATCTCCGGCCCGCGCCCTTCGGCAAAGGCCGTCTTGAGCAAGCCGCGCTTGATATCCATAGTGGAGCGAATGGTCATGATGCTTTTATTCCCTGTTTTATATTTTGTTTTTCTTATACCAGCATAAAATAGGGTATTTCTTCAAGTCCATAATCAAAAACTATCCGCAAAGCCCCCAAATCTGCGCTATACTGGTAACATGAATCGAGGAACCACATGGCAGACACAGGCACAAACAAGCAGGCATCCATGGATTTAAACGATGATGATATTCTGGATTATCTGCGGGAAAACCCGAAATTCCTGCAGAACAACCCCGAAGCCATTGATTTCCTGATCCCGCCCGGCATGGCCAAGACAAAGGGAATCGCCGATTTCCAGTCCTATATGATCGAGCGCCTCAAGGCCGATAAGGAAGAAGTTATCAAGACAAGCCAGACCATTGTCGCCACAACCCGCGCCAATATGAACAACCAGCAGCGCATCCATAAGGCCGTCTTGCGCCTTCTGGAATGCCAGAGCTTTGATGATTTTATCTATTCGATCACCATGGATTTAACGGATATTCTGGATGTCGATATCACGGCCCTTGTCGTGGAGACCAATGCCGGCGATATCCCGCATATCCACACATCAGGCATTCGCATCATCCCCGGCGGCACTGTCGATAAATGGATGCAGGGGAAGAACATTTTACTGCAGGATAATATCCGGGGCATCGAGCCGATCTATGGCGGCGGGGCCACATTGGTGCAATCGCAAATCCTGCTGCGGGTTGATATTTCGCTGGATACGCCGCCCGCCATCATCGCCTTCGGCAGCCGGGATGCGAATATGTTCCATGAAGGTCAGGCCACCGACCAGATATTGTTTCTGGCCCGTGTGATCGAGCGGTCATTCAGAATGTGGCTTAGCCTGCCGCTTTAGCCTATACAGCTTGCAGATCAGCGCGCGGCGTAATATCCAGCATCAGTGATCCTTCCGGCGCGGTAAAAAGCGGTGTTGTCCGTGTGCCCGTATAATTCTGAACCGCCTTGGCGTCATATTGACTAAAGAGACGGAAGATAAAGGAGATCGCCTCCTCCCGCGCGGGGTTGCGCCCCAGACAGCTGCGCGGCCCATGGCCAAAGGGCAAATGATGACGCGCCGCAACCTTGCGCTCGAAACGTTCCGGCATAAATGCGTCCGGGTTTTCAAAGGCGGCGGGATCGCGCTGGATCTTGTTCAGCTTGATCGCCAGCACATCACCCCTGCCGATCGCAACACCGTTAAATTCATGACTGGCGCGCGCCCGGCGCGAGAGTGTTGAAACCGGGGGATAAAGGCGCATGGTTTCATTCACGCACTGATTGATATAGGGAAAAGATGCCGCAAGATCATCAGGAAGCGCCTTGCGGGGATCATAACGCCGCGCCTCATCAATGACGCGTTTGTATATCTCATCATTCTTCATGATTTCCGATACGCCTTGCAAAATTGTAATCGAGGTCGAGAAATACCCCGCCGCCGTAAAACTCATGACATGATCAAAGGCTTGCTCGGCATTCAACGGCGCGCCTTTACGGTCTTTCATGGTTGCGATCATCCCCAGCAAAGTCTCATCCGGCGCGGCTCCGGGGCTACGCATGGCGGCGAATTTGCGATCAATGATCTCCAGCGTCTGCCGGGACGGCCCCTCTTTCATGGCGCTGATTTTCTTGGCGGTTTGCATCGGAAACAGCGAGGGCAACCCCACCGCCATCAGGATCAGATTGGCCTTATGCCATAGCGAGACCCGCTTACCCTGAAAGCTTTCTTCCAGCGTATCCATGAGCGATTTGGCATCATCATCGCTAACATCTTTACCGAATATAGCCGAGGCCATAACACCGACCGTGTAATGCCTGACCAGCGTATTCATATCAACGCCCTTCTCATCGGCCTTGGCGGGAATATTTTCGGTGATTTTTGCGCTTTGGGCATCAATGACATCACGGAGGATTTTTTCACTTTTCTTGCCAAAAAATGACGAATTGGCGGTGGTGCGCGCATTCTCCCATTCCTTGCCGACCGTCGAGAGCATATTGCGCCCGGTCAAGGCCGACATCATCGTCCGGATCAGATTGGAAGGCTGATACTGTTCTTCTTTTTTCAAAACAGCACAGGCCAGCTCGCCGTTTTCAATCTCGAATGTGCGTGTAAGGCCATGACGGATCATCCGGCCGCCGGGGACCTGTTTTTCACTGTTCCAGAATCTGGATAAAAGGCTCATGAGCATAACTCCCTGATAAATTTATTTTTTTGTATAGCTGGATTTATTGCAAAATTTGCCTTGCGGGTCAATTTCTTAAGAATCAGGCCGCGCGCCAGTGATAGGTATTCTGGCCGACATCATGCTCTACAAACTCCGGATCGCCCGGCGCGCATGAGGGTTTTTCCGCGATCACCAGATAAATTCCGGCCTCAGTCCCATCTTCCAGAATGATGGATTTGCGTGTGTATTCCACGCCGACATCCTCGAATTCATCCAATGCGGCCAGATGATCATCGCTGACCAGAAATATCTCGCCCGCGATATGGGCGCTGCCCTCATCCCTCACGCCGGGGGTGAAGTTGCCAGGTGATGATTTGGAGGGGTTCTGGCGCATAACAAAGGCGGCCTCGCGCGTGCGGCCAAGACCGATAAATTCCGCGCCCTCCATCATGAAATAGTTGCGATGGCCGCGCATCAGCGTGCCATAAACAAAAACGCGGTTTTGCCTCATGATTTGTGTCATACTTAGAATTCGTAGAACAAAACCCGCCGCCATGACAATCAAAAACGAAACCCTTAGCCTGTGCGCCCCGGACCTGCAGCAAGCCCTGCGGCAATGGGAGGATTATCTGCGCTATGAGAAGAACCTCTCCCGGCACTCGCTGCGGGCTTATGGCGGGGATGTCTCGCAATTCGTGACGTTCCTCACCCGGCACAAGGGCAAGCCGCCAAGCCTTGATGACCTGTCCGAAGCGGGGATAAGGGATTTTCGGGCGTGGATGTCGCGGAAATCCATGGACGGGGCATCAAATGCCTCCCGCGCGCGGTCATTATCAGGCGTCAAAAACTTTCTGGGCTATCTCGACCGGCAAGGCATCATGCACAACGCCGCCATCAATACGGTCCGCAGCCCCAAAAAGCCGCATAAGCTGCCAAGGCCGCTGGCCGAGAGCCAGATGAGAGCGCTGATCGACTCCGCGCCGGAGATTGCACGCAATACTGAAATCGGATTGCGCGACAAGGCCTTGTTTACCTTGCTGTATGGCTGCGGATTGCGGATTGATGAGGCCTTGAGCCTGAATATCGCCGACCTGCCCCGTGATGGTTTTATCCGTGTGCGCGGCAAGGGGAATAAGGAACGGCTTGTTCCCGTCCTGCCCGGCGTGGAAAAGACCCTGCGCGAACATGCCGCAGAACGCGAAGGCCAGAGCCTTGACCCTATTTTTCTGGGTGCGCGGGGCAAGCGGCTGCATCAGGGCGTGGCGCAAAAGGCGATGCGCGATTTGCGCCGCCTGCTGAACCTGCCTGAAACCGCCACGCCTCATGCCTTGCGCCACTCTTTCGCCACGCATCTTCTGCAGAACGGGGCCAATTTACGAGAGATTCAGGAACTGCTGGGCCATGCCTCGGTGACAACCACCCAGCGCTACACGGAAGTGAACGCCGAGGAGCTGCTGAAAATCCACCGCGCCGCGCATCCACGGCAGGGCGGATAATTTTCCGGGCGCACTTTTTGTTGCAGCGCCGCAATTTATGACCTAAACTCCCGCTTATTCATAAGAAAAGTAATAAAACAGGGATATAGCACATGAAAATTACCATCGAAATCACACCGGAACCCAGTGATTACACAGCGTTTTTCAAGGCCGTGAGCGATCCTGATGTCGCCGCAGCCTGTATGCAGGCCATGAGCGCTATTTCAACCGAAGGTGTAAAAGCCCTTGCCCAGAGCGGCCCGGAAACACAAGAAGCCATGATGAGCATTTTCCAGCAATTCATGAATGTTGCCGCCAAGCAGATGGCTGAAGAGACTCGCCGCCAGATGATCAAGGCCAATCCCATGATGGCCATGTTCCTGCCGCAAGCCTCACGGGATCCGGATTAAAAACCTCGTCCGTTTTCGCAGCCTATACTTTTGTGCCAGCGGTTAACGAAAGAAAATTATTGAAATTATGTAAATAATTTGATAGTCTTTCGGCCATGCTGAATTCCCCTATCAGACGTATCACCCAACGGGCGCTGGCCGCCGCCCTGCTCGGCGCGCCATTTATCCTGCTCTCGGCCGTGGTGCCACTGGCCAATCGCATCAACGGAATCAGCACATTTTTCAGCGGTGAACGATACGGGCTGGAGGGGAAACCATTCAAAGCCCTGAAATTCAAATCCATGCGCGATGGCAATCAGCCCGATGAACAGCGCGTCACCAAAATCGGCCGCCTTATCCGCAAGGGCAGCGCCGATGAATTTGCTCAAATGCTGAATGTCATGAAAGGCGATATGGATCTGGTCGGCCCGCGCCCCCTCGATCACAGGCTGGATGATATTTTAGATCGGCATTTTCAGACATGCCTGAATCTGCAAATGACAGGAAACATCGACACATACAAGATTACAGCCCAGATGGCCCGGTTTGAAAATCTTCGGGCCATGATCGAGGACATCAAAAGCGTCAAGCCCGGCATCACAGGCGCGGTACAGATTTCCCCGCTGCGCGGCCATTATGAAGATAATTCCATTGAGACTTTCGAGGCTTGCGTCCGCCGCGATTACGATTATGTGCAAACCCGTAAAAAAGGCGTCCTGCCCAGTATCTGGCAAGACGCCGTGATTATTGTAAAAACGCCGTTATCGCTGGTGTTCCATCCCGGACAAACCGCCCGAAAAGATCAAATCACCGCGCCGGAGCCCGCAGAACCTTCTTAACCCGGCTGATGATCGCTAGAAGGCGCTTGCGCGGCCAATTCATCCATTTCTTCGGGCGTGTAGCCGTAATTCTCGCCGCATTCCGGCAATTGTGATGCCAGCTGACGAAAGCGCTCTACCGCTGGCGAGCTTGCCTTCGCTTCCGATTGATCGCCAAGTTCTCTAATGCTTGCTGCTTGTATCGCCATGATTTTTTCCTCAAATGTTTCAATATTGCATTGAACATAATTAAGGGGCCAGGCTGCTGTCAATTTGCGGCGCAACAAATAAACGATTACGAAAATTAATTACAAATCGTTGCCGCCGCTCATACGCTGCTGCTCCAGCATGATCGCTATTTCTTCCGGCGTGCGGTTGCCATAGGGACGCTGTTGCTGTTGTTGAAAACGCGGAGGATGAGTTTTTTCAGGCTCGATTTCAACTTTAAATGCGCTCTGAGATAAATCGACTACCGCATTGAATTCACGGCGAGATTCCTCTGAAGCGGCTTGCGGTTTTGTTCTTCCGTCATACGGCAATCTGACATCACCATCCGGACCGCCAACAATTTTAACAACCATGATTACGCACCTTAATAATTTTACACAAAAATGTGTTTAATTATGCAGAGCGCGTTTGTCAACAGCTAAAGCGGCTTCCTTGACAACTTCTGTCAAAGTCGGGTGCGCGTGGCAAGTCCGGGCAATATCCTCAGACGTGCCGCCAAATTCCATGACGCTGACCACCTCTTGAATAAGATCACCGGCACCGGGGCCGATAATATGCGCGCCCAGAACGCGGTCCGTCTTGGCATCTGCCAAAATCTTCACAAAGCCATCAATAGCATTCATCGCGCGCGCACGGCCATTAGCCATGAAGGGGAATTTGCCGGAGCGATATTCCACGCCTTCCTTCTTCAGCTGCTCCTCAGTCTTGCCGACATTGGCAATCTCGGGCCATGTATAGACCACGCCGGGGATCATGTTGTAATCAATATGACCTGACTGGCCAGCCAGCATCTCGGCCAGGATCACACCTTCATCCTCAGCCTTATGCGCGAGCATCGGACCCGCGATCACATCACCAATCGCGAAAATGCCCTCAACGGAAGTCTCGAACGTATCATCGGTTTTAATGCGGCCGCGCTCATCCAGCGCCACGCCGACTTTCTCAAGGCCCAGGCCTTCGATATAGGGCTTGCGGCCAATCGCCATCAGGACGATCTCGGCCTTTAAGGTCTCCGCCGCGCCGCCAGCGGCAGGCTCAACGGATAATTCAACGCCCTTGGAGGATGTTTTTGCGCCTGTCACCTTGGATGAGAGTTTGAATTCAAGGCCTTGTTTTTTCAACAACTTCAGCGCTTCCTTGCGGATTTCCTCATCCATGCCGGGCAGAATGTTATCGAGATACTCGACAACTGTGACCTTCGCGCCCAGACGACGCCAGACCGTGCCAAGCTCAAGGCCGATCACGCCGCCGCCGATCACGATCATGTCCTTGGGAACACTTCCCAATTCCAGCGCGCCTGTGGAGCTGACGATCTGTTTTTCATCAATGTTAATCCCCGGCAGCGAGATCACGTCAGAACCCGTTGCAATAATTATATTATCGGCCTCGTAAACATCATTACCGACTTTCACCTTGCCAGCTTCGATGATTTCGCCCGCACCGGTCAAACGTGTGATCTTGTTTTTCTTGAACAGGAAATCGATTCCCTTGACGTTGGAATCAACCACGCCGTCCTTGTGCTTCATCATGGCCTTGAGGTCCAGCTTCACGCCAGAGACCTTCACGCCGAAATCCGCCATGTGATGCTCGGCCTCTTCAAAGACTTCCGAGGCGTGCAATAAGGCCTTGGACGGGATGCAGCCGACATTCAGGCATGTGCCGCCGAGTGTGGGGCGCTTTTCGACGCAGGCCGTTTTGAGGCCCAATTGCGCGCAGCGTATCGCGCATACATATCCGCCGGGGCCAGCGCCAATGACGATTACATCGAATTTTTCAGCCATGATTTTTTGCCTTTAGAAAAGTTGGGTTATGCCGTGCCATGGTTATACTCCTTCGCCCGGATTTGTAAAGAAAGGGAAGGGCAGATTTTCGAAGGATTATTGGAAAGGCACAAAAGCGCCCGTAGAACGCAATTTCCTTGTATGCAGGATTTCTTCCGGCAGCTGGCGCAGTTTTTCGACTGCTGCCATGGCAATCTGGAAATGATCCTTCACCCGCTGGCGGTAGAACCCGTCCAGCGCGCCGCCGCTCATCTTGATCTCGCCGTGTAACGGACGGTCAGAAACACAAAGAATAGCGCCATGGGGCACGCGGTGCCAGAAACCATTGGCGGCAATCGTGCCCGATTCCATATCAAGACCGATGGCGTTGCTGCGCGCGAAACGGTCACGCAGGGCTGTGCGCTCGGCTTCGGTTTCGGGGTCTTCCCAGTTCCGGTTCGCCGTGGTGACGACAACGCCGGTCCGCGCCATGGATTTATAGGATTCAGGCGCGCTGCCGGAGACATCCTTGATGGAATCCATCAACGCTTTTTGAATTTCAGCGACATCGGTCACATCATAACCGGGGGCAATTTTCTTCTCCATCAGCCCATCCTCAAGAACATAGCCATTGGGCACGACAAAATGGCCAAGACGCTGCGTGGATTCCAGCCCCGCGCAATGCCCGACCATCATCCAGGCCTCAGGCCGCAGCACCGCCAGATGATCCGTAATATTGGCGGCATTCGACGGCCCGACGCCAATATTGACGATGGAAACGCCGCGCCCGTCAGGCCGGACGATATGATAGGCCGGCATTTGCGGCTCGCGCGGCAGCTTGGTGGTCTTATAACCAGTAAAGCCAACATCGGCGCGGAGCATATTGGGATTGAATTCCACCTGATTGCCCGGCGATACGAAGGCAACGGCCGCATCCGCATTCTTGCCCTGCGCGGCCTCGTCAAAAAGCTTGCCCGCATGTTCGGCGAATAGATCCATATAGGTGGGATAATTTGTGAACAGGATAAAATCCTGAAAAAACCGCGGGTCTGTGCCTGTGTAATAGGAAATGCGCTGCAAACTTTTATCGATGCGCGGCGCGGAATACCATGTCAGGGGGAAGCGCTGATTATCGGCATTCTTGTCTTTCACAGCCGGAACGGGAATTTCGCGTGGGTCCGGACGATCAAAGTAATAACCGATATCTTCTTCTTTTTCGGCGGTGATCTTCTTGTCCTGCGGCAGTTTGGCATAGCCTTGTGTATAAGCCAATGGAATGGGTACATCGCTCAGGCCCACCTTGATCTCAATGGCATCGCCATGGGCCTTGAGAATCATATCCAGCTGGCTGGTGAAATAATCTGTCATTTCATTGGGGGCGGTGAAGGTGGCCTCGTAAACGGCGCTGCCCTCATGCGATAAAAACCCGAACGCCTTGGTCGTTGGCGGCGGCCTTGTATTGGTGGCCTTGACTTCAATTTTGGGATAATGGCCGCGCACGCGCTCTGCCGGGGGGTGATCTGCTTCCACATATTGCCGAAAACCGGTCTCGATCTTTTCAACCTGCTGACGATACAGCGTGGTTGCATAGTCAACGGCCTTGGCCGCTTCATGGAAATTGCGTGACTGCTTGGACATTTTTTATATCCTTTTTTACAAACCGTATGACATTCCTAGCGATTTATTATTCATAAATGCAAGCTTTATTTTAGAAATATCTGATGCGCTGCCTATATCCCTTACCTTGAGGGGCTTTACTTTCCGCCTCACTTCACGCTTACTGATAAGGAACACTGTTTTTCCTCAAGATTTTCATGCCCTTAAATCCTCAAAATTCCGACCATTTCGCCATGATGCAGATGGCGGTGGATATTATCCCGCAAAGCCCGCATCCTACGAGTAAAGTGGCGGCCTCCATCGCGGGATTGGATAATGGCGGCGCCCCCTTCGCGCTGGCCCGGCCCAATGGCTGGCCACAAGCCATCGCCAGGCATTTTGGCTATGAAACCGCCATCGGCAATTCCAGCGGCACAATCCACGCGGAAGTTGCCTGTATTTTTGCCAGCCCCTGCACCATGGGCGCCACAATCTACCTCACCGATCCACCCTGCCCCAACTGCGCCAAGAATATCGCCGAAGCCGGAATTGCCGCAGTTTATATCGACCATAAAGGCTATGAGAAGGATTTCGCACAGCGAAGACGCGGCGAATTCGAAGCCCTGTCCCTGCCGGTTTTCAAAGCGGCCGGGATTGAGGTTGTAGAAATCTGGCGCAAGGACCGAAAAATCCACCATATACTGCCCGCCTTCCCCAGCGCCTTGGCCTGTAATCCGGCTCAAATCATCGAACCGGCAACCATCGCTGCGTTGGAGGCGCGTTTTGCCGAACAAGCCTTTGCCTGCGCGTCCATCAAGGACGACGATAAAATGCTGCTGAGCTTTGCCGGCATGACCTGCGGTCTGGGTGATAACACCCTGCCTTTTGAGGCCGGAAAATATTCCAGCCTCCAGCAGCCCATCAACCGCCTGCTTATGGCCGCGCGCTATCATGGCGTAACCATCGAACCGATGAGCCTTTATTCCAGCCGCATCCCCACATCCCGCGAACTGGTCAATCTGGTGGGGGCTGGATTTGATGCCATTGCGATTGGCGATGAAAGCCTTTCCCGCGACCCTTCCGCGCAGCAGGCTTTTGCACAATTGAAAGAAGCCGGCATTCTTTCCAACCGCCATCTTGCATGATTTTTTTATTTGCGTTTTATGCGTGGCAGCATTAAATGTTGTCATAACTTATACATTACAGACAGCGAGATATCCCAAGACATGATGAACGCCCCCCTCTTTCGCGAGCACGATCCTGTGACGCAAACTGCGCTCCAGACCATTGCCTTGCTGCCCACCGCGCATCTGAAAGATGTGATTGAGGATGGATTTATCGCCAAGCTGGAAGATGCCGATTTCATGCGAATTGCCGTGTATCTGGCGCAAAAGGGATATGATGAGGGCGGATGCGCGATTGGCGGGGTCATTATCGACAATGAAACACGCATGATACTGGGCAAGGGCCATAACCGCCATGTGCAGGAAAACCGCGTTTACTGGCACGGCGAGACCGATGCGGTGGATGATTGCGGCACGCGCGTTGATTTCAGCAAAGCCAGCATGTTTACAACACTCACGCCCTGTTCGGTGTGTACGGCACTGACCTTCTCACAAGGCTTTAACCGCCTTGTCATCGGCAATCGCCTGGGCGGTGTGAATGAGGAGAACGAATATCTGCTCCGCCGCAAGGGCGTTCAGGTCGATATTCTGGAAGACGGCATGGGCATAGATCTCTACGCTCGCTACGCTGCCGAGAAACCCGCACAAGATACGCGCGACTGGCAGGGTCAGGCCGGCGTTGTCCGCGCCGGACTTTGCTGCGATCACAACTAGAAGGCCGGCACCCTCTCACCTTTGGGTTGACTCATAATTTATTCATGACTATGGATAATAGCTGAATAAAAGATGCAGCTGCCATATTTCAAACGGGAGGTTGAACATGAAAAGCGAATCCAATTATGCGGTCAGCGCCGTGCCGCTGCCGGGCCTTGAGGCCAGAACCGAGGCCGTATCACAAATTCTGCAATCCCTGCAAAACTGGCGCAGCCATAATTTCGGTAATGCCGTTGCCTATGGCGCGGGGCTCACTGAATTCCTGATGGGCCGCCCATCTTTGCTACCTATCAATATCCGGGTTGATAACCGCGATTTTCCAACCGTGAACAAATTGCTGATGACCCCGGAAATGCGCGTCCGCCGCCTTGCCGCAAGCATGAACAAGGCCATGGCTGAAAACACCCGCCACGAACGGGAGGGAAATCCCGATTACATGCCAGCGTTCAAACTCATCAGCGCATGGGGCGGCGGCATCCATACGGGCGATGTCCATCACAGCATGCGAGCCGAGATCGGCGATAAAGACCTGTCATCCGAAAAAGACGTGCCCTTGCGCGTCATTGCCCATTCCAATATGCATTCGCCGCATTTCTCGGCAATCAGTTGCCTGAAAAATCAAAGCGCCATGCTGGACCGCGTGGCGATTGAGCATGTGGCCGGTGAAACGCTGACTACCACGCATAAGAATTGGCGAGAAGATGCGGAAGGACAATTTTTCCGCACCGATCATACGGTCTGGCGCGAAGACCAGAAAGTCGCCTTGCGCGAATATTTCCGCCAGCGCGCCCGCGGCCGCGTTGTCACGCCTGACCTGCAAGACAGCATGAAAGCCAGCCAGGGGCTTCACGATATGAGCCTCGCAGAAGCCCGCGAGACCCTTGAGCGCTGGGAAAAAGCCGGCAGGGTATTCCCGCCTTACAACAATGAAATCTTTGTCATGAGCGAGGCCAATTTTGCTCTGAGCCGCATTACACGCGGCCGCGCCAATGACACTGGCGATGGATATGCCGCGCGTTTCAATATTTGATTGCTGCACCGCAAAAAACATCCTAGACTATCGTAATAAAAATTAAAAAAACTACGAAAACAGGAAGTCTGGGATATGAATAAACTCGCAAGGGACGTTAGCGTCCCTGACGCTGCGCTTGCACATTTACCCGAAATATCATTGCCATCACGGCCCCTTAAACTGCAAGAATCCATTGCCGCCGTTTTTGCCAATAGCCGTGACAAGGGCCTGATCGGTGATTACGCCCAAAGCGGCACATCCACGACATCCAGTTTTACATTAAAGGGAAAGTTCGGCGCGCTGGTCGTGCGGACATCTGAAAACCAAGGCCATGAGCCATGGGTGCAAATATCACATTACGGCAAGCACGCAAAAGGAGCCGATAACAGGGCCTTCAAGACGATATTGCGTGAATTCCCGGATTTCAGTTGCCACCGACAAAGGCCGGCAGCAACAACGACAGACCGTCATCAGGCGATTGCAGATATCACCGCCATACTGGCAGCAGCCGGGCCTGATTAAACATCCAGCAGCAAGCGCTGCGGATCTTCGATCGCATCCTTGATACGCACCAGCGTCGAGACAGCCTCACGGCCATCAATGATGCGGTGATCATAAGACAGGGCTAGATACATCACAGGACGCGCCTTGATCGAACCATCTTTCATCACCACAGGGCGCTGAACGATGTTGTGCATGCCCAGAATGGCTGATTGCGGGGCGTTCAGGATCGGGGTCGAGAGCATCGAGCCGAAAATACCGCCATTGGTGATTGTGAATGTGCCGCCGGTCATCTCATCCATCGAAAGCTTGCCTTCGCGGGCGCGCGTTCCCATATCGGCGATTTTCTTTTCAATATCGGCCATCGAAAGCGTGTCAGCATCGCGCAGAACCGGAACGACCAGACCCTGCGGCGCGGATACGGCCACACCGATATCATAGTAATTCTTGTAAATGATATCATCGCCGGAAATTTCGGCATTCACAGCCGGGAATTCTTTCAAGGCCTTGATCGCGGCCTTGACGAAGAAGGACATGAAACCCAGCTTCACGCCGTGTTTCTTGACGAACTGATCCTGATATTCCTTGCGCAGGTCCATGACGGGCTGCATATCGACCTCATTAAAGGTCGTGAGCATGGCGGCGTTATTCTGTGCCTCCTTCAGGCGTCTTGCAATCACCTGACGCAGCTTGGTCATACGAACGCGCTCTTCGCGCGCGCCGATCTCACGGGGTTTTGCGGGAGCTGCGGGAGCCGCCGGAGCAGCAGCAGGAGCCTTCGCCGCAGGCGCAGCCGAACCACGCGTATTCAGGTAGTTCTGCACATCTTCTTTTGAGAGGCGGCCATCCTTGCCAGTGGCCGGAACCTGCGAAGCATCCAGATTATTATCCGCCAGCAATTTGCGAACGGCCGGTGATGTCTTGGCATCATCCGCAGCAGCAGCTTCAACCTTCGCCGGCGCAGGAGCCGCAGCGGCGGCAGGAGCTGGAGCGGCAGGAGCTGGAGCAGCAGAAGCCGCAGGCTTGGCCGTATCATTGGCAACAGCGCCTTCATTCAGTTCGCCCAGAATTGTGCCAACGGCAACGCTCTCGCCGACACCCACAATGATCTTGCCGATCACGCCGTCTTTAGGCGCGTTGACTTCCAATGTGACCTTGTCCGTTTCCAGCTCGACGATCGGCTCATCGGCCTTGACGGCCTCGCCTTCTTTTTTGAGCCATTGGGCTACAGTTGCTTCGGATACGGATTCACCCAATGCTGGGACGACGATTTTGGCCATGTTCTTTAAAACCTGCTTGTTTGGTAAGGAAACTCTGGGGTACTGAATACTCCCTAGAATACGCAAAAACAAGCCCTTTATAAAGCCGTTTTTGGCGTTTTTTTCAGAAATGCCGCCAGCCGGATTTGCTGAAATCCACTGATTTTCCTGCATTATCTAAAATACGAATACCAGCCATGCCGGATTCAAAGCGCCCGATAACCTGAATTTTATCGCCCAGCGCCCTGATATTCTCCGGCGCGACCGCCATGACCAGCTGGTAATCATCGCCGCCGGTCAGCAGGTTTTCATGACTCACCGCGCCCGCCTCCAGCAAACCCTGCACGGCCGGAGAATATGTGATTTTGGATAACTCGATTATCGCCGATAAATCCGAAGCCTTGGCGATATGCGAAAGATCCGCCACCAGCCCATCTGAAATATCCGCCGCCGCATTCACGGACCCCGGCAGAAAATCCAGCAAGTGATATGGCGGATTGGGCACTTCATACAAAGCTATGCAGGATGGTGGAACGTTTAGCAGATTACCGCGCAAAGCCTCCAGCCCGCACCAGGCATCCCCCACAGGCCCGCTGAGTGCGATCAGATCCCCCGGCCTAGCCCCGGAGCGCGTGATGGCCTTGCCCGTATCAACCAATCCCATGGCCGTGATCGAAATGCTCAAAGGGCCCGGCGTGGAGGTCGTATCCCCGCCGGAGAGAAAAATCCCGTATTTTTCCTGATCGGCGGCAAGCCCGGCGGTGAAATCTGCAAAGAATATTTCATTGGCCTTGGGGATGGACAGGCAGAGCTGATAACAATAAGGCCGCGCCCCACCCGCCAGCAAATCGGAGATATTCGTCCGTAAGGCTTTCTGCGCGATTGTCCGCGGTGATTGATGGGGCAGGAAATGCACCCCGGCCACCAGCGTATCACTGGTGACAACAAGTTGCCTTCCAGCCGGAATATCCAGCACGGCAGTATCGCTCTGTAAGCCGCCAGCCTCCGCGTGTCCTTGCGTCAGTGGCACGAAATACCGGGCGATAAGATCAAATTCAGTCATACCCTATGACCACAGCGCGTGGAAATGATGTACCGGCCCTGCGCCTTTGCCGATTTTAAGCTGATCCGCCGTCTGAATGGCGCTGGTGATATATTTCTTGGCCGCGCGGCAAGCCTCGGCCGGAGGCAACCCTTTCGCCAGCCAGCAGGCCAGCGCGCTGGAGAGGGCGCAGCCCGTTCCATGCGTATTTGGCGTGTTCAAACGCTTGGTTTCATACACTTCGCAAACGCCCGTAGAATCTGCATACACATCATCACTTCGCATGCCTGCCCCGTGCCCGCCCTTGAGCAGCACACCGCGCGCGCCCAGTTTCAAAAGCGCCTTGGCCATAGGCACAAGTTCATATTCAAAATAGGAAAATTTCTTGCCCAGCAATATCTCTGCCTCCGGGATATTGGGGGTGATAATACTGGCCAGCGGGACGAGATTGCGGCGCATCGCCTCGATAGCATCTTGCGATATCAAGGGATCGCCGCTTTGCGCCACCATCACCGGATCCAGTACCACAATCGGCGGATGCGAACGCTGGATGAATTCGTTTAATGTTGCAATCGTTGCCGGACTCCCCACCATGCCAATCTTGATCGCATCAATGCGGATATCCTGCGCCAGCGTTTTAATCTGCTGATCGACGAAATCATGCGGCACGTCAAACACACCGCTCACGCCGCGCGTATTCTGCGCGGTGAGCGCCGTAATCACCGCCATACCGTAACAGCCCTGCGCCGAGATCGTTTTCAGATCGGCCTGAATACCCGCGCCCCCGGAAGGATCGGAACCTGCAATGGTGAGAACATGGGGAATCATGGTATTTCCTTTTTTATTTACTCTATTCTCAGTCTTTTCAAACGCTGCGTTGCCGCCTCGATATCATCGCCTTCCGAAATCGCACGCATTACCGCAATACCGGCTGCGCCGGCCTTGATTACTGCCGCGGCGTTTTCCGCCGTGATCCCGCCAATCCCCACAACAGGAACCGGCGATAATTTTACAAGACCAGAAAATTTCTCCGGCCCTAATACAGGTTTTCCCTTATCCGTTTTTGTCGGATAGACAGGGCCGGTTCCGATATAATCAACAATATCAGGATCAACGGCCGCAATATGGTCCGGCGTAAACGCCGTCAAACCCAGAATTTTATCAGATCCTATTATGCGCCGCGCCTCGGCGGGGGTCAAATCTCCTTGCCCGATATGCACGCCGTCCGCATCGGCATCATGCGCGATATCAGGATAATCATTCACCAGAAATATCACGCCTGAATTTTTTAGCATCTCGGCCAGCATAGCCGCCTGCGCCGCCACGACAATTTTAGAATCGGCCTTGTTGCGAAGCTGGACCATCGTCACGCCGCCCTTGACCGCCGCCATGACAACATCAGCAATATCACGCCCCGCGCAACAAGCCGGATCGGCCACGAAATATAACGAGAGATCAAAGGACCGTTTCATGAGACCATCATATTAGCTCATTATAAATTTGCAATTCCCGTAATTTCTCCTATATGCCCCGCACAAAATTCTGATGTTGAACAAACCGCATCAAGCCGCTAGGGTTGCATAAATAATTCCTGGGGAGGAACCATGTTGCGTTTTTTATTCGGCCCGCGCGCGGCGCCGATGACAATCCACCACGATAATCTTTTCACGCGGCTTGGTCTTGGAAAGCATTTACAACCCGATCCCAAAAGTCATATTCCGGTGCTGCGCTATCTGGGGGAATATTCCCTGCGCGGCAGCTTTCATCATGGCCCGGCCATGAGTTATTTTTCCAAGCCCACACAAACCATCACCATCAAGCCCGATCCGCAGCAGTTCAGTGACGAGCCGCCGGGCGAGGACGAATATATCCGATCCTCGGCCCATATCGCCATAACCACCGAACCGCGCCGAGGCGGCAGCAATGCCTTTTACCTGATGATTTCCAAAGGCGGGCGCACGCTGGAGGAGCTCGACAGATCGCTGATTTTCGGATTGAAAGGCGTTCAGGACAAGGATGGCCATATCACAATCAAACGCATCATGGCGCCGGGCATGGATAACGCCAATCGCCTAACCGATTTGCAGAAAATCCCCTTAACGCCGGAATATGTGAATACTGCTTTGAAATACGCCGCGCGATGCGCCGCAAATATTTACGCCAATTCACCGGTCTATGCCTCGATCAACCTGAATGCCGCGCTGGGCCGCATTCAGGCGGATGAGCCTGATTTGAGTTAAATCAAACCTTCAACGCTTCGCCGACCAGCTTGGCCTGCTCGACATTGTGACGCTTGAGCATACCCGTCGCAGGCGCGGCAGCAGCCGGGCGGCCAACATAGCGCGCGCGCGTGTTCGGCTTGTGCTTCATCTTGATAAGGACTTCCTCGATGAACGGATCGATGAATGACCAGCAGCCCTGATTTTTCGGCTCTTCCTGACACCAGATGACTTCGGCGTTTTTGTAAGGAGCCAACTCAGCCTCCAGCGCCTCATAAGGGAAGGGATAGAGCTGTTCGACGCGCATGATCATGACATCGTTGATCTTCTGATCGCGGCGCTCCTGCAGCAGGTCGTAATAAACCTTGCCCGTACATAGAACCACGCGCTTGATTTTTTCCGGTTTCGCCAATGTATCGCGGTCGTGATCCCAAAGGACACGGTGGAATGTGCTGTCCTTGTCGAAATCCTCGATCGGCGAGACGGCAAGCTTGTGACGCAGCAAGGATTTGGGCGTCATCAAAATCAAAGGCTTGCGGAAATCGCGTACCATCTGGCGGCGCAGAATGTGGAAGTAGTTTGCCGGCGTTGTGCAATTGGCAACCTGCCAGTTATCTTCCGCGCACATCTGCAGGAATCGTTCAGGACGGGCAGAAGAATGCTCCGGCCCCTGCCCTTCATAACCATGGGGGAGCAGCATCACTAAGCCAGAGCTGCGCATCCATTTGCTTTCCGCGCTGGAGATGAACTGGTCGATGATAACCTGCGCGCCATTCACGAAGTCACCGAACTGTGCTTCCCACAGGACCAGCGTTTTCGGATCGGCCAGAGAATACCCGTATTCAAAGCCCAGAACCGCCATTTCAGAAAGCGGCGAGTCATGCGCTTCGAAACGCGGCTGATTCAAAGACACATGCTTCAATGCAATGTGCTTTTCCTCTGTTTCCTGATCGTACCAGATTGCATGGCGCTGGGAGAAAGTCCCGCGGCCCACATCCTGACCCGACAGGCGAATGGCATAGCCATCTTTCAGCAATGTACCAAAAGCAAGCGCTTCTCCGGTGGCCCAGTCAAAGCCCTGCCCGGTTTCAAACATCTGGTTTTTCGCCTCGATCACGCGCTGAAGCTTTTTGTTGATGCTAAAGCCATTGGGGATGGCCGTAATAGCCTTGCCCACTGATTTCAGATCATCAAGGCTCACGCCCGTTGCGCCGCGGCGCGGGCCTTCATTGGCCCATTGCATCCCCGACCACACGCCGCCAAAGGCATCCGTGCTGTTGGGTTTGAAGCTGCTGGCTGCCTGAAAGGCATCTTCCAGATAGGCGTAGAATTCATCCGATACAGCCTTGGCCTCATCCGGAGTCATGACATTTTCGGCGATAAGCTGCTTGGCGTACTGGCTGCGCGTTGTTTCCTGAGCGGCGATTTTCTTGTACATCAAGGGCTGGGTGAAGGCTGGCTCATCACCTTCGTTATGGCCGAAGCGGCGATAGCAGAACATGTCGATGACGACATCTTTCTTGAATTGCTGGCGGAATTCCATGGCGATACGCGCCACATGCACGACGGCCTCGGGATCATCCCCGTTCACGTGGAAGATCGGGGCTTCGAGCATCTTGGCCACATCCGTGCAATACGGGCCGGAACGGCTGTATTTGGGCATGGTGGTAAAGCCGATCTGGTTGTTGATGACGATATGAATCGTCCCGCCAACGCGGTAGCCTTGCAATTCCGATGTCATCAATGTCTCGGCGATAATGCCTTGCCCGGCAAAGGCAGCATCCCCGTGCAACAGCAGCGGGAGAACTTTTTCGGTCTTGTGTTCCTGATCGTAGGTCGCCTGTTTCGCGCGGACCTTGCCGATCACGACAGGGTTTACAAACTCCAAGTGCGATGGGTTGGCGGTCAGCGAAAGGTGAATATTATTGCCGTCAAAATCACGGTCGCTGGAAGTGCCAAGGTGGTATTTCACGTCGCCAGAGCCCAAGAAATCATCCGGCGTTGAGGGCTGGCCCTGAAACTCGGCAAAGATCGCCGTAAAGGGTTTGCCCATCACGTTCGCCAGCACGTTCAAACGGCCACGGTGCGCCATACCGACAATAATTTCCTGAACGCCCAGCTGCCCGCCGCGCTTCATGATCTGCTCCATGGCCGGGATCAGGGCTTCGCCGCCGTCCACGCCAAAACGCTTTGTGCCCGGATATTTCTTGTGCAGGAATTGCTCGAAGGCTTCCGATGCCACGAGGCGCTGATAGATGGCGCGCTTGCCGTTTACGGTGAATTCGGTTTTATTGCGCGGCTCTTCGATGCGTTCTTGAATCCAGAGCTTTTCTTCCGGCGAGGAGAGATGCAAAAATTCAACGCCGATATGCTGGCAGTATGTCTGTTTGAGCGCATCCACAATCTGCGGGATCGTGGCATATTCCATGCCCAGCAAGCCTTTGATAAAAATGGGGCGCGAATAATCAGCCGCCGTAAAGCCGTAATGGGCCGGGTCCAGTTCCGGGTGGTATTCTTTTTCCTTTAAGTGCAGCGGATCAAGATCTGCGATCATGTGCCCGCGGTAACGAAACGCACGAATGAGCTGGAGAGCGCGAATCGAATCGAGCGCTGCTTGCTTGATCTGCTCGGTCGGGGCCAGAGCCTGATTTTGTGCCGGCGCGGCCTTGCCAGAAGAAGATGCCGTCTCGCTGCCGCCCACCACCGCGAAACGGCGCAGGGATTTGTTATTTTCCGGCGGTGTCCAGCTTGCGCCGCTCATATCCCGGAGCACGGCAATCTCGCTGTCGTTCAAGCCTTCAAAAAAGCTGCGCCAGCTGGCATCGACCTTTAAGGGGCTGGCGAGATATTCGCCATAAAGATGAGCAATGTAATCGGCATTTGTGCCGGAGAGAAAGGTAAGATTTTCAGCGTTCTGGGTCGTCATATCTGTCGGTTCCGCCTTGGTTTTTGATCTTTTCTATCTTTTTCGTAAAAAGAAATTTTTCAGTCTTATATACCCCTAGCCCGGCCGAGGGCAAGGGCCATTATTCAGGAATTTTCAAGGCTGCCGCCAGCTCTGAAAGCGCGCCGCCTTCAGTGGCCGAGATATTAGCCCCGCCGCCGCCAGCTTGAGAATCCTTGATCTTGCCGGCAATCCTGCCTGCCAGACCGGCCCAAAAACCTTCCTCGGCATCATCATCAAAAGCTGCAAATTCGCCGTGAGCCGCGGCCACAGCCTCGCTCACTTCCAGAACCAGCGCCCGGTAATGCCGCGCCTCGTCCTTGCCGAACAGGGATAAAACCTTGTTCATGACGCCGGGTGCCTCGGAGAGAACCTGAAAAGCGCCATCCTCCCAGCCATCCCAACGCGTGCGCGATTCAAAGGCAAAGGCGGCAAGCCCCTTGATAAGGTCGGAATCTTCATGATGTTTGACCATGGCACGCATCGCGCTGATCATGGCTTTTTTCTCGTTGGCATCATCGGCCTCGCCGTCGATATCATCGGCATGGCTGATGAAAAATGCCGCGCGCACGGGAAACCCCGCAATCAGGCTTTTTTCTTCCGGACTAAGGTCAGAAAATATCGGCATATCGTGATTTCCTAGATTGTTCTAAAAAGATGAAGCAAAGTTCTTAAAATACCTTAAAGCCGGTTTTTAATGCCCAATATATCGGCAAGCTCATAAAGGGCCGCACGTTCCTTGGTACTGATATTCAGGAAACGATCCATAGGCGTATATTCTTCCCGGCGCAGCACGGCGCGGAATTTGCCCATATTGTAATTGAGATAGGTTTTGAGCTTGTTGGAAAAGCTCATCTCCTCATATTCACGAAAAGCCAGCGCAACCGCCTCGGCGATTTCCAGCAAACGCTGCTTGAAAGCACTGACCTCTTTTTCATCAAAAGCGCCGTTCAGATCATCAATTGCCTTCTGGCAATCCTGCGGTACGGATTTAACCTGATCTTCCCAGACCTGCCAGTGATCTCGCGCTGATTCTGTGGCTGTCATGATGTGCTGCACAAGCTCGGAGCCGAACACATCCTGCGTAAAACCGGCAATAATATTCTCCAGCGCCGCTTTTTCCTGATCCTCAGCTTCATCGCCACCGGAAGAATCGCTGGCACTGATCCACAAACCCACCCTGTAAGGCAGGCTGATCACATTTTCCTTGTCGCTGGCGTTCAGAACGTTAAGCATCATCTAAAAATATATCAGAGCATCTGCCCCAGCCCAAGGCCATTGATCAATGTTTCGACCATAAAATCATCGGTTTTTCGATATATCTGTACATTAGAACAGCCGGAACAAGCGTATAGATGAATAAAATCAGACTGGAAGCCCCCCAGAGCAGCGCCCCGTTGCCAGCCGCATCACCCAAAAGCCAAAACGCAGAATCCAGAGCCACCCGCAGCAAAAGGCAATGCAGCAGATAAAGACTATAGGAAACCAGCGCAATACCGTGGAACCCGCGCCAACTTAGAAAACCTGTCCCTATCGCCCCGGCCAGCGCCCCCAGCGTTACCAGAACAAAACCAAAAGCCATGAGCGTAAAGTGAAAGGTATGGGCAAAATATGTAAGCCCACCGCCATCCGGCACGACATGCGGCCGGATCAGACCCAGGCAAAACAGCGTCACCATCATTCCGCCCCAGAACAGGGCCGCACTTATGGCCGGCCTCTCGATCATGGGCCTCACGCGATCATCCCGCCACATAAAGGCACATAATACCCCGCCGATAAGACTATCCAGCGCCATATAGAATGGCTGACGGTAGGCAAGGAAAAATGCATGGGAATCCTGCGCTGGCCCGGCAAAATGGTAAACCGCGATCTTGATAAGCAGCAGAAAGAACATCAGGGCCATAATCCCACCCAGCGCCATATCCCGCCGCAGAGCCAGCAAGCCGATCATCAGGAACGGCGCCAGTATGTAGAATTTTACCTCCGTCCCCAGCGTCCAGAATACCTGCACCTCAAGGCCTGACGCTTCAAAAATGTCATGCAAAAACAGCAGGTGAACACCATATTGCCGCAGGACATCCCAAAATTCAGGTGTCTGCGCCGGAACAGACATCAGCATCAAAATTGTAATAAGCGTGACAACGAAATAATAAGCCGGCGCGATCCTGAAAAATCGGCGTTTATAAAAACGCCTGACATGTGCCTTCCGCGCATCTTTATCCATATCCGCCATCGGCAAAAGCTGCTGCGTGATCAAAAAACCGCTCAGGATAAAAAACAGATGCAGCCCCGCCCAGCCGTTCAGAATAAACCATGCAAAAAACCGGGGCATACCGGCCATAAGCTCCGCCTCGACATCGCCCGGCAGGACCGATGACATATGCAGCGCCATTACCATCAAGATGGCAATCGCCCGGAGGCCATCAAGCGCGGCCAGACGATTTTCCTGATGCGATGGGGGTGTTATCGTGGAGGATGTATTCACCTGACTATAATGCTAAAGCTGCCAAAAAAAGAAAAGCCCTGCCTTCTAGGAAGGCAGAGCCTGAGGAGTTGGGTGGGGTTGGGGTGGGGTAATTCCTTTTACTTTTTGATTAAAGGGCGTTATTCATGCCATCAAAATGGCAGATACAGCGTCGCCCAGTACCAAAGATCGTTCGGCACGGCCTCATTGATGATATTGAGCATCGAGATCACTGTTGCCGACGTTAAAATTCCATACATGTAATTGACCATTTGTTGTTACTCCCATTGTTATTTTGTGTTATTCCCTAATGGATTATGTCTATGCAACAGGCGTGCCAAATTTAACATAGCATTTTAAGGTTTTTGAGCGAAAAACTATGGAAAAAGATTCAGGGCGGCAAAATCTGCCGCCCTGCTCAAAACTTAAAGCATTGAATTTATTGGATTCCGATAGGAATCAGGCCGCCATGGCCTTCATCACCGCATCGCCGAGACCAGCCGGGGATTCGGAAACCACGAAGCCAGCATCGCGCATCGCCTTCATCTTGGCAGGGGCGGTATCATCCGCACCGGAAATCAGCGCCCCGGCATGGCCCATGCGCTTGCCCGGAGGGGCTGTTGCACCGGCGATAAAGCCTGCAATCGGCTTTTTCTTCTTCAGGGACTTATAGTAATCGCAAGCCTCAATCTCGGCTGTGCCGCCGATTTCGCCGATCATCAGGATGGCTTCTGTTTCCTCATCATCCATAAACAGCTTGATGCAATCGATAAAGTTCGTGCCGTTCACCGGGTCACCGCCGATACCAATGCAGGTCGTCTGACCCAGACCAACCGCGCCTGTTTGTGCGACGGCCTCGTATGTCAGCGTGCCGGAGCGGGAAACAATTCCCACCTTGCCGCGCTTGTGGATATGGCCAGGCATAATGCCGATCTTGCATTCGCCGGGCGTGATAACACCGGGGCAGTTCGGGCCGATGAGGCGCGTTTTCGAGCCTTCGAGGGCGCGCTTGACCTTCACCATGTCCAGAACGGGAATGCCTTCGGTGATGCAAATAGCCAGCTCGATCTCGGCGTCAATCGCCTCGAGGATCGCATCGGCAGCAAAGGGAGGTGGAACGTAGATCACAGAGGCATTCGCGCCTGTCTGCTTGCGGGCATCGGCCACGGTATCAAAGACCGGCAGGCCCAGATGCGTTGTACCGCCCTTACCCGGCGTAACGCCGCCAACCATTTTCGTGCCGTAGGCAATCGCCTGCTCGGAATGGAATGTGCCTTGGGCACCGGTAAAACCCTGACAGATGACGCGGGTATCTTTGTTAACGAGGACAGCCATAATTTCTCCAATAGGTTAATGCTGCACTCTTTTTAGGAGCATTCGCCACAGGGATCAACCGTATATTTGCGGTTTCCCAAGGTTTTTTGATAGGATTATTAAAACAATTATTGCATAAACAACCAAAAACATTTATATTATGAAAAATAATTTAATGGGATAAGGTTCGGCAATTTATGTCGGTATTTAGTGCAAGAAACGCTTTTTTCAGCGCCGCCCTCTCGGGCCTTTTGAGCGCCTGCGGCGTAACGACCCAGCAAGAAGTCTCCCGCAACCTTGGCCCCGATACGCTGGATCTGACCACCATGATTACACCGCAAAGCGCCAGCCGCCTGCGGAATGAATTGCGCCGCGCTTCCGCTGAGATGCCCGGCACACCGGCCGTCATGACCATCAACTCGCCGGGCGGCGATGTCATTCCCGGCTTCAGAATCATAGACCAGATTCAAAACATGGAGACGCCGCCTGTTATGAATTGCACCGGCGATGCCGCATCCATGGCCGCCATCATATTCGTCACCGCCACTGGCCAGAACCGCAACGCAGAATCAGATTGCCGGATCATGATCCATCAATCCTATTATACTGTCATGGCCACAGATGGCCTTACGCCCGTAGCCAGCAATTACGACTCAATCAAATCCGCGTTTGAATTTTCTCAAGCCGAGACTGATATTATGAATTTTACCATTACCCAGCCCGGCAATCCGCCCTATGTTATCTCGCGCCGGACATTGGAAGACTGGCACGAAAAGCTCACCGACCGCCGCGACAGTTTCGCCACGATGATCTCCGCCAACAGCCGCTTTACGCAGGCCGATGTTTATTCGCTGCTGGATCAGGGGGATGTTTATTTTGATGCGCCGGCCGCCGCCTGGGCCGGATTGATTGATACGATTGATGGAAAAAAACCCAGCGCAGCCGTTCTAGCCGATGGCGGCCAGCGTTTTTGCGACAATATCGAGAATATCAGCATCTGCCCGAATTGATAAAACAAGCCAGATGAAAAGATAGGTTGGCATTTTCTTGGCATCGGCACAGAAAATTGTCTAGATTGCGGGAAAATAAAAAATTACAGGGAAGATTACAGGCTTATGTCTGCAAACAAAACAAAAAGCGCCTTTATGGGCGCAGCCCTCTCAGGGCTTTTAAGCGCTTGCGGCTTGCACCATGACAGCGCTCCATCACGCGCCAATACGGTCCATCTTGATTCCGAAATCACCTTCTGGAGCGGCGGCAATGTTGTTGCCGATATACGCCGCGCCGGAGAAAGCCCGTCACACATCCCCTTGGAGATTTCCATCAATTCTATTGGCGGGTCCGTGCCGGCGGCCATGCGAATTGTCGATGAAATTGAAAATTCCTCGCGCACTGTCCAGCTTAACTGCGAAGGCGCGGCGCAATCCATGGCCGCGATTATCCTGATCACCGCCACCGGCGAAAACCGCAATGCCACAAGCGATTGCCGGATCATGATCCATCAAGCCTACTACACGATTGAACGTCCGCTGGCCGATACCCGCACCGATTATCACAGCCTGCGCGAAGCCTATGAACTGGCATTACAAGAACCAGAAGCCCGGCATTTCTCCATCACCCAGCCCGGCGATGATCCCTATACGCTTTCCCGGAGCCGCCTGATGCGCTGGTATGAAAGACTTTCCGAGGACCGTGAGATATTCGCAGAACGCCTTGCCGCCACTTCACGGTTCACAGAAGATGATGTGACGAAAATGTTCGATCAGGGCGATGTCTATTTCGACACCCCTTACGAAGCGGCCTTTGCCGGGCTGATTGATACGATTGAAGGGGGAACCCCCGATCCCGCGAAAGTCCGCGCAGCCGGACGTGAATGGTGCAAAACCGTTGAAGATATAAGCATTTGCGGGCCTTAAAAGGCCCGCAAAATTAGAATTCAATAAAATAAATCGTGCCTGATCAGGCCGCTTTGCTCATGGCTTCTTTCGTAGCCTTGACGACTTTCTCGGCGGCATCGGAAAGATTATCCGCTGCAATGATCGGCAGGCCGGAATTGTTCAGCAGGTCCTTACCCAGCTGAACATTCGTACCTTCGAGGCGCACGACCAGAGGCACTTTCAGCGAGACTTCCTTGGCCGCCGCGATCACGCCCTGCGCGATCACGTCGCATTTCATGATACCGCCAAAGATATTGACCAGAATGCCCTTCACGTTCGGGTCGGAGAGAATGATCTTGAAGGCTGCTGTCACGCGCTCGGCCGTCGCGCCGCCGCCCACATCGCAGAAGTTCGCAGGCTCGCCGCCATAAAGCTTGATGATGTCCATCGTGGACATGGCAAGACCCGCGCCATTGACCATACAGCCGATATTGCCATCGAGACGCACATAGGAAAGTTCCCAGTCATGGGCTTCTTTCTCGTTGGGGTCTTCTTCGGATTCATCGCGCATGGCAACGATTTCCGGGTGACGATACAGCGCGTTCGGATCGAAATTCATTTTCGCATCCAGCGCCATCACATCATTGCCTACCAGAATCATCGGGTTGATTTCAACGACCGAGGCATCAAGCTCAATGAAGGCCTTGTAGAGATTCGTGAAGAATTTCGTGGCCGATTTCACTGCATCGCCCTTGAGACCCAGTCCAAAAGCCAGCTTGCGGGCGTGGAAACCGGACATACCTGATGCCGGATCAACCGAAACGCGAACGATCGCATCAGGGTTGCTGTGAGCGACTTCCTCGATATCCATACCGCCTTCGGTGGAGACCATGAAAGTCACGCGGGATGTGCCGCGGTCCAGAACAACCGAGCAGTAATATTCTTTTGTGATATCAACGCCGTCCGTGATGTAGAGGCGCTGAACCTGCTTGCCTTCCGGGCCGGTCTGCTTGGTGACCAGAACATTGCCCAGCATCGCCTTGGCGGCGGCTTCGACATCTTCGACTGTCTTGCAAAGACGCACGCCGCCCTTGCCGTTGGGGTCATTTGTGAAACGGCCCGCGCCGCGTCCACCCGCATGGATCTGGGATTTGACGACATACGAAGGACCGGGAAGCTGTTTCGCTGCGGCCACGGCTTCTTCAACGGTCAACGCCGGAATGCCCTTGGGCACAGCCACGCCGTATTTGGAAAGAAGTTCTTTGGCCTGATATTCATGGATATTCATCGGTTTGGTTCTCTTTGTCGTTTTTTGTCTGCTGCGCCCACCAAGGGGCAATTAAAATCACAAGGGTTTTAGCACCCTTTATCCGGCTTTGCAAAGCCTTGAATGGCAAGTTTTTAACAGGCTTTAAACATTTGTTAAGGGGTTTATGGCATATTGGGGGTGCTTTGAATAAGGATTTTTTGACCCAAAACAGTAATTGCCGTATAGTGATTGTATAAAAAAGCGGACCAAAATAAACAAAAAAGGCCGCAAAAAGAATATCCCGGGCAAACGGGAGCAATAGAGGAAAGTGTTTAAGTAAATGGCCTTGGATAACAAACCAGACCAGAATTCCCCCCAAGATGAACCCCCGAGCGTGTTCTCCGGGCCTGATTCGCAGGCGCGCATCCTGGAGCTGGCCGGGAACAAAGCGACTAACGGTACTGTAGCCGGGGTCGCCGGCGCAGGTCTGGGGCAGTTATCGGAAGAGGAAATCAACGAACAGAAAAAACGCGATGAAGCCGCTATCGTGGCCCTGATAGATGCCGCCATGGATGCCCAGAGACGGTTTGCAGAAGATTTGGAGAATGCCGCAAAATTCTGGGATGATTATGCGAGCCCAGAGCAAAAGCAGCGCCTATCGGCACAATTCAGTATCATTTCTGACCCCAATGCATCACCAGAAGCACAGCAGGAAGCCGTTGTTGAAGCCACCGGAACCATAGCCGAAGTGCAGGCCATGAATCCCGATGCACCGCAAGACCCGGATGAATTTGCCCGTGTTGCCGTAGCACTGGCTGAGAGACGATATGTTGAGGAAGAGGCCGCAAAGGGTAATGATGCCGAAGCTGCCCGCGCCCATTTTCAACAGCTGATACGCGATCCTGAGACCTATGCGCTTGTCATTCAAAGAGCAAAGGAGGTGCAGGCCGCGCACGATGAAATCGGCGTCGCGCGCGCAGCAAATGCCCATATTGCAGATCTTGCCGCCAGAGAAGTCAGCTTACGCTCACAGGCCGATGCTTTGGTAATTGCCGGACAAATTCACGAAGAAATGGTCACGGCATTACCGGAAGGCGGCCAGATTGATTATGATGCCTATCAGGCCACATTGCGCGAAAGATTGGGTGATGAGACTTTTAACAGCCTTAAGGAAACCTATGTAACATCAGTTGCCGAGACACTTGATAGAACCGCAGAAGCTTCGAAAAGTCTTTTTGATCAGGCATTTGAAGGGGTCAGCAGCTTTATCAGCAGCTTTAGCGAGAGCACAGAGACAGAACGCGAAGCGGCCTATCAGGAACAAATAGAAAGACTGAGCACCTTGCAAGAACAGCGAGATGCACTGAAGGTCGATGCACAAAATCCAGCACTTGCCCCTTATCTGAGAGCGGAGATCGCCGAGCTGGACAAGGAAATCACGACGATTTCAGATACGCTGCGAAATGATCTGCACAATGAACTCAACGGCGCCAACACATGGCATCAGAAAGAGCTGGATGCCATCAGCGCCCAGAACGCCATGGACCCTGATGGAACTGGCGCTGGCATGGATTTTGGCATTGGCGGCGCGATGGATCTTGCAAGCCCCTTGGCAATACCCGGCGCGATGGTAAATGACGCCGCCGCCGAGGTCGATCAATACAAGGCCTTGCTGGCCAGCCTGGACAACGTCATGGGCGTGGAAGCCTCCACAATGGATATCATTCAACGTTCCTTTGATGGCCGCACATCGATCAGCCACTGGGAGCTTCAGGAAGCCTTAAAAGATCAGGGTTTTGAAGGCGAGGCGCTTGAATCGGAAACAAATGCTGTTATTCAATCCTTGCAGGAATCTGGTAATCTGCCTGTGACACACATCCCCGGTTCGGAAGAGGCCCCCGCCCCCGCGCCGCAGCCTGAAATGTCCTTGCAGGAAAAAGTTCTAATGGCGTTTCTGGCCGACCGCGTGGATGCCCGCGAAGTCGAAACCATGATCCGCGATCTGGGCGGCAGCGACATAAGCGATGCCCGCGTGATGGAGATCAAGAGCGAGGTTCTCGCTGAAATGGAAGCCAGCGGACAGATTATTGATGCCCGCTACGCCGATCCGGTAACCGGTCTCGTATCCGGTAAACCTGCCCTTGGCATGGGCTTGGCAGAAAACGACCCGGCCAAGGGTACATTGAGCGCAACATTCGGCGGCGGAGCCGCCCAGCCTGCGCCCGCAGCAGAGCCAACCCCCGCACCTGATATGGCGCTGGCCAACAACACCCGCATCATGCAGGCCGGCGTTCCTGTCTAAGCCTTAAAAATGGCCTCCTTCTGAAATTTGACGAAGGCAGCCGTTTTTGGTAGATTTAAAGAAAAAATAAAAACTATAAAAAAAATAAAAATATAGAGGTGTGAATATGGCCATTACCGAAAGGCCGCCAGAGCGTCAGCGCGATCCTGACGCGTCCTATGCGGATCCCCTGACATCCCCGCCGCCGCGCAGTTTGAACCCCGTTCCCGAATGGGGCAATGAAAACTGGGTTGAAGTGTTGCTGGGTGGTTTCTTCAGCCTGTTCTGGGGTGATGGCCGCCACGAAATGTGGATGGCCACCCACGGATTTAATTATGACCGACCAGAAGATGCCGCGCGGCGCGAACGCGAAACGCCAGCCGACCGCACAGATCCTGCCGAACCGCTCGGCACGCGCGTTGACCCGTCAGAAGATCATGAAGCCATGATTGCCAGAGAACGAGCCCGCATTCTGGGCGATGTCGATGGTACGCCGGCCGGTGAAGGACTGGAGCGCGCCGGCGACAGATTCCGCTCGAATTTTGGAAATGCCGCCCCTGCCCCGGGCACAGCGCCGCGCGATCCGAATGCTGCCGCAACATACGGCATCACACCGGAATATAGCGCCCCCGGACGATAATTTTTATCAGGCGGCCTTACTGACGGCAAAGAGATGCTCAACAGCCGCGCGTTCCTCGCGCAGTTCCTTATCGGTCGCATCCATGCGCGCGCGGGAAAAATCATTGACCTCAAGCCCCTGCACGATTTCATATTTTCCGTTTTTGCAGATCACCGGATAACCGTAAATCACGCCTGGCTGAATGCCGTATGAGCCATCAGAAGGCACCGCCATGGAAACCCAGTCGCCATCAGCCGTACCCAGCGTCCAGTCGCGCATGTGATCAATGGCAGCCGACGCGGCCGAGGCGGCGGATGAAAGACCGCGCGCCTTGATGATCGCCGCGCCGCGTTGCTGAACGGCCGGAATGAATGTGCCTTCGTACCAGGCCTGATCGACCTGCGCCAGCGCCGCCTTGCCTTTGAGCGTTGCAGAATGGATATCCGGATATTGTGTGGCGCTGTGATTGCCCCAGATGATCATTTTTTTAATATCGGTGGAATGCGCGCCGGCCTTTTCCGCCAATGCGCTCAAGGCGCGGTTATGATCGAGACGCACCATCGCCGAGAAACAAGACGGGCTTAGATCCGGGGCATTTTGCTGCGCGATCAGCGCATTGGTATTGGCGGGATTGCCCACAACCAGAACCTTGACGCTGCGCTTGGCGTGATCATTGATCGCGCGGCCCTGCGGTCCAAAAATTCCGCCATTGGCGCTCAAAAGATCCTTGCGCTCCATGCCGTCCTTGCGCGGCATCGCGCCCACCAAAAAGGCATAATCAACATCTTTGAAAGCAACATCCAGCTTGTCCGTAGCGACAACCCCCTGCAACAGCGGGAACGCGCAATCGTTCAGTTCCATCACCACGCCGTTCAACGCGCCCAGCGCAGGCGTGACTTCCAACAGGTGCAGGATAACGGGCTGGTCCGGACCTAACATCGCGCCAGAGGCGAGACGGAAAAGAAGGGCGTAACCGATTTGACCTGCGGCGCCGGTGACGGCGATTCTGACGGGGGCTTTCATAATATGGGTATCCTTGATTTATGACGTTGAAATATCAGTTATGTCTTACCGCGCTGCATCACATATTTTTGTTCGGCGTTGCGAGAATCTTTCCTAGTATTGCCCGATAAATATAAACATCCTGGGGAGGATTTCAAGGCAATGGTATCGCTCGATTTTTGTACGGTCTCCGGCACCAATTCCGTCAGCGCCGCCAGAGTTGAGACTATTTTCGGTCCCATCCATCAACATGATTATGTCAGCACCTATCCCATTGGCCCCCAGCACGAGGCCAGCCAGCATGTAATCCTGAAAGTCAATTACTGGGGCCGCGCCCTGAATATCGAGGTCACGGATAAAGACCCGCAAAATAAATTGCCCCTGCGCCGTAACGAGAACGGGGAAAAAACCGTTTTCAGAGTTGGGCTCGACAAGATGATGGATGGCAGCTTTCGCGGCGGAGAAGTCGAATTTTTTGGTGATTCCGTCTCGCGCTATGCCAATTATGCCGATTACATGATCGGGCGCATACAAAAAGCCCTGAAAGATCAAAAGCCAATAACAATGGCCGACCGGGATTTCAGGGTCCAGATTGTCTCAGAGCCCATTACGCAGCTTCAGGCACATTTTCATTATGGGACTTACATTATGGACGATGAAGAAACCCATAATAATCAGGGGCCGTTCTTCAAGGCCTTCATGATCCCGCCGGATCAATCCGAGAGCCTTGCTGAATTCTACGCCATCAATCCGGAATATTGATCTCTCTAGCCAAGCCCCAGAAAATCAACCTGCCAGCGAATTTCATCATCGCTTAAGGGATAATCCGTGCCGCCGCGCGGATAGATCAGTTCCTTGGGCGGGACCTGCCCCATATCCTGCTGAAGCTTCAAGGCCATACGCATCGACAGCCCGGCATGCCACGCCAGCGCCACGATCGGCTTGGCGGCTTTCATATCAAATACCTTGCCCACCGTCACAGGATCGGCGCGAATAATACGGGCAATAGCGGAGACCACAAAGTCACGATCCCGCATGGCCAGCGCATCGGAGATCATGTCCTCGTTTAATTTTCCTTCCTTGTAAAGACGCTCGATCCGCACACCAAGGCTTTCCTCTGCTTGCTCGCCTTCAGTCGCAAAATCCATGCGGCGGCGAAATACCGCGGCAATTTCCTCGGCGGTTTCATCATCAAAATCTGTGCGGTTCATCAGCAAATCGCGCACCGAAGCATCCACAAACTCGGCCAAAGCCCGGACAATCGAACGCGGCAATTTGGCCCGCGAGGCCACGGGTTTTTGCCATTCAGAGTAGGAACGGGCCTTTTCCACGATCTGCAGCAATAAAGGCTCGGCCAGATCTGCGCCGGCATTACTGATCAATGCTGTCCCACCAGCCCGGTAATCCGTGCCGATCACGGCAGCCGAAACCGGCCCGCTTACGCTTTTGCGCCCTGCAATCGCATCAATGACCCATGTCGCCGGATGATTTTGCAGGATATCCATCAAATCCTTATCTGACAGCGCCGCGCAAAAACGCAGGATCGGTTCGGAGACATCACGCTCAACATCGCGGGCAAGCTGGCCGGCCACACTGGGCGGGGTCTGGGCGTGATCTTTAAGCGTGCTGGAAAGCGCCACGCGGATTTTCAGCACCTCATCCAGCGCCAATGTACCAAGGGCCTGAACGGCAAAGGCATAGAGCTGACTGTGGTTATCGTCCGATAAGCCGGGCAGAAGATCAACGAGGCGGCCAGCCAGCGCCAACCTGACATCCTGATCCTTGTCCCGCGCCAAAACAGGCGAAGCATGCAGCGGCAGGGCAGAATTTGCCGCCACCGCCTTGCGGACTTTGGGGGATGGGTCTTTTTCAGCCAGATAATACAATATTTCCTTACTGGTCTTTGCGTCGGATGCCAATCTTACGCGCTCGGCCTCATCCTTAGAGTGAGCCGCGCGTTTCTGGGCGTCATAATCCCATATTTCCGACCTGGAAAGACCGGTTCCCTTCTTTTTAAATGGTTGAATCAGCTTTTCTACGAATGTGAACATTGCAAATATTATACCAGTTTAAAGCCCCTTAACGGCGCCAGAAATGCGGCGAAAACAAAACCAGAACAGTCATAATCTCCAACCGCCCCAGCAGCATACCGAGCGTCAGTATCCATTTGGCGCTATCGGGGAGCGTGGAGAAATTGCCGACCGGCCCGATTATCGGACCGATACCAGGACCCACATTGGCAATAGCCGTTGCCGCGCCGCTCAAGGCTGTTTCAAAATCCAGCCCGCACAGGGTCAGCAAGATTGTAATGATAACGTTTGTCGTCACATAAAGTGCCAAAAATCCGGCCACATCCATGATGATCTGCGAATCCAGCGGTTTTTTCTGGTAATAGACCGGGAATACGGCACTGGGATAAATCAGGTTCTTGATATGGCGTATCGTGGCGCGCGCGACGATAATCAGGCGCATCATCTTGATCCCGCCCGCCGTTGATCCCGCACAGGCCCCCAGATATGTCAGAAACAAAAAGAACAGGATTGGAAAGCTGCCCCACTGCAGGTAATCAACATTCGTAAATCCTGTCGTGGTCAGAACTGAGACAATATTAAAAATGCACAAAACAAAACTGCGCCAGAGCGAATATTCCGATGTCATCCACATCCATAAGGATAATACCAAGGTAAGCGCAGCCACCATGATCGTAAAATATCGGAACTGCTCATCCTTCCAGAGATTAAGATTGCCGCGGTACAAAATTTTTACATACAGGATAAACGGCAATCCCCCCATGAACATCAGCAATGTCGCCGTCAGCAAGAGCGGATCGCTATCATTGAATTTGCCAAAATTCGAATCCGATGTAGAGAATCCTCCGGTTGCCACCGCTGCCATGGAATGATTGACCGCATCAAAAAGGCTCATCCCCAGCATGTAGAATACCAACGCGCCCACCGCCGTGATCAGGAAATAAATCTTCATCAAAGCGCTGACGATCTGGATGCTGCGCGGCAGCGCTTTTTCGGATTTATCCGATGATTCCGTCTGGAAAAGCTGCATCCCGCCGACTTTGAGGAACGGCAGCAATACCATCGCAAAAGCCACAATTCCGATCCCGCCGATAAAATGTGAAATGGACCGCCAGAACAAAATGCCGTGCGACATGGCATCAAGTCCTGCAAACACCGTTGATCCTGTCGTGGTGATGCCGGACATGGCCTCGAAAAGCGCGTCCGTGAAACTGATTTCGATATCCACCATCGTATAGGGCAAGGCAATCACGATGGCCAGCGCCCACCAGCTTAAGTTGGTAAGGACAAAAGCCTCGCGCACCGTCATATGGCGTTCAAAATTCCGGTTGGAAATCGCCAGCGCCCCGCCAAAGAACAGGCAGAACACGGCATTTTGGAAAAACACGCCGGCATTGGCATGACCATTGCGCCAATCCACAAAGGCCGGCAACAGCAAAAAGGCGCCAAGGATCAGGATAATCATCCCCAGCGTGAATCCCACGATCTGATAACGTCTTTGTTTTCGGGCAGCAGAAGCGTTCATCGGCATGTATGCGATCCTACTCCAATTCGCGGAATAATGAATAGAGGGTTTGTCTTAAGTGTCCAGATAGGATTCCGATTGCATTTCCATCAAGCGGGAGATGGTGCGGTCAAATTCAAAGGCATGGTCATGCCCGCTATAAAGCTTATCAGGCGCGGCATCCGCATAAACAATCAGGCGCGTTTTATTTTCGTAAAGCGCATCAATCAGGGTCATAAGGCGCTTGGCCTCGTTCCGGCGGTCATATTTAAGTTTGGGCACGCCTTCGAGGAATATCGTGGAATAGGCTTGCGCGATTGCCAGATAATCCTCCGCGCCGCGCGGCTGCTCGCAGAGCTGGGCAAAAGTAAAGCGTGCCGCGCTGCCGGCGGCATCCGCCTCGATCATGCGCCCTTTGACCTCCAGGGTTTCATGCGCGGTTTTAGCGCCTTCCGTCAGCCGGGCGAACACCGCGTCAAACCGGGCTTTTGTCACCTGTCCGAAGGGCTGGAAATACACACCCTCAGTCGCCAGAAATTCCTTGCGGTAATCTGTGGGCGAATCCAGATGCACAATCTCCATGCGTTCCTGCATGAGATCAATAAAGGGCAGGAAACGCTCGCGCTGCAGCCCGCCCTCATATAAACGGCTGGGCGGCCAGTTGCTGGTGGCCACCACAATAACATCACGCTCGAACAGATGCCGGAACAAGCGCCCCAGAATCATCGCATCAGCCACATCGGTGACGTGAAATTCATCAAAGCATAGCACGCGGGATTTTTCGGCAATCCTCTCGGCCAGCAGAGGAAGCGTCGCATCAATCCCCTCGCGGATGCCATCCGATTCCCGGCGCGTGTGGATATAATCATGCACATCAATCATGAATTTGTGAAAATGAACGCGGCTCTTGCGTACGCCATCAGGCACGCAAGCAAAGAACATATCCATCAGCATGGATTTGCCGCGCCCTACCCCGCCATGCATGTACACGCCGCGGATGCCTTCATCGCCGACCTTGCCAAGCCCCGTTACGCGCTGGAAGAAATTACGGGGCTTTTCCCGTTTGGCGGCCTTGAGATCATTGTAAAGACGCTCCAGCGCCATCACGGCCTTACGCTGCGCCTCATCCGGACGAAGATTGCCCGATTTTATTAAATCTTCATAAGAGCTTAGCGGTGTTTTTTTATGCATCATTCGAAGGCAGCGCCATCCGGCGCATCAGGAGAATGGAAATCTCGTAAAGCCCCCATAAGGGGATCCCCAGCATGACCTGCGAGATAACATCCGGCGGCGTCAGGATGGCAGCGATCACAAAAATAATGATAATGGCGTATTTGCGAAACCGCACCAGCATATCCACCGTGATCAACCCCACACGCCCCAAAAGCATCAGGATAACAGGCAGTTGGAAGCATAAACCAAAGGCAAATATCAAGGTCATGATCAGATCGAGATATTCACTTACCCGCGCCTCTAATTGTATGGGCAGGCTGGTCTCGGCGGCGCTGGTCTGAAAGCTCAGAAAAAACGGCCATGCCATTGGTAGCACAACATAATAGACAGCCGCGCCGCCCAGAAAAAACAGGATGGGCGTGGCAACAAGAAACGGCAATATTACTTTCCGTTCATTCTGATATAGCCCCGGCGCAATAAACATCCATATCTGCACCAGCAGCACCGGGAATGTCAGAAATATCCCTGCAAACATGGCAATTTTCACGTAAGTAAAAAAGGCCTCGGTCAGGTTGGTATAGATCAGACGCTGGCTATCGCCCGGCCCCATGGCATCGGCCAGCGGACGAACCAGAAACGCGTAGATATGCTCGACAAACATATAGCTGACCGCCGAGCCGATCGTCATGGCCAGCAGCACCCAGATCAAACGGCGGCGGAGTTCCGCAATATGCCCCAGCAATGGCAGTTTGTTATTATCAATAACCGATGCGCCGGCGATCTCATTCATGCAGCATCTTCTTTCTTTTCATCATCCGTCACGGCTGGAGACGATTTCTGTGTAATGAAATCTTCATCCTCGGCGGCTTCATCGAATTTCAGATTGCCGACCTCGAAATTCACATTATTGCGGATATTTTTCAGATCGGCCTCCTCCAGAAATTCTTCAAACTGGCGGGAGAAAGCATATTTGATATAGGTGATCCGGCGAACAATCCGGCCCAGCCCGACCATCAGGCCGGGAATTTCATCAGGCCCGATCAGGATAACGGCCAGCACCATGATGAACATTATTTCGGTCCAGCCAATGTCGAGCATCACAAATGCCTAGCCTTGATTTTTAGGAATGAAAATTATTCGGATGCGTCCTTGGACTGAGAAACATTCTTTATGCTCTCATCTTCATCCTTAAGTCCTTTTTTGAACGACTTGATTCCCTTGGCAAAATTCTCGGCAATTGCCGGAACGCGCCCCGCGCCGAACAGCACCAGCACCAGAATAATCAGCAAAAAAATCTCTAACGGGCCAAGGCTCATCTTCTTATCCTTCCATCACTTTATCGTGATCGTCATCGGCGAAATCGTCTTCGTCTTCGATATCATCACGGTCCAGGGTCTCTTCATACGCCTCTTCTTCCTCGCCGTCAAATCCGGCCCCGAACAGGTCATTGGCCACCGGGATGGCATCAATAGCCGGACGGCGGTCCAGAAGGCCTGATGCCTTGAGATCATCAAGCCCGGGCAGATCCATCAGCGTCCCCAGCGAGAACTGATCCAGAAACTCCGTTGTCGTCACCCATGTCAAAGGGCGGCCCGGCGTTTCGCGGCGGCGGCCGGGTTTTACCCATCCCGCCTCGATCAACACATCCAGCGTACCCTTATGCGTCACAACGCCCCGAATATTTTCAATCTCGGCGCGGGTGATGGGCTGGTGATAGGCGACAATCGCCAGCGTTTCCAGCGCGGCGCGTGACATCTTGCGCTGCACGTCTTTCTCCAGCGTCAAGGCGCCGGCCAGATCGGCGGCCGTACGAAACGCCCATGTGCCATCAATTTCGACAAGGTTCACGCCGCGCGCCGCGTAATCCGCCTGCAGCCCTGCCAGCAGCCCGCCAATATCAGCCCCTTCGGGCATTAACTGGTGGATGGCTTGCGGCGTCAAGGCCTGCGCGGAGGCAAAAAGAATGGCCTCCAGCAAACGCAAATGTTCTGTATTGAGATCACGGCTCATGTAGCGGCTCCTTGTTGTTCTTCGGCATTCTCCTCGCCAAGGAGCGCCCGCACGTAAATGGGCTTGAACGCACCATCCTGCTTGATTTCCAGCTTGCCCTGCTTGACCAGCTCAAGCCCCGCCGTAAAGGTCGAGGCCAGCGAAGACCGCGCATAGAGCCTGTCCTTGAATCGTTCCGGCAAGAAGCTCTGCAATGTCGCCCAGACGCTGCCTATGCCGCTGCGCGGCAGATTACCGAGCATGGTGGTGAGGCGGTGCATGGCATCTTCGGTTGAGACCACGTTAAATTCCGGCAGATCGTAATGGCTTTCCTCGGCGCGGCGCTTGATATCGCCATAGGCGCGCAGGACATCGTATAAATTCACATCCCAGCGCGTATTGGCCACCACGCGCAAGCCTTCGGGCATGCCGCGCGGGAAAATATCCTGCCCCAGCTGCGGCAGATTTTTAAGATTTTCCGCTGATTTTTGCATGGCCTCCAACCGGCGGAGCTGGAATTGCAACGCTTCTGCCATATCCTGCGCGGAGGGTTGCACATCTTCTTCGGTTTTGGGCAGCAAGAGGCGTGATTTCAGATAAGCCAACCACGCCGCCATCACCAGATATTCAGCCGCAAGTTCCAGATGCAGCGCCTTGGCACGCTCGACAAAGGCCAGATATTGCCGGGTAAGCTGGAGGATGGAAATCTTTGTAATATCAACCTTTTGATTGCGGGCGAGTTCCAGCAGAACCTCGATCGGGCCTTCATAGCCATCAATATTCAGCAGCAGGCTATCCGCCTCGTTCGGGGCCTCAATGGGCAGGCGGGGCGGGTCTTCCTGAAATTCATCCATGGCAGTGTTTTGCATATTCACGCCGCCACTGTCGCGGATTTCGCCGGGTTTTGCAAGCGTTTCTGCGTCTCAGCGGTTATTTTACGGGTTGCAGCGGCGATTTTGACCATATCATCGAAATGCCCGGAGCAATGCAAGGCCAGATCGCAACCCGCCTCCAGCGTCAATTCCGCGCGTTTTGCCACATCCCCGTAGGGTGCCAGCGCCTTCATGTCCAGATCATCACCAATCAGGATTCCATCAAAGCCGATCTCGTCCCTTATGGTCGATTTTATGACCGTATCCGATATGGTGGCAGGCAGTTTGGAATCCAGCGCGGTATAGATAACATGGGCAGTCATCGCCCAGACACTCGCCCCGACATCAGAGCGCGAAAGCGCGGCAAAGGGATGAAAATCGCTGACCTGCAGCGTTTTTAAATCGGCATCCACGACCGGTAATTCCAGATGGGAATCAGAGGCCGCGCGGCCATGGCCGGGGATATGTTTGATAATAGGCGTCACGCCTGCGGCCAGATAATGACGGCAGACGGATAAAGCCAGACGGTGCACCACTTCCGGGTCACCGCCAAAGCTGCGATTGCCAATCACATCATGGGTCAGCGCGCTTAAAACATCGACAACGGGCGTACAATTAACGTTAATCCCGCATTCCTTCAGATCTTGCGCCATTTGCAGCGTGTTGAACCGTAGCGCCTCCAGCGCCTTGTCCATGCCCTCTTCCATGGCCATGTCACCAAATTGCTGGGCGGGGGGATACGGTCTCCAATGGGGCGGGCCCATGCGCTGGACACGGCCACCTTCCTGATCGATCAGGATTGGCGCATTGCGGCCAACGCAATCTTTCAAATCGTTGGTCAGTTTGAGAATCTGCGCCGGGTTATCACAGTTGCGCTTGAACAGGATAAACCCCAGCGGATCGCTGTCCTTGAAAAACGCAGCCTCTTTTTCCGACAAGACCAAACCCTCAAGGCCAAAGATTACGGCCTTGGTGTTTGTATTGCTCTCGAATGCATTGCCAGTATTACCGGACAACGAAGCACCCGCCGGGCTTTTGCGCCTTGATCGATTCGCAGACAGACTTGGCCTGCGCCTCGCTGAACGGGCCAGCCTGAATACGGAAGAATGTGCCCTTATCCAGATTGGCTTCCTGCACGCGGAACGAAGCGGCAGAGAGCTGCGTGAACGACGATTGCAGCTTCTTCCATTCGGCATCCGCAGCGCCGCGATTCGTAATACTGGAGAGCTGCACGAAATGCGTACCGCCAGCCGATGATGCCACAGCCGGAGCAGCAGCAACCGGCGCGGTGGCCGGCGCAGCAGCCGGCGCCACATTAACCGGAGCGGCAGCAGGCGCGGCAGCAACGGGAGGAGCAGAAACAGGCTGGAGCAGCGTTTCAGGCTTTTCAGCCTTCACGGCCGTGCCTGAAGCAGGCTCGATCATCTCAGGCTTGGGAGCATCCACGGTAACAGCCGCCACAGGAACGGCAGCGGGTGCCGCAGCCTTTGCCGCCGCTTGGGCCGTCGGCAATAATGCCTCAGCCGTTTTCGTGCCATCCTTTTTATCCAGAACCGAACGCACGAAAGCGAGCGTCTCCGGCGAAGCGCCGGCCTCATGCATAACAGCAGGAGCTTGCGGCTTTTTCAGCGTCGTTTCCGCAGGCGCAGCATCAGCCAGTTCCGCGGCGCTATCCTCGCTGGCGGCAACATCTTCCGTCAGGTCCGATGTTTCCGTCAGGTCGGCAGCAGCCGTTTTTTCTTCCAGAATTTCAGGTTCCGCAGCAACTTCCGATTCGGCGACAGCCGCCTCGGCAGGCGCAGATTCCGTTTTTTCAACAGCGGCCAGCTTGGCAGCTTCGGCTTCCTTGGCGGCGGCCTCGGCTTCAGCAGCGGCTTTATCTTCGGCTTCCTGCGCGGCTAACGCGGCCTCCTTATCAAGCGGCGCTTCTTCATTCAATGCAGCCTCATCGGGGGCCGGGCTGGGATCCAGAAGGTTTTCAACCTGAGGCGAATCCGTGGCATCAGCCTGACGGACGGTATCGAATACGGTGCTCTCACGGTAGAGAATATCCGCCTCGCCCGCGCCATCTTGCGGCTCGATACGGATCGGCGTGGCCTCGGCCTTGATGATGGGGATTTCCTGCGCCATCGGGCTGGGCGGATAGCTGGAATAAATCACATAACCAAACACGGATGCAAAAACCGCAATCGCGCAAACCGAAGCCATCGGGCTGCGGAGCCTGGCGCTAAGCGATGAATCAAGCAAGCGCCCGATCATGCCCGGTTCGTTATCCGGGTCAAAGCTGGAGGATGAGGAAGAAGAACCGCGAGGCGCAGAATCGCCACCCGCACGGTTTAAGGGTTGATACCCGAAACGACGAAAGTCATGTCCCTGTTGCATAATTATGACTCTAGAGAAGCGGCCAAACAATTCGCAAGATAGCGAAAAAAATTATGCACAAGGATTTTAATAAGTATCCCTGATTATAAGACCTTAATTATGCGCAGCCCCAATCATGAGCCTTTCAGATCCCAATAAAGGTCGAAAATCTTCTCGTGCTCGCGGATTGCGTATCTGTCGGTCATCCCGGCGATATAATCGGCCACAATCCGCGCCAGCGCGATATTATCAATCATCCCGCCGGCATCCTCAACGCGCCTTTGCCAGGGGTCCGGCATCAGGCGGTAGTTTTTCGTGAACGCCCCGAACAGATCTTTCACAATGCGCTCGACCTTCACCCAAATGCGGTTGATTGTGTAATGGCGATACATGCGCTCGAACAAAAAGGCGCGCAAATCATCGACCTGCTCCCGCATCTCATCAGAAAACGCCACCATCTGATAACCCGCAAGACGCACATCATCAGAACTTTGCGGCTGGGTTTCGGCCAGATTCGCACGGGTCTGGGTCAAAACATCATTCACCATTGCCCCGATCATCTCACGGATCATCTCCTGCACCAAATAGCGCTCCTCGATATCCGGGTATTCCTTTTGCACCTGTTTGATAATCCGGCCCAACATCGGGATGGATTTCAAATCATCAATCGTAAACAGCCGCGCGCGCAGCCCATCCTCAACATCATGATTGTTATAGGCAATGTCATCGGACAGCGCAGCTACCTGCGCCTCCAGCCCTGCATGGGTATGGATATGGAGATCAATCTGGCTTTGCAGCTCCTTTAATGTCACGGGTAATGGCCCCTTTACCGGGCCGTTATGCTTGACCACGCCTTCCAGCGTTTCCCATGTCAGATTCAAGCCGTTCCAACGCGGATATTTGCGCTCCAGCGTGGTGAGAACGCGCAGGGATTGATCATTATGATCAAAACCATCCAGATCCTTCATGCATTCCTTCAAGTATTCCTCGCCGATATGGGCAAAAGGCGTATGCCCCAGATCATGGGCCAGCGCGATGCCTTCGGCCAGATCCTCATTGACCATCAGGGCGCGGGCGATGCTGCGCGTGATCTGCGCGACTTCCAATGTATGGGTCAGGCGCGTGCGGTAATGATCGCCCTCGTGATAAACGAAAACTTGAGTCTTGTATTTCAGGCGGCGAAAGGCGCTGGCATGGATAATGCGGTCGCGGTCGCGCTGGAAAGCACTGCGATGGGCGCTTTCGGGTTCTTCGTGCTGGCGGCCCCGGCTCTGATCCGGGCGGCAGGCATAAGATGCCAGCGGCAAGGCGCAGTAATTATAGGATTCTTGTGATTTTGCAGGCGTTTTGGACGTTGCTTTGGCCATTGAGGCTCCTTAGAAAGTTTGACGGCGGCAATTATTTTCTATAAACCTTGTTGCATTGCATGGTGATATTTTCATTTTAACAGGATTCTTATGACTTCCCTAGGCGTTCCCTTTCTTGATGCACAGAATAAAAAAGCCCCCTCTATTGCCTCCACAGCCAATCTGGCGGCCTATCTGCATCTCAATCAAAAGGATGGGTACGGCAATGATTACATTCATCACCCTGCCCGCGTGGTTCGCAATCTCAAGGCTGTTAACCCCTACGCCGATGCCGACACAATCATGGCGGCCTGGCTGCATGACACGATCGAAGATACCGGCATTGATGAGGATTTCCTGCGCGAGGCCGGATATTCGGAAAACTGCATCGCCATGGTCACGGCCCTGACCAAGCCGGAAGACGACAAGCGCCCTTATGAACAGGTGATTGACGATCTGATCGCCACAGGCAACCGGGGCGCGATGTGGATCAAGCTGGCCGACAACATGGACAACCTTAACCCGCAGCGCCAGCATGAGCTTAGCCTGATCAATCCTGAAAAAAGCGCAAGGCTTACAGCCCGCTATAAGGAATCGGTCAAAAAACTGAGCGCAGCGCTGGATATCAACCCGCATGCTATTTTTGCCATGATCGAATGCAGCCCCGCCCCCGGCCTTGATGCCTCTTACATGTAAAGGCATATCGACAAATTCCTATCCCGCATTATATTGATGGGTATGAACCTGATCGTTGATCCATCGGCAGCAACGCGCATCGCGCAATTAAGACAGGCACAGGGCCAGCCCGGCCTGATGCTGCGTATTCGCGTTGATGGCGGAGGCTGCGCCGGTTTTCAATACATCATGGACCTGACATCCGATATTTCGGACAAGGATCTGTCTTTTGAAGGCGGCGTAATTACCGATGATATTTCCCTGCCCTTTCTGGACGGCGCCACGATTTCCTTCGAGGAAAGCCTGATCGGCGCCGATTTCAAGATCAAAAACCCCAATGCGGCAACGGGATGCGGCTGCGGGACATCTTTCAGCATCGCCTAAACGAAAAGAGCCAGCACCTTGTTAATCCTAGCCAAATTCCTTCCCATGTTGGCGGCCTTCCTTTGCGGAACGATGATCGCCTTTCAATCACCCATCAATGCACGCCTTGGCAATTTTGTGGGCGGCCCCTTGACGGCAGCCTTTTGCAGTTTTGCCGTGGGCACGATTGCCCTGGGCGCGATCATGATCTTCAGCGGCAATATCCCGCGCTGGCAGGATATGCAGCAGACCAGCCTGTGGATGTGGAGCGGCGGCATACTGGGCGCGGCCTTTGTATCCATCAGTATCTCGGCATTCCCCATTCTGGGCGCGGCGCTCATGATCTCGCTGGTGGTGGCGGGGCAGATGATTGCCGCTCTGCTGATTGATAAAACCGGATTTTTACTGCCCGAACCCATCGATATTTCGGCTTCGCGCATTGTGGCGCTGGTGCTGATCATGGCGGGTGTTATACTCTTCATGCGAACCCGGTAAGGATGCTCATGAAAATCACCATCTGGAATGTCAATTCTCTCAAGGCCCGGCTGGAGCATGTGAAATCCTATATCGAGGCCGAGAAACCCGATATCCTGATGATGCAGGAGATCAAAGGCCTTGAGTTCCCGGAGATGGAAATCAAAGCCCTTGGGTATGATTTTTCCCATGTCTTGCAAAAATCCTATAACGGCGTGGCTACACTTTCAAAAAACACAGCCCTTGAGCCTGTCCTGCAGGCCCTGCCTGGCATGGAAGATGATGAGCAGGCGCGATATCTGGAGGTAAAAGCCCCGGACGGGCTGCATATCATCAATGTCTATTGCCCGAACGGCAACCCGATGGATTCGGACAAGTATCCTTATAAGCTGCGCTGGATGGCCGCATTGCACACGCGGTTAAAAGCCTTGCGGGATGGGCATATTCCTTTTGTGATCGGCGGAGATTTCAATATCATTCCTGAAGACAAGGATTGTTACGACCCGAAAGTCTGGGCCAATGATGCGCTGTTTCGGCTGGAGAGCCGCCGTGCCTTCCGGGCCATTATGAATCTGGGCCTGACCGATGCCTTCCGCGTGCGTAATATGGCCGAGAAGCAATACACATTCTGGGATTATCAGGCTGGGGCCTGGCACCAGAATAACGGTATTCGTATCGATCATTTCCTGCTCTCGCCCGAAGCTGCAGACAGGTTGCAAAGCTGCGCGATCAATAAAATCCCGCGCGGCTGGGAAAAACCATCCGATCATACGGCTGTGGAATTATGCCTCAAAAACGCCGCCTGATTTCATATGCCGCTTTGGTCATGCTGGCCGGATGTGCTGCGGATAATGCAGGGGCGCGGCATTTTTTGGAATCCAAGGATCTTACCAGATACGATTCGCAAAGCTTTTATCATTGCTATAATTCAGGATGTTCCGGCAAATCCCTGATAAAACTGCAGCCGCAGGAATGGGAACCGATTGACCGCTTGTTTACGCCGGCCAAAATCGCCCATGCCGAAAGTGAGCGCAAAGCCTTACAAAAAGCTATTGCCATGTTGGAATCCTTATCTGGCCAGATCGCCCAAACGGCAGGCGATAAGGGCGGCACATTTGAAGCCTATGGCGGCAACGGCCCGCGCCAGCAGGATTGCATTGATGAGAGCCTGAATTCTACCATCTATCTCGAAACCTTGCATCGGCGCGGATTGTTGCGCTTTCATACGGTGCGCCCGCCCAGCGCGCGGGTTCCGCTGCTGAATGCCGTGACATGGCCGCACCAGACCGCCGTGATCGCAGAAAATAAGGACGGCACATTATGGGCGGTTGATTCCTGGTTTCATGATAATGGCCAACCACCTGAAATCGTAAAACTTTCCGATTGGAAAAGCGGCTGGCGGCCCGCGCAAACGCCATAGAATAAAGTATGGTGATTTCACCGCCAGCCCATGATATTTTGATCAGGTCATTTTTAATAGAATCAGGTGTTTGACATATGAAATTGAGAAATTTTCGTGCCGCCATTCTGGCCGCCTCCGCCCTTGCCACTTTAGGCCTTAGCGCCTGCGACAAGCCTTATGTCCGCGACGAGGTCGCCAAACGCGTGGCCATGCCGGCCTTTATGGTCAAGCGCGAGGTTCCGGTTGCGCCATTTAACATCACAGTCTGGGAGCGCATGCATGTCAAAAACGCCCCGGCCACAATCTATATCGAGGGCGATGGCCTCAACTGGCTGACGCCGCGCGATAAATCAATGGACCCCACGCCGCCTAATCCGGTGGCGCTGCATCTGGCGGCCCATGATAATGCATCGAATGTCGGTTATATCGCCCGCCCCTGCCAGTTCACCAAGCTGACGGATAAGAACAAGCCTTGCGACAATGCTTATTGGACCAACAAGCGCTATGCGCCTGAAGTTGTCGATACCATCAGCAAGGTTCTGGATGACATGAAGGCCCAGTACGGCATAGATGGCTTTAACCTGGTTGGATATTCGGGTGGTGGCGCGGTTGCCGCCATTCTGGCCGCCAAGCGTGATGACGTTTTGAGCCTGCGTACCGTAGCCGGCAATCTGGATCATGAGGTCCACAGCGCCTATCATGAGGTTACGCCATTGACAGGGTCTTTGAACGCCGTTGATTTCGTGGGCAATCTGCGTGATGTGCCCCAGCATCACTATATTGGCGGACAGGATGATGTCGTACCACCAGCCATCCTGCATAGCTATCTGCAGGCTCTGGGCGAGACGAATTGCGTATCCTACACCTTTATTCAGGAATCCGCGCATGATGAGGGCTGGGTTGAGAAATGGCCGGAACTGCTGAAAAAGCCCGCCGAATGCGCTGGCCCGGTTCAGCCGGCCGATTTGAACTTCCCGGTCTCCGAGCCAGCATTCATGCCACGCCCCGCGCCTGAGAAGCCTTAAAATTCATTTGATTTCTTCATAGGGAAACCGGGGTTTGCGCCCCGGTTTTTTTATGGCCCGCGCACCACACATCAATACAGCCTCTCCCCCTATTGTCGGGAGCGCCGCAATACCTGATTCCTCCTTCTCCCGGCCGGGATATACTCCCCGTATCACCCGCGGCTAGAGATGATCTCAAAGAGAAGGCCATGCTGCACAACACGCAAAGAAAAACCCCCGGATCGCTCCGGGGGTTTCGTATTTGTTATGTGATCAAGCTCTTAGAACTTGTAACCAGCGCGCAGGTAACCTGCATGTGCTGTGTACTCTTCTTTCCACTCGAAGTCGTAGTTCGCTGTGAACTCCCAGTTGTCGGCTGTGAAGTATGTCACGCCAGCACCCAGGTCCAGAGCGAAGTGCTGGTCATCAGCACCTTCTGTCTGGAACGCTGTACCACCACCTACGAACGACTGTGTCGCTTCAACTTCATCACCGATGAAGTCGTAACGTACGCCAGCGCGCAGTTCAGGCTTCAGGTAACCGCCGGAAGCTTGCTGGTACATCCAGCTTGCATCCACAGCAGCACCCAGTTCGAAGATGTTCAGCTCGTCCTGGTCAACGTGGAGGCTTGCACCGCCAGCGCCTGTCTCTGTGTAACCATCTGCATCATAGTGCATGTAGTTAGCCGAGAGGTTAGGAACCAGAGTTGTGTTTTGACCAACTTCGTATGCACGGCCCACTTCAGCGCGTGCGCCGAATGTGTCGCTGTCGAAGTCGCCGCGTGCTGTCAGACCGGAAACGCCGCCAACGTTGTTACGCTGAATGTCGTTTTCGCCGAAAGCGTAGCTCAACTGACCGGAGACATATGTTGCCTCGTCGATGTCGTAGTTCGCATACAGGGCTACCTGGTATGTGTCTACTTCAGTTTCAGTTGTGTTGGCGTTCTTCGAGTCAACATCTGTATCGCCGTAAGCGAATGCCAGACCCCAGATCCACTTGTCAGCCAGTGTCGATGTGTCGATACCGACGGCTACGCCGTATGTATCTGCATCGTAACCGTTGATCGTGTCACGTGTGTCTTGCTCAGCTGTTTCACCGAACACTTGACCCCAGATGCGCAGACCGTTGGCAACGTTACCGGCTGTTGCGCCAGTTTCGCCGCTGCTCAGAGCTGCCAGACGTGTCTGGATCAGGTCAGATGTGTGGTTGTTGACGTTAGTCGCTGCAACAACGTTACCGCCATCAACTGTGGACTGGATGGACTCCAGAGCTTCGTCGATAGTGGCTGTCGAGTGACGTGTCACGTTGTCATAAACGCGAGCCAGTTCGCCGTTATCACCAGCGCCACCGAGTACGGCAGAAGCCGAGTACTCACCGCGGGATACGCCCAGAAGGCCAGCCGCTGTGTGTGCGTTGTTGCTGTTGACTGTTACGGAGTTCAGGTCTGCAACGCGGGCTTCAGCGTACACTTGCGTGTTGTCTGCGCCAGCTGTTGTGATCGCTGCAGCGTTACCCATGTAACCTGTGAAGTCGAACAGAGCGAACTCGTCACGAACTTGCTCACCGGCTGCGTTCAGGTTTGTTACGATCGCGTTACCATCAGCGATGAGGTATTCATCGCCAGCGTGGATCGTACCGGAACCTTGTCTCAGAACAGTGCGCTGCGTGTTGGCAGTCGTACCATCAAAGTCATTCCAGTTTACGGCCTGACCTGTCAGAACAACTGTAGCTGCCTGATCAACGAAGGTGTTAACTGCGCCCGATGTACCAATGTACAGACCCAGCGTACCAACGGCCGAACCCGGCGTACCGGCCATTGTGCCGGTCGTGGATGTCAGCGTTACGTTCTGACCGACGTTCAAAGTACCGTCGATTGTAACTTCACCGTTGAAATGCGCTTCACGAGCAGCCCAGCTGTCGATCGTTGTTGTGCTCGATACCGAACCGATCAAAGCCGACGAACCGCTGACAACTGTCAGTGTGTCCAGCTCGGCAGCGGCCGCGCCGATGTTGCTAACGAACGTCACATTGGAGTTCGTGCCTGTGTTACCAACAATAATACGACCAATGTTGTCGTTACCAGTTGTAATCGCACCAGTTTGCGTCTGGGCAGTTGTACCATCGTAACGAACGATCGGCGCGCCTGTACCACCACCAGCGTCAGCAAAGACGATAGCAGATGTTACGTTGCGTGCAAATGTTACAGTTGTATCGACGTTAGCATCGGAGTCAGCCACAACATTTGTCGTTGTTGCTGTTACGTTGCCGTTGAAGTCTGCCGAAACAGCTTCGTTTGTCGAGTCAGCCTGACCAATAGTGATCGTAGCGGCAGCAACTGTACCGTTGAAGATACCATGACCGCCTTCGTTGGTTGTCGCACCGACATTGATCAACGCGAGGCTGTGCGTTGCACCAATATTGGATGCAAATGTTACCGTATCAGCATTGGCTGCACTGTCGTCAGAGATCGTCAGAACGCCTTCGGCAGTAGCAGCACCGTTGATTGTGCCAGTTACTGTGAAGTCGCCTGTGTTGTCTGTCGTGACATCTGTAATCAATGTAGCGTTACCTGCAACTGTCTGATCCAGCGTGATGGCTGTGAACGTCTTGTTGCCTGTGCCGTTGAACGTAACAGTCGCTGTACCAGCTGTACCGCCTGAAGTCTCGGCACCGCCACGTACTGTCAAGGTGCTTGTCGATGTTGTCGTGCCACCGAATGTCAGCGCAGCGTTACCGCCGTTGTTACCGGCTGCATCGTTACCGCCTGTTACGACCGTTGCGCCCGAGAGCGTCGCGCCGTTCGCAAACGATACCGTTGCCGCACCACCGACTGCTGCCGCACCGGCGTCACCGCCCGTTACTGTCAGGCCCGTTGTGCCGATTGTAGCCGCCGCTGTAACTGTAGATGTTGCCGCGCCGCCAGCATTCGCTGCGCCAGCACCGCCTTTTACAGTGTAGCCAGTGACATTGAATGTATCGGACGAAGCATCGCCGAAGTTGCCTACAACAGCTGCGCCAGCTGCGCCAGCGCCACCGGCGCCACCTGTAACGTTTACGGCCGTCATAAGAGTATTGCCATTGACTGTAAGAGTCTGAACGCCACCAGCATCGTTATTGGCAACACCAACAAGTGTCAATGTACCGCCACGCACCTGTGTTGTAGCATTAGCCTGTGCAAGAGCACCTGTAATAATCAATTGTGCAGTACCACCACCATTTGTGCCAGTGCCATCAGCCAGCGAACCACCGCCGATCAGCGTCAGCGTCGTGCCGGAAGCCACGTCAGCATAGCCGCTGAATGTGATAGCATCGCCACCGTTATTATCGTAAAAACCGACGGTCGCATTTGTATCAATATTGATATTTGTTGCCGCAAGGTTACCATCCACATCAAAATGAGCAGCATCATCCGCAGCAGCTTGATCATCCACAGCGTTCAAAAGATCAGAGGCGGCAATAGTGCCCGTCAGATCATTTGGAGCAGCTACCGTACCAGTAATCTCGACAGCGTTCGCAGCAGTCGCCGCAAACGCGCCGACAGCAACAAGCGCCGTACCCAGCAGCAGTTTATGTTTAAGAGTAGTCGTCATAAAATTTTCTCCTTTTTAGACTTCCTAAAGTTTTTAATAATTTTGGGTTTTGGCCTTTTTGGGACCTATGGTTTGTTGCGTATAGAGATATGTAATTATATGTAAACCCCGTGCGTTTTACCGCACCCAAGAGTTTTACCAGCCGATTCCCCTGTACAAAAGTGTTAATTCATTTACGCCGTGATTTTTTTGCCAGCATGTTGCAAAAATGCACCACAAATTGATTTTATGTTTAATAAGTCTTCTCGTCATCACACGGCTTGTCCGTGTGATCCATAACATCAAGACCTGACATCAATGGATTACCCGCATAAAGCGGGTAATGACGTTTGCTTTTATGCAACCCTGTGCTACTAGAGGTTCAGACACACCTATATATACGTCAGGATAGTGACCATGACCAAGAGTGCTGCACAAGAAAAGAATCATAATGCCTATGATGAGGTTCCGTATGAGAGCTTCTCCTATCCGCATACCCAGCCGCCCGCCCTTTATACGGCGGCAAAACTGTTCAATATGAACCCGCCCGATTTTAAAACCGCGCGCGTGCTGGAGCTTGGCTGCGCGAGCGGCGGCAATATCCTGCCGCTGGCCCTACTCTACCCCAAGGCGAAATTTCACGGCATCGACCTTTCGGCCCGCCAGATTGAGGACGGCAAGAATCATATCAAGGCCCTCAAGATCAAAAACCTTACCCTTGAGCAAATGGACATTATGAAGTTCCCGGAAGATGCCGGCGAATACGACTATATTATATGTCACGGGATTCTATCCTGGGTGCCGGGGCCGGTGCAGGATAAAATTCTGGAAATCCTTGCAAAACATCTTAAGCCCAATGGCCTTGCGCATCTGAGTTATAACTGCCTGCCTGGATGGCGGTTTATTTCGGCGCTGCGCGAGATGATGAAATTCCATACTGACAGGTTTAACGACCCCAAAGATGTCATCACACAGGCGCGGGTCTTTCTCGATTTCATTCACGACAATGCCGGGCACAATCAGGACGGGTACAAGGCGATCATCGACACCGAACGACAGAACCTGAAAAATTCCAATGATTCCTATCTTTTCCACGATCATCTTGAAGAAAACAATAAGGCCTTCTACCTGCATGAGATCAATTCAAGACTGGTGGCTGCCGGGCTGCAATATGTCGGCGATACGCATATCCCATCCATGTATGCCGGCAATATCAGCAGGGATGCCGCCGCCAAGCTGGGCGGCCTGAGCGATGTCGTGCAGCAAGAGCAATATCTGGATTTCCTGAACAACCGCCGTTTCAGAAACTCCATCATCTGCAAGGCTGGCGTGGCGATTGACCGCAATATCCGTCATGATGCCTATGAAGATTTTTATCTCAAACCGTTGTTCAGGCCATTGGGCGGCGCACCTGACAAAAATGCCCCGCTCGCCTTCCAGCGCATTGGCGCCGATCCGAAATTCACGGTTGCAACAGCCGGGGCCAAGGCGTTGTTTTTAGAAATGTGCGAGAATAACGGCGCGCCTGTTGATGGCAGGACTATCGTATCCCGCGCGGCGAAGGCGCATAAAGTACCGGAAGATCAGGTCCGCCTTGATGCCAGCCAGAATATCATGCGCCTGTTCCTAAGCGGTTATATACAGATGATGCCGGATGGCCCTGATTATATTCAAAAATTAAGCGATAAGCCGGCAGTCTTTGCACTCGCGCGCCATGAATGCGGATTGCCGCAGACACACCGCGTGACCAACATGCTGCGCGATATGGTGAGCGTCGATGCACCAGCCCGCATTATTCTGGCGCTGGCCGATGGCACGCGCACGATCAAGGACATCGCAGAAGGCTTTCTGGCCGCCATCGAATCCCGCGGCGAGCATCTGCAGGAAAAGGGTCAGAATATCACAGATCCAAAACGCAAATCCGCCGCAGCGCTGGAATTTGCGAATGCCATTCTTGAGAAGGCAAAAGAAAACGCCCTGCTGGTCGGCTAGGGCGTTTTCAAAATTATTATTAAGACGCTATCAGATTAGCTGACCTGATCCAGCGCCTTGCCAAATCCTGTTAAAGGCAATTCCAGATTGATTTTTCTGCCATCGGCGGACTCGATCCCTACTGTTGCCTTGCCGGCCTTTTTCATCTTGGCCAGAACCTCATCGGTCAGGCTCATATAGGCAAAGCAACCATTCTCAAGGCAGTAGCGGATCTTCACATTGAAGGAATCGCCGCCATCCAGGCTCATGCTGACATCCTTTTGCAGCTGAATACCCAGCGGGAGAATCAGAATTCCGCGTGCCTCTTTTGTTTCAGCCGGGAATCCAATCGCAAATTCCACCAGACGCTGACCGCTTTCCTTGATGGTCTGCTGCTGGAAGATTTCGCATTTACCGCGTTTCTCCGTTACCTCTTCAGGCTTTTTGTCATTACAGCGAACCAGCCAGGCATCGCCCTTGATATCGGCCGGGGCAAAAGATGCCGTATTGGTTTTCGGCGCAGCCGCCGCAGCTTCTGCACCCGATCCAGCCGCATTGGCATAAATCGCATAACCCAAAGCGCCTACGGCCAGAACCGCGGCCACAAGCTTTGCAATATTTTTGTTCTGCTGGTTTGTCATTCTTTTCAATTCCCTAACGATTAAAATCTTCTAAACCGGTTACATTAAAATCAATTGTTACAATCCATGGCCTTGAAATGGTGCGCCTGGAGAGAGAAACTTTGAACTCTCTCATCGCCGCACTGCAAGACTGGGAACACCAGCTCTCGCATCTCAACGCCCATGATCTGGAGGTGCTTCATGAGCAACTTCAATCATGATTTCAATGCAATAGCAGGTTCGGCGGAAAAAGGAAAGTACCCTCCTCCTTTTTCTATACGCCTTACCCCGGAGGAACGGGCCCTGCTGGACCGCGCGGCATCGGGGATGTCCGTAGGCGCCTATGTCCGGGAAAGGCTGTTCGGGTCTGAGACCACGCCGCGAAAGACGCGCGGACGAACACCGATCAAGGATCATGAGGCTCTGGGCCGGGTACTGGCCGCCCTTGGCGGGTCGCGTCTGTCGCAGAACCTGAACCAGCTGGCACGGGCGGTGAACACGGGCTCCCTGCCCGTCACGCCGGAGACCGAGCGCGATCTGATCGAGGCCTGTGCCGCCGTCGCTTTGATCCGGGCCGATCTCATGCAGGCGCTTGGCATGCGGATGGGAGGTGAGCCATGATCCTCAAAGGCTCACAGCGCGGCAATGCCGCCCAGCTTGCCCGGCACTTGCTGAACATCCGCGAAAACGAACATGTCGAACTGCACGAGTTGCGCGGCTTTGCCAGCGAGGGGCTCTTGGATGCCCTGAACGAAGTCGAAGCCGTGGCCAGAGGCACGCGCTGCCGCCAGTCGCTTTTTTCGTTATCCCTTAGCCCGCCGGAGGGCGAGCGCGTGGATATCGCCACCTTCGAGACCGCCATCGAGATGGTTGAAATCCGCCTTGGGCTGGAGGGCCAAGGGTTTCGACGGGCCAGAGTTTGGCATGTGAGGAGAAGAAAAATGACCAAACGCAATACGAGCATTATCACGCTGGAACTCGACGCCGCACTGACCAAAAAGCTCGCGGAGGTTGCAGATTTTGAAGGCAAAAATCCAGCCGACACTCTCCGCCTCCTGATCAAATACGCCCATGCGGACATGCGGCGGTTGGTTGAAAAAGAATTCAGGCCTGGCATCCTCCTTCGGCAAAATCCCGATGACGACGATATCCTCAGCCCCTATCAGGAGCCGATCAATCTTATGCGGTCAATAAAGTTAGCACACACCCACAATTTTATTTATGATGAACATCATAAAATCATCAACATTCAGGCGTTCGGTGCGATGAAGGTTTTTGAGCTTCAGCCCAGTAGGCTAGAATTAAATAAAATTAAAGCAAGCGGAAAAGGAAAACATTAAATGGGAGTGCAAAAAATATACATCGGTTCTTACAATGTTGGATATGGCCTGGCTTTTGGAGAAGAGCATACATACTTACTGTATGATCCGGATGTGGATGGTGATAACAACCCCAAAACATATTCAGTGAGCGACCCGCTTTCTGAATCTATTATTATCCGTGGCGGTCCCGAATCAGGTATTTCCAGCGGGCAAGTTATTGTTGAAATCAGAAATGAACCAGATTCATCAGATGTTTTTGCATCGACAACCGCTTCCGACCGTCATTTTCGGGAAATTACCAGCGGTTCGTCCGCTGTCTCGCTTTGGGGGCAGTTGACAACATTTGCGATGAGCATGGGTAATCCTGTCGGCAACGGCAATTATGAAACGAACGAGGATTATAAATTGCTGGGGCCGAACAGCAATTCGGTCGTCAATGCCATTCTTAATTCCGCTGGATTGAACTTCAGGAACCTTACCCCTTATAACGACAACAGCACAACAACATATAAGGACCCATCCACCTTCCCCGGCCATATGGGTTTGCTGGATGGATCGGGAAGCGGCGCATTCACTGCCTATGTGAATACAGGCGGCATAACAGAAACAACCGTGTTCTACAAGCGCGGCGGGACTGATACGATCACGGTCCAGCAGGGGGCGGAGCTGGAGCTGCACAACCTCAACGCTGCGAATAGCAAGACAATCATCATACTGGAGGGGATGGCCTATGATAACGGCGAGGGCGCCGCATTCGAAGATGACCTGGTAACGGGGTTCAAGCTTACCTCCGGTATAAACCCGTTTGATGACGATATCGTGCGGATCCCTTCATTTCAGGGCTATGGCGTTGCCGACAAAGTGTTATTCCAGTTCACAGACTTTACCGTGATGTATGGCGATGACAACATGAATCACCTAGCGCATTTAAGCGGTGGAAAAAATTACTATCTCATCGGGAACGGCGGCAACGATAACCTTGATGGCTACTCCGGCAATGACATCCTGAGCGGCGGCACGGGGGATGACAACATGTCTGGCGGGGATGGCGATGATATTTTCATTGATGGCGGCGGACATGATTCAATTTTGGGCGGTTATGGCTATGATATAGTCGATTACTCTGCCTTCAGCGGCTCGATATATGTGGGATACTACGCCTATTATCCTGAGTATGACAACCGAATCGAATACATACTGGAGGTGGAAGAAATAAGACTTGGAGCTGGCGATGACCATATCAGGTTCTACTTGAACGATATTCCTGACGAGCGCTATTTGTACGATGGCGGCGGTGTGACCCGCCCCCTATAATTGAGTCCGGTATTAGAGTGAATCTGGTATCAAGAAACGGACATCAAATTATGGAGGCATTGCATGGCAAGGAAGCGTTATACGGCGGAGCAAATTATCGGATATTTGCGTCAGGCGGAGGTGTTGATTGGTCAGGGTCGCAGCATGGATGAGGTTCTGCGCGAGATTGGCGTGACGGGCAAC
>JAMHWD010000044.1:0-102583 GCA_035911135.1 Alphaproteobacteria bacterium | reverse complement strand
ACCTGCGGTCAGCAGCTCTTCTTCGAGTTTCTTTTTCTCGCCTTCGAGGTCAACAGCCGAGAGAAGCTCTTTCAGGGCTTCAGCGCCGATGCCTGCCTTGAACGCGTCTTCGCCGTACTTGTCCTGCGCATCCGAATATTCTTCTTCGGTCAGCAGTTGCAGCGGCTTCAACGGGGTCATCAAAGGATCGATGACGATGAACGATTCAAAGTACAGGACCTTTTCAAGATCCTTCAGCGTCATATCCATCATGAGGCCGATGCGGCAGGGCAGCGACTTCAGGAACCAGATGTGGGCGACAGGCGCAGCAAGGGCGATATGGCCCATGCGGTCGCGGCGCACCTTCGAGAGCGTGACTTCAACGCCGCACTTCTCGCAGATGATGCCTTTGTACTTCATGCGCTTGTACTTGCCGCAAAGGCATTCGTAATCCTTCACGGGGCCAAAGATGCGCGCGCAGAACAGGCCGTCTTTTTCCGGCTTGAACGTGCGGTAGTTGATGGTTTCAGGCTTCTTGATCTCGCCGAACGACCAGGAATTGATCTGGTCGGGGCTGGCGATCGAGATGCGGATCTGGTCAAAGCCCTGCGTTGCGCCGACTTGACCGAAGAGGTTCATGACTTCATTCATAATGTTTCTCCGCTCTTTCTATTACTGGCCAGCTGTTTGTTTAAGATCAATGTTCAGGCCCAGCGAACGCAATTCTTTCACAAGGACGTTGAACGATTCAGGGATACCGATTTCGAAATTGTCTTCGCCGCGAACAATCGCTTCATAGACTTTCGAACGTCCGGCAACGTCGTCAGACTTGACGGTCAGCATTTCCTGCAGCGTGAACGCCGCGCCATATGCCTGCAGCGCCCAGACTTCCATCTCCCCGAAGCGCTGTCCGCCGAACTGGGCCTTACCGCCCAGAGGCTGCTGCGTGACGAGCGAGTACGGACCGATCGAACGGGCGTGGATCTTGTCATCAACCAGGTGGTGGAGTTTCAGCATGTACATGCAGCCCACAGTCACCGGGCGGTGGAAGAAATCACCGGTACGGCCGTCAATCAGGCGAACCTGACCTGATTTGTTGAGGCCGGCTTTCTCCAGAAGTTCAGTGACTTCCTTCTCATCCGCGCCGTCAAAGACAGGCGTTGCCATCGGCACGCCGCCGCGCAGGTTCTCGGACATTTCCACCAGCTGAACATCATCCAGCTTCGTGACCTTGTCTTTGTACTCGCGCTCGCCGTAAACGACTTTGAGCTTGTCATGCAGGGCTTTCTTGTCTTTGTCGCTTGGCGCCTTGCGATCCGCGAAGGAATCGATCAGCTCGCCGATCTGGCGGCCCAGCGAAGCCGAAGCCCAGCCCAGATGCGTTTCAAGAATCTGACCCACGTTCATACGCGATGGAACGCCCAGCGGGTTCAGCACGATATCAACAGGCGTGCCATCTTCCAGATATGGCATGTCTTCCAGCGGCATGATCTTGGAGACAACCCCCTTGTTACCATGGCGGCCGGCCATCTTATCGCCGGGCTGGATTTTACGCTTCACGGCCACGAAGACTTTAACCATCTTCATCACGCCCGGCGGGAGTTCATCACCGCGCTGAAGCTTCTCAACCTTGTTTTCAAAACGCTGCTTGACGTTATCAACCGCATCATCAAACGTCTTGGACATGGCTTCGATATCGGCCATGGCTTTTTCGTTCTCAACGGCGATCTGGCGCCAGAGACCACGTGCAATGCCATCGAGATCGGCGGCCTTGAGCTTGGTATCTTTTTTCAGCTTCGTGTCTTTATGGGCGGAGGCCACAGTCTGACCCATCAGCTGCTCACGCAGACGGACATAGAAACCATCTTCCAGAATACGGCGCTCGTCGTCGCGGTCTTTTGCCAGACGCTCGATTTCTTCCGCTTCGATCGAAAGGGCACGGGCATCTTTGTCAACGCCGCGGCGGTTAAACACGCGAACCTCAACAATCGTACCGGCAACACCCGGCGGCAGACGCAGCGATGTATCCTTCACATCGGCGGCTTTTTCGCCAAAGATCGCGCGCAGGAGTTTTTCTTCCGGCGTCATCGGCGATTCACCTTTCGGTGTGACCTTACCGACCAGAATATCGCCCGGCATGACTTCCGCGCCGATATGCACGATACCGGCCTCGTCAAGATGCTTCAGCGCCTCTTCGCCGACATTCGGGATATCGCGTGTGATTTCTTCCGTACCCAGTTTCGTATCGCGGGCCATGACTTCGAATTCTTCGATATGGATCGAAGTGTAAACGTCATCGCGCACGATGCGCTCGGAGAGCAGGATCGAGTCTTCAAAGTTGTAACCATTCCATGGCATGAACGCGACCAGAACGTTACGGCCCAGCGCCAGTTCACCGAACTGCGTGGATGGACCATCGGCAATGATATCGCCCGCCTTAATCAGATCGCCCACCTTCACCAGAGGCTTCTGGTTGATGCAGGTATTCTGGTTGGAGCGCTGGAATTTCGAGAGCTTGTAGATATCAACCACAGGCTCATCCGCTTTCTTGCGTTCAGTCGCCTGAATAACGATACGGGTGGCATCAACCTTGGTGACAACGCCTGTGCGCTTTGCCGAAACGGCAGCGCCGGAATCTCTAGCCACGGTCGCTTCCATCCCTGTGCCGACCAGCGGCGCATCGGATTTCAGCAACGGAACCGCCTGACGCATCATGTTTGAACCCATCAGGGCGCGGTTAGCATCGTCATTTTCCAGGAATGGAATCAGCGAGGCCGCAACCGATACGATCTGTTTCGGCGAAACGTCGATATATTCAATCGTGTCCGGTGTGGCCATCAGGTTTTCACCGGCCTTACGGCAAGAAACCAGATCCTTGACGAACTTGCCGGATTTATCCAGCTCCGAGTTAGCCTGAGCGATTGTGTATTTCGCCTCTTCCATCGCGGACATATAGATAACCTCATCAGTTACCTTGCCGTTCAGGATCTTGCGGTACGGGGATTCAATAAAGCCATACGGATTGACGCGGGCAAAAGTAGCCAGCGAGTTGATCAGACCAATGTTCGGACCTTCCGGTGTTTCAATCGGGCAGATACGGCCATAATGGGTCGGGTGAACGTCGCGGACTTCAAAGCCGGCGCGCTCGCGTGTCAGACCGCCCGGACCAAGAGCCGAAAGACGGCGCTTATGTGTAATCTCGGAAAGCGGGTTGGTCTGGTCCATGAACTGGGACAGCTGCGAGGAACCGAAGAACTCACGCACAGCCGCCTGGGCAGGCTTGGAGTTGATCAGATCGTGCGGCATGTAAGTGTCGATATCAACGCTGGACATACGCTCGCGGATCGCGCGCTCCATACGTAGCAGACCGATACGGATCTGGTTTTCCATCAGCTCGCCCACCGAACGAACGCGGCGGTTACCAAGGTTATCGATATCGTCAACTTCACCGCGGCCGTCTTTGAGGCCGTGCAGGTATTTCAGGATCGCCAGAATGTCGGATTTCGCCAGAACGCGGAACTGGTCGCTGGCTTTCAAATCCAGACGGCCATTCATTTTCACGCGGCCTACCGGCGAGAGGTCGTAACGCTCGGCATCGAAGAAGAGCGAGTTGAACAGCGCATCAGCCGATTCAACTGTCGGCGGCTCACCCGGACGCATGACGCGGTAGATATCGATCAGCGCCTCTTCGCGCGTATCGCATTTATCGATCATCATTGTGTTACGGACATAAGGGCCGATATTCAAATGGTCAATTGCCAGAACCGGAACATCCTTGATGCCCATTTCTTCAAATGTCTCCAGATCATCAGCCGAGATTTCATGGCCGGCCTCGAGGATGACCTGGCCCGTTTTCGGGTCAAAGATATCCTGTGCCAGATATTGCGTCACCAGCTGCTCGTTCTGGACGAGGATCTCTTTCAGGCCCTCTTCTTCCAGTTGCTTGGCCTTGCGGGCGGTAATCTTTGTGCCTTCCTCGACCAGCGCCTTGCCGGTCTTGGCATCGATCAGATCATAAGTCAGCTTCACGCCGCGGAATGTTTTGGCGTTAAACGGCATCTTCCAGCCGCTCTTGTCCTTCTTGTAGGAAATCACATCATAGAATGTGCCAAGAATTTCTTCATTCGACATACCCTGAACCAGCAACGGATCAACCGGCTCATCCTGCTCCATGCATTCCTTGCGGTAGGATTCCGTCTCGGCAGAATCCAGCGCGCGCAGCATCGTCGTCACCGGCAATTTGCGGCGGCGGTCGATACGGACATACATGTGATCCTTGGCGTCAAATTCAAAATCGAGCCATGAACCGCGATATGGAATGACGCGGGCCGCAAAGAGATACTTACCCGAAGCATGCGTCTTGCCGCCGTCATGATCAAAGAACACGCCTGGTGAACGGTGCATCTGCGATACGATGACACGCTCTGTGCCGTTGACAATGAACGTACCGTTCGATGTCATCAGCGGCATGTCCACCATATAGACATCCTGTTCCTTGATATCGCGGATCGAGCGCAGGCCCGTAGCCTCATCAACATCAAATACGGACAGGCGAAGCGTCACGCGCAAAGGCGCGGCGTAGGTCATACCGCGCTGCTGGCACTCATCCGTGTCATATTTCGGCTCTTCGAGTTCGTATTTCACGAAGTCGATCTCGGCCTTGTCGCCAAAATCCTTGATCGGGAATACGGAGGAGAATACTTCTTCCAGACCCTGCTGGAGGCGGTTTTCAGGGGAGATCGCGGCCTGCAGGAACAATTCATAAGATTGCTTTTGCACCTCGATCAGATTTGGCATGCGGGCCACTTCTTCAATACGGCCAAAGCTACGGCGGATACGCTTTCTGCCGGTGTAACTTTCAACGCTGTTGGCTGGTGGGATCTGATCGTCTTTTGTTACCGGTGCTGCACACATGGATATTTGCCCTATCGTTGTCAAATTCGTATCGTAACGGCCCTGAAATTCATGTGAAAATCAAAGGCCAAAGCCAAAAAGCCCTTTCTGCTCCGTATTTTCGGAACCATGAAACGGCTTAAAAATTAGTCTTACGGCGAACCGTAAATATGAGAGTGAATATGAATAATCACGTCTTTATACATGAAAGTTTGGTAGCTATATGACCCAGTTAAGACGTCATGTCAACACCTTAAGTGAGTTTCCGAAGACGGAAAAAGCATTTCCCGCCCTTTCACAGGCGAGAAATGCGTAATCCTTGTCAAAATTCTTAGACCAGCTTGACTTTCGCGCCAGCAGCTTCAAGTACTTTCTTCATTTCTTCAGCTTCGGCCTTCTTCGCGCCTTCTTTCACGGTCTTGCCACCGGCATCAACCAGATCCTTGGCTTCTTTCAGGCCCAGGCCTGTGATCGCGCGGACTTCTTTAATAACGGCGATTTTGTTCGCGCCGCCATCTTCCAGAACAACGTTGAAGGAGTCTTTCTCCTCAGCAGCAGCAGCGCCAGCGCCACCAGCAGCAACAGCAACCGGAGCAGCAGCGGAAACGCCCCACTTCTCTTCCAGCATTTTTGCAAGATCAGCCGCTTCCAGTACGGTCAGGGCGGACAGGTCTTCTACGAGTTTTTCTAAGTTAGCAGCCATTATATAGTCTCCTTTTAAAGTGTGCTGTAATTTATTAACAATCCGTCCGCCACATGGCGAACGCCTGCAATTCCTTTATTCCGCCGCAGCGGCTTGATCCTTTGTTGCGTAAGCATTGGCCAGACGTGCCAGCTGCGCGCCAGGGGCTTGCAGAAGGCCAACAATCTTGCCGCGCAGGCCATCCATGGATGGCAGAGTGGCCAGATACTGGATTTTTTCCATCGTCAGCGGGCCATCAGAAGCGGCACCGCCCAGAATAACCAGCTTGTTGTTTGTCTTGCTGAAATTGTAAACAACGCGCGAGGCCGAGATGATATCCTTGGATGTCGCCAGACCTGTCGGGCCTGTCAGCATGTCGGAGATGCTTGCGAATTTCGTGTCCTTCACGGCCAGCTTGGTCAGCGTGTTCTTGCTGACCTTGAATGTGCCGCCTTCCTGACGCAGCTCGCTACGCAGTTTTTTCATGTCCGCAACCGTCAAACCGGCGTAATGCGTAACCAGAACGACTTCTTCGCTGTTAAAGCGTTCGTTCAGAACCTTGATTTCTTCCTGCTTTTCAGCGCGGGTCAATCCCATCTTTGTAATCCTTCTTTTAAATCGTCCGTTTCCAAGCCATCCTTGCCGAAACAAAAAAGCGAACCCTACCGGTCCGCTTGTCCTTGGATGTACAGAAAACCAGAATAAGTTCTTAAAAAGAACTTGATCTTGTTTTCCCATCTATGAAAGGCTGGATTAAGCTTTATTCAAAAAGCGCCTTTACAGTCTCGGACAGGCTTGATGGGCACTGCTTTATCAGGACTTTGATGGGCCGGTCAAGCATTTATTTATAAAAACAGGGAAAATTAATACGCATGCTGCCTTTTCAATCGCATAAACCCGTCTTTTTTATGGCCGATGCCAATCGCGGTTCCGGGGGCCCGGAAGGTGATGACCCATGGGAAAGAGATGAATATCTGGCCACCCGGTTTAAAATCGCCGCGCGCCATCAACTTGCCGCTCCATCCCAGACCGCCAATCCATACGGCCTGAGCGAACGGGCACAGGAAATCGTTGAACGCGCCGGCAAGGTTGGCAATCTTCTTATTCTGCTGGCCCCGGCCTTGCGGCCTGTTGCGGCGCGGATCCTGACCCTGCGCGGATCGGACCGCGAAAACGGCGATCTGGCGGCCCATGTCTGCCGCGATCTGGATCTGAATACGCCCCGGCCCTAAACATGACCCAAAGAAAAACGCCGCCCTGAAAAAACCAGAGCGGCGTCTTTATCAATTCATTTAAACCTTAAGCGGCCTTTTTCACGACGGTCGAAAGATCGAGCTTGAGGCCCGGACCCATTGTCGATGTGATGGAAACTTTCTTCATGTAGTTTCCTTTTGCGCCTGTCGGCTTGGCCTTGATGATCGCATCAACGAAAGCCAGGATGTTATCAACCAGCTTGCCTTCATCGAAGGAAGCCTTGCCAACGCCCGCCTGAACGATACCGGCCTTCTCGGCGCGGAATTCGATCGAACCGGCCTTGGCTTCTTTGACAGCCTTGGCAACATCAGGTGTAACCGTGCCCAGCTTGGGGTTTGGCATCAGGCCTTTCGGACCCAGAACCTTACCCAGCTGACCCACCAGGATCATCATGTCCGGTGTGGCGATACAGCGGTCGAAATCCATCTGACCGGCCTTGATTTTCTCAGCCAGATCTTCTGCGCCCACGATATCCGCGCCAGCATCCAGGGCTTCTTTCGCCTTGGCATCTTTTGCGAATACGGCAACGCGGATCGTCGAGCCCGTGCCATGCGGCAGGGAAATCATCCCGCGAACCGTCTGGTCAGCGTGACGAGGATCAACGCCCAGATTAAGCGCCAGCTCAATCGTTTCATCAAATTTGCGCGCCTTGGCGGCTTCTTTGAGAATTTTGACAGCTTCTTTGACATCGTAGAACTTGTTACGGTCAACTTTTGCCATCGCGGCTTTCATTTTCTTGGATTGTGCCATGTGATTAACCCTCCACCACGTCAATGCCCATCGAGCGGGCAGAACCGGCGATGATTTTCATCGCGGCTTCAATGTCATTGGCATTCAGATCAACCATCTTTTGCTCGGCGATCTCCTTGATCTGGCTCATGCGGATCTTGCCGGCCACATCGCGGCTCGGATTGCTCGATCCTTTTTGAACCTTCGCAGCCTGCTTGATGAAATAGCTGGCCGGAGGCGTCTTGGTGATAAATGTGAAGCTCTTATCTTCATAAACGGTAATCACCACAGGAATGGGAATACCCTTCTGGCCTTCTGTCTGGGCGTTAAATGCCTTACAGAATTCCATGATGTTTACGCCTTTTTGACCCAAAGCCGGACCAACAGGCGGGGACGGGTTGGCAGCGCCACCCGTAATTGTCAGGTTAATAAAACCTGTTACTTTCTTTGCCATTGTTAAACTCCTTTTATAGCATAAAGAAGACCCGTGGTCGCGGCCCCGCCATGGCCTGACATAAGTCAGTTTTTGGCAGATAACCTCCCACGGAATGGCGCAAACTACGCGCGCGGGCACTAAATAGCAAGCATTTTTCTTGGAAATTTAAAAAACCACGCGGCTATTCAGCAGCGATATCCATGCCATCATCCCTGGAATGACTGGCTTGCCGTTCTGCAGCGGCGGCTTCACGTTCACGGCGGCCCCGGTGACGGTCCCGGATATAAGGAACATAGGGCTTTGGCTCTGCCGAGGCCTCAAAGGCAAAGCCCAGCTTTGCCATTTCTGAAAGTTTTATTGTCCCGCGCGTCATCTGCTGACGCGTATATGATGTGCGATCCTGCCCCATGAGCAGTATATTAGCAAAAAAATGCCAGCCATGCAATATGTGCATGGCTGGTATGTGAAAACTGATTATTAGATTTTTTCAACCTGGCTGTATTCCAGCTCGACCGGCGTGGCACGGCCAAAGATCGAGACCGAAACCTTGAGGCGGGCCTTGGCTTCGTCGATTTCCTCGACAACGCCATTGAACGAGGCAAACGGCCCGTCCGTAACCTTGACTTCCTCGCCGATATCGAAGGTAACCGAAGGACGCGGACGGTCCACACCTTCTTGCACCTGCTGAAGGAGCTGCTGCGCCTCGCGCTCGGAAATCGGCATAGGCTTATTGCCGCCGCCGCCTAAGAATCCGCTGACCTTGGGGGTGTCTTTAATGAGGTGCCAGATATTGTCATCCATATCCAGCTTCGCCAGAACATAGCCGGGGAAGAATTTACGCTCGGTGCTGACGCGCTGACCGCGCTTGATTTCCATGATTTCTTCCGTGGGGACCAGAATTTCCTCAACCTTGGAATCCAGACCCTGCTTGCGGGCCTTGTCCTTGATAGTTTCGGCGACTTTTTTCTCAAAGCCGGAATAAACGTGCAGCACATACCATTTTGCGTTCGACATGATAATTTTCCTTATTTTTTCAAAATCTTATAAACCCAGACCAATAATCACCTGCACCAGCCAGGCGATAATCTGATCGGCCAGAAACAGAAATATGGAAGCAACAAAGACCATGATAAACACCGCCATGGTGCTTACGGTCGTTTCCTTGCGGCTCGGCCATGTGATCTTCTTGATTTCGGACCGGACTTGCCGGAAAAACTCTATAGGGCCTGCTTTTGCCATGTTTTCTCTCGTTTGTATCATTTCTTTCCAGACGTGGGTTCGGGACGCCGCTTGGCGCTCGTATTTTTAACCATGTCAGGGGAATTGGACATTATATAACCGAGGCCAAACCAAAATTCCAGTAAAAACTTTGGATATCACTGTATTTCTTGTAAACTTGAAACTGCGTAACATGCGCCCTTTATAGCATCAACATCAGGACAAAGCCCTCATGACCCTCATGCCCTTAAAGTTCACCCCCAAAGGCAATGCCCGTGTTCAGATCGGCGTCAGCTGGGATATCGGCAGCGGCACCGTCAAAAAAGGCCTGATCTTCAAGACCGAAGAACATGTCCGCATGACATATGATCTGGATATTTTCTGCTGCTTTTATGATGCCGCGAAAAATCTGCTGGGCAGTGTCACGCCTGAAAATGCCAACCTTGTCGGTGCCAAGGGCCAGATCTATCACAGCGGCGATAACAAAACCGGGCGCATCAGCGGGGATGATGAATTTATTTCCGTCAACATGGCGGAGCTGCCCGAGGCGATTGCCTCAATCGTCTTTGTCATTCTTTGCAACGGCAAGGATGTCAGTTTCCGCAGCATTGACGGTGTTCATGCCCGCATAGCGGATGGTGCGAGTGACGAGACGCAGTTCCTCATCGATGCCTCGCCCCTGCCCGGCAGCCATAAGGATGGCTTTGTTTTTGCTGCCCTGATCCGCGACCCTGCCCAGCCGCAGGGATGGGCCATCAAGAATATCAGTGCCTTCCACGCCGATGCCGATATCACGGACTGGGCGGAAACACTGAAATCCTATCTGCCGTAACAGAATAAAGACTTATCCAATATCAGCGGAAGGCGTGCCCCAGCCAAACAGACGCTCGCGCTCTTCGGGGGTATAATCATCGCCTTCAAAATCCTTACGCATATCGGCCAAGGCCTGCGGTGTTGCCGCTTCGCCCTTGTTGCCGGGCCATTCGCCCCAAAGGCGCGGGTCGGTATCGTCACAATATTCAACAGGCTTTGTTGTCGGCTTCATTATATGCTCCCTGATATCAAAAGGGCTGGAATTATGACCAGTCCTTTTCCTAGGTAAATATAAATTTGAAAATTGTCAAATCAGCGCCAGCGCAACACCGGATTCCGCGCAGCCTTCACCTCATCGAGGCGGCGGCGCGGGGTGGATTGCGGATAATTGTGGAATTTCTCCGTATCGCCTTTTTTCACATCCGCCGCAAAATCCTTCATGACCGTAATGAAACGATCAATCGCATCCTTGCTTTCGGTCTCGGTCGGCTCGATCAGCATCGTGCCCGGAATATGGATCGGGAAATAAACGGTCATCGGGTGATAGCCATGCTCGCAAAGCGCCTTGGCGAAATCGAGCGTGGATACACCGGCCTCTTTCTGGTTTTTATCCGTCAGCAAAGCCTCGTGCATGCAAGGGCCCTGATCGCCAAAGGGCGCATGGTAATCATCCTTGAGTTCCGCCAGTATGTAATTGGCATTTAATACCGCATCTTCCGAGACGCACTGCAAACCATCCGCCCCGTGGGAGAGCATATACGCCAGCGCCCGGACATGCATGCCGAACTGTCCTTGGAACCCTTTGAGCTGGCCCAGAGTTTCCGGGCGCTCTTCCTTGGTCTCCAGATGATAGGCTTCGCCTTTTTTCACGACTGTGGGCACAGGCATGAACTGCGAGAGTTCCTTTGTGCAGCAAATCGGGCCTGAACCCGGACCGCCGCCGCCATGGGGCGTGGAGAACGTCTTGTGCAAATTGATATGCATCACATCCACGCCGAAATCACCGGGGCGCACCTTGCCGACAAGCGCGTTGAAATTCGCGCCGTCGCAATAGAAATACGCGCCCGCCTTACGCAGCAATTCCGAAATCTCCAGAATGTCCTTTTCAAACAATCCGCATGTATTGGGATTGGTGACCATCATCGCGGCAATATCCGCACCATTCGGATCGGTCGCATAAAGCGCCTCTTTGAATGTCTCGACCGATAACATGCCGTTTTCTTTTGTCGGCATGTTGCGGACCTCGTATCCGCAAATCGCCGCCGTCGCCGGGTTCGTGCCATGCGAGGAATCAGGCGTCAAAACGATGCGGCGTTTTTTATTCTCGCCTTTATGTTCATGCGCGCGGCGAATGGTCATCATCCCGGCCAGCTCGCCATGCGCGCCGGCGGCGGGCGATAGACACACGCCCGGCAGATTGGTGAGTTCGGCCAGCCAGTTCTGCAATTCATACATCACGCCCAGCGCGCCTTGAATGGTGCTTTCCGGTTGTTTCGGGTGGATATGGGCAAAACCCGGCAGGCGCGCGACTTTTTCATTCAGGCGCGGATTATGTTTCATTGTGCAGGACCCCAGCGGGAAGAAACCATGATCAATGGAATAATTCCATGTGCTCATACGCACGAAATGACGAAGGGCTTGGGGCTCCGAAACCTGGGGCAGACCGATATCATCGCGGGCGGCCGCGCCGGTACGCAATTTCAATCCTTGCGCCTTGGGCAGATCGACGCCGGAATGATCCGAGCGCTCTTTTTCCCAAAGGAGGTTTTCTTCATAATGAAGCCCTCTGTTTTCGCCAGCATTCATGATTTTCTGCTCCAAAGCCTGCTCAATTTTACGTTCTGCACTCATCATTTTTTCCTTAAAATTTTAATCTTATTTTTCTTCCAGCCCTTGCCGGAACCTTATTTTAAATCCGTCCGTTATTGTTGCATCAACCCTACAAACAAAAAGGAGTTAGGTTATGAATACTTACAACCCTGAAAGAGAAATGCCTGAAAGACAAAAACCCGGCAAGGACGATCAGCAAAAGCGCAAGCAAACTCCTGATGTAAACCAGTCCGGTAAAAACCAGAAAAACCCTGTAGAGCGCGACTAATCGCTCTCAGACGGTTCGCCGGCTTTGGTTGTCCTATTGCGACTTCCGAAGCGGCTTGCAAAGCAGAAGCGCGGCCACCATGCCACGCTTCTGTTTTCTCTTTATGGACAGAAAAAATTCTCATCACGCCAGAAGCTCACCCAAAGCATCACACAACTGCGTGATATTTTCTGCCGTGGTCATTTCCGTGGCCGCAACCAGCAACTGATTCCCCTCCAGCGCGTAACCGCCGATGATGCCGCGCTCTGCCAGTGCAGCCAGAACCATGCCGGATGGTTTTGTCATCTCGATCCGGAATTCATTAAAGAATGTCTCGTTCAGAACTTTCACGCCTTTTACTTTTGAGAGCGCATCCGCAAGACGTATCGCCGATTCATGATTCAAACGGGCCAGATCGCGGAAACCATTTTCACCCAGCAGCGACATATGCACGGTAAAGGCCAAGGCGCAAAGACCCTGGTTCGTGCAAATATTGGATGTCGCCTTGTCGCGGCGGATATGCTGCTCGCGCGTGGAAAGGGTCAGGACAAATCCGCGCCGCCCATCGGCATCTTCCGTCATGCCGCAAAGACGCCCCGGCATCTGACGCAGGTATTTTTCATTACAGGCAAAAAAGCCCAAATGCGGTCCGCCAAAGCTCATGGCCAGACCAATGCTTTGCGCCTCGCCGCAGACAATATCGGCCACATCAGGCGCAGGCAGCAGGCCCAATGAAATAATTTCATTCACCACAACAATCAGCAATGCGCCGGTCTTGTCGCAATCCTCGCGGAATTTTTTATAGGCATGAACATTGCCGAAGAAATCCGGCGATTGCACGATCACGCAGGCGCATGTTTCATCGGGCGCGCCATCAACAATCTCGACATCGTCAAAATTGCTCATATAGGTTTCCAGCACCGCGCGGTAATCAGGATTTAGCGCATTACCAATGGCAATCTTGCGGCGCTTGGTCACGCGCTGCGCCATCAATGCGGCCTCGGTGGCGGCTGTTGCACCGTCATAAAGCGAAGCATTGGCTACATCCTGCCCGGTCAACTGCGCGATGAAAGTCTGAAATTCGAAAATCATCTGCAGCGTGCCTTGCGCGATTTCCGGCTGGTACGGCGTATAGGCGGTCAGAAATTCCGAACGCTGGATGATGTAATCAACGGTCGAAGGGACATGATGATAGTAACATCCCGCGCCCAGAAAAAACGGCGCGGATCCTGCATGCGTATTCTGGTTGGCGTAACCCGATAAATAACGCTCAACCTCCAACTCGCCCTGATGCAATGGCAAATTCGGCAAGCCCTTCACGAAGGCCTGTTTCGGCACATCACGAAACAGATCATCCACCGATTTATAACCCGCCTTGGCCAGCATGGCTTCGCGGGATTTTTGAGTCTGGGGCAAATAACGCATATCGGGTTTCTTTCCTGCTTGTTTCCTGCTTGTCTTTGATTAAAGCGTCTTCAAATACGACTGGTATGCAGGCTCATCCATCAACTCGGCCAGCTGGCCCGGATTGGTCATCTTGATCTTGGCAATCCATCCGCCTTCGTTCAGGGGCTTGGTGATCATCTCCAGATCATTGGGCATATTGTCATTGGCCTCGATCACTTCACCATCAACAGGCGAATAAACATCAGCGGCGGTTTTTACAGATTCAACAACGGCGAAACTGTCTTTCTTGCCGATTTTCTTGCCAACTTCCGGCAGTTCGACATACACCAGATCGCCCAAAGCTTCCTGCGCGTATTTCGTGATGCCGACCCATGCGATATCGCCATCAACATAAACGCATTCATGGTCTTTTGTGAATTTTAATTGTGCCATTTTATTTTGCTCCTTAAGAATTTAAATTTAAAATTATGCTGCTTTTTTCTTCATGGATTTGGTCCGCGCCGGGCGGAACGGCATGGCCTCAACCTGCGCCGGGATATTCTTGCCGCGCACATTGACGAAGATTTTCGTACCGGTATTCGCGTATTTCGTTTCGATGTAACCCTGACCGATCGATTCTTTCAAGGACGGTGAAAACCCGCCGCTGGTCAACGCGCCGATAACCTTGTCCTGCTCATCGCGCAATTCCGCGCCCTCGCGCGCCACGCCCTTATCCAGCAGCTTCACACCCACCAGCTTGCGGGACGTTCCGTCGTTCAGCTCTTTTTGGATGCGCTCATAAGCGGGATAGCCGGATGTTGTCTTGGAGATCACCCATGAAATTCCGGCCTCAACCGGCGAAGTCTCGGCATTGATATCATGCCCGTAAAGCGCATATCCCATCTCAAGACGCAGCGAATCCCGCGCGGCCAGACCAATCGGTTTTACCACGGAATGCGTCAGCAGCTTTTCCATGACTTCCTCGGCCAGCTCATTATAAACGCTCAGCTCAAAACCATCCTCGCCGGTATAACCCAGACGGCTGACGAACATCTCACTACCATCCGGCGCCTCTGCGCTCATCATATGCATATAGGGAAGCTCATGCGCCTCAACGCCCAGTATCTCGTGCAACACGCGCTCGGACCAACCGCCCTGCAGCGCCAGCAATGCGCGGTCATCATGACGGATCATGCGGATGCTATCGGGCATTCTCTCCTTGATCCATTCAATATCCTTTTCCTTGCAGCCCGCATTGATCACGGCGAAGAACTTGTCCTCGTCCACGCGGGTGATAATCAGGTCATCGACAATGCCGCCTGCCTCGTTCAGCAGCACCGTATATTGCGCGCGGCCGGGTTTCTTATTCTGAAAATCGGATGGCGTGAGAGATTCCAGAAACTGCGCCACACCTTCACCCTGCAGGGTAATCTGCCCCATATGGGACACATCAAACAGCCCGGCATGGGAGCGAACCCATTCATGTTCCTTGATGACACCTTCGCCGTAATACAGCGGCATGTCATATCCGGCGAACTCGCCCATTTTTGCGCCAAGCTTTACATGCAAAGCATGCAAGGGAGTATGTTTCATGATAATGAAAGCCCTGATTCTCAAAGTTATTGTTTATTGAGATATACCAGAGATTCCCGCACTGTCCAGATAGTTTTAGAGTCTTATGCTCAAGGAAAATCAATCAAAGGACAGTGTCGGCAATGACGGATTGAGATCCTCGATCTGCTGTTTGGGTTCTTCATGCGAATGAATCAGCGCATGCCCGTTTCCGATAATCGGCATCGAGGCCAGATATCCAATATAAAGTGCCACAGCCGCCGCCCCCTGCCAGCGCTTGATCTCGCCTTTTTGCGCCACCAACGCCAGACAAGCCAGCGCCGTGCCACCCAGAAACATGCCAATATTGACCATGCCCTCAAGCGTATCGGTTTTAAGCGCCGCCGGGATTTCCACGGCCTGCCCGCCCAAAGCGCCAAGCCCGGCAACAATACCGCCCACCACCAGCGTATTGGTGATGTTACAGCCCATGACATTGCCCAGCGCGAATTCGGATTTCTTGCGGATGGCGGCTTTGACCGTCATGATCATCTCCGGCATGGTGGTGGCCAGCGCCGCTACGCTTAGACCCATCGCCGTGTGCGATATCCCATGTTCATCGGCGGTATCCAGAATCTGTTTCACCAGAACATCGGAAACTGCAATCAACGCCGCCAGCGAAGCCCCGGCAGAAGCAAAGTCCTTCCACGGCGCGCGTTTTTCCTCAGCCGGCGTGGAGGAATGATCATGCCCATGCGCGCAGCAATCCCCGCCATGCACATGGAAATGCGGCTCGGATTCCCCGGCTTCATCATGTGCGTGAGCATGATCGTGATGCCCATGTTCATGATGATCGTGAACTTCGCCGCCGCGCGTGCGCCGCCACAAATAATAAAGCCCGGATGCCGCCATTACAGCACCGGCCGGGGCGGAGAATTCACCCGATAAAATCTGCGCGCCGAAAATCCCGGTCGATCCGGCAAATACGCCTGTATTGAATTTCCAGCCCAGCCCCGTGCCCTTGCCAATCCCGGCAATCGCGGCCGAAGCGCCCAGCACCAGCATGGTATGGGCAATCGACCCGCCCACGATATTGGAGATCGCCAGATCCGGCGATCCTTGCCGCAGGGCCATCATCGAGACCAGAAATTCATTGGCCGTATGGATCATCCCGCCCAGCACGCCGAGTGATATGGGCGAGATTTTCTTCTTCTGCCCATAACGTTCCAGATCGGCCATGGCAAAATCGCTGGTCTGGTGCATCAGGTAACCCGCCGCCGTCCCCAGCACCAGAAGCGCCGGCAATGCCAGATCGGTATTCACCGCAGCAGACCCCGCCGCCAGCGCCGCCGACCCCGCCCAGATGAGCGGCTTTTTGTAATCATGGGCAAACCCCTTCACCGCATCCCATGCGCGTCTCATGCGGCTTTTCGGGGCGGGCGGGGGTTCAAATTTCGGCACAGTAAATTGCGGCGTTTTATTCTGCGCCGCCATCAGAGCCGTTACAGATGCGGCAGAAGGAAAATCAAAAACAGGCGCCTTGGGTTTATTGTCATTGATGGGTGCAGAAGCCGCGCCAAAAATAACCGGCGTTTTGGCTTTTTTGTGGTCATGATCGTGGTCGTGATGATGTTCACTCATAGTAATATTACGCAGCGCTCTTTATGTTACTTTATAACACTTATTATAAAACGCGCCCTTCCTGTCAAGACCTGTTTATAGACAGCCTTGCACCAAAATACAAATTTCCTAATACCCGCCGGATGGATCATCCACCCCCAGCATCGCCGCGCAATCAAGGCCCCGCGCCCGGACCTCGGCCGCGATATCGCCATCCGTTTTCGCATAGGCATAACGATAACAAAGCGTGTCCGAGCTCATTTTCGAGGCACTGCCCGATGGCCGTCTGATTTCCCGGTTATCCGCCGTAGAGCACCCGGCCAGGAGCACCATCGCCAAAGCCGCAGCCAGCAAGACCTTTCCAGGCTTTTGTTCAGTTCGATATTGCGTTTTCGATTTTTTTGTTCGGCGCATCAGCATTTTCAATGACTTAACATCCTTTTTGTTCAGTTCGTTTTTAAATTATCCCTGTGAACGGACCCGCTCGGTTCACCCTCACAAAGAAAGGAATATAGTCCTATAATTTTCCCGCCCGGTCAAGATTATCTTAACTCTTGAATCTTGAACCTTGAACCTTGCGCCTCGCAACTCATTTGCGCTTGATCTGCCCCTCGCGCCAGCGGCGCATATTGCCCTGCACGTCTATTTGGCCCGAATCCACTAGCACATAAATGCATTCGGCCACATCCTGCGCGTTATAACGGTTTTTGTTGAAAGCCGGATCGTCAAACACCGCCGACATCACGCCAGTGATGTTTTGCCAGTCGGATGTGATGGCCTTTATCACAAGGGCATTGAGATCGCTATCGGCTTCCTTCCCCGTATGCGAAAATTGCGGGAGGGAGTGGTCGTTGTCGTCAGAGTCGTGATCGGTGGGGGTCATGGGGAAATCTTTCAATTTATCGCACCGCCCATCTTGTCATTGCGAGCCCCCTTCTTCAAGGGGGTAAACTCCGCGAAGCAATCTAGAAATACTATCGCCTTAAAAATTTTACGCGCAGCAATGCCTGATCCGCCCTAAAATTTTAACCACGAAGCCACGAAGGACACGAAGGTTTTTATGCGCCCTTCCTTCAACCGTCATCCCCGCAAAGGCGGGGATCCGGCTCTTTTGACAAAACATCAAAATGACTAGGATGAAGAAGTTTATCTTTTTGAATATTATCAAAAATTTCATACTTGATGGCATATTGTTGAAAATTTTTTCCCAATTCAAAATAAAAACAATTATAAAATAGAATGAGTAATTCATGATCAGAAAGCTGTGCCCTTATTATTTTAGCATAAAAATTTTTATCTTCGATGTCACTCTCATCAATGAATACAAATATTCTGTATAAATTTCTAAAATAATGACCGATCTTTTTAGATAGATTTTTCTTATAAATGTAAGCATATATGTCTTCAGGCGTTTCTAATTTTAGAGAATCTGCACGACGATAATTAGGGTTATCTCTTATATTCCATTGCCTAAGTAGAACTTCATAAAAACTTAAAAAACAGTCTCTTCCAGCTATAGAATTTGAAGAAAAGGCAGAAATCGTTTTTACAGCATCCACAATTTCATTATGCAGAGACAGCATGTTAAAAAATGTATTTTCAAATCTCTGCTTTGCTAGTGTTTTATTCTGAGAGGAAAACTCTTCTCTTGTAAGACGCAATTCATTTCTTTGCAAAGAAAGCTCTTCTTGTTGCAATAAAATTGCATATATAAGGCCTGCAAATGCAAGCCCTGAAAAAAGCGCATTTACCGCGCCAAATGTATCTCCGAATACTCCACTTTCTTTAAAATTTCCAAAATAGAGAACCGTGGCCAAATTTAATAACCAAAAAATAATTACTAATAGCGGAGACCAAATTTTTATGAATTCCAACTTTTTATTTTTTTGCTTATCTGGCATCCAATCTACTCTCTATCATCATAAAATATTTAATTTAACCAAAATATGAAACCTTAAACCGATTCTGAATTGCACGAACAGGCCGTGCAATGACGGGCGGAAGGGTAACGCACAGATTCGTAAAACTTCGTGTCCTTCGTGACTTCGTGGTTTAAAAATGGATTGCCACGTCGCTCCGCGCCTCGCAATGACGATGTAAAAAACTTCGCGTCTTTGTGGTTAAAAAGCCAGACCCCCGCCTGCGCGGGGGTGACATTATATGATTACCCGATAACGATCCCCCTCACCCTGCCCTCTCCCCATGGGGAGAGGGTTTATGGATGATCAAGCCACCTTCTTCGCATCCTCGCTCGCGACAAAATCCCTTACATCCTGCGTGATTTTCATGGAGCAGAATTTCGGCCCGCACATGGAACAAAACGATGCATGTTTATGCGCTTCCGCCGGGAGGGTTTCGTCATGCATGCTGCGCGCCGTATCGGGGTCGAGGGAGAGGTTAAATTGATCCTCCCACCGGAACTCAAATCGTGCCAGTGACAGGGCATCGTCACGGCGCTGCGCGCCCGGATGCCCCTTGGCCAGATCCGCGGCATGGGCGGCGATTTTGTATGTGATCACGCCGGTTTTAACATCATCGCGGTTGGGCAGCCCTAAATGCTCCTTCGGTGTCACATAACACAGCATGGCCGTGCCGAACCATCCGATCTGTGCGGCCCCGATGGCCGAGGTGATATGATCGTAACCCGGCGCGATATCGGTGGTGAGCGGCCCCAGCGTGTAGAACGGCGCCTCCGCACAGGCTTTAAGTTGCTTGTCCATGTTTTCCTTGATGAGGTGCATGGGAACGTGGCCCGGCCCCTCGATCATCGTCTGCACGTCATGCTTCCACGCGATCTGCGTCAGTTCGCCCAGCGTATCCAGCTCGGCGAATTGCGCGCGGTCATTGGCGTCCTTAATGGCGCCGGGGCGCAAGCCATCGCCCAGCGAAAACGCCACGTCGTAGGCTTTCATGATGTCGCAGATTTCCTCGAAATGCGTATAAAGGAAAGACTCTCTGTGATGCGCCATGCACCATTTGGCCATGATCGACCCGCCGCGCGAAACAATCCCGGTAATCCGGTCAGCCGTATAGCGCACGAAAGGCAGGCGCACCCCGGCGTGGATGGTGAAGTAATCAACGCCCTGCTCGGCCTGTTCGATCAGCGTATCCTTAAAGATATCCCAGCTTAAATCCTCGGCAATGCCGCCGACTTTTTCAAGGGCCTGATAAATGGGAACCGTGCCCACGGGAACGGGGGAATTCCGCAAGATCCATTCGCGCGTGTCGTGGATATCTTTTCCGGTGCTAAGATCCATGATCGTATCCGCGCCCCATCTTGTGGCCCAGACCATCTTATCAACTTCCTCACCGATCGAGGATGTCACGGCAGAGTTGCCGATATTGGCATTAATTTTCACCAGAAAATTCCGCCCGATAATCATGGGCTCGGACTCAGGGTGATTAATGTTGTTGGGGATGATCGCGCGGCCCGATGCGATTTCAGAACGCACAAATTCGCCGGTGATAAAATCAGGCAGCACCGCGCCGAAACCTTCGCCGCCCTTGTTGTTATAGACAGCCTCACGCGCCTGATTTTCGCGAATGGCGATGTATTCCATTTCCGGTGTGATGATGCCGGCCCGCGCATAATGCATCTGGGAGACATTCTTGCCCGGTTTGGCACGCAGCGGTTTATCAGGGCTGGCCGGGAATTTTTCGTGCTTGACCTTGCGCCGCGCCAGCGCAGCCTCGTCCTTATAACCGTTATCCATCGGCTGCACATGGCGGCCCTGAACTTCCTCCACATCACCCCGGCCCAAAATCCAGCTCTGGCGGATTTTCGGCAGCCCGCGCATGATATCCAGCTCAACGGCATCATCCGTGTAAGGCCCGGATGTGTCATAGACCGTCATGCTATCGCCATTGGTCAGGGCAATCTCGCGCATCGGAACCTTGAGATCGCCGAGATAGATTTTGCGCGATCCGGTCAGCGCACCGCGCGTGACATGAGTGGTTGACGGGCAGACATGCTTTTCATTTTTCATGAGAAAATTTCCTTACCTTATTTCAAAAATATTTTAACGGGATTATTTCGTGTAGCTGGCGGCGTGGAGTTCAACCGTTTCGACGGATAGCGAAATCCGGTCATCAATCGAAACCTTGCGCGCGGTATCGAACAAAGCCTGCGCCATGGATTTACGCAAATCATCATCGCGGCCGGGCAAAAGTTTCAGCGCAATATGGATCATTTTATCCTGCTGCTCACCGTCGCCTACGACGCTGGCCTTGACGGGGATGGCGCGTGTCTTGACGGCGGCGGCAACGACCGTGGGCTGCGCGCAGAGAGCGCGGTGCAGTTCAAAGGTAAGTTTTTCGACATCCAGATGCAGATGATCGGAATATTCGATGATAATATGCGGCATTTTTATCCTTTCCCTACGGCGGTTCTAACCACTCAGGTTCAACGGGTATGCTCTCAGTCTTTATTAAACGCAAAAGCGCCGGACTTCCGGCGGCCTGCAGTTGCAGGCTTTAATAAAGACACCCCGAAGGCTGTTATCAATCAGAAGTCTTTGACTTCTACCGACCGCACACTTACATATTTATGCGTATTCATCAAGACAAGGATCAAAGGACCCGCAATAAAGCCATGACCATGCCCGGCCGCACAATCCGCATCATTATCTTCGCCCTGATCGGCATTGCCATCGGCCTGGTTATTGTGAACACGCAAGCGCCGCAAGACGCCGCCACAATATTAAAGCCCCCGACATTATCGCCTGAAACCGGCGCCGTGCCGATGGCCGGTATTGATATGGGCGGACCATTCAGCCTGAGTGATCACACCGGCAAGGCCGTTACGGAGAAAGATTATGAAGGCCGTTACAAGCTGATCTATTTCGGCTTTACCTTCTGCCCGGCCATCTGCCCGACCGAGCTGCAAAAAATAACACAAACCATGAATACCCTGCCGCCGGATCTGGCCGCGAAAATTACACCGCTTTTTATCACGCTGGACCCGGAGCGTGACACGGTGGATGTCATGAGCAAGTATGTCGCGCTGTTCGATCCGCGCCTGATTGGCCTGACCGGGACAACCGCACAGATAGATGACATAAAAAAGAATTACAGAATTTTTGCCAGCAAAGTACAAGATGAGGGCATGAGCGATTACACAATCGATCATTCCACCTTTATTTACCTGATGAGCCAAGACAACAAGGCATTATCCATATACAGGCTGGAAGATACGCCTGACTACATGGCGCAAGATATCATCAGTAAAATTCAATAATTACTGCATTGCAATATTACTGTTGCACAAATAATACACTGTGCAGCCGCAGCATAGAAAGAAGTCACACTCTGCCTTTACCATCTCAATATTTGCCGATAGGCTTGAGACAAGATTCACCTTCACTTTCACGAACAATTTAAAAGGACTCTGCCATGAAACTGACATCAGCCCTTCGCAGCTGCATTAGCGTATTGCCCATTCTGACTTTTGCTGCTACGCCTGCTATGGCCGCAGGATTTTATCTGCAGGAACAATCCGTATCGGGTCTGGGGTCGGCCTTTGCCGGACAGGGCGCGCAGCCGCGCGATGCCAGCGTTATCTTCTTCAACCCGGCGGCAATGACATATCTTGAAGGCGGCAATGCCCATCTGGGCGTGCATCTCCTGGTCCCTGACAGCCAGATGACAAACCGTGGCTCCACACGCGGCGGCGTAGCCGTCACCGGCGGCGATGGCGGCAATCCTTATGAGCCGACACCTGTTCCCAATGCCTACATCACCAAGCAGGTCACCAACCAGTTCTGGATCGGCCTTGGCGTATCCGCGCCCTTTGGCCTTGCCAATGAATATGATGATGGCTGGTTTGGTCGTTATGATTCCACAGAAACAGAACTGACAACGATTGATATCTCGCCCAGCTTTGCCTTCAAGATCAATGACCGCCTATCGATCGGCGGTAGCGTGATCGTCGAGCATGTCACAGCCGACCTGAAAAACAACGTTTTCGCCGGTACGGAAGGCACGCAATCTTTGGATGGTGATGATGTATCCGCTGGCTTTAAGGTTGGCGTGATTGCCGAGCCATGGACCGGCACGCGTCTTGGCCTTGATTACCGTTCCGAGATGGATCACGAGCTGGAAGGCCGTCTGCGTATTGCAAACACAGGCTCCGCCCTTGTGAACGCCGATATCGTCGGTAATGCCTCGCTGGTGCTCCCCGATATGGCCTCATTCAGCGTTGCCCATGACCTCAATGAGCGCCTGACGCTTCTGGCAACGGCCACATGGTTTGGCTGGAACGATTTCGAGCGCATTGAAATCCGTAACGTTCTGGGCGCGGCCGTTGGCAGCATCGAGCAGAACTATCAATCCACTTGGGCCTTTGCTGCCGGTTTTGATTACAAGCTGAACGATGCCTGGACATTGCGCGCCGGTTACCAGTTCGACCAGACACCAACAACCGATGAATACCGTACCAGTCGTACGCCCGATGGCGACCGTCACTGGTTCTCGGCCGGCGGTACATATACGCTGAATGACAGATGGTCATTTGACTTTGCCGGTACCTATATCGACATCGCGGATGAAAGCGTCAACGTAACACGCAATATCCCTGCTGTTCCGGCGCAGGTTCGTGCCGACACGGAAGGTCATGTGGGTATTGTAGCCCTTGGCGTAAACTACAGCTTCTAAGCCAGCGGCCAGAGAAAATAAAAATACAAAACCCCGGTTCGAAAGATCCGGGGTTTTTCTTTGGGATACCGGGATTTTTAAAAAAGAACTTAATCCTCAAGAATGGAATTGAGCTTCATGGCCAGCCCCATCGAGCCCTTGACCTTGAGCTTGCCCATCATGAAAGCCATGGTCGGATCCTGATTGCCATCCATGATTTTCTCCAGCGTCGCGGCGCTGCAGACAAAAGTCACATCCGCCTCGCTGTCTTCATTGGAGAGCACCGGCGGGCTTTGCGTGGTATCGGCAAAGATGATTCCATCATCCCCGCAATCGAATTTCACCCTGGCCTGCAAGCCATGGGCGAGGGACATTTTCTGGCGGATACGGTCGGTCAGGGCATCTATTGTCATGCCACAAGTCTAACAGGGATTGCCCTCTATATATAGGGAATTGTGCTTCAGGGTACACAATGCTAGCATAAGCCCTGATTTTGGCCGTTATGGCCCCACGGATAAAAATGGAAACGGGTTCATCCATGATTGTAAAGCTTGCTCAATTCTCCTCCCTTTTAATTATGGGCATGGCCCTTGCCGGCCCCGCCAAGGCGGCCGATCCCAAGGATGTGTATTTCCATCCGGTCTCCAGCTGGAGCGTCAAAGCCGCCGGAGCCGCAGGTCAGGGACCAGCGCGCTGTGTCATGGGCAATGAATTTAACAACGGATTTTTCCTCCAGCTCACAAGCGCATCGGGGGCCATCGAGACCTTGAGCCTGAATATCCGCCAGCCCGCCTTCACGCCCGGCCAGACCATGACCGCTAAAGTCTCCGTTCCGGGTAAAACATCGGCCAGCCTGCCGGCCAAGGCCTTTGAACCGGAAGTCATGGTCATTAACATGAAAGGCCAAAATACTCTTTTCGATGCCATGAAATCGGGCAGCGTTTTGGATATTGATCTGGATGGCAATGTCTTTCGTTTTTATCTGACGGGCCTTGCCGCCTCGATGCCGCAATTCACACGCTGTCAGGGCGTTACTGCGCCTGCGCCAATTGCCAGCGCAGAGCCTGAGAGCCAGAAACCTGCGGCAAAAATTGAGCCAGAAACAAAGACAGCCGAGAAGGCGGATGAAATTCCGCTGCCCGCGCCCGGCGAAACCAGAGATGTTGAGAAGGTGAATAACAAGGTTCTTGATTCCGATGAATTAATGGCTGAGATCGCAGACTTTGCCGCGCCCAGTGCTGCGCCTGCCGACCCCGCCGCGCAAAAAAATGATGATGCCGCGCCCATTCCATCGGCCATCATCAAGGAAGAAGAGACTTCGGTGTCAGGCGGCACGGAAGAAAAATCCGCCGACATCAAAGCCGATGAGGCAGAAGAGAAACAGGCGGAAGACAAAGCAGACGATGCACCCGCCATAACGCCGCCGCCTGAAAAAATTACAACATCCATCTCCAGCCCCAAACCCATCATCACCACGCAAAAATCAAAAGCCGAGGTTGATTTCACAGACCGGGCAATGCCGGAAAAGCATGTCGAAAGCGTCCCGGCCATACCACCCGGCATGGACCAGAAAATGCGCGAGATGGAAAACAAGATCAGCTTGATGAGCCAAGAGAACGATCAGCTGAACGCCGAGCTGGAGCGCACATTAAAAGCCTCGGAGAAAGAGCGCCTTGAGGTTTCATCCGAGAACTGGAACTTAGAAGAAGCCACGATGCGTTACAATGAAGCCGAGCGTCAACTGGCGCGTCTGGGCCAACAGATCCAGAAAGAACGCGCCCAGTGCACCATGGAGAAAAAAGAACTGGAGATGATGCTCTTTGATCCCAATGTTACGGATCAGGCGCAGCTCGCGCGTCTTTCCTCCATGGAAAAGCAACTGGAAGAAGCCAAGAACGCGCTGGAGTCCCAGCGCGCCTCATACGAGGAAAAAATCCGCCAGCTGCAGACACGCCGCACGCAGTAGAACAATCAGCGATCATAAAAAAAGCCGCCCTCGAAACAGGGCGGCTTTTTAATTTTAGAGCTTTGTTATCCTAGGCGGCCTTGGCCTGCAACTTCTGGCCATTGGCCGAAAGCTCCACCGCGATATTCCCGCGCGTTGCCTTGGAATACGGGCAGATCTGATGTGCAAGCCCGACCAGCTTTTCGGCATCGCCTTGGCTGATACCCGGAATTTCAGCATTCAGCGCGGCAGAAAGATAAAACCCGCTATCATCCTTGTTCAGATTCACCGTGGAATGAATGCTGACCGATGCCGGTGCAAGACCTTCCTTTTTAGCCATGGCTTTGACGGCCTCACCGAAACAGGCGGCATAACCGCAGGCAAAAAGCTGCTCCGGGTTGGAACCGGGGCCATTTGATCCAGGCGGCGAAAGATCGACATCAATTTTTTTATCATCTGTTGCGGCATGACCTTCGCGGCCTGCGGTGGCGGTGGCATGGGCGGTGTAGAGAATGCTCATTGTGATAATCTCCATAATAAATGAGGGGGTAGAAATTTACCCCCTCAAATATAGAGCATCACGCGACAAGGACAAGCCTGTACGCATATTTCAGCAAATATCTTTACAGAACATCCAGCATTTCAGCCACCAGCGGGTGGCGCACGATGTCCTGCTGGTCGAGGCGCACCACGGCCACGTTCTGGATGGCTTCTAGACGACGCGCGATTTTATCAAGACCGGAGAGTTCGGGCAGCAGATCGGTCTGATCCGGATCGCCTGTCACCACCATCGTGGAATGCCAGCCAAGACGCGAGAGCAGCATTTTCAGCTGCACGTAAGTGCAGTTCTGCGCCTCGTCAATCACCACGAAGGCATTGTTCAATGTACGCCCGCGCATAAAGCCAACGGGCGCGATTTCAATCGTGCCGTCCTCGATATACTGGCGCACCTTCTTGCCGCCCATCCGATCGCCCAGCGCATCATAAAGCGGGCGCAGGTAAGGCGCCATTTTCTCATGCATGTCGCCCGGCAGATAGCCAAGGGACTCACCGGCCTCCATCGCCGGACGCGAGAGAATAATACGTTCGATCTGGCCTTTTTCCAGCGCCTCAACAGCCGCCGTGATTGCCAGATATGTCTTGCCGGAGCCGGCCGGGCCGATGGCCAGGGTCAGCGAATAGTCCGCAATGGCCTTCATCAACTGTTCCTGCCCGGCGGAGCGTGGCTTAATTTTCTTGATGTAGCTCTGATCGCGGCGGTTATCAATCTCATCGTCCAGCGGATGCCATGCCGCGCCCTGATCAAAAACTCCCGGAACGACGACGTTATCTCTTTGCTGGTAATTGCTGCGGTTCTTGCGGGATTTGCGATCGGCTTTTTTCGACATAGGGCATGGTTCCTTATGGCTAGGGTGAAAGGGACGGCGGTGGTGAGGAGAAAAAGCGGAAAATGCGAAGGGATGCAGGCCCGAACGGGCGGCGCGGCGCGGCGCAGGGGCCGGAAAACAAGGATGAGAAGCGTTTTTGGTTGGGACCAAGAGGGATTCCTCTTAAAGGACTGAAAAACTTCTAATACAAGAGTAACAGAACCGATTCGCAATATGAAAGCATTTTTTGCAAATCGCGTCTTTCTCTCAACAGGCATATTTGCAAATCAGCATCACTTATGGCTAAATACCGATCAAGATATAAGAAAAACAGGGATTTTTATTTCATGCCTACAATCGGTGAGCGCCTGCGCGGCATATTCGGTGAACGGAACGGCGTTCTGGTACGCGGCACGCCCGAAAGCTGGGCCTTGAGTGAAAAAAGCGTCTTGAAGCCCGGTCATGTCATAGATATCAGCATCGCAAAACCCGATATGAGCGGCAGCCTCCATTTTGGCTGCAAGGTCAAAAGCGTCTTTACCTTCAAGGCACAGGATGCCAAGCCGGATATCATCAGAAAGAATATTTTCGGTCAGGTTCCCGTGACCTTCGGCCCGCCCTTGCCCGAAGAGATCAATCCCGAAGAATCCATCACCATGCTGGAGCTGGATTACGAAAGCGCCATGTATGTTACCCCGAATACCCAGCCCTTTCATCAAAGGCCAGATGGGTATTACAGCGCCCTGCGCCCCATATAAACCGCCATATTTCACGAAATAATTGCCCTGATGGGCAAATGGCCTTAATCTGCCTTTTTTAAACTTTATGAAGGGCGCAAGATAATGCCGGTAACGCTTGAGGATATCCAGAACGCACACAAGGCGATCAAGGATTCAATCATTCGCACGCCCACTGTTCGCGCGGCACGTTTATCGCTGCATCTGGGCATTGATCTTTATCTGAAATTAGAGAATCTGCAATATACCAATGCGTTCAAGGCCAGAGGCGCGCTGAACAAGCTGCTGACACTTGATGCCGATCAGCGCAAACGTGGCGTGATCGCCTGCAGCGCCGGAAACCATGCACAAGGTGTTGCCTATCACGCCACGCGCCTTGGCATCCCGGCCACTATCATCATGCCGCTGGGCACGCCGTTTAATAAAATCCAAAAGACTGAGGATTTCGGCGCAAAAGTCATTCTCTACGGCAAGACATTCGATGAGGGCGTATCGGAAACCATGCGCCGCGCCGAAAATGACAACCTGACTTTTGTGCATCCATTTGATGATGATGCGATTATCGCGGGCCAAGGCACATTGGGCCTTGAGATGATTGAAGACCGCCCTGATCTGGATGTGATTGTTGTGCCCATCGGCGGCGGCGGATTGATCGCCGGCGTGGCCACAGCCGTCAAGGGCATCAAACCCGGCATCGAGGTTGTCGGCGCGCAGGCCGAATTATACGATGCGGTGAATGCCTTAAAAGAAGGACGCAACGGCCCCGTGGGCGGCCCGACACTGGCAGAAGGCATTGCCGTCAAAAGCCCCGCACCGCGCAATATCGAGATTATCAACCGTCTGGTCAGCCGTGTGGATACCGCCGATGAGGCCGAGATCGAGGAAGCGGTCTTTGATTTCCTGTCCTCCGAAAAACTGGTCGCCGAAGGTGCAGCCGGAGCCGGTTTGGCGGTGATCGAAAAAAATCTTGATTTCTACCGCGGCAAAAAAGTGGGCCTGGTGCTGTGCGGCGGCAATGTCGATTCCCGCCTGCTCTCAACCCTGATCATGCGCGGCATGGTGCGGGATGGAAGAATTACCCGCCTGAGATTTGAGATTGATGATACGCCGGGCCAGCTTTCGGGCATTGCCACGGTGATTGGTGATTCCGGCGCGAATGTTGTCGAAGTCATTCACCAGCGCATGATGCAGACAATATCCCTAAAACGCGCAGAGCTTGATATCGTGATCGAAGCCCGCGATTCCGATCATGTACACGACATCGTGAAAAACCTGCAGGCCCGCGGATTTTCCGTCGAGATTTTAACCGATATCGGCTAAACGCCCATCAAGCAAAGCCCGCAGATCCGATAGCAATTGGGTTCTGGTATAGGCCGGTATATCGTAGTCCGCACTGGTTTTATTCATATCCAGCACAAATGAATCAGCGGGTTTTTCAGGCCGTATGACCAGATTGCCGCTTCCATGGGCATTGATCAGAGTTTGCGCGATCTCCTGCGCTTCAGTGCCAAAGCCCGCGCCCAGATTATAAATACCGCCTTTGGGATTTTGTGCAATTATACCCATCGCCATCGCCCAGCTTGAGGCGCCGCGGAAATCGCGGATGGCATCGCCCGGCATATCAAAAACAATTTCACCTTTTTGTTTCAGATTCTGCAAGGCGCGCCCCATGAATGTGCTGCGCCCTTCTTCGGCGCCAAAGATATTGCCGATCCGCAATATCGTAACGCGCGCTTGCCCCAATAAAGCAACCAGAGATTTTTCTGTTTCATATTTGGCGCGCGCATAAAAATTTTCCGGATGCGGCACGTCATTCTCATGCAAGATCATATCGACTTGGCCTCGTGGCCCATATACAAGGCGGGAGCTGAGCATCACATAATGCGTATTCGCAGCCTGAATTTTCTGCACGATTTTAAGGTCGATATCATGGGCAGGATCATAAGGACCGGTTTTAAGCGCGGGATCAAAGGCGCAGTTTACAATACATTGAAATCCTTTTAAATCAGCGTGCAATGCGTCATGATGAGAAAAAGAAGTCCAATCCCGTGATGCGAAATCGTTCAATAAAGCCCGGCCCAGAAAACTGTTTTTTCCAATCAGCGCAATGGCCATGATTGCACCTCTATTTAGGTTTTCGCAATATTTTCTGGCCCTCAAGCGCATAGCGCGTGAAATTTTCAGCATACCAGGCCGCCATGCTGCGGATTTCATTCTCCAGCCTGATACCTGGTTTCCAGCCTAGTTTCTGCAAAGGCTCCCATGTCACGGCATAACGCGCATCGTTAAAGGGCCGGTCGGCAATGAAGGTAATCTGCTCATCCGGGTCAAGGCCAAACACGCCGCAGATCATATGCGCGATCTCAATATTCTTAAACTCATCCGTCGTGCCGATATTATAGGTATGGCCAATCTCGCCTTTCTTGACCAGAAGCTCCAGCGCGGCTGTAAGATCCCGCGCCGCCAGAAAATGACGGCGGTTCTTGCCGGTGCCATGCAAAGTGAGTTTTTGCCCGGTCATAAGTTGAAGAATAAATTTAGGCAGAATTTTTTCCGGGTACTGGCGAATGCCAAAAATATTATTCGACCGCACCGTAATCACGGGCAGGGAAAAAGACCGGCGATAGCCGTTAATCACCATGTCGGCCGCGGCCTTGCTGGCGGAATAGGGATTGGTCGGTGATAAAATAGCATCTTCCGCCACCGCGCCATCAACAACCTCGCCATAGACTTCGTCGGTACTGATATGAATGATTTTGGGGATGCCGCCTTTCAGCGCGGCCTCCATAAGCGCATGCGTGCCCAAAACATTGGTGCGGGAGAATTCCAAAGAATTGCCGAATGAATTATCAACATGGCTTTCGGCGGCGGCATGAATAAGAAGATCGGCGCCCTGCACCGCGCGCGCGCTGGATTCCAGATCGCATATATCGCCCACAATCAGCTTGACCCGCCCCGATTTGACATGATGCATGATGTTTTGAATATCAGCCGCATAAGTCATTTTATCAAAGACAACGATCTGCGCCGCCGGATAAGCGGATTCAAAATGATCAACAATATGCGAACCAATAAACCCAGCCCCGCCGGTGATCACGATTTTTTTCATGGCGCATTCATGCCTTTCGATGAAAATGTCAGGGCACGATTGCCCAGAAATGAGATGATAACATAAACCCCGACCCCTGCAATCTGGGAGAAAGCCTCTGGCAGGGCCAATACATCAATCATGGCCATAACCGCCAAAAGCTGGGTTATATAGGCAATCGCAAAAACAACGGTAAAGAGCTTGAATTCGCCCCGTATCCCGCCGGGCCGGGCCATATCCCGAAACGTGATAAAGCGGTGCAGGACAAATCCCAGAACAAGGCCAAACATATAGCCCAGAAAATTGGAGAGCACATGATGAAACCCGGCATAGGAAGAAAGCGCCAGAATAACCGCGAGCGCCACCAGTGTGTTAATAACCCCTACCCCGCAAAAAATTATAAAACGGCGCAGCAATTCCTTCATGCCTGCGGCCTTTGTGCCACAACAATAATCGAAAGACCAAAGGGAAGATTGACAAAGCGCAGCAGGAATTTTTCCGCGGCAAAAATTACAAACAACAAAGTATTTAAAAACGCCGGCGGCATTACGGTATCAGGCCTGTCATAAGTGCCCAGCCTGTTCTTAATCAATCGCACCAATGCCGCCGCCGGAAAAAGCGCACAATTATAATAGGATATTTTTTTCAAGCCATAGCCCGATCCTTCGAGCAGGCGCATAAATTCCGCGCGGGAATAACGGCGTTTATGATGATTGATATCATCATGCGCGGACCAGAGCCATTGATGCGCGGGAACCGTAAAAAGCGCATACCCGCCGGGCTTTGTTTTATCGTAAAGAGCCCGCATCGCCGCATGATCATCTTCGATATGTTCAATCACATCAAAAGCGCAGACCAGATCGAAATCGCCATCAAAAGGCATCGGCGCTGGCAGCCCGCCCTCCCGCACATCAAGGCCGGAGATATCAGCGGCATGACGGGCCGCCCATGTATCAGGCTCAAACGCCCATACATCGCCAAAGGTTTTTAGCATATTCAAATTCGCGCCGGGACCGCATCCGGCCTCCAGTATCAGCTTTGATTTTTCAGGCGCGATATAATGCCGGATCAAATATTGCAAGATAGAGCGCCGACCCCGATACCACCAGTGATCCTGCTGCTGGGCCGCCATCTGGCGGTAATACTCAGCGTCCATTGAGGGCTGTTTCCTTGGATTTTTTGGCACGCGGTTTGGCGGCCGGCTTGCGGATGACCTCGCGAATGATAAAAAGCGGCCTGCGTTTGACCTCAATATAGGTACGGCCGATATATTCACCGATCAAGCCGATGCAAACAAGCTGGAGGCTGCTGAAAAATGTAATCAGGCACGCCAGCGAAGCCCAGCCAGAAACGGCGGTACTGAAAAAATGCCCATAAATGGCATAAAGCCCCAGCAATGCCGCCAGCGTTGCGCCAAATAACGCAAAAGGTATAGCAATACGCAAGGGCCGGATCGAGAAACTGGAGATGGCATCAATCGCAAAATGAATGAGCTTGATCAGCGGATATTTGGTTACGCCCGCATAGCGCGGATCGCGCGTGTACATGAACGGTTCCTGCCGGAATCCGATCCAGGCGATCATGCCGCGGATAAAGCGCTGCTGTTCCGGCATGGATAGTAATTGATCAAGAACACGGCGGGACATAAGACGGAAGTCACCGACATTTTCAGGGATTTTGGTCTCGGACATGAAAGATAAAATTCGGTAAAACAGCCGGGCGCTTTCTTTTTTAAACCATGTCTCGCCCTTGCGATACTCGCGCTTGCCGTAAACCACATCAACGCCGTCGCGGGCGCGCGCCAGCATGGGCGTCAGCAATTCCGGCGGGTCCTGAAGATCGGCATCCAGAACAAAAATATAATCGCCTGTGGCCTGCGAAAGCCCGGCGCTCAAGGCCAGCTGATGCCCGTGATTGCGCGAAAGATCCACGGCCACCACATCAGGATCGCCCGCAGCCAGTTCTTTCATGATGCCAAGCGTATTATCGCGGGAGCCGTCATTGACCAGAATAATCTCGTAACTTTTAACCGGCGCGGCCTGACAGGCCGCCTTGACCCGGCGATGCAGCTCCTTAAGGCTTTCCTCTTCATTGTAACACGGAATAACAACCGATAAATCCATGGCAGATAGGCTCCTGTTGTGGCTGGGCGCTGATCAATTCTTGAAAAGAATATCAATTTTAAGACGTACGATCCAGTGCTATACTTATTGCCGGTTTACCAGCAACGGAAATATGCGAAATTTCATGAAGATCAACTCTAGCCTCTCCGGCGCGGATGCCATCACAAAGCTTTTATGGATGGCTGTTTTATGGGGTTTGGGGCTTTATGCCTTTGTCCTTTTTCAAATCGCCATTGCCCCCGACAAGGCGATTTTGCTGACCTTTGCCGAGCGTCTTTTAGACGGGGGGAGTTTTTCCCGCGATACATACGACCCCAACCCGCCCATGAGCATGATTTTATTCATGCCCGATATTCTGCTCTCGCGCCTGAGCGGTTTGCCGATTTATTACGCACATTACGCCATGGGAACGATATGGGTGGCGCTATCGCTGTGCCTGTCTTATCTTTTAATGCGGCGCATCCCGCAGATTGATTACATTGAGCGTCAGGTGTTCATGCTGGCGATGGCGCTGAATATCGTGGTTGTGCCCAATGTGAGCTTTGGCGACCGCGAGCATTTCATCATATTGGGTCTGATCCCCTTTATGCTGGCGCAAATCCTGATCACGCAAGGCATAAAAACACCAGGCAGCATTCAATATCCGGCCCTTATTTTTGGCGCGCTTGGCCTGATGATCAAACCGCATTATGTGGTATTGCCTGCGGCAATATTCCTGCACCGCCTGATCAAGCGCCGGTCAATATGGCCATTTTTCCGCGATGCGGATGTCCTTGTTCTGGGGGCTGTGATACTGGCCTATATCACGCTGTTGCTCACCGTTTTTTATGATTTCACAACAATTGTCCTTCCGGATATTCTCAAACTCTATATCACCGCGCGCAATCATTCGGTCTGGATCGAGAGCTTTGGCTTTGGCATCATCCCGGTTATTTTCTGCACTGTGGCCCTGATGTTCAAAATGCCGAAGGAACAGGAGCGCATCCTGATTTACGGGCTTGTGATCATGCTGCTGGGTTTTATTCCCTTTATCGCGCAAGGCAAGGGTTATGACACGCACCGCATCCCCTATAGCGTCATGTTTTATATCTATTGCACCTATGCCGGGTTTATCGTTCTGGATCAATGGCTCAAAAACCGGGTTTTTGCGATGGTATCGGCGATCGTCCTTTGCGCCTTTTTCTCAATGCGCCTGAACGGCGTGCCGATGATTATCGGCCTTACCCATGAGCGTTTCATGAGCTTGCCACTTTCGCAGGCGCTGGAAAAGCATTGCCCCAAACCTTGCAGTTATCTGTTCTGGTATGATTATTCGGATATCATCCACCAGCTCGCGCTCTATCACAAGGCCACGCATGGCACGCGCTTTACCAGCACATGGTTTATCCCGCGCCATTATGTCGAGGAAGAAGCCATAAAGAATGGCAAAAAATCGGATTGGAGCCTCGAAGAGCTCGACGCGCTAAAGCAGAAATACCTGCTGATGATGCGCGAAGATATGGAGCGTTTTAAACCTTCGGTGATTATCACCGTCAAGCACGAAGGCATGACCGACCGCGAATTTTTCTCGCAAGATCCGGTATTCGCCGCCGAGATGGAAAAATACCAGCCCGTCGATAAAATATTCTTCAAGCGTGAGATTTACTATCCCGGTTTTATCCTGCCCGGGCGCGAGGAAGAAAAACCGCTGGAATTTACAATTCTCAAACGCAACGATACCGCGGCGCAGGAATAATATGATCCCGGATGCCAAAACGGGCCACGGCCTTTATATCGCTCTTTATGCCTTTCTGGCCGCAGGAATTATAGTGCAGCTCTGGCTGCTGCAGGGCGCGGTATATGATGGCGATCTGGCGGTCATGACATCCTTTGCGGGGCGCATGATGACCGGCCTGCCCATGGCAGAAAATTATTTCGATCCCAATCCACCCTATAATTTCATATTGGCCATACCACCGGTTTTCATCGCGAAAATGACAGGCTGGCCGATATATGACGCGCATCTTTTATACAGCATCCTGCTGGGCGCTATCTCCTGCATGTTCTCCATCGGCCTCATCGCGCATCTTGGCATTACAAAGGGCGTGAGACATCTGCTGGGCGGGGCGGTGTTACTCTGCGCCTTTATTCTGCCGCAACTGCAATTTGGCGACCGCGATCATCTGGCATTGCTGGGATTGATGCCGATTTGTTTTGCACAAATTTCCCTGATGAAAAAAGACAGGGGCGCATCCCGGTTTTTATTATACGGCTCTGTTATATTCGGCGCAGCCCTGATATTGCTCAAGCCGCATTACGGCATGATCCCGCTGTCCTTATGGGCTTACCGCGCAGCAAAAATTCCAGCCGGCGCCAAATGGTATGCCTGCGATTTTATTATTCTGGCCAGCGCCTGTTTCCTCTATGGCCTTTTGCATCTTTTGCTGTTCCCGGATTACATTTTCAAGATCCTGCCCGATGCCGCCGCCATCTACAGCGCCCAGCGCAATCCCGCCATATGGCCGGAAAGCCTTGTCTTTGGACTGCTGACCTTGATAATCGGATTTTCGGCGCTCACGATCCCCTCACGCCGTGATGAGACGCATATCAGTAAGACCGCCATCAAAATTCTTATGACTGTGACCCTTATGGCGCTGGGGGTTTATGTACTGCAGGGCAAGGGCCTTGATTATCACCGCATCCCGTTTCTGGCCGGGTTTTTCATGCTGATCGTCATATCCGCCTATAGCGCCCTGCAAACGCGCCTCAATGCACAATTTTCATGTCTTGTTGCCATCATGATAATGGCCGCAGGCATTATATCCCTGCGCCCCATGCCGCCGCATCCCTTGAGCCATGATGAGTTCACATCCCTGCCCTTTTCAAAAATTCTGGACCGCGACTGCCCTGCGCCTTGCACATTTTTAATGATGGCTGATCATTCGGATATCATTTATCGCCTGGCCGTCTATCACAATGCGCGCCATGCCTCGCGCTTTACCACATTCTGGTTCCTGCCCGGCATCATGAGCACAGCGGAAAGCGAAAAGGCCGCATATTACCGCGCCATGGTGAGCGAAGATCTTCAAAAAATTTTACCGCAACTGATTATCGTACAGCATAGCCTGCCCACCTATCCGGGATTTGATTTCATGAATTTTTTTGAAACAAGCCCTGATTTCAAAGCCATAATCGAGAAAGACTATATTCGCGGGGATCGTCTGGAAATCGACCAGAGACAATATCACCCCAACCATAACACTTCATTTGAGAAAACCGGCCCGCAGCAATTCGATATCTATGTACGAAAAAAATCCGGCCCCTGATATCACACCAGAGGCCGGATCAATATTACAAAATCCCGATGGGATTATTCAGCGGCAACCGCATCATCATCTTTGGATTTGCTGGCTTCGCTCATGTTCACACCGCCGATCCGGCGGCCATAATTTCCTGAAAAGAGCTCTTCCGAGAATACATCTTCCCATGCGCCTTGTGTCGAGGCCTTGGAATATTCCGTGGCGCGGTTTTCAAAGAAGTTTACATGCTCGGCCCCGTTCAGCATCTCATCCATCCATGGCAGCGGGTTGGCCGTAATGCCGAAGATAGGCTCAAGATTAAGCTGCTGGAGACGGCGATCACCGATGAAGCGGATGTAGTCTTTCACCTCTTGCGCTTTCAGGCCTTCGATCTCGCCCATTTCAAAGCAAAGGTCGATAAAGGCATCTTCAAAGCCCACAATCGTGCGGCAGCAATCCGTAATCTCTGCTTTCAGCTCATCATCCCAGATATCGCGGTTTTCATTGATGAAGGCATTAAAGAGCTTGATCATCGAAAGACAGTGCAGCGTCTCATCACGCACCGACCATGTCACGATCTGGCCCATGCCTTTCATCTTGTTAAAGCGCGGGAAGTTCATCAGGATCGCAAATGACGCGAATAACTGCAGGCCTTCTGTGAAGGCGCCAAACATTGCCATCGTCTTGGCAATATCGCGGCGCGATTTCATGGAGGCATTTTGCATGTAATCGAATTTGTCCTTCATTTCCTTGTATTTCAGGAAGGCCTCGTATTCGGCCTCAGGCATGCCGATCGTATCGAGCAAATGCGAATACGCCGCAATATGAACAGTTTCGATATTCGAAAAAGCCGAAAGCATCATCTGCACCTCAACCGGGCCGAAGACCTGGCTGTAATGCTTCATGTAGCAGTTATTCACCTCAACATCGGATTGCGTGAAGAACCGAAAAATCTGCGTTACCAGATTTTTTTCGGACGGCGTGAGGTTTTTCTTCCAGTCGCGCACGTCTTCGGCCAGCGGCACTTCCTCAGGCAACCAGTGAATGCGCTGCTGCGTCAGCCAGGCCTCGTAACACCACGGATAAAGGAACGGCTTGTACACATGGCGTTCCACCAGCAGGGGCGAGTTTGATTTTTCGAGGTCGGATACGGCAGTCTTGGCCATTGGGGCTTCTCCTTACAGATACAATGAATTTGATAACGGTTAATTTAGGGGGAATCCCGCTATAACCGAGTCTTTTTCGCAAAACACCTGTAAATAGCGGGGATAATTTTGATAAGGCTCAATTTATGCCATAAAAACAGCACATATTGTAGCTTTGCGATTATAATACACTATATATAGTATGTTTCAAGCGGGATTTTTCAAAAACTATATGTCGGCACATTCGCCGCCGCCAGCGCCGTAGGCGCAGCCAAGCCCAGCGCGGTTCCTATTTCGTTATAAATCGGCAGCAATAATTCATTGGCCAGATCAACAAAAGCCATGCCGGGGATGGAGTTGTGAAAAAACGGAAAGGTAAAAAATTCCGTGGCAAACGCAACAGCCAAGCCGCCCACCGCGCCCATGAACAGGGCGCTCAGATTTCCTTTTTTTTCTTCCATTTTATCGTCCTTGAGATTTTTCTTGTGTTATAAAATAACATTATTTATAAAAGCGTTATATTATAACATAACGATGATGGCAAGAAGGAATTTAGCGCAATGAAGCAGACGTTCAAACATATGCTGGCCGGAAGCTTTATGATGGCAACATCGGCGGCAATGGCGCAAACACCGGCCGCAGAGTTTAACGCGGATTTCGGATCATCCGGCGCGGTGGCCGTGGATTGCGATCTGCTGGGCCCGCGCGGGGCCTTAAGCGCAGCCTTTATTATGCAGCTGGACCCCAGCGGGCATTTTAAAAGCAATCCGAATACTCTCAAACAGATAGAGGCCGCAGCGCGCCATAATGAGGGAATATCAGCGGATCGGGACGTACCGGAAACAACCCTGATCCCTTATCTGGTGGCGCATATCGGCCTGCACGGAATCAGCGAGACGCGCGTCAATGGCGTGGCCCAGGCCTGCCGTGATAATTTTTTAACCCCCGATTAACCGCAAGCCTTGCAATGCCCATGCAACTCGACATTCCAGCGGATTGTGGCGAATGATTTTGACTTGGCCTGTTTCTGCAAGGAATCCGGAATGTGGCAGAGATGAATCTCCTCAACGCGACCGCAAGAATCACAGATCATAAATTGCGATCCGTGATGGCGGTGATTTTCATGACAGGCAATATAGGCATTCAAGGATTCAATCCGGTGCACAAATCCGTATTCCGTCAAGGCTTCCAAAGCGCGGTAGGCCGTTGGCGGTTTGGGATTTTTAATTTTAGCGCCCAGTTTTTCCAAAATCTCATAAGCGGTAAGAGGCTTTTTTGCGGCAGCAATTATTTCCAGCACATAACGGCGCGGTTCGGAGGCGCGGATTTTATGCGCCGCGCAATATTCATCATAGGATTTTAACAGGGCCTTGCTCATCTAAGGCCGAGCTTATCCTAATTTTTCGGACTGCGCCAGATCGACCCGCATCTTGCGAAATGAAGGCGACAATACCGCAACGCCCGCCACAACGCCTAACGTCCCGAACCCGCCCAGAATAATCGAGGGCACAAGGCCAAAGGCCGCAGCGGCCACACCGCTCTGGAACGCGCCCAGTTCATTGGAGGAGATAATAAACATCGAATTGACCGATGATATGCGGCCCTTCATATTTTCCGGCGTTAAAACCTGCATCAGCGTCCCGCGGATCACCATCGAGACACTGTCGAACGCGCCGGACAGCGCAAGAAAAAATACCGCCGCCAGCAAGGACGTTGAAAACCCGAAGCCAACCATGCAAAAGCCAAATCCCGCCACAACAATCAGCATACGCCGTGCTGTAATCAATTGCATCGGACGCAGCGCAAACCAGAGCGCGGTCAAGATCGCGCCAATGGCCGGCGAGGCGCGGAGCAGCCCCAAACCTTCCGCGCCAACACCCAAAACCTGATCGGCAAAGGCCGGCAATATCGCCATCGCCCCGCCCAGCAAAACCGCCAGCATATCCAGCGCCATGACAGAAAGCAGCGCCCGGTTGGCCATGAGAAATGTCCAGCCTTCACTAATGCTTTGCAGGGCCGGCAGGCGCTTTCTGGCGGGATCACGTGTCAAAGGCGCGCGGATCATAAACGCCGCAAAGGCCGCCGTTACAATCATACAAAGCGCAAATATCCAGGCGATCTCCGCCCCGTATGCACCATATATCAGCCCGGCCACGGTCGGCCCGCCAATAAAGGCCACCTGCTGCCCGGCTGTCTGCCAGCTATTGGCGGCGGAGAAGTCCTTGCGCGCCACAATCAAAGGCAGCAGCGAAAAGGCGGAGGGGAAAATAAAGGAGCGAATAAAACCCGCCACAATAATCGCAGTAAAAATTATGCCCAATAAGGCCGTATTGCCCACATTAAACAAACCGCCCGCAAATACCGCCAGCATCAGCACATTCACGGCCAGCCCGGAAAGGCAAAGAACATAAACTTTTGCCGGGTGATTGTTATCCACGATATGCCCGGCAAACAGCGCGCAGGCCAATGCTGGCAGAGCCTCGGCCAGCCCCGTCAGGCCCAGCATGAAAACACTGCCCGTAATTTCATAAATCTGCCAGCCGACAATAACGGCCTGCGCCTGCATAGCGGTCAACGCCAGCATCCGCGTCAGAACCAGCAGGCGAAAAGAGGGATTTTTCAATACTTCAAATGAAAGGCGTTCCATGGCCTCGCACGATGCGCCTTAATGCATCCTTCTGTCAATAAAGGGAACAGGGGGCAGGGAACAGATTGACCCCGCCCTCAAAATGGCCGATTATAAACCCCATGCGCGTGTTACTGATCCGCCACGGCGAGTCCGAAGGCAATGTGGATTCAAGAAAATATATCAACAAGGGCGATCAGAAGATCGGCCTGACCGATAAGGGCTGGGGCCAGGCCATCGCCGCCGGGCAATTCCTTAAAAATCATTTCACTGAGCGCAAAACCACTCAATGGCCCTATTTTTTCCTGAGCGCCTATCAGCGCACCCATGAGACATTATCGGGCATACTGCACGGGCTGGACGGCACAGCGCTGGACGGCGAGCCGATTATCCATCACGACCCGCGCCTGATCGAACAATATTACGGAGCGGTTGAGCATCTCAAGGAAAGTGATGGCATGGTTGACTGGAGAACAGCCGCCCAATTTAACAGGCTTTCCCTGCATGTCCGCAAGAACGATCCTTTTACCGCGCGCGGCCTGTTCGGCGAATCGCGCAAGGATACCTATCTGGCCGTACAAAGTTTCATGGAAGGGGCCCTGCGCCATGCCGATCAGGCCGGACATGATGATATCGCCATTGTTGCCCACGGGCATGTTATTGTTGAATTCATCCGCGCAATGGGCGCATTACCCATGACAGCCGCCATTGCCAATCCGGAGAATTGCGACATCATTGAGGCCCGCGGCAATCTGGGCAACTGGCGACTGGAGCGCATCTATGACGGCAAGGCTATGCAGCCCGTATCCGAGCCGATCCTGAACGGCAATTATCAATTCAAGGCAAAGGATCTTCCCGCTGTGCCGGCGCATCTGCGTCAGGATGCGCCAGCCAATAACAACGCCCCGCAAGCCCCAGCCCTGCCCGAACAAGGATAAGAAGAATTATTTCTTATCGTCAAAGAGTTTCAGGAACTGGCCATAGCCTTCTTTGTCGAGATCGTTTTTATGAATGAATTTCAGGCTGGCTGAATTCATGCAGTATCGCATTCCGCCTGCCTCTTTCGGCCCGTCATTGAACAAATGGCCTAAATGCGCGTCCGAACCCGCCGTGCGGACTTCGGTCCGGCTCATCCCCAAAGAATCATCCTGAAATTGTTTCACCAGTTCCGGATTGATCGGCTTGGTAAAGCTCGGCCAGCCTGTGCCGGAATCAAATTTATCGGTTGAGGAAAATAACGGATCGCCGGAAATGCGGTCCACATATATGCCGGGCTCCTTGTTATCCCAATACTCGTTTTGAAAAGGCGGCTCGGTGCCATCGTGCAATGTCACATAGCGTTGCTGTTCCGTGAGATGCGAAGCATCCATCCCGGTCGAGGTTTCAGTCTTGGTGGGTTTTTGCGACTGGGCCATAACGCTTACTCCTATGCCGGTCAGGGCGGCGGCGATTATCATGAACAATAGAAAGGATTTCATTTCTTAACACCTTTGGTCTTTATGGACTAACGATCAAACTAGTCCATTATCCCATAAAAAGGAGTCTAGGCCCCTAAAAACTGGCAAAGCAGCACAGCTGCCAGCACCAGCAGGATGAAAAACGTCAGCCCCATGCCAATGGCGCGGAACTGGCGCGTTCTGATATCAAGATGGCCCTTTTCATTATATTGCTCGAACACGGCAATCGAATAGGCATGGGCGATGCGTCCGGCCACAAACCCTGCGCCCAGCAGATGCACAAACATACCTGCAAGCCCGCCACTTTCCGCGATATAAAGCAGGATAATGAAAATCGGGGCGTATTCCGCGCAATTGGCCTGCGCCCGGATACGGCGCTGTAGCCCGAACTCGCCCGGCCCCAAAGCCGTCCTGTATTTCCAGCGCCCCATCACCACATAGATGGATAGAAATACGAGAAGCACAGCCAACAGAGCAGCATAGAGAGCAGTGATCATGATTTAAAATCTCCAATTTCACGAAGGCAGAAAAAAAGCGATCCGAAGATCGCTTTTTGTATTTTTATCTTACTGGCAGGCGAGGCATTCCTCGTATTTCCCCTGACCGGATTCGGTAAGCTCCGGCTCACGGTTATCCTTTGGCTCCCCGGCTTGCGCGCGTTTCCATGACGCATCGGATTCCGCGCGCTGGATGGATTTGGAACGGCAGTAATAAAGCGACTTCACGCCCTTCTTCCACGCATCCCAGTGAATGCGGTGCAGATCGGCCTTATGGACATTGGCGGGAAGGAAGATGTTCAAAGACTGCGCCTGGCAGATGAACGGCGTACGATCACCTGCATGTTCGATCAGCCAACGCTGGTCGATTTCAAAAGCGGTCTTGAAGACATCCTTTTCTTCGGCGCTTAAGAAATCCAGATGCTGGACAGATCCTTCATTGGTGAAGATCGAAGACCAGATATCATCCGTATTCTGCCCCTTGGATTCCAGAAGATCCATCAGATACTTGTTCTTGACGGGGAAGGAACCCGAAAGCGTTTTATGCGTATAGGCATTGGCCGCATTGGGTTCGATACCGGGCGAAGCGCCGCCGCAAATAATCGAGATGGAGGCCGTAGGCGCAATCGCGATCTTGTTGGAAAAACGCTCCATGATGCCGTAATCGGCGGCATCCGGGCAGGCCCCGCGCTCACCAGCCAGCTTCACGGACGCATCATCAGCCTGACGTTTGATATGCTGGAAGATGCGGCGGTTCCAGACCTTGGCCATCACGCCTTCCATCGGGATCATTTTCGATTGCAGGAAAGAATGCCAGCCCATCACACCAAGGCCGACCGAACGTTCACGCATCGCGGCATATTTGGCGCGCGCCATGGAATCGGGGGCTTTTTCAATGAAATCAGAAAGCACATTGTCCAGGAATCGCATCAGATCCTCGATAAAGGTCGGATGATCCTGCCATTCCTCGAATTTTTCGATATTCACGGACGACAAGCAGCAAACCGCCGTTCTGTCATTGCCCAGATGGTCGCGGCCCGTAGGCAGCGTGATCTCGGAGCACAGATTGGACATCTTCACATTCAATCCCGCCATCTTGTGGTGGTCAGGGATCATGTCATTCACGTGATCAATATAGATGATATACGGCTCGCCTTGTTCGATACGGGCGGTGAGCAGACGAATCCAGAGATCACGCGCCGAAACCTTATCGACAACATGATTATCCTTGGGCGATTTCAGCGCCCATTGCTCGTCATTCTCAACGGCCTGCATGAAGGCGTTATTCACCAGCACGCCATGGTGCAGGTTCAGCGCCTTGCGGTTCGGGTCGCCGCCTGTGGGACGGCGAATATCAATGAATTCCTCGATTTCCGGGTGCCAGATCGGCAGGTAAATTGCAGCCGATCCACGGCGCAAGCTTCCTTGCGAAATCGCCAGCGTCAGCGAATCCATCACGCGGATGAACGGCACGATCCCGGAAGTCTTGCCGTTACGGCCGACTTTCTCGCCGATCGAGCGCACATTCCCCCAGTAAGAGCCAATGCCGCCGCCAAGGCTGGCCAGCCAGACATTCTCATTCCACAAAGATACGATATCTTCGAGAGAATCTTGCGTCTCGTTCAGGAAGCAGGAAATCGGCAGGCCGCGATTTGTGCCGCCATTGGACAGGATCGGCGTGGCCGGCATGAACCAGAGTTTCGAGATATAATCGTAAATACGCTGGGCATGGGCTGAATCATCGCCGTAATACATGGCCACGCGGGCGAAAAGATCCTGATAGGATTCTTCCGGCAGCAAGTAGCGGTCGGTCAGGGTCGCCTTGCCGAAAGATGTCAGATTCGCATCCCGGGCCCGGTCGATTTGCACGCGGTTTCCCCGCTCCATTTGCGCAACGTCAAACATGAGTCTAGCTCCTAAAACTTATATATGATCCGAAACAGCGGATATTAGTGGTGGTGGAAAGAAAAGATATGCGGAAAACACAATCTTTAGCGTTCTTACATTTTAAAAATACTAAATCTCGTGGGTATCGCCAATATGAATGTATTCCTAATATAGTGTTTTCCACCCTCGAAGCCGCTGAAAAATTTTGCAAATTTCGACATATCCAAAGTCTTATCCAGTGACCAAATAGCAATTATATTACAAAACTATGGCAACAATTCCCGTCTAGCCAACTTCCGGTTGCTGGAAAAATCGCTCCAGATGCTCAGCGAATCCGGGAATCATACAATCCGGCTTGCGAATCGCCAGATGAACCGCCCGCACCCAATCGGGCCCGTTTTGCGCCAGCGCCGCCCTGTAGGACCGGCGCAGGCTCAATCCTTCAATCCCCGCCCGGCTGAGCGGCATCAAGGACGGCGTATTTGTCTCATCAAGGGGCAGAATCTCGTAAAACGGCAAGGGCGTTGAGGATTTCAGCGTAATTTCGATATCAGCAACGGGCCGCGCCGCCTCGGCGGCATTCTGGATGAAAATCATGCCAGGGCGATTCTTCTGATCCTCAATCGCTTCCTTGATTTTTTGGGTCTGGCGTTCTTCCCGCCATGGGCTGACCTGCTGGATATAGGCCAGTTCCCTGAACTGAAAATGATAAGCCCCGCCCTGCCCCCTCACTTTGCGAAAATTCATGGAAATGCCGCTGATGCGCCCGGCAATCTCCTCGGCCACCAGCGACTTGCCGCAATTCCATGTGCCCGAAAGAGAAACAATCAGCGGCAATCCGCCGCCAAGACGCGCAGGCGCAATGCCATCGGCCAGCGCGCGGGAAAATTCGACCAGATCATCTCTGGTGGCGGTAACAAAATCTGCCTGCATAAACATTTCCATATCATGGCAATCCGTGGTTTATCAAACTTAATCTTGTGCAATGCGGCTTTGTTTCTTCACGCTTTGGTGAGGATTTCATGTTAGGATAGACATTAGGGAAGCCATTGTTTTTAAAAAGAGAATCAAGACAGAATGCGCCGCAATCGTCATACCAAAATCCTGGCCACTCTAGGCCCTGCTTCATCGTCCGAATCGCAAATCAAAGCCCTGATCGAAGCCGGCGTGGATGCGTTTCGCCTGAATTTCTCCCACGGCGTTCATGAGGAGCTGGCTGCGCTGGTGCAAATTATCCGCAGCATCGAATCGGAAATCAATCATCCCATCGCCATTGTCGCCGACTTGCAGGGACCAAAACTGCGGATCGGTGAATTCAAGGACGGCAAGATCGCCATCACGCAAGGGCAGAAATTCCGCTTTGACCTTGATCCCGCGCCCGGTGATGAAACACGCGTTTGCCTGCCGCATCCCGAGATCATGGGAATCCTCAAACCCGGCAGCCTGATTTTTCTGGATGATGGCAAAGTCCGCGCCCGCATTCTAGAAACAGGCGATGGATATGCGCTGGCCGAGATCAAGGCCGGATCGAAACTCTCAAACAAAAAGGGCCTGAACGTGCCGGGAACGGTTATCCCTATCCCGGCGCTTACGGCCAAGGATAAGCGCGATCTCACGGCCGCCCTTGATATGGGCGTGGACTGGATCGCGCAAAGCTTTGTCCAGCGGCCGGAAGATGCCGCCGAGGCGCGAGAGCTCATGACCGGGCCTGACGGCAAGATGCGCGCCAGCCTGATGATCAAACTGGAAAAACCCGCCGCGCTGGAATGCCTGGATGAGCTTTTGGATCTGGCCGATGGTGTGATGCTGGCGCGCGGGGATCTGGGGATCGAGATCCCGCCCGAAGATGTGCCCTCAGTGCAAAAGCGCGTGGTCCGCAAAGTGCGCGAGCGCGGCAAGCCGGTCGTGATTGCCACGCAGATGCTGGAATCCATGATCGAGAATGCAAGGCCAACGCGGGCCGAGGCTTCGGATGTGGCCACAGCCGTTTATGACGGGGCCGATGCGGTGATGTTATCCGCCGAGACCGCCGTTGGCGCGTATCCAGTGCAGGCGGTGGGCTTCATGGATAAGATCGCCCAGCGCACGGAAAGCGATGAGATTTATCACAAGATCATGGAGGAAATGCGCCCCGATTCATTGCACGATTCCTCGGATGCCATCACAACGGCGGCCTATTATGTGGCGATTGATATCGGCGCAAGGGCAATTGTGACCTATACGATGTCGGGGTCCACGGCCCTTCGCGCCGCACGCCAGAGGCCGGAAGTTCCCATTTTATGCCTCACACCCGATATGAATGTCGCAAGGCGCCTGGCTTTGTCATACGGGGTGCGCGGCATCCATACGCCAGAGACCGTCACCGATTTTGCCGGCCCCGCCGATCATGCCGCGTCCATCGTCAAGAAACTGGGCTATGGCCTTCCCACCGAATCCTTTGTGATTACCGCCGGTGTTCCTTTTGGCACGCCGGGATCGACCAATATCTTGCGTATCGCCAAAGTGGAATAATAACCCCGCCATCCTTACAGGTTGAGCGCGCCGGAAAAGCGTATATAATTTTTTTAGAAAATAATTTCTTCCCACCGCCTGAACCCGGCACAACAATGAGCGCCCGTACCCAGCAGATAAAATCATACAATGCCGGATATGATTACGTGCGCGCAGCCGCGGCACTGACAGTATTTCTCATACATGGCATAACCGTAATCTTTAAAGATAACATCACCCGCCACTATGATTTATATATTCTGGAATCATTATCGGCACTGGCGGTGGAATTTTTTTTCGCGCTTTCAGGCCTACTGCTGGGGCAGGTTTTATTCCATCAATTCACAGGCCTCAAGCCGCGGGAAAATATCAAAATATTTATAATCAGGCGGCTGATGCGTACCTTGCCGGTCTATTATATGGGGCTGGCGCTGTATTTCCTGATTTTTACCCTGCTGGACAAACCATACCCGGAAGAATGGCCGCTTTATTTTATTTTCCTGCAAAGCCTGTTTTATTTTAATTCAGGATTCTTTACCGTGTCCTGGAGCCTGTGCGTTGAGGAGTTATTCTACATCACGCTGCCGGTCCTGATTATAATTTTCGCCAAATTCAAATTCCCTGCCAGACAATCCTTTATCATGGCCGGAATTTTGATATGCGCCTTTTGCTTTTTGCTGCGGCAAATATTCCTGCCATCATCGACCGCATGGATGTTTGATATCCACACCGGAGTTTTTTTCAGGCTTGATGCCATTGCCGCAGGTGTTGTGATGATACTGATCTCTCCCAAAATTTCCCGCAGGCAATTCATCTTGAGTTTGCTAATTATATCATCCATCACGCTGACATGGATGATATATGGGTATGTGCTGGATGGGGCCAATGCCATGCACAGGCTTTTCCTGCAGGCAAGCTTTACGGTTCTGCCATGGGCCTGCGCCATTGCTGTTTATTACATCTCGAAAGAAATGCATTGGCTCAAAAGACCGCTCGTAACCTTTCTGGCCGATATTTCTTATGCGCTTTATGTTTTTCACATGCCGCTACTGAGTTTTCTTTTCATGGCCGGCCTGCCGGAAAACGCCCTGATAACATTTATGATCTATATGCCCCTTGCGCTTGGCATTGCCTATATGTCATTTCGCTATGTTGAAACGCCTATATTCATGCGCCGACCAGCCTATAAAACGGGTGATCTGCCCGCAGAATTCCGTGCGGATTGAATATATTTGACGTTTTCATATTATTTGTGTAAATCTTCTGCCCAAGGAATAATATTTCAATAAATAACCGGGAGATTGAAACAATCATGCGCCACGACCGCGATATGACCACCGCCGAAGCCCTGAAGGCCATGCAGATCATTCATAAGGACAGCAAGGACGGTGAAAGCCTTGAGCGTTATGTTGAAAACCGCTTGAATCTTTACAGCATGAGCAAGGGATTCATCTCCAATCCCTCGGATGAAACAGCCTTGCGCGAACTGGTGGTCTTGGCCAAGATTTTGAGGCCTGATGAGATTACGCTGCATGATGTAGATGATCCTTACGCCACCATGGAAGGCCTGAACCAGCCAAAAGACCGGGACTATGTCATAGGAACTGTCGCAGATTTCATGGTCACGGAACTTGAAGGGCCACTAACTGCCGCGCCGCGCAATCCTGATGCGGCAGCCGGCCTTTATCAGCATATTGAAAAAATCACACGGGCCTTTGATCTGGAAGAACTGACCAATTCCTTCGCCCCTGAAATTCAGGCGCATCTTGTTGCCGGCCTCGACAAACTGGCGCAGACAAACAGCCCCTATGTTGCCTTTGGTAGCGCGGCGATCAGAACGCGCGTTCTCGAGGCGATTGAGGAATCCGGCAATGCCGAGGCGGTTGTGGAACGGGCAAGAGAGATCAACAATGACAAAACCCGGATGATCGTTGCGACAGATGCGCGCAATTCAAGACTTGTCATGATCCCCGGCTTGCAGGCGGAATAAATTCATCGCCGCCTTCATGCCATTGGTAGATTGATCGAAGATTATTCCCGGCTGGCGACCAGCGTCTTGCCGCCGCCCGATGTGTGCAGCCACCAGGCCTGACGGTTGATGGAAAAGATCGGCTTGTAACGCTCCAGCCGCTCGCCATCAATCAGATAATCAGTCTGGTTATCAAGCGCCACCGACCCATCATCGGTATAAACAATCAGCACGGCATGGGGGATGTTTTTCTGCAGATCATGAACAATCGCCACGCGCAGCCGCTCTTCCGGCACGCCCAGCGCGCGAAGGGCTGTGTATTTGGCAATCGCAAAATCTTCGCAATCTCCGCCGCGCTGCATGAATTCAACGGGCGTGGCCCAGTAATCGCTGCGGCCCCAGTTTTTGGAATCTACGATATAGCGTGTCTCATTCACGAAATCATTGACCTTGTCCGCCATGGAGCGCAAGGAAAGCCCTTCGAAACGGCGGATGGAATTTTGCCATTCCGTAATGGCTTTTTGCGCGCTGGCGCGGTCCAGCTCGCGCTCGAAACGCTCGAACATGCCGGTCCATTTGGTAAAGGGTTTTAAATTGGCCGAGCGTTTTTCAGAGGAGCCAAAAAGTGGCGGATATGCCGCAACCGCATTAAACTGGGCGCTGGCAGTAATCGCCACGCGGGCCGGAACGTCATTGATATGATCGGCCCGTGCCTTTTTCGTACCAAAAGATGTCAGGGAAAGCGCACATAACAAAAACGCCGCGAGCATTCGCAGCGTTCCTTGACGGATCAGCGCCATACGCAGATCGTGCCGGCTGACCATATCCTGTGCGATCAGGATCTGGCCCAGAGGCTTTCGTGTTTCTGATTGTGTTGCCAGCGCCACCGTAAGATCCGACTGGCTGATAAGACCACGGGCCACCATCAGGTCGCCCAGACGCAACTGACGCATATAGGTCTGCAATGACCTTAGAATGCCAGATTGCCTGATTTCTTCTTTATTCGCTTTGCCCACGCGATAACGCCCTTCCCACTCTATAACCCAAAAACCACTGATATGGCCGTATCCAGCCATTTTTTCTTTTTATGTCTATAGTATAACTGTCAAAAGATTGACGAATTCCTAACAAATCGTCATAAAGAAAACAAATTCGTAAAATAATGGCCAAAACCCAATGTCAGATAGCCTTCTCAGCCAGAAAATAGAAGCCTTGAACACGCTTCTTGCCCGTATGAACGGCGTTCCGGTGCTGGTGATCGGCGATATCATGCTGGACCGTTTCATCAGCGGCAGCGTCGAGCGCATCTCGCCGGAGAGCCCGGTTCCGGTCCTGAATGTGCGCCGCGAGGATTCAATGCCCGGCGGCTGCGGCAATGCTCTGGCTTCGTTGCGGGGCCTGAAAATTGATGCACGCATCGTGGCCATCACAGGCCATGACGAGCCTGCCAATACCTTAAGCGCCATGCTTGAGAATATGGACGTGGATACATCCGGCCTGATCACAGACCCATCGCGCCCCACCACAATCAAGACACGCTATATGGCCGGGCATCAGCAATTGCTTCGCAGCGATTATGAAGATGCCCGCGCGGTCGATGCCGATATCCAGAAGAAATTGCTGGCGGCTATTGAAAAGGCCATGACAGGCGTAAAGGCGATTATCCTGTCCGATTACGGCAAGGGCGTGCTGACGAAAGAACTGGTAAGCGCGGTTATGGCATCGGCCCGCGCGCAGGGCATTCCTGTTATTGTTGATCCCAAGCGCCCGGATTTCAGCCATTACGCCGGGGCAACTGCCATCACCCCCAACAAAAAGGAACTGGCACTGGCCACGGGTGACATGCCCACCGCCAGTGATGCCGATATCGAGGCCGCCTGCCGCAAGATCACTGCGGAGTGCCATATTGATTGCGTGATCGCCACGCGCTCGGCTGATGGCCTGAGCGTTGTCCATAGGGCTGGCGGGGCAGAACCGCTGCACCTGAAATCACAGGCGCGGGAAGTATTTGATGTCTCCGGCGCGGGTGATGTGGTGATTGCGACAATCGCCGCCACGCTGGCCGCGGGCGGCAATCTATCCGAGGCCGCGCATCTGGCCAATATCGCAGGCGGCATTGCGGTTGCCAAGGTTGGCACATCCCCGATCCGCACAAGCGAGTTGCAAGCCGCATTAAATGAGGATGAAGCAGGCCGCCAGATCCTTTCCACCCGCGAGGGCGGCGCAGGTCTGGCCCATCAGGCCCCGCTTTGCGACTGGGACGAGGCGGCGGAATATATAGGACGCTGGCGGCGGCGCGGCCTGAAAATCGGCTTTACAAACGGATGCTTTGATATCCTTCATGCCGGGCATGTTGCCTATCTGAACGAAACCCGCAAGCATTGCGACCGTTTGATATTGGGCCTGAATACCGATGAATCCGTCAGGGCCCTGAAAGGCGAAAGCCGCCCGGTTCATAATGAATCCTCCCGCGCCGCCGTGATGGGGGCGCTGGCTTGTGTGGATATGGTGGTATTGTTCGGCGGCCAGACAAAGACCGATGACCAGACCGCCAATGCCCTGCTGGCACGCCTGCAGCCTGATATCTATTTCAAGGGCGGCGATTACAGTGAAGATGCCGTCCCGGAAGCCCCGATTGTCCGCTCCTATGGCGGACAGGTAAAAATTCTGGGCCTCATCCCCGGCCTCAGCACCACCAATGCGATAAAAAAGCTGGCCGGCGAAGCCGCCTGAACCTTGCCATAAACCACCATATATAGATTTTTTATTTTTTATCATACCAGATATTGACATTTTCTGCCTTCCAATTGAGAATGATTATTAGTTTCATCTCTCTGCGTTTGCCGCCGCCTTGCCTCAAAAAAACCGAAAATGAAAAGGATATCAAAGCCATGCTGTATGATTTTTTTTATATGGAGATGTATTTCGGCACCGCCGAATCAGCGCAAAGCCTTGAAAGGCTCATCCAGCGCTATGGGACCGCAGCAGTACTGGAGAATATTGCAGAGGGAAACCTTACCTTGCGCCGCCATAGCTGCGGCGAGGCAGGCCGGGCGCTTTGCTGGCTGAGCGAGCAGGGCCGCGATTTTGTCAAAAAAAGCGCAACACCCGGTATTTTATCGTAAGGGCATTTCACGAAGCTGCTATACGCAAGCCAGAAGTCTTGGTAGAGTATTCAGGAACGAATATCCGTTTTGGCCCACCATATTCATTATCAGGACCATCCTTATCATGGCGAATTTCAAAACTGTTTCCCTCCGTCTTGCTGTTGGCGCGCTGGCGCTGACCAATCTGAGCGCCTGCCGCGAATATTTAGACCTGCCAACGCCCATGCCCAGCGGCTATACCTATCATGCGGATCTTTATAAATCGCCGCCCTCGCCAGAGGCTGATGATATCGGCTATACCTACAGCCCGGCCGAGAATGAAAAGATCATGAAAATATGGCAGACAAAGGCCGAGGAAGTTCTGCAGGCTTTCCATGAAAATACCGGCACGGAGCTGGATATCGTTTTCATTGCGCCGCCTTCGCTGGACAGCGCCCAGAATTATTCTTTGGACCACAGCCTGCGCGAGGCCCTGCGTAAACAAGGCGTCAGACTGGCCACACGGCCGGAAGATATCCTGACCCTGGAATACGAAATCAGCCGCGTCCCTGATGAAGATGCACCGCCTGTTTACCCCAGAGCCGAACGCATTGAAAATCACCCGGCCTCGGCCCCTTACGAAAATTACGAGCCGATGGTCGTGGAGGTTCGCCTGAAAGACGGCCGCCAGCTTGTAACCAAAAGTTCCAATGTGCATATCCTGCCGATGTTCGGCTATCGCCGCGACTACCACAATGGCATTCATTTCTATGATTCCATTACCGGTGGCTATACGCCCAACAAGACCATGGAATAAACCCCATGAAGGCGGCGCGTCTTGTCACGGGTTTGATTGTGATTGCGACATTGGGTGGATGCGCGACCGCATCCTTCCTGCAAACGGCACGGCGCGGCATTTTCATGGATGAAGATGTCAACCTCATGGAACGCAATTATGCCATTGCCGATTATCTGGCCAGTATCACCAAGGCCAGCATCAATCGCAAAACACCTATCCTGCAAAAACCGTTATTACATGCCAATAATACCGGCCTAACTTCTGCCTTCGGGGAAGCCGTCACCGATCAAGTCGGCGCGCGTCTTGCACAGCTGGGATATAACGTCATCAAGGCCGATGACACCAATGCCCCTAATAATGCAGGGGACGTGGTGATACTGGGCGGCACATATCTTCCCGGCGATATCGAAGCCAATGTGGCCTTGCGCCTGATCGAGCAGAGCAGCAACAAGATTCTGGGTTCCTATGATTACATCATGCCGGTCAATGCCGAGATTGCCGAAATGATGGAAGACCAACCCGCCATCTTCCGCCTGCCGGCCAATGCCCAGCCCTTGCCGATGGAATAAGGCCGCGCTGCTCTAGCGGGCCAATAATACGTGATAGAAATGATAGGGCGTACCTGCAATGCCATTGCATTGCACGCAGCCTTGCGGCGCGGGCACTTTGGAAAAGCTTCCCGTTGTAATCGCATTACGCGAAGCATCATAAAAACCGGCCCCGCTATTGCCAAAACGCCCGGCCGCCAGCAAGTTAATGCAATTACCCGCGCTTGCTCCGCTTGCCCCGCTGGTACTTCCGGTATCAAGCGGCTGGCCGGTGAGGCCGTTTAATGAATTGATCTTTTCGCAGAACTGCTGGGTCACCCCCGGCAGCACCGCCACCAGATCAGGTTTTGACGTGCCAATGCCCGGAATGGCTGAGCCTCCGAAAAATTCCCATTTTGCCCCTGGGCTGGCTAGCACATCCTCAGGCGGCAGCCTGTAGGTCGCCGCGCCGCCATCCTTGTGAAAAAGCTGATCCTTGGGATCGGCATCGGCGCTTAAATCCCCGTAATCAGCATCGGCCTCCGGATGGGCAAAGCCCAGATCGGATTCGCTGATTCCCGATTGCATGATATAGACAATCCCGCGCTCCAGCTCGCCGGCATAGCGCTGGACCTCGCTGGCGCGGATGGCCAGTGTCTCATCATCAATATTATTGCCATCGGCATTATTGGTCTGCGCGATAACGGCCGTTAAAAGACCGATCAACATGATCGCCATCAGGATAATAAAAAGGATATTCCCGCGTTCGGAGCGGCGGCGATTGGCAAGGCGCTGGCGGGGAGGTTTTTTCATGACTTATGAGCGCGGCCCTACGGGGATGCATTCCTGAATATACCGGCAAGCGGCCATGGCTTCCTCGCGGGTGAAGCCGCTTAAGCGCCCGCGGAACAGCCAGCTCTGGCCTTGCTTTAACGGGATGATAATCGGATTGGCATGGCGCAGCGATTCCGGCAGGTTGATAATCGCCGATCCGATGGCGCGGTCTGTCTGCACGCGGCTGGCAAAGGCCCCGACCTGAACCGCCCAGTTGGGATCATTCGAGGCAAGCGCATAAGACGCATCCGCCGCCGGCGCTTTCTGAACGGCTGCCGGCGCAGGCATTTTCAGGCGCACAGGCTGGCGTGTGCCGGCTTGCGCCGGTGCCACGGGTTTGAGTTTGGGCATGGCCGTTTTGGCAATCACATCATCAATAGGATTATTCCCGCCGGAGGTCGGCGAAAGCGCATTCAAATTGGCCGATGCCAGAAGTTGCGAAGGCTTGCGATCCGGCAGCGGCGCCTTGTAACGCTGGACGGGCGCAGTTTCGTAATCAACAGAAGATGTTAAAGCCGGCGCCGCGGGAATAAGAGGCTGCGGCGCGGTATATGAGGGCGCAGGCACTGGCTGCGGCGCTTCGGCGATCAGGAGACTGCCGGGTGTTTTGGGGCGCGATTTGAGCTTGGCAAAGCCAGCATCCAGCAATTCCGCCATATGCGCGTTACGGGAAGCTGTGGTGCGGCCGCCAAAAACCACGCCGATCACACGGCGGTTATCCTGCACCGCCGAGGCCACCAGATTAAAGCCTGAGGGATTGATAAAGCCGGTCTTGATCCCGTCCATGCCCTTGTATTTTTCCATCAGGCGATTGTGATTGTGGTAGGCCTTGCCCTGATAGACGAAATTGCGGGTCGAGAAATATTTATACTGATCGGGGTAATGGGTAATAATATAACGCCCCAGTATCGCCATATCGCGCGCCGTTGAAATCTGTTCAGGATGGTGCAGGCCGTGGGCATTGCGAAAGGTCGAGTTCTTCATACCGATCTCGCGGGCGCGGGCGGTCATCATCTTGGCGAACTGGCTTTCGGTGCCGCCGATATGTTCAGCCACTGCCGCCGATATGTCATTGGCGGATTTGGTCACCAGCGCCAGAATCGCGTCTTTAAGCTTGATGGTTGAGCCCACCGGCAAGTTCAGCTTGCTGGGGTCCATCGAGGCGGCATGACGGGAAATACGCACCCGGTCATTCAAATTCAATGTGCCCCGGTTCAGCCCGTCAAATACCATCAAAAGCGTCATGATCTTGGTCAGCGAAGCGGGGTGCAGGCGTTTATCCGGGTTGCTTTCGGATAAAATCATGCCGGTATCGGCATCCATGACGATAGAGGCGTATTTGGGATTACCCCCTTTTTTGGCAGCCAGCGCGGCACCGGGCAGCAAGATCGCCGTCAGAAACGCCCCCATCAACAGGCCGACACACAGCCGTATGCCCGCCCGAAAGAGCCGCGACTGAAAGGAAACAAGATTTGCGCCGATTAGGGTCATCAATAAGAACTTCTGGCCTTTTTATGTGAGAGAGCCTGTAATTTTCATACGATCAGACCCTATTATAAAAATAGGATCGAGGCGTATCAAAGCAATATTCTTCTATTATCCCTTAAAAATTTAAGGGTTTCGATAAAATTCGGCAATTTTGTGCATTGCAATATATTGACTTTTTCGAGGAATCGTCTAGCTTATAGAGGCAGAATAGCGCGAAAACGGCAGTATAAAAGGCCTAAGAGCCCGCCGAATCGCCCGGATATTTTAACTGCGTTACAGTTTAATGCATTTTTGAAAAGGATGAAGATCATGAAGAAGACAGCTTCCAAGTCGGCGAAAAAGACGTCCGCCGCAAAAAAGACAACGGTGAAAAAGGCCGTAAAATCCCCTGCCAAGGCCGCCGCGACACTCAGAATGGCCAGCAACAGCATTGGAACCGGCATGCGCCCTACAGCGTTTGCTGAATTGCTGACGGGATCCAAACCCAACCAAGCAATGGAGAGCATTATGGCACAAGGCAAGACCAACATGGATAAAATGACACAGGACGCAGCCGTCATGGGCCGCGAAGGCATGGATGCGCTGATGAAATCCGGCACGACACTGGCCAAGGGATATGAAAACATCCTGCGTACGATGATGTCGCTGGCGCAGAACAGCGTTGAAAAGCAATCCAAATACGTCAAGGAAGCTCTGGGCGCGAAAACCCTGAACGAGTGGACGGAGATCTCAAACAAGATCGCCCAGTCCAATTTCGATGATTTCATGTCCGGTACGACAAAAATCACAGAAATGAGCGTCAAGGTCATGAGCGAGGTAACAGAGCCTCTCAACAACCAGATGACAAAAGTGAACAACCAGATGTCCAAAGGCCTGAAAAAAGCCACGGATCTCGCCGCTTAATTCGCGAAAACACGATAAAGGTTGCTCCCTTTTCGGACGCCCGCCCTTCCTGATTAACGAAGCGGCGGGCGTTTTTTGTTTGCATAACGGGGAATAGTTTTGCTAGAACCATTAAAATAGAAAAATAATGTTTCACGATCAGGGCCATGCCGGAAAAACTTCCTTCCTTTTATTATCTGGATGATTGCGCGCGCTATGTTTTGTCCATGGCCCACCCGGATAATGATATTTTCCGCCCCGCCATCGAAGATGCCGCCGAAGAATTTGATTTCAAGCGCGGCCAGATGGAAATCATTTCCCAAAAATCCAGCCCCGACCTCAAGAAGAAATTCAGCAGCGTTATTCCATCTGCATTTCCCAGCACCGATATTGCCGAAGAAATGGTTGAGGCTTTCTGGGACCCAATTGTCAAATCAGCGGCCTTGATCCTGAATAACGATGCCTGCCCGCCTGACCAGCGCCTTGCCTACCGGAAACTGGGAGCCATCCATCTGCTGGCGAGCATTGATAACAGCGTTCGTAATATGCGCCTGATGCTGAATTACGCCCAGCATGGGGAAGATGATTTAAATGATATTATTTCCGAAAATGACCCGCATGACCTGTCCAATCTCATGACGGCCCGGGACGTATTTCATGTTTTCAAGCGGGGCATCGTCCCGCAGATTGTCCGCATCACCGCCCGAGAATTCGGCATGAGCAAAGGCGAAATTGGCGATATCATGCGTGATATCCGCGAGAAATGGACAAAAAACCCCAAAAGCATGAGCGATCTGACCATGATGCGCCCTTTTAGCGCGGTGGAATGGATGAAGGCCAGTGTCCGGGATATCAGCCCCTTGAACGAGCCGCAAATTTAGCAATCTCATCCCTGCTCAAGGCTGATTTAATTCAGATTTGCCCTTCACTCTGGTTTTTTCTGTGATGTATAATAGATTGATGGCTATGAGCATTCAAAGCAACCACGATAGTTTTTATAATGGCATTATCCGCGCCGGCGATGACGATGGCATGGGCGATCCGCATGATGATGGAACCGGCGCAGAACGCCCGGATGAACAAACCGGCATCTTGCTGAAAACCCGGCCCAAGACGAAAAAGCCTGCCATGTATAAAGTGCTGCTACTCAATGACGATTACACGCCGATGGAATTTGTCGTGCATATCCTCGAAAAATTCTTCAACAAGAACAAGCAAGAAGCCACCGATATCATGCTGCATGTCCACCGCCGCGGCGTTGGCGTATGCGGCATTTTTACCTATGAAGTCGCCGAAACCAAAGTGGCCAAGGTAATGGATTACGCAAGGCAGAGCGAGCAACCTTTGCAATGCACGATGGAGAGAGAATGATCATGAACAGATTTTTAACAACCCTGATGAGCGCCGCCTTTATTCTTGGCGGCATTTATACGGCGCAGGCAGCCCTGGTCGAGCGCGATTACGATCCCGGCAAGCCGCGCACGACAACACCCTGGTTTGAGACAATCGGCGCCGAAAACATCAAGGCTGACCGGCATTTCATTACCGGCATGCGTCCGCATCACGCTGGGGCCTTAAGCATGTCGCAGGATTATCTTGAAAATCAGGGCAGGTCCAGCGCGCGCCTGCAGCGCCTTGCCAAGGGAATCATGCACAACCAGACCTTCGAGATTTTGATGCTGGATACGGTAGAAGGGCTCCTGCAAAAAGCCAATCTGCCCGAAGGTCAAAGACAGCGCACGCAGGTTGCGGCATCAGGACTGGCGCAAAAGGAAAAATTCATCCGCGCCGCCATTCCCTCCCTGCAAAGCTTTGGGCAGCGCGATCAGGTTTCAGAAAGTGATGTGCGTTTTGCCAAGGCGATGATCGTGCACCATGAAGGCGCGCTGGTGATGTGCAATGATTATCTCGCCAACCCGGATTCAGCAAACGGATATCTGGAGCTGATGTGCCTTGATATCCTGCGCGACCAGAAACAGGAAATTGCCCTGATGAACCTGATTATTGGCGATTACCCCGGCAATGCCGATGATGTGACATTCGATCCGTCCATGGTGCATGGCATGGAAGGCATGAGCCACGGCAATGCGGGCGGTCATGCAGGACATGGCAAATCAGGCCACGATTCAGGCGGTCATGACGCGCATCATGGCCATTAAGAAACTGCTTTGCCTGACAGCTTTGCTTATTTTTCTACCGCAACAGGTGCATGCCACAAGCCGGATTTTGAAACTATTCTGCAAGGCAGATGTGAGGATATAAAGGAATTAGAGCCTTCTGACACTAGAGAGTTTGCAAATTCCTTCCTACAAAAAATAGAACCGCGCTACCCTCAATATGACATTGAGAAATACAGAAATACTGTCATCAGCCATAGCCCCCACGCGGGATCTTCAGATGACATGAATCCTTTTGTATATGTTGTAATTGCAACCTGCCAGAATATTCCTGACCAGCCGCTTGGTGTTGGCTTGGAACAGACTTTAATATGGCTTTTTGAGCAAAAGCAGGAATACAGAAAACCTAAGGCTAATTAACTTAGCCCAACAACAAGCGTCTCTTTCAAGAGATCAAAAAAACGGTCTTTGTCGATTCCGGTTGTGATTTGGGTTGATCCGCGCGGATCTTCAAGCAGGATTGTCTGGCCTTCACGCTCGCCATCAACCTCCACCGCAACTTTGCCGCGCTTCCACGCATAAAGGCTCTCATCGCAAAGGGCGGCGATCGTGTGAAAATCATGCAACGGCGATACGCCGGGCTTATCCATGCCGGGATATGTCTCGGCATAGCCTTTTAGCATATTGGCTACATTCTCCCCTTGCGTGCCTTGCTGCGAGACCCAGTCGCGGAAGGCAGGATCCTGTAATGTCTGATGCGTGACATCCAGTGGCAAGGTTCTGATATTGGTGAAATTATCATAGACAATCTTGGCGGCATGGGGATCGCAGAAAATATTAAACTCAGCATATGGCGTGATATTGCCGCCGGGCTGGCCGAACGCTCCGCCCATGGTCACGATTTCCTTCACATGTTTCGTGATTTCAGGGTTTCTTTGATAAGCCAGCGCAATATTGGTCATAGGGCCGATCACAACCAGCGTCACGGGATCGGCTTTATTCTCAAGCGCGGTTTTCAAAATAAAATCCGCCGCATCCATATCCGTTCTGGCTTTGCCCGCGCGCTCAAAAGGCAATTTCAAGCCCTTAACGCCGGTCTTGCCGTGCACATCATCGGCCTTGGCCAGGATTTGTTTGACCAATGGTTTGTCGCATCCGGCATAGGTAGGAATATCCGTACGGTCCAGCAGGGCGCAGATGCCCAGCACATTTTTCTGCGTTATAACCGGATCGACATTCCCGCCAATGCTGGTAATGCCCAGTACATCAAATTTATCGGAAGTGAGCGCCGCAATCAGCGCGATCGTATCATCGCAACCCGGATCGCAATCGATAATGATTTTCGTGGTCATACTCGCCCTTGAATATCTTGTTATTATGAATGCCGGGGATCTTAGTCACTTTATAATAATATGTCAAATATTAAGGTGATTTTAGCCGCCCCCGTGCTTTAAATTTTATAAATTACTAAGTTTTTTGTTATAATTATTAGGTTCTTTAAGGGCTTGCACTCAGACCCAAGCCATCTATCTGTATCTAATAACATATAGCCAAGGCCGAATATGCTCTCACGTAATCTTGAACAGACACTCCACAAAGCCCTTGCCGTCGCCAACCAGAAGAATCATGAGTTCGCGACGCTGGAGCACCTGCTTTACGCCCTGACCGAAGATCAGGATGCGATGGCGGTGCTGCGCTCCTGCGGGATTGTGCTGGCGGATCTGCGCGAGCAACTGGCGCAATATATCGAAAATGAGTTGAGCTATCTGATCAATTTTGAGGCCGAAGAGGCGAAGCCAACAACAGCCTTTCAGCGCGTATTGCAACGCGCCGCCATCCATGTGCAATCATCGGGACGCGAAGAGGTCACGGGCGCGAATGTTCTGGTGGCCCTGTTTTCCGAGCGCGAATCCCATGCCGTATATTTCCTGCAGGAGCAGGATATGACGCGTTTTGACGCGGTGAATTATATCAGCCACGGCATCGCCAAAGTCCCCAGCCAGGCCGATCACAGCAAAACCCCGCGCGGCGCGGAGCAGGCTGAGGAAAAAACCGCCAAGACCGGGGCCGAGGCTTTGGATACCTATTGCATTAACCTCAATGAAAAGGCCAAGAAGGGCAAAATCGACCCGTTGATCGGCCGCGAAAAAGAAGTTGAGCGCACGATCCAGATTCTGTGCCGCCGCTCGAAAAATAATCCGCTTTATGTCGGTGATCCGGGCGTTGGTAAAACCGCCATTGCCGAAGGGCTTGCCAAGCGCATCGTCGAAGGCGATGTGCCCAATGTGCTTACAGGTTCCGTGATCTATTCCCTTGATATGGGAACATTGCTGGCCGGCACGCGTTACCGCGGTGATTTCGAGGAACGCATCAAGGCCGTGGTAACGGAATTACAAAAAATTCACGGCGCGATTTTATTCATTGATGAAATCCATACCGTGATTGGCGCGGGCGCAACATCGGGCGGGGCGATGGATGCCTCGAATCTGCTGAAACCCGCGCTATCGGGCGGGGTTTTACGCTGCATAGGCTCCACCACCTACAAGGAATACCGCAATTATTTCGAGAAAGACCGCGCGTTGGTGCGGCGCTTCCAGAAGATTGATGTCTATGAGCCCAGCATTGATGACACGATCAAGATCCTCAAGGGCCTGAAAGAGAATTACGAGAAACACCATCAGGTAACCTATACCGATGAGGCAATCGAGGCTGCCGTGAAATTATCCGCGCGTTATATCGGCGACCGGAAACTGCCCGACAAAGCCATCGACATTATTGACGAGGTTGGCGCAGCGCAGATGATCGTGCCCCCCGAACGCCGCAAGAAAATCATTGATGTTCCTGAAATTGAGGGCGTGATCAGCATGATCGCCCGCATCCCGCCCAAGAGCGTCTCACAAGATGACAAGGAAACGCTCAAGAGCCTCAAGCATGATCTGAAAACTCTGGTTTATGATCAGGATGCGGCCATTGATATCTTGGTTGATTCCATCAAGATGGCCCGTGCTGGCTTGCGCGATCCGGAAAAACCGATTGGTTCTTATTTATTCTCCGGCCCGACAGGCGTTGGTAAAACAGAAGTGGCCAAACAGCTGGCCAAGACATTAGGCATCGAGCTGGTGCGCTTTGACATGTCCGAATATATGGAGCGCCATAGCGTATCGCGCCTGATCGGCACACCGCCCGGTTACGTTGGGTTCGAGCAAGGCGGTTTGATGACCGATAAAATCGACCAGCACCCGCATTGCGTATTGCTGCTGGATGAGATTGAAAAGGCGCATCCTGATCTGTTCAATATCCTGTTGCAGGTGATGGATTACGGTAAGCTGACCGATAATAACGGCAAGAGCGTTGATTTCCGCAACGTCATGATCATCATGACCACCAATGCCGGGGCATCAGAACTGGCGAAAACGCCAATCGGTTTTGGCCGCGTGGTAGGCGGCAGCGGCGAGCATCACGGCGATAACGAAGCCATCACCAAAACATTCTCGCCGGAATTCAGAAACCGTCTGGATGCCATCGTGCCGTTCCAGAATTTGAAACCCGAAACTGTCGAGCGTGTGGTGGATAAATTCATCATGCAGCTGGAGGCCCAGCTATCCGACCGGGATGTTTCCATCGACCTGACCGATGCCGCCCGGCATTATCTGGCCCGCGAAGGATATGACCCGGCCATGGGCGCAAGACCGCTGGCACGCGTTATTCAAGACAAGATCAAAAAGCCGCTGGCTGAAGAAATCCTCTTTGGCGCGCTGTCCAATGGCGGCATTGCGATGATTGATTATAACGGCACTGAACTGGTCTTCTCGTTCGAGCAGAACAACCTGCCGCGCCTGACCAACAAGACGCAGGATGAAGATAATTCCGAAACGGTGACGCGGTAATCATCCAAAACGCTTGAGTGAGAATGCTGCCAGATCAAAGGGCAGCCGTAATTCTTTTTCTGTGATCATCGCTCCGGCTATCTGGCCATAGACAGGCGCGTATTTAAACCCATGCCCGGAACAGGGCGAAAAAATCATCACATCCGGATTTTCAGGATGCCGGTCAAAAATAAAATCGCCATCCGGCGCATGGGTAATCTTGCATCCCGCAAAGCGAGAATTTTCAAGACTTAGATTTGTGAAGTAATTGCCGATACCTGTATCAAGAATCTGCTGATCCTGATCCGTTACTTCAGGGGCATGATCTGATGCCTCGATCCGATTATATTGCCGCGCATGACCGATTTTATAGCTTTTGCCATCCAGCCCCGGCATGCCGTAGAAACCCGAACCGTCATTGCCCTTAAAAGAAAATCCGGGACAGGCGTTCATATCAACCTTGCCGCCATACCAGCCCAATGTGCTTTTTTCGATGACAAGCGGCAAATGGGGAATCAGTTCCTGCGCCCAGCTGCCGGCGCAGATGATAATAAAATCAAAATTCTCATGCGCCCCGTCGTCAGCGGTAATCTGCTTTTTACCCGCATCAATTTCACGGATTTTATAAGAATGACGAAATATAGCGCCATTACGCCGCGCCAAATCCAACAAAGCCGCAATGCTATCTTCGGCCAATAAAATCCCGGAACCCGGCGTCAGGCATATATCCATGCCGGGCTTGAAATCAAAAACGGGCAAAATTTCAGCCGCCTGTTCGCATGTCAGCATTTGCGAAGCAACGCCATGAGCCTTGGCCAGATCATGCGCCCGCCGCGCCCAGTCATTATCATCCTCATTGATATCCAGACAGCCATTTTGAAAAAAAAGACGCGTGCCGCTGGCGGCCTCCAGATCCAGCCAGCCTTGCGCCGCCAGCGCCGCCATCCGCACATAAACATCGCCCTCGGCGGGCACACGGCGGAAAAGGCGGTTTTCCCCGTGCGAAGATCCATAACCATGTGATGAATGAAACTGGTCATAGCCCGTGACCTTATATCCGGCGCGCGCCAGATACGCCGCCACCGAAGCGCCCGTAATACCAAGGCCAATCACCGCGACTTTAGGCCTGACACCCACAAGCATCCCCTAACGCGGCAGCAAAATCTGGTAAAATAGATGGTTGGAGCCGGAAATCAGGCAGCCTGCCGGCTGGCCTTCCAGATTTGGCGCTGTCGTATCGCCGAAATAGCTGGTGGCATAGGCATAGGATCCCGTGAATTTTGCAGACATGACAATCGCGCCCGTTACATTGACGGCTGTAGAATCATCAATCCCCAGCTTGTCATTAATGACCTCACAAACCCTTGCAGGGATATTCGGCAAGACTGCCATCAGATCCGTGCATCCCGCATCGGTGCAATTCGTCCCCATGCCATGCACCCCCGTGCCACCGGTAAAATACCAGTCCTGCGCGGTTACTTGTGCATCAGGTTTCACATAGGTGACATCCCCGCCTTCCTTGCTGAATATCTGACAGGCACTGTCCGCGCCATTCACATAGCCGGTCAGGGCATCAGTATCAAAGCTAATCGCGGAATCGCCGCAGCCATTGGATATTTTCATGGTTTGCACCGCCTGTTTGAGCTGGCGCGCGTAATTCAGGATATCCCCGGCATAAAGCCCGGCGCGCTCTTCGGCCACAAAATCGGCATTGCCGGTCCGCAGCATGCCAGCCACCGTATAGCTCAGCGCCGCAAACAGCGCCACGCCCACCAAAATCAAGACAAGGGCGCTACCACGCTCTGCGCTGCGTTTATGATGAAAATCGCTCATATATCCAGTGTATCACCAAGCAGGGCCCTGTTAAAAGGAGAAGTGCGTTTCAGGCATGTTGTGGTATAATCCTTGTGAGAAAATTGGTATTTTGGAAACTATGCCCCATAAGCCCTACATCAATATTCTGGTTGCGGAAGATAATGTCCTGAGCCGCGAGATGATGGCCGCCTTGCTGGTCGCGCAAGGATTCAATCCCATCCATGCCGCCAATGGCGATGAAGCCATCGCAGCCGTTACCGCGTCCGATATTGATCTGGCTATTGTTGATGTGAACATGACCCCCACAGGCGGGTTTGAATTCATGAAGCATCTTCTGGTCAAGGGAATCGACATCCCCGTAGTGATCGTCACAGCCGATGATTCCAGCGATCTTTTAATCGAGGCCAGCGCGCTTGGCGTGCGGCGTTTGCTGCAAAAGCCGATCCAGCCCAAACGATTGATTGATACCGTCCTTCATATCCTGCGCCAGCGCGGCATCAACCCTCAGCCTCTGGCGGTAGAAACACATGTCTCGGCCTTCAGCCATACGGATTTGATGAAACGCGCCATCATGCTGGCCGAGCGCAACCACCAATCCGGCAAAGGCGGGCCATATGGCGCGGTTGTCGCGAATGAAAAGGGTGAGATTCTGGGTGAAGGCGTCAATGGTATCACAGCGCGGAGCGATCCCACCGCCCATGCCGAAGTCATGGCCATCCGTCAGGCCGCTGAAAAATTAAACAGATCCGATCTGAAGGACTGTATTTTGTATTCCAGCAGCGAGCCGACCATGATGGGCAAGGCCCTGATTATCAGCGTGGGCCTGCAGAAAGTCTATTATGGCCTGAGCCATGATGAGATCAAAACCTTGCGTACAAAAGAAGACCGCGTCAGGCAGGAAATGAGCGGATCACAGGCCGCGCAAACCAGCTATGAACAGCTTGGGCATGAAGAGGCCATGGACATGTTCCAGAATTGCCTGGCCGCCTCGAAAGATTCCTTGAAAGATTAAACGACAATCTCAAAAATGGCATCAATCTCCACCGCCACACCCAAGGGCAGGGATGGTGCGCCAACAGCAAAACGGGCATGTTTCCCCGATTCCCCCAGCACCGCCACCATCAAATCAGACGCGCCGTTCACCACCCGCGGATGATCGGTGAAATCAGGGGTACAATTCACAAAGGCCCCCAGCTTGACACAGCGCTTGACCCGCCCCCAATTGCCGCCCATGGCAGCATCGACCTGACCCAGAATATTCAGCGCGCAGGCCTGTGCAGCGGCCACGCCCTTATCAACATCCATATCATCCCCCAGACGGCCGCGGTGAAGCGGCTGGCCGTTTAGAAACGGAATTTGCCCGGCGATAAAGAGCATATTGCCCGATATCACATAGGGCACGTAATTGGCAGCCGGAGCGGCGGCTTGTGGCATGGAAAAGCCAAGGGCGGCGAGTTTTTCATGGATGGTCATGGGGCTTTAAGTCCTTATTTCTGCGTCAAAACCGGATTCTATTGTCTTAAAACAAAATTGCTTTGTAAAGACGGGGCAGTTCTGCAATAATCAACGCGCATGCAACCCCCTAAACAAGTTTAGCAATATCATGGGTTTACTTAGTTTTTTAGGCGCGCTTTCCCCCGCGCATATCACAGCCTTCACATGGATGTCGGGCGGCACATCCGTGGGCACAGATCAGGCGGGCAATAAATATTACCGCGCCAAACCGCGCCCCGGCTACAAGCGCGAGCGCCGCTGGGTCATTTATAACGGCACGCCCGAAGCCTCGAAAGTACCGCCTGAATGGCATGGATGGCTTCACTACCAAAGCGATGATATCCCGGCTGAGAATGCGGAATCTTTCCGCCGCCCATGGCAAAAACCGCATAAACCCAATCTGACAGGATCGGCTCAGGCATACCGCCCGCCCGGCCATATCTTAAACGGCGGCCAGCGCGAAGCCGCAACCGGAGATTACGAGGCCTGGCGCCCACCCGAATAGAATTTCTTGCGCCGCCAAGGTGCAAAATGCCATAAAACGTCGTTTCAGCAATGGAGAAAAATAAGATGAAACGCAGTGTAATCGAAACAATTCTTGGAGCCGTCGTTCTGATCGTCGCGGCCCTTTTCTTGTTCTACAGCTATAAAATGGGCAATGTCGCCTCATCGGATGGCTATATTATCAGCGCCGATTTTTCAGGCATTGGCGGCCTGAAATCCGGCGATGAAGTCCAGATCAGCGGTGTAAAAATCGGCACCGTAACCACAGTTGAGCTGGTCCCCGGATCCTATCTGGCGCGCGTGAATATGAGCATCAACCCGCAATACAAGCTGCCCACCGACACCGCCGCGCTGATCAGCAGCGAAAGCCTGCTGGGCGGGCGTTATCTGGCGCTGGAGCCCGGTGCGGATGAAGAATTCCTGAAGCCCGGCGGCAAAATCCTTTATACGCAAGCGCCGCAAAACCTGGAACAGCTTCTGGGCCAATTCATATTCAGCATGCAAAAAGACGATGGCGACAAGACAGCTCAAGCTCCTGCCGCGGCCAGCCCGGCATCCGCACCGCTTCCAGAAACGCCTTAAGGCTTTTCTGGCAAGCATTGCAATCCTGACAGCCTTACTGGCCCCCGCGGCAAGCATGGCGCAAAACGTCATGGAAAGCGCCCCGGTTGTCAAACTGCGCTCGCTGGACAAGGTAACAGCCCGCACCGAAACTTTCGAAGCCCGCGTGGGATCAACCGTAAAATTCGGCCCGCTTTATATCAAGGTGCAAGCCTGCCGCAAGGCATCCCCGGTGGATAGGCCAGAATCGGCGGCCTTCCTGCAAATCTGGGAAATTGATGCCAATGATCAGGCGCAATGGATATTTTCAGGCTGGATGTTTTCATCCTCCCCTGCGCTCTCGCCCATGGACCACCCGATTTTTGATGTCTGGGTTATTGATTGCCAATCCGATCAGGCGGAAGAGAAAAAAGAAGATGAGCTGACCGATGATCAGGTTCCGATCAAGCCTGATGAAGCCATGGCCGATCAACCCGCAACAGACAGCGCCGCCCCCGCCAAGCCGGAGGCGCAAACCGCACCTAGCGCTCCGGCTGCGCCTGCTGCTGCAAATGCACCAGATAGCCCCGCACAAGATCAGGCTCAGTAACGCCCTTGCACGCAAAATCCGCCTTGCGTATCACCGCATCATCCAGCAGTGCCTTGTAATCCTCATGCGGGATTTCATAGACGCCAAATTGCCGGAGGTGATCATTCACAAACTGGGTATCCAGCAGCGTAAACCCACCGCGATAAAGCCGCGCCGCCAGATGCACCAACGCAATCCGGCTGGCATTGGCCTGCCTTGAAAACATGCTCTCGCCGAAAAACGCCCCGCCAATCTCCAGCCCGTATAGCCCGCCCTGCAATTTCCCATCCCGCCAATATTCAACGCTATGCGCCCGGCCTTCACGGTGCAGACGGCAATAAGCCTCGATAATTTGCGGATTGATCCAGCTCTCCGGCCTATTGGGGGCGGGGGCGGCGCAAGTGCGAATAACCTCCTCAAACGCGGTATCAATACGGACCTCGTAACGGCCCGCTTTCATATCAGCCTTGATAAGCTTGCTCAAGGATTTGGGGATATGCAGGTTTTCAATGGAAAGCTGACCGCGCATCTCAGGGCAGACCCAATGCACGTAAGGGCTGCCCGCGCTATAGGCCATGGGGAAAAGCCCCATTTTATAAGCCTCGATCAACAGGCCAGATGTCAGGACCAACTGCATAGGCCCATTATACCAAAAGTAATAGAACTTCGTCTAAAACTCGTCTACGCCCATGGACATCAGGCTCTCAGCCCCGGCGGAGACCATACGAAATCTGCCTTCAGTCTCCGGCAGCATCCGGGCAAAGAAAAACTGTGCGGTTTTGATCTTGGCATCGTAAAATGCCTCATCATCTCCGGCGCCTTGCGCCTTTTTCTCATAAGCCGTCTTGACCATCAAACACCACATATACCCCAAAGCCACAAGCGCGAACTGGCGCAGGTAATCCGAAGATGCCGCGCCGGCCTCATTCGGGTCTTTGAGGCCTTTTTGCGCGATCAGCGCGGTGGATTGTTGAAGCTTTGCAAAAGCCTTGGCCAGCGGAAAAACAAATTCCGCCAGATATTCATTGCCCTGATGATCTTCAATGAATTGCTGCACCGGATGGAAAAAACGGCGCAAAAGACGGCCGTATCCTTGGCCCATCTTGCGGCCCACCAGGTCGAGCGCCTGAATGCCGTTTGTACCCTCATAGATTTGCGCGATACGCGCATCGCGCACATATTGCTCCATACCCCATTCGGCAATATAGCCGTGACCGCCATAGCATTGCTGCATTTCCGTGGCGATCTCATAACCCATATCCGTCTGATAAGCCTTGACGATCGGAGTCAATAACGCCACCAGATCATCGGCACGCGCCCGTTCGATCGGATCAGCATGGCGATGCGAGATATCGAGATTCATCCCCGTCCAGTAAGACAGCACACGCGCCCCTTCGGTAAAGGCCTTGGCCTTGAGGAGCATACGGCGCACATCCGGATGCACAATAATCGGATCGGCCGGTTTATCAGGCGCAGCAACCCCGGCGAGCGCGCGCATCTGCAAGCGATCCTTGGCATAGGCAAGGCCGTTTTGATAGGCCACTTCGGCAATGCCCAGACCCTGCATCCCCACACCAAGACGCGCGGCATTCATCATGGTGAACATGGCCTTTAATCCTTTATGCGGCTCGCCCACCAATTGACCGATCGCATCATCGAAATTCATCACACAGGTTGAATTGGCATGAATGCCCATTTTATGTTCGATCGAACCGCAGCGCACACCGTTGCGCGCGCCCACCGACCCATCATCCTTGGGCATGAATTTGGGCACGACAAAAAGGGAGATCCCTTTCACGCCATCCGGCGCATCAGGCAATTTGGCCAGCACCAGATGCACAATATTTTCAGTCAGATCATGTTCCCCGGCTGAGATAAAAATCTTCGTGCCTGTAATTTTAAAAGTTCCATCCCCATTGGGTATAGCCCTGGTTTTGATCAGGCCAAGATCCGTCCCGCAATGAGGTTCGGTGAGGCACATCGTCCCCGACCATACACCTTCGACCAGCTTGGGCAGATAGGTTGCCTTTTGCTCATCCGTGCCGAAATGATGCAGCGCCTCATACGCGCCTTGGGAAAGGCCGGGATACATGCCAAAGGACATATTCGCCGAACAAATCATTTCCTGCATGGCGGTCGCCAGAACAACAGGCATGCCCATGCCGCCAAAATCAGGATCGGCGGAAAGGCCACACCAGCCGCCTTGAGCAAAAATATCATACGCCTCTTTAAATCCCTTGGGTGTACGCACCACGCCGTTTTCATACTGGCATCCTTCGCGGTCGCCGGACTGATTAATGGGGAAAAGAACTTCGGAACAAATGCTCGCCCCTTCGGTGATGATCTGATCCATCAGATCGCGTGAGACTTCCGAATAACCATCCAGCGCGCTTAATTTTTCAGCCTGCAAAACATCGTGCAGCACAAAGGAAATATCATTCACGGGCGGGTTATAAACGGGCATGGGCAATCATCCTGTTTTGATGGGGAATAGTCATTATATCTATCTATTATTCTAATAGATTTTGGCAATGAATGTGAGCCTAAAATGCATGAATTCCAGTAAAGGATAAAACCTAGCGGTCACCCAGCATCAGCATGATCTCGTCCTTGACCTTGTTGACATCGGCATTGCCGATATCGGCCTTGGCGCGTTCAATGGCGGATTGCTGTTTTTTGGTCATGGCGGCCGCAATGCGGTCCAGTGCTTCCTCGCCAATCTGATGGCGTGCGGTGCGGACATTGGTCAGCGCCTCCTCCCGAAGACGCTGACTTTTGTCACTTTTCAGATGAACCCCCGTATCACCCTGAGGCCCCTTTGCAGCGGGCTTCTTTTGTTTGTCCGAGTCTTTGCTTCGATTCCAAAACATGCCTCATCCTAATACAGGAGTGTTTAAAACGAGGTAAATGAGAACTTTATGGAATCTTAATGCCGGCGCGCATTCAAAATATAGGCACGCGTGCATAAATATAAAACCAGCGCATTGCAGCAATGCCAGAGGAAATGCGTGCCATAGTGCCATGCAGTGCAAAGCTGCATATCTACCGATCGGAAGGTCAGCGAAATAATAAATGTCCCCGCAGCCAATAACAGGCCAAATTTCTCGGCGGTTGCCACGCGCCAGTGCAACAGGCCCAGAATTGTCACGAACAGCAAGGCCGGCGCATATTGCAGCGAGCCATTGAGCCAATGCCCCGGCAATAGGCCAACCCCGAACATGGTCGCCAGAAACGCCGCCAGCATCAAGGCCGATCCCAACGCCGAGAGCTTGATCACAAAGCGGCTATGAAGAAGAATAAAACTGATCTGGAATATCAAGATTGGCAACACATCGGCCAGCTGCGCCCAGCCTGTGGCCAGTGTATGAAATAATCCGCTCCCCAGACCCATCCCGGCAATCAGGGCAATCAAAAGACCGGAGCGCCAATCCAGAGCATTCTGACGCTTTGCCAGAAGACAGGCAAAACCGGCCGCCACAAAAAATGCCAGATTAGTCAGCGCATTCAAGGGTTCGGCAGCAATACCGGGACCAAGGCGTTCGCAGTAAATATCAATTTGGTCAAACAGGCTCATGGCCTAATTCTACAATGGAATTGGCCTGATCCATAGAGGCGATGAATTTCTGAAACCCGGGGCGCGCGGCAAATTCAGGCGTGGCAATGACATGCGCGGTTCTATAGCGTTTCATTTCCGGCGGCGGCGTCATGGAACGCTCCAGCCAGATCACACAATCAAATGTATCAGGATTGGGATCACCATCGGGATGTTCGACAATATCAACGCCGCCATAGCCATTATTCTCCAGATAGCCGTCACGATAGGCTTTCAGGGAATTCAGCACCTTATTGCCAAAACCGGAATCAACATGCCGGACGATGCCAAACTGATGGGTCAAAAACATGCTTTGGCGGATTGCCCTGACATCAATATCGCCCGCCAGAACTGCACCATTCTCCTTATGCTCCAGCGCCAGAGGTGATGGCCGCCCGCCAAACAAAGCCTTGGTAAAGGTTGTCTTGCCGACATCCCGCGTCCCGTAAAGCCCAATCCGTGTAATATCAGATGAAGGCGCAGACCAGTCCTTTTGCAAGGCTTGCGAAAATGTGCGCCCCAAAGCAGCCGTGTCATCGGGATTCAGCAGCTTATAGCTGCGGATCGCATCCTTACGGGATAAATCTCGCGCATCAATTTTCATATATCAAATATACGATATATCACCTAAAAAGGCAAAACCACCTAGTTACGCAGCGGCTTGCCTTTATCCAGCATATGCTCAATCCGGGCCATGCTCCCCTCATTCTTGATGAGATGAACAAATTCCTCCACCTCAAGCCGCAGGAGGTCATCCTCACTGATGGGTTTCGTCCAGTCGGCCTTTTCACCGCCGCTCAAGACGCTGGCCAGATGGCCCGACACAACAACATCATAAGGCGTTGCTTTGCCGGATTTAGCCATGTCAGATACGGCCATATCAAGCGCCGCCTTGCCTGAAGGGCCTGGCATGCGGATATCCTTGACCTTCTCCGGCACTTTGTAATCCTTGCTAAGGGTGAGCGCCTTTTGCTTGGCATCATACAGCAAACGATCGCGGTTCATGGTGATCTCATCGCTCTCGCGGAAATAGCCGATCTGTTTGGCCTCTACCGCCGATTTGGCGACTGTGGCCGTGCCGATAATCTCGAAGGCTTTTCGCACCGCGCCCATCGGCGTATTGGGCGGCGAGAACCAAAGAGAGTCTTTGCCGATTTTGCCAAGGTCTTTCTTGAATTTATTTTTCTCGCGCTCGCGCAGGCGCAGAATCATCTCCTTGCACCCGCCCCAGCCGGGAATAAGACCAACGCCGACCTCGACAAGGCCGGTATAGGTTTCGGCATGAGCCTGCACGGCATCGGCCGCCAGCAAGATCTCACAACCACCCCCCAGCGCCATGCCCGATGGCGCGGCCACAACCGGGAAAGGCGCGTATTTCAGATCCATGAAAGTTTTTTGCCCGGCGGATATGAATTGTTCCACCTGCGGCCACATGGCGATATTGATCATAAAGAGCGCAAGGCCGAGATTGGCCCCGGCCGAGAAATGCGAGGCCTCGTTATAGATCACCAGCGCCTTATACGGGCCCGACCCATCGCCGATGGTTTTGATAGTTTTGCTGAGCAGCTCGAAAATCAGCTCATCAAAGGTGTTCATTTTGGATGTTTTTTCAAAGCACAAAATTCCATCGCCAATATCCCAGACAGAAGCCGATGGATTTTTCATCAGCGGCTTGGCGGAGAGTTTAAGATCGGACAGCAGCAATACGCCTTCCGCCCGTACAACAGGCGTGTAAGATCCATCGGGCTTCATAACAAGGCGCTGGCCGTTTTCAATCTTGTAGAATGTGCCAGTGCCCACTTTTTCCAGCATGGCTGGAACCGGGATTTTCAGCTCTTTTAATTTTCCGGCAAACCAGGCGGGGCCGAGCGCATCGATCATCTCGAAGGGCCCCGATTTCCAGTTATAGCCCAGCTTCATCGCTTCATCGACATCCGCGATAGAGCTTGAAATTTCCGGCACCAAGCTGGCGGCGTAATGAAGCGTCTGATAAAGAACCTTCCATGCGTAACGCCCGCCCTCATCCGGGGATTCAACAACGGCGCGCAAGCCCTTGCGCCCGGCTTCGAGCGAAGGCAAAGACGGTTTTTCGGCGCGCACATATTGCGATTCATCGAATTTATCAGCCGTTATCCGAAGCGCCTGTTTTTCCTTGTCCTTACTGTCGGGTTTCAGGCGGTAGAAACCGCCCTTCCCCTTGCGCCCCTTATACCCGGCCTCGATCATGCCGTGGATGAAAGGATAGTCCTTGAAGATTTTGCGGTATTCATCATCCTTACCCAAAGTCGAGAGCAGCGATTCCGCCAGATGCGGCATCAGATCAATCCCCACCAGATCGACAAGGCCGAACACGCCCGTTTTGGGGATGCCGACAGGGCGCGACATGACGCCGTCCGCCACCTCGATGCTCACGCCCAGTTCAATGGCGGCATTAATCCCGGCGGTCAGCCAGAACACACCCAAACGGTTGGCGATAAAGCCCGGAGTGTCGTTACACTGCACAACGCCCTTGCCCAAATTAACGTCACAGAATTTTCGTATAGTCTCGATCGCATCTTGCCGCGTTTTATCGCCCACGACCAATTCAAGAAGACGCATATAACGCGGCGGATTAAAGAAATGCGTAATCAGGAAATCATTCGCGAAAGCCGCGGACTGACCTTCGATAAGTTTGTTCAAGGGGATCGTCGAGGTATTGCTGGAGACGATCGAGCCTTTCTTGCGGTTCTTGTCGATCAAAGAATAGGTCTTGTGCTTGACGGTCAGATCTTCCAGCACAACCTCGATGATCCAGTCGCAATCGGCAATCAGTCCGATATCATCCTCGATATTGCCGGGCGTGATCAGCTTGGCATTGGAGGGCAGCATAAAGGGCGCGGGGTCGGCCTTCATCATTTTCTCAATCGCGCCCTTGGCAAAGGCGCTGCGATCACCGCCAAATTTGGACGGGTCGGGCGGAACGATATCCAAAAGCACAACGGGCGTACCGGCATTGGCGATATGCGCCGCAATGCCTGAACCCATGAGACCCGCGCCAATAACGGCGATTTTATTAATGGTCATGATTTATGCTCCCTTTTGATAATCTTTCTGATCGGCGAAAAATTCCGCCAAGAGTTCCTTGTTACGCTGTTCAATGACTTCGATTTCCTGAAACTGCGATCCCATCAGATAATTGATCTTATCTAAAACATTGCTTTCAAAATCGCGGAAAGCTTTTGCATCATTCATCGGCAGCGCCAGACCGCGCATCAATTTGATGTAAAGCGTCATCAGGGAATCAAGCGAACCAATCACCAAAAGCCGGTCGCGCAAATGGGCAAGGCCGGCCTGTTTGTTTTCCATCCCGGCAAGGCGGTATTTTTCGATGAAGCCGATTTTCTGCGCCAGCTCCTGCTCATTGGAGGCAATCACCACCTGAATTTCATTGGCCGCCAGAAAGAGCTTATTCTCCTGTCCGGTGATCAGCGGCGCCGCTTTTTCCAGTGCCTCGATATATGTCTTTCCGCTTTGCATGACGGTTTCACCCGCGGCGCTGAGCGAGGCCAGTATCTTGCCAGCCTTGGCAAAATCGCCCATACGCAGCCCGGAGCGAAAAGAACGGATATAGTCCTCCGCCTTGTCCGCGCCATAAGCCTTTTGCATCGCCGCCTGAAAAGCAATCAGATCCTTATCGGCAACCTGCAATATCTCCAGCCCCTGACGAAAGCGGGCTAATTGCGATTCAAGCTCGGCACGTTCCTTGCGATAACGCGCCAGAACCATGCCGGTCTCGCCCGTCCATTTAATCCGCTCGCCTTTACCGGCCAACGGATTGTCCTGAAGATAAGACCGGATATGCAAACCAATGAAACCGCCCGTTCGCTGCAACCGCACCGTACAAAGCAGAAAAGATTTCATACGCGATTGCAGATCCTGCAAAACCTCGCCGGCCTTTTTCTTTAATTTTATAGATTCCGGTGCATCGGGCTTGCCGATATATTTCTTGCGATTTTCTCCGGCCCAGCTGATGGCGTATTTAAAAAATTCATCATAAAGCCGGGTAAATTCTGCTTCCTGAGCGGCGCAGACCGCTGGATCAATCGAGGGCTGCATTTTGGCAAGACGATCGCGCAAAGTCTCCAGCAACCGCGCCGCGCCATTACCGATATCATCAGTTGCGGGTTTAGGATTCGCAGAAGATGGCGAAGCAGGTTCCATGATTTATAAAACGCCTACCCTTCCCTAAATAGCTTCGAGGATAGTGGCAATGCCCTGACCGCCGCCGATGCACATCGTGGCCAGCGCATATTTTTTCTTCTCGCGCTTCAAAAGACTGGCAGCCTTTCCGGTGATACGTGCGCCTGATGCTCCGAGCGGATGCCCCAGCGCAATAGCGCCGCCATCGAGATTGACGATTTTCTCATCAATGCCCAGTTCTTTCAGGACTGAAAGCCCCTGCGCGGCAAAAGCCTCGTTCAGTTCGACAATATCCAGATCCTTGATTGTAAGGCCGGCGCGCTCCAGCGCCTTTTGCGTGGCAGGAACCGGGCCGATACCCATAATTTCAGCCGCACAGCCCGATACCGCCATGGATTTGATCCGGGCCAGTTTGGGCAGACCATTTTTATCGGCATATTCCTCGGAAGCAACCAGCAAGGCGGCGCTGCCATCGGTGAGCGGCGAGGATGTCGCGGCTGTCACCGTGCCATTCACATCAAAGGCAGGCTTAAGCGTTGCCAAGCCTTCCGGCGTGGTATCCGGGCGGATAGTCCCGTCCTTGTCGATACCCTTGATGGGCACGATTTCATCCTTGAAATGACCTGCCACCATGGCCTTGGTGGCCTTCTGGTGCGATCCGGCCGCAAAGCGCTCCTGCGTGGGACGGTCGATGCTGTATTTCTTGGCGAGATTTTCGGCTGTTTCCCCCATCGAGATATAGGCAGGCGGGTAGGCGGCTGCCAGCGCCGCATTGGGCATGGGATTAAATCCGCCCATCGGGATGCGGCTCATGGACTCAACGCCAGCCGCGATAAAAACATCACCCGCGCCAGCCAGAATAGCGCCGGCCGCCATATGGACGCTGCTCATCGAGGAGCCGCAGAACCGGTTGACGGTCACGCCCGCCACAGATATCGGCAACCCGGCGAGATTCACCACCAGACGCGCTATGTTAAAGCCCTGTTCGGCCTCCGGAAAGGCGCAGCCCATGATAAGGTCCTCCAGATGCTCCAGCTTGACGCCTGTATCCTTGACCAAAGCCTTGATAACCTCGGCCGCCATGTCGTCGGGCCTGACCCCGGCCAGCTCGCCTTTATTGGCAAAATGCATGGGAGAGCGCTTGAAGCCGCAAATGACTACTGATTTTTGCATCGGATAAACCTTCTATGAAAATGAGACCTGCAATTGATGTAAGTTTATAATGATACGGGCAAAGGGTCTAGGGCTTGATTTTTGGTAAACTTCCTTGTTTTTGCCTGTATATAAAGTTTTCATTGCACTGCGGCAAAACCATGCAATGTTTGTTTGACATCGTTTTAAAAAATAGGCATGTAGGGATATTAAAGAATAATCCCTACGCATGAATTTTTAGTTAAGGAGCCTAGCCCTCATGGCAACCAAACCCAAACTCGACCCACGCGGCCTGAAAAGAATCTGCACCAGCTGTGGCACGCGCTTTTATGACATGAACAAACGCCCGATCGCCTGCCCGTCCTGCGATACGGAATTTACAGGCGACGTCAAAATCAAGAGCCGCCGTGGCCGCGCCGCTGCCAACGATGCTGCTGACGATCAGGTCATCGACAAAAGCGTCATGGATGATGAGGATGAAATCGAGACAAGCGGTGATGACGATCTCGTCAGCCTGGAAGATGTCGAGGACATGGATTCGGATGACGAGGACGATGCGGATCTGAGCATGGATGATGATCTGGGCGATCTGGAAGACCTTGATGAAGAACTTGAGGAAGAAGAATCCGCCGAGGAAGAAGAATAATCATCTCCCTTGAATAAACATTACAAACACCCGCCCGGATTATAACGCCTTGGCGGGTGTTTTCTTAAGAGGCCTTTGTAACAAATGCTGACACTTCATCTAAAACTTGATCCATCCGTTGATAACGATCAGGCCGCAGTCATGGCTGAAACTCTGGGCGAAATGACAATCGCCAGCTCTGTCATCCGGGAGAACCGCGATGAATCAGGCCATTGGATCGTCCAGTGGTATTTCGGCGAAAGCCCGGTGATGGATGACATCAAAGGCCGCCTATCCGTCCAGGCCGCCATGCTGGGGATTGATCTGCCCGACATGAAAGACCTCAAAGCTGAAGATGTTCCGGATGAAAACTGGCTGGAGAAAGTCTATCAGGAGCTGGAGCCTTTTTCCGTTGGGCCGTTTTTCATCTACGGATCACATCACAAAGACCCGGTCCCGGATGGGCGCATTGGCCTTTTGATTGATGCCGCCACGGCATTCGGATCGGGCGAACACGGCACGACTAAAGGGTGTCTGGAGGCGATGCTGGATTTAAAAGCCAAAGGCATTTGCCCGTGGAATATTCTCGATATGGGTACAGGGTCCGGCATTTTGGCCATTGCGGCATGGAAACTCTGGCACACGCCAATTCTGGCCACTGATATTGATGATGAGTCAGTTCGTGTGGCGGATCGTTACCGTGATTTAAACAAAGTGCCAGATGGCAATACAGGCATGATTTGCGCCGAAGGGGATGGATTTGCGCTTCCTCTGGTACAGGACAAAAAACCCTATGAACTTGTCATTGCCAATATTCTGGCCGGACCGCTGATAGAGATGGCGCAGGATTTATATGATGTTACGGACCGCCCCGGTTATGTGATTTTATCCGGCATGCTCACCGATCAGGCGGTGGATGTGCGCGCGGCCTATGAAGCTTGCGGCTTTACCTTCAAACGGGACTACATCCACGGCAAATGGGCCAGCCTTGTGCTGCAGAAATTATAGGGAAATTTTTATTTTCTCGCGCAGATACACAAGGTAAAGCAGCACGAAATAGAACAGGAACAGCTCCTCGACTTCGCTGCCGCGGTGCAGGATGGTAAAGCCCAATTCCTTTTCAATGAATTTATCAATAATCTTGGAAGCCAGAACCACCCCGGCAATCAGCGAAAGCCTGTAATCGGGATAAATCACCGCAAAACGCGCTGGCAATAACCGAGGCTGAAAGCGCATCAAAAGCGGGATAATAAGGCCACCGACAATAACGCCAATCTCCAGCACAAGGCGCGGCTTCTGATCCAGCCATGAAGAGGTATTATGAAGATTTGTCTCGCCCTGATCATTGATAGCCGCCCAGTATTCCGGCGTACTCCACTTCATGATATGCTGGCCCCAGGTCATTTCCTCGCCGGCGACATAGATGCAGGCCAACAGCGCAATACCCGCCCAGCCATAAAGAAACGGCATTTTCTTCAACTGGGGCATTCTTAAAATCATCACGGCCGGAACAATCGCCAGCGCGATAATGAAAAATTGCAGCAGTTCATGCGGGCCGAATTCCGAATGTATCCCGGCCAGCACCTCAGGTGTAAAGGAAACTTCAATAAAGGCCTGCGCGATCAGGGCGCAGACAGGCAATACCAGCCAGAAAAAAGAGGATTTCAGATTCATGCCTTAAAGAATTACTCTACCGTCACAGACTTTGCAAGATTGCGCGGCTGATCGACATCTGTCCCCTTGATCACGGCCACGTGATAGGCCAGAAGCTGAACAGGGATGGCATAAAGGATCGGCGCGACAAAGGGATGCACCGCATCCATCTTGATCGTCCATGTCGAGATTTTCTTCAAGGCCTCGGCCCCTTCATGATCGGAAATCAGGAAAACTCTCCCGCCGCGGGCCACGGCCTCTTGCATATTGGAGGCTGATTTTTCAAACAAGGGATCATTGCCCGGCGCGATCACCACGATGGGCACACGGTCATCAATCAGGGCAATCGGCCCGTGTTTCATTTCCCCGGCGGCATAGCCTTCGGCATGGATATAGGAAATCTCTTTTAATTTCAGCGCGCCTTCGAGCGCCAGCGGGTACAAAGACCCACGCCCAAAATAAAGAACATCACGCGCCTCGGCAATTTCCCCGGCAATTTTCTGGATCGCCTGATCATGGGTTAAGATATCAAGCGCCGCCTTGGGCAGATGACGCAAGGCTTCAGCCATATCCTGTTCCTGCGCGGCGGAGAGAATATTCTTCGCCCGGCCCAAAGCCAGCGCCATACAGGCCAGCGTGGCGATCTGTGTGGTAAAGGCCTTGGTCGAGGCCACACCGATTTCCGGGCCCGCCAGCGTATGCAGCACCATGTCGGATTCACGCTCGATCGTGCTCTCAATCGTATTCACAATCGAGAGGATTTTCTGGCCCTGACGTTTGGAATAACGAAGGGCTTCTAGCGTATCCAGCGTCTCCCCGCTTTGGGAGACGAAAATCGCAAGGCCGTCTTTTGGCATCGGCGCTTCGCGGTAACGGAATTCCGAGGCAATATCAATCTCGCATGGCACGCGGGCCACCTGCTCGAACCAGTATTTGGCCACCATGCAGGCATAAAACGCCGTGCCGCAAGCCACCAATGTGATACGCGGCGCGGCAACAAGGGCCGCCATGACATCATCAGGCAGGCTGATCGCGCCGGTGGATGGATGCACATAGGAATTCAGCGTATCGCCGATCACGGCGGGTTGCTCGTAGATTTCCTTGAGCATGAAATGGCGATATTCGCCCTTGCCGGCGCTGGCGCCCGATTGCGCGGTCACGCGAATCGCGCGCTCGACAGGCGTATTATCATTGGTATAAATCAGCGCCTTTTCACGCGTAACAATCACGCGGTCGCCATCTTCAAGGAAGCAGATTTTCTTGGTCAAGGGCGCAAGCGCATAGGAATCAGAGGCCACAAACATCTCGCCCTCGCCATACCCCACGGCCAGCGGCGTGCCCTGACGGCAGCCAATCATCAGATTATGCTCGCCCGAAAAAATCATCACAATCGCATAGGCCCCGTGCAGGCGGTCGAATGTCTTATTGGCGGCTTCCTGCGGGGAGAGGCCTTGTTTCAGGTAATAAGTGCAAAGATGCACGATGACTTCGGTGTCGGTATCGGTTTCGAACCGGGCTTGGGTTTCTTCCAGCTCGGCCTTTAACGCGGCGTAATTCTCGATAATGCCGTTATGCACGACGGCCACGCGGTCGGTGGCATGCGGGTGGGCGTTGCCCTCCGTCGGGCCGCCATGGGTGGCCCAGCGCGTATGGCCGATGCCCGCATTACCGGCGAGGGGCAATTGCGCGAGGCGGTTTTCGAGATTGGATAATTTCCCCTCCGCCCGGCAACGGGAGATATGGCCATTGCTTAAGGTCGCGATACCGGCGGAATCATACCCGCGATATTCAAGACGGCGCAAACCCTCCACCAGTCTGGGGGCCACATCGTTTTCACTTAAAATTCCAATAATTCCGCACATATCAATATCCTACCAATGTATAAGAGCGCTGCAAAATCACAATGTTTTACGGATTGTTGCAAAGCGGCAATTTATTTTTTGCCCGAAGAATTTCCATTTTGCTTCTTGGCACGGAAATCACCCGCCCAGCCTTCGCGGACGCTGTCTTTCTCGCGGCCAATGGCCAGCGAATCCGCCGGGACATTCTGGGTAATGGTCGATCCGGCCGCGATAATCGCGCCCGCGCCGACCTCAACCGGGGCCACGAGGGAAACATTCGAGCCAATCATCGCGCCATCGCCGATATGGGTTTCGAACTTGTCATACCCGTCATAATTGACCGTAATCGCGCCGCAGGAGAAATTGACATCAGCGCCCATCGTGCAATCCCCGACATAGGCCAGATGCGAGATTTTCGCGCCGCCCCCGATGGATGATTTCTTGATTTCCACGAAATTGCCGATGCGCACATCCTGCCCGATCTCGCTGCCCGGACGCAGGCGCGCGAAGGGACCGACGGTCGTACCCGCCCCGATTTTTGCGCCTTCGATATGGCAGAAAGCCTTGATATGCACGCCGTCCTCTATTTCGACACCAGGTCCAAAGAAGACATTGGGTTCGATAATAACGCCGGCGGCGATTTTGGTGTCATGATGGAAATAGACGCTTTCCGGGTCCAGCATGGTCACACCATGGATCAGGAAATGATCGCGCATCATCTCCTGATAGATGCGCTCATGCTCGGCCAGTTGTAAACGGTCATTAATGCCCCAGACATGATCGATGGGCACGGTGAAAACCTCGAATTTCATGCCATCCTTGGTAGCCACCGCAGGCATATCGGTCAGATAATATTCGCCTTGCGCGTTTTTATTGCCCACACCATTCAGCCATTTGGCCAGCGATTTTGACGGCACGCAAAAATTCCCGGCATTGCAGAGATAAATCTCGCGTTCCTCATCGGTGCAGTCTTTATCCTCGACAATGCGGTCGAGATAGCCGCTTTCATCGGTCAGGACGCGGCCCAAGCCGGTGGCATCTTCCGGGATGATCGCCATGACGGATGGATTTTTATTCGCCGCCATTTCACCCAATACATTCAGCGGCACAAAAGGCTCATCGCCCAGCAGGATCAGCACATTGCCATCAAAGCCTTCGAGGGCGGGCAGCGCGGCCTTCACGGCGTCCGCCGTGCCGTTTTGCTTTTCCTGGATGACGGCAATATGCGGCTTCACAAGATCACGAAGCCCTTGCATATCCGGCGCGGTGACAACGATGATGCGTTCCGGCTTCAAGCGCTGGGCCTGATCAATCAGCACGGAGATAATCGGCTTGCCGGCCAGCGCATGCATGACCTTTGGCAGGTCGGATTTCATGCGGCTGCCTTTTCCGGCGGCAAGAATAACAATAGCAAGGGGCGTGTTCTGTTTCATATCAGGCTTTTAGCACCTTTTTGCGGTGCTTGTCACGCATCGATATAAAGCCCCGGCGCGGCCACCAGATCACCGCCCATGCCGGTTTTAAAATCGCGCAAGCCTTGGGAATCATAGGCGTTGATCCCGCCCAGATCAAAATCCCGCACGCCCGATGCCTTGAGATCCAGCATCGCCCGGAAAAGCAACCCGTGATGGGCGCAAAGATCGCGCCCTTCCGGCGTGGTCCATCCCGCCTGATAGGTCGCCGATGACCCGTGACGGAAAATCAACACTCCGGCCAGCGCCTCGCCATTTTTTATGGCCCGGCCAATATGAAGCCCGCCAGCAGGCGCAAAAGAAACGGCCAGATTACGCAGCAGTTTGGAAGATGGCCCCTTATAGGATTTGAGTTCCTTATCCACCGCATAACCGCCCAGAAACCAGCCCAGATGCTGCCCGGCGCGGTCTGTTTCAAAAACAAGGCCGGAGCGTTCGGCTTTTTGCAAAGACCCGCGCCAGTTCTTTTTCAAAGACGCGCGAAGATCTTCTTCTGATTGCGTGAGATCGATCCAGATTGTCTCATACGCCGCGTTACCGCGCCCCGGTTTAAAGCCGTGAGATTTTAAAAGCGCCTCATACCCGCGCCGCGCCGGAATATTGGGGATAATCCGCGCGCGCCGCCCGATCCGCCGCGGCCACTCAGCCCGAAGCGCCTGTAAAACTGCATCAAAATGATCGGCAGAGCCATAACCTTCAAACCATAACGGCCCCTGATCCAGCATCCAGCCATGCAGCGCATTTTTAAAAAGCGCGCTTTCCATGACCTGCATCATACCAGCCTCTTGCCCGTCAATTTCTATGATCCCCCAGCGCGGCCGCACACCGCGGGAAGACGCAACCCCTTTGGCATATTCATAGGATTGCAACAGCGAAGCCCTTGAGACACGCGCAAATTTTTCCTGCCAGAGCGCAAGAGGCAAAGTGTTCCATTGAATGCGAACAGTCATATTGGGGCTTGTCATTGGGGGCCAAGTATTTTAACTAAAAAGCCAGAGTATAAAATACCCCGTTCACAAGCAAGGATTTGACCGCCTCATGACCGCCCAAGCTGCCCTTAAAACTTCTGATACTGCCGCCATGATGACTATCATTGAAAACGCATGGGAAGCCCGCGCGGATATCTCCAGCGCCACCAAAGGCGAGAACCGCGATACCGTAGAAGAAGCCTTGCGCCTTTTGGATTGCGGCGCCCTACGCGTTGCCGAAAAAATCGAAGGCCAGTGGCAAACGCATCAATGGCTGAAAAAGGCCGTACTATTATCTTTTCGCCTGAAACCGATGGCGGTTATTCCCGGCGGCCCCGGAAAATCGGGCTGGTATGACAAGGTGGACAGCAAATTTGAAAACTGGGGCGAGAATGAATTCGCCAAGGCCGGATTTCGCGCCGTTCCCAATTGCGTGGTGCGCCATAGCGCCCATATCGCCAAGAATGTCGTCCTGATGCCATCCTTTGTCAATGTCGGCGCGTTTGTCGATGAAGGCACGATGGTGGATACTTGGGCAACGGTAGGTTCCTGCGCGCAAATCGGCAAGAATGTGCATCTATCCGGCGGTGTTGGCATTGGCGGCGTATTGGAGCCCTTACAGGCCAACCCCACCATCATCGAAGATAACTGTTTTATCGGCGCAAGGTCCGAAGTTGTTGAGGGCGTGATCGTGGAGGAAGGATCCGTCCTGTCCATGGGCGTATTCATCAGCGCCTCGACCAAGATTATCGACCGCAACACCGGCGAGATTTTTATAGGCCGCGTGCCATCCTATTCCGTGGTTGTGCCGGGCGCGATGCCGGGCAAAAACCTGCCCGATGGTACGCCGGGGCCGTCATTATCATGCGCCGTGATTGTCAAGCGCGTGGACGCACAGACACGATCCAAAACTGCGATCAATGAATTGCTGCGGGATTAATCATCAATCCTTACCCGGCGCGGGTGAAGAAATTTCAGCTTCAATTTTTTGCGGCTCTTTTTCCCGCAAATCAGGAAGCGCCAGATATTGCTTATGCTCCAGCAAGACAACAGGATCTGCGCCCTGCTTGCTCAGGATTTCAATTTCTTCAATGGCCTCCTGCTCGCCTTGCAGAACGGCAAGCATTTCGATGATCTGTGCATCGGCTTCCAGTGCATTCATTTTCCCTTGCAAACGATGCTGATCATACTGACCGCGCAGCGCCTCGATCTTTATATTCACCAGATCCGATTTCCGGTCCTTCAAGGTTTTCAACAACCGGGCATTGGCCAGATGATACAGAACCTCCCGGTCGCAAGTTACGACAGATAACCGTAAATGCTCAATGCGCCGGTCAATATCAGCCTCAAGACTTTCTGCCTTTTCAAAACCCTGCCGCAAGATGGAGGCATCATCATCATTTTGATAATGCGCGCCGAGCGCTGCCTTTTCTTCTTCAATCAGGCGTGTGCGATTATGCTGCAAAGTCCGCAAGCAAACATTGGTAATATTGCGGTAAAGCTGCACCAACGCCACGGCAGAATCGGCTTCGGGGATATCGCGCTCAATCTCCTTGATTTCACCGCGGTATTGCGCCTCCATCTCCTCGATCAGATCTGCCGCGCGCATACGCTTTTTTTCATCAGTGAATGTACGATAATCCACAAATTCGGTCGTATCGTTTTCACGATAAGTGGTGCTGAAAATCTCCATCCCTGATTTATTGCGATAAAGACCAAGCGAGAAAAACACGCCGGATAATCCTGTTGGTCTTTTGGCGGTCAAAACGGCCTGCAGATCCGCGCTGATAACACTGCCCTTTGTTTTTTGCCCCAATGCCGCGATGGCCTCGGCGCTGCTTTCCTTACGCAGCGATTTAAACACACTAAGCCGCGCCTCTTCCAACTGCCTGCCCCAGCTGCGGATGTCATCAATATCGGTATGGGATAAGGCGCCGGCTCGCGCCTTGATCCTGCTGGGCAGCACTGAATCCAGATTGGTTTTCGCGTTTTCTACAAGACGGCGCTCATGAGCATCCCAGCCCATCATATCCATATCCGAAAAATCAGCCAGTTCACTGACGGCAACAGGATCGAGCGCAATGATTTCTTCCAGCGGCAAGACAGAGATAATGGCAATGACGTTATATTTTGATTTGTCTGTTACGCCATTTTGGGAATGGTTTTGTTTCAGAACATCAAGGCCGCTTCCCTGCGCTTTATCCTTGGCCCATTGATAATAGCCTGAAATTTCATGGGCCGGCCATGATATCAAAGGCAGTTCTCTAAGCTTGAGCAAATATCCCTTTGTTTCAGCAGGCCGCGTTGAAGATACGATTTTGGCCCCTCGTGCAGTGGGAACACTCGATTTCAAATGCTTATGAGCAGATTGTTGAGGTTCACTGCCATTATCCGGTGGCCAATGTTCTTCTGCAGGAGACGGATCATCCCACAAGATTAGATCATCGTCAGAATTTCGCGCCGGCAGGTAAGGATTAAATCCATCAGCATGAAATCTCCCGCCGCCTGTCGCGGAAGGCGCTTCATCTTGCTTCTCTGGTTTTTTATCTGCCGCGGAAGAGCTGCCATCCCACCCTTCGGCCTTGATATATAACGGCGCGAGTAGCGGAATTTTAAACGCAGAGGGCGCAAGGGCGCTGACATAGGTTATCACATCACCCAAAGGGGCGGACACATCAAACCACGCGAAAATATCAATCCCGAAAAAATCCATAGGTATTTGCGCCCTGTTTTTGGTAATTATGGATGTTATAAAGATACGCACCGGAAAAATCAAGTATTATGATAAATACACTCGACCTCGCCAAAGCTCTGATTGCCTGCAAATCCGTCACACCGGCTGATGCCGGGGCACAAAATATCCTAAAGACGCCTTTAAGCGCGGCCGGGTTTACTTGCCATGACCTGCCCTTTGGAACAGGGGCAGAGAGGATCGAGAACCTTTTTGCCCGTTTCGGCGATAAGGGCCCGCATCTGTGTTACGCGGGTCATACCGATGTCGTGCCACCGGGCGATGAGGCAGCCTGGGCTTACGGCCCCTTTAATCCTCATGTCGAGAACGGGATTTTATATGGCCGCGGGGCCAGTGACATGAAAGGTTCGGTTGCAGCTTTTACGGTCGCCGCCATTGAATTTGTAAAAAAATACCCGGCATTTAAAGGCTCGATCAGCCTGCTGATCACGGGCGATGAAGAAGCCGAGGCCGTGAACGGCACAGTGAAGGTTCTGGAATGGATGGCGACCAATGGTCATACGCCGGATGTGGCGCTGGTCGGCGAACCCACCAACCCGAAAATGCTGGGGCAGGAGATCAAGATCGGACGCCGCGGATCACTCAACGGTCATATCACGGTAACAGGCAAACAGGGCCATGTCGCCTATCAGCAACTGGCCGATAATCCACTGCCCCGGCTGATTAAACTCGGCAATGCGCTGGCCTCATATATATTTGATAAGGGCAATGAATATTTCAGCGCCACCAATCTGGAGATCACCACGATTGATGTCGGCAACAAGGCCAGCAACGTCATCCCGGCCAGCGGCCGCCTCAGCTTTAACATTCGCTATAATGATAATTGGACCAAGCAAAGCCTGATGGAAAAAATCCGTGCCTTATTGAATGATACGGGCCTGAAATACGATATCGCCTTCGAGGGCAACGCCGAGAGTTTCATCACCAAGCCCGGCCCCTGGAGCGAGGTTGTCGCAGCATCTGTCGAGGATATAGCCGGCAAGCGCCCGGCCTATACAACGACAGGAGGCACATCGGATGCGCGTTTTATCGTGAATTACTGCCCCGTCATTGAATGCGGCGCGGTGAATGCCAGCATCCATCAGATTAATGAAAATGCCAAAGTCAGCGACCTGAACGACATCACGCGCATTTACACGCGCGTGATGGAAAGATATTTTAAAATATCTTAGGGAGGAGAAATCCTTAAATCACCGACCGGCAAATTCAATAATGTCATCCGCCTGATTATTCGGAATAATGACATGGAATGTTTTACCATCGGGTTCATAAGACACCGAAGAAAACGGGATCGCTACATTTTCGCCCGCGATTGTTCTATAACGAACACGGATCAAAAGCGCAGAGGCGTCGCCGCCATTGCGGGAAAAAAGAACTTCCTCAACCTTGCCCAGATTACGGCCATCCTGCGCCCTTACATCAGCGCGCAGCAATGAATCCAAAGAAATAGAATCCGACATGGACCCGGCAGCCGTATCCAGATTATTCAGGATAATCGGATAAAGATCCTTCATCTCGGCCTCATCATATTGCAAAACAAAGGCGCGGTCGCCGGACATGAATTTCAAATCCTCGGAACCCAGAAAGATTTCTTCATTAAGCTGCATACGATCCAGATCAACCTTGAGAGAAGAAAGCGCGCCGCGATCAGAGATAATAATATCCTTCAATGTCCCGGCGACCTTATTCTTACGATCTAGAATACGGAATTTCATCATATCGACAGAACGCTGCCAGAGGGGATTTTGCAGCGGCTTCATCTGGTTCATCTCGCCCAGCTGCAGCTGATATGCGCTGGCGGCCTGACCAAAGCTCTGCTGTGTCATGAAGGCGATAACGCCTAAGGCCAAGACCAGTAAAATCGGTGTTTTCTTGTACATTGTAATTCTCCTTGGGCTAGACACTACCCTATCTATTAACCAAAAAGCAAGAAATTTTTCATAATTTATTAACTTTCTGGCAATCCTGCCTTTAGCAGTCACGGTCGCTATCTTTCCCATAAATATACGAAGATAACGGCCATTTCCTTCAAAAAGTTCCGGCTTTTCTGGATATTTATGCAAACATCATGCCAATCGCCGCGCCCAATTTTTTCCGTAATTTTAAAATATGGTTGCGAATTGTGCGGCGCATTTATTTTTAATTTGCAGAATACTGTCTCAGTTGCTAGGAAAAATACGGAAATGCAATATGTCTTTATATCTATTTCATAATGCATACTGACAATCAATTTGAACTTTGGAGTTAATATTATGAACATCGCAAAACAACTCGCCGCCGCAGCTTTTGTTTCTGTCGCCGGCGTTGGCGCAGCAGCCGCACAAAGCACAGACAACACAATCCAGCTTTGCACAGGCGGAGAAGCCGGCAACTACACATTTTCCGGTAACGCCATGAAGCGCGTTATTTCTGGCGCACAAATCGAAGTCGTCCACACAGCCGGTTCCTGGGAAAATATCCAGAAACTGCAAGACGGTTCATGCGATGCCGCTATCGCGCAGGAAGATGCCATTATCGTGGCCAGCCGCACAACCAACCTGCCGCTGGTATCGCTGGTTGATCTGTATAAAGAATCCTTCCACCTCGTCTGCGGTAAGAATTCCGGCGTTGACGAACTGAAAGACCTGATGGGCTCAAAGAAAAAAGTTGCCCTCGGCGCCGCTGGTTCAGGCCCATGGGTTACATGGAGAAACATCGTAGAAGCCGATGAGCGTTACAAGGGCGTTGTAACAACACCTGACACAGGCCTTTTGGCCATGACACAGGTTCAGCAAGGCACTCTGGACTGCTCGCTGCAGATCTCTGGCGTTAAATCCGCTTCGCTGAATGACACGGATGCCCGCTTTGGCAAGGACACAGTTCTTGTTGAAGTGCGCGATGGTGACGTTACCGCGATTAACAACATGACAGGTAATGCTCCTCTTTACACAAAGACAACGATCGAGGAAGGCACATACAAAAACTGGACACCAAGCGCAACATTCAGCAACAACAGCGTTGATACAATCTCTGTCTTCGCAAAAGTTGTTGCCCGCAATGATCTGCCGGCATCCCAGTTGAATGCCCTGATCATGGCGGCGCAGGACTCGCTTCCGGCCATCCATAATAAAGTTGGCTACGAGCCGAACTAATATCGGATCATTCCCATACAAACAGCCGCCTTTTACCGGGCGGCTGTTTTTTTATTGGGCAATCATAATTTTTTGATAGCTGATAACAGGGTTTTCCCATGGATGATGCGGCCGCAAAACATCCTGCAGGAAAGCATAGAGCATCTTTTTATTGCGCGGAAAAACCAGCTCGACACGCGCCGAAGAGCATTGGCTTGTTTCCATCTTGCCGCCTTTTTGCGGATTGGCCCCGGCCAATGGACGGAATTGCTCGGTTCCGATTTCCGAATGCCAGAGCACCCGGTCATAGGGCCCTAAAAACGCCGGAATATGATCCTCAATAGCGGCGATATAGCTATCCAGCGCCTCTTGCGGGACATATACAATAACCCGATAAGCCTTGATGGTCTTAAGCCCGGTCATAATCAATCCTCACCAGATAAAGCCCGTCGGGCGGCGCAGTCGGGCCGCCTGCTTCGCGATTACACGCCTCAAGCGCGGTCTTCACATCAATGGGTTTCCATTTACCCTCGCCAACCAAAGACAGGCTACCCACCATATTACGCACCTGATGATGCAAGAATGACCTTCCTTCAGTCTCGATGATAATCTCACTGCCGCCATGCCCGTCATAATCGCGCGCGATAACATCAAGGCGATCCAACGTTTTCATAGGCGATTTGGCCTGACACTGAGAATCGCGGAATGTCGTGAAATCATGATGCCCCAGCAGATATTGTGCAGCTTCATGCATTACGGCCACATCCAGGTTTTTACGAATATGCCAGACGAGGCCATTCTCCAGCACGGACGGGGCTGAACGCGCAATAATCCGGTACCGATATAATTTGTTCTTAGCCCCATAACGGGCATGAAAATCTTCTGCCACCTTCTCTGCCCGGATAATGGCAACGGGCAATGGCTTTAGATGCGCGTTTAGCGCCTTAGCCAGGTCAAAGCCTTCCAGCTTGCGGTCCCCGTAGTCCAGATCAAAATGGGCCACCTGCCCGCGCGCATGAACACCGGCATCAGTGCGCCCTGCCACATGCAGGCGGACATCCTGCTGGCAGAATTTAAAAATGGCTTCCTCAATGGCCTGCTGAACGGATGCAATGCCCGCTTCCTGCCGCTGCCAGCCGGAAAAGGGCGCGCCGTTATATTCAATGATCAGCTTCCAACGTTGCATTTTTAATGTGAGATCGTTATGGTATTTCCAATAATAAGAATATACAGGGAAAGTCACATCATTGGCTAGCATAGTCAAGAATCTTGAGATTGAAGAAGAGCTCTTCGATTCTCATCTGGACTTATATGTCATATTTGGCCGCGCGGTAGATTACACGCCGCGCCCCTTTAGCGTTGCCTGGATGCCGCGGGATAAAAACGATCTGTACAGCGAGCATAAATTCCGCAGCGAAAAGCAAGCCAAGAAGTTTTTTATCAAGGCCGCTAGCGGCCAGATTGAACCTGATGAACACAAGGCGTTAGAAGATATTCAGCGCGATCAGCTTTATGCCTGGGAAAACTCCTTTATTTCGCCCTTTGCCAAGCGTCTGGATGAAAAGGCGATTCATGCCCTTGTCCGGCGCGTTGCCAAGGAACACAACATCCGCAAGCCCAAGGTTATATTTTTGGATGATGGCGAGGATTCATATTATGACGATGAAATTCATGCCATTGCCCTTGGCACAAAGGATGACATTTATACGCTGCATGAGATGGCGCATGCCATTCACGAAGAACAATGCATAGCCGAAGATGACCGCAGCCATATCCCGCACCCTTCCCGTTTTACATGGATCCTGATTGATCTCTACCGCCAATATAAGGGGTTTGATAATCAATACCTGACTATCACGGCTGGACAGGCCGGCATATTGGGCGATATGGATGCCGCACATAAAGGCCCGCGCTTTTCCTGATGCGCGCGGCAAAAATCAATCAATAACTTTTTTGACAAATTCTGATTTCAAGCCCATCTGGCCAATACCGGGTATCTTGCAGTCAATATCATGATCGCCATCCACCAGTTTTATGTTACGCACTTTTGTGCCGACCTTGACGACAGACGAAGACCCCTTGATTTTCAGATCCTTAATAACCGTAACCGTGTCACCATCTTGCAGCGCGGTTCCATTGGCATCGCGCACGGTTTTTTGTTCATTGATAGCATCATCACCAGAACTTCCCCATTCATGCGCGCATTCAGGGCAGATATAAAGACCGGTATCTTCATATGTATAAACCGAGCGACATTTCGGACAGGGCGGCAATTCACTCATGATTTATAAAATCCTTTTTGATTATTCAAACCTGTCGCCAATAACGGCGTATCCGCCATTCAAAAACGACGCAAAATCCATAGGTTTTTTACCTTCGGGCTGAATAGCCTGTATCTGCAGCAATTTTCCATCCCCGCAAGCAATATCACCGGAGCGGCTTAATATTGTCCCCGATTCAATCACATCACCGCGCGCATCACCCGTTATAATGGCCTTTAATATTTTCACGCGCGCGCCCTTCACCGTTCCCCATACACCGGGCCATGGATTCAAGGCACGTATTTTGCGGTCAATTTCAATGGCATTTCTTGACCAATCCAAAATGCCATCTTCTTTTTTAAGCATCGGTGCGTAAACGGATTCATCATCATCTTGCGTTATTGCCTGCAAGGCTTCGCCCGCATCAATTTTTTGCAAAACATCTATAATCAGGCGCGATCCCATGGATGATAATTCATCATGCAATGTCGTGGCTGTTGTTTCCGAAGTAATTGCGATGGAATCTTTCAAGATCATAGGCCCGGTATCCAGCCCCTGTTCCATCTGCATGATAGTCACGCCGCTCATCTGATCGCCCGCCAGAATGGCATATTGAATGGGCGCGGCCCCTCGCCAGCGCGGCAGCAATGAGGCATGAATATTCAAACAGCCATATCTGGGCGCATCCAAAACCGCCTTGGGCAGGATCAGCCCATAAGCGGCCACAACGGCAATATCGGCTTGAAGCGCAGCAAATTCCTGCTGGCTTTCCGGTGTCTTTAAGGTCTTGGGCGTATAAACGGGTATGCACTGTTTTAACGCCGCCTCATGAACGGGAGAATTTTGTACCTGCTGGCCGCGCCCCTTGGGACGGGGCGGTTGGGAATAAACAGCGATCACGTCATGCCCGGCAGCGATTATGGATTCCAGCGCGGGCACAGCAAAATCCGGCGTGCCCATAAAAACCACTCTCACAGCACACCTTGCTTGCGGAGCTTATCGACTTTTTTCAGGATCATATTGCGTTTCAGTGAGGAGAGGTGATCAATGAATAAAACCCCGTTCAAGTGATCGATCTCATGCTGAACGCAATGCGAAAGCAGCCCTTGCGCCTCCAGCTCGGCAGGGTTGCCGTTATAATCCAGATATTTGACGCGCACGATAGCCGGGCGCTGCACCTCGGCGTGTTGCTGGGGGATGGAAAGGCACCCTTCATCCATCACGCTCATATCCTCGGATTCCCAGATAATCTCCGGATTGGCCATGCAGATTGGCGCCTTTTCCTCGCCGCCCTTGATATCGGCCAGATCCATAACCAGAACGCGGTTCAGCAATCCCACCTGATTGGCGGCCAGCCCAATGCCCGGCGCATCGTACATGGCCGCCAACATGGCATCCATTTGCTGGCGAAGCGCTGCATCAACGGCATTGACCGGCTGGGCCACAGTTTTCAGGACCGGATCAGGTATGGTAATAATCGAATATTCTTTCATGAGGATTTATCTAAAGCCTTGGCGCGGTATTATCAAGCCCGGCGTTTCTCCCGCTCATCCTCTTCCGTCAGGCTCAAAAGCCGGGGATTGCGCTCCACAGCTGCCAATTCCGGTAAATCGCCATCCGCCTTGCCTTGCAGCGCATTCATCTTACGGGCCGAAGGCAGGACAGATTTCTCCAGCGATCCGATGGCCGCATCATAGCCATTCATGGCCTTTTGCAGATGACCGCCGACCTTCTCAATGTGATCGGTAAAGGTGACAAGACGCTTATAAAGCTCCCCGCCCAGTGCCGCAATATCGGCCGCATTCTTGGCCAGCTCCGTCTGACGCCAGCTCATGCTCACCACGCGCAACATGGATATAAGCAATGTCGGCGAGGCAATAACAATATTCTGCGAAGCCGCATATTCCGGCAAGGCCGGATCGCCGCGCAGCGCCATGCTATAGAGGTGTTCAGACGGCAAAAACAGCACGGTAAAATCCGCTGTCTGCGCCTGCTCCCAGTAATTCTTGGCTCCCAGTTTTTGCACATGGCCACGCACCTGGCGCGCCAGATCAGCCATGATGGATTTATGATCTGCCTCGCTTAAGTCATCAGACAAGCGCTGGGTAAACTCATTCACCGGCGCTTTGGAATCAATAATAATCTTGAAACTGTCCTTGATATCAATAACCGCATCAGGCCGTTTGCCGCCGCCATCCATGGAGACTTGCGTAAAATAATGAATACCCTTCATAAGACCTGATTTTTCAAGCAGACCTTCAAGGATATACTCGCCCCATTTCCCTTGCGCGGATGGATCGCGCAGCGCCCCGACCAGACGCGCGGTTTCACGGTTCAAGGATTGTAATTCCTTATGCAAGGTATCATGCGTGCCTTTTGTTTGGGCAACAGCCTGCCCCAGAAGATTAAGCTTCTCCTCCACCGGCTTGATCAGGCCATCAATGGCTTTCTGGCGTTTGTCCAGATCATGCGCGGAATCATTTTGCGCGGCCTTCAGCCGTTCATTGGCCAGCAGCAGGAATTGCTCGCTCGCCCCTTGCAAGGCTTGCTGCGCCGTAGCACGAAAATTAACGCCTATTTGCGCCTCAGCGGCATCAAAAGCCGCCTGCTGGAGATGGACATGCGCGCTCAATTCCGCATTGCGGCGATCCGCCGCCATCAAGCGAAAAACAAAAAAAACAGCCGCCAGCAAGACACCAGCCAAAAAGCCGCAAACCGCATATATCAGTTCCGGGCTCTGCAAGATCGCCAATTCCATCATCCTTTATCCGTGCTATAATCAAGATCAGGATAGATTATAAACCATGGGCCGGGGAAAATGAAAACAAAACACGAACAATCAGCATATAAACGCAAGCGCCTCCATGAGCGCGGCAACGCCCTGATTTATGTGCTTATTGCCATTGCCCTGTTTGCCGCCCTGAGTTTTGTACTGGCGCGTCAAACCGATACCAGTGAAGCCGGGTCCTTAAGCGCAGAACGCGCCGAATTATACGCCACGCAGCTCATCTCATACGCCGCGCAGGCAAAATCAGTCTATGATCAGATGCATATGAGCGGGGCGCGTATCGACCAGATCGATTTTACCCTGCCGACAAATGCCGCTTTTGAAACCGAGCCACCAGCCAATATCTATAAAATCTACCACCCATCCGGCGGCGGCCTGATACGGGGCAGCATTCCAGATGATGCCCAACATGAGATAAATCCCGGCACGCCATCCAACTGGTATATCGGACGGTTTAATAATGTTGAATGGACACCTGATGATTCCGCCGGTAATCCGGTAAACGACATTATCCTGACGGCCCATCAGATTCATGTCGATGTCTGTAAAAACATCAACCACAAGATTACCGGGAATGATTTAATACCTGTTCTTGACGGGAATTTGGGAGAATATCTTATCGATGCCTCTACCAATACGGATTTAACCACAGCTGCCTGCCCGGATTGCGGCAAGAATTTCAGCCTGTGCGTAGCCAATTCCGGCAGCACCGCTTATTCATTTTATTCAATTATCGCTGATCAATAATGATTATGAGGCAATAAATTCCCGAATAACCGCGCGATATTCAGGGATTCCGGCACCTTTTTCAGCGCTCGTGAATAATAGCCCCGGATGCGCGGCTGGCCTGTTTTTGAGTTTGGCCATGATACTTTCCTGCAATTTATCCGCCTCGCCTTTTTTCAGCTTGTCGCATTTGGTTAAAACAATGCGATAGGAGACAGCCGTTTCATCCAGCATATCCATGATGGAAAGATCGCTTTCCTTCAGGCCCACACGGGAATCAATCAGAATAAAAACAGTGCGTAGATTGGGGCGGCCGCGCAGGTAATCATAAATCAGATCATGCCATGCGCCGCGCTGTTCCTTGGAGACCTTGGCATAGCCGTAACCCGGCATATCCACCATATATAACTTATCGCCCAGATTGAAAAAATTAAGCTGTTGCGTGCGACCCGGCGTGGCTGAGACATTGGCCAATGTCTTGCGGCCTGTCAGCGCATTCACCAGCGAAGATTTCCCGACATTGGAGCGCCCGGCAAAGGCAATTTCAGGCAGTGCGGCAGCCGGGAGCTGCGGCAACGCCGCCACGCCCATCATAAAATCGCAAGGCCCTGCAAACAGAACGCGGGCAGATTCAATCTGCTGGGGGGTAAATTCCTCGCTCACTTTTTCTTCTTCTTGCGTTTGGGTTTTGGCGGGGTAACTTCCGGCCCCGGCGCCCCATCTTCACTATGATCGCCAAGTGCCTTTTCAACCTCTTCCTCGGCCATCTGCGCGAGGGGATGAACATCCGGGCCTTTATCAATGGCCTTTTCCAGTTTTTCCTCTTCTTCGGATTGGCCAAGAATATAAATGGGAACGCCGAGCGAGCGCATGATAATCATCTGCTGAGCGATCGAGATCAGGCCACTGAAGGTCCAGTAAATCACAAGACCGGAAGCAAAGCTGGCCATCATATAACAGATGACAAACGGGAAAATATTCATCATGTCCCGCTGGATTTTATCCTGCGGCGGCGGGTTCAGGCGCTTTTGGATGATCATGATGACCAGCATCATGCAAGGCCAGACACCGGCATGCAGGAAGGATGGCGGATCAAACGGAATCAAGCCGAATAAGTTGAATATATTGGTTGGATCCGGCGCAGACAGGTCATGGATCCATCCAAAAAATGGTGCATGGCGCATCTCAATCGTGACGACGAACACCTTATAAAGCGAGAAGAATATCGGTATCTGCACAAAGATCGGCAAGCATCCTGCCAGAGGATTAACCCCTTCGCGGGAATAAAGCTTGACGATTTCTTCTTGCAATTTCTGCTTGTCATCGCCGTAGGATTCCCGCAAATCACTGATCAGCGGGGCCACTTTTTTCATCTTGGCAAATGAACGGTAAGACGTATTGGTCAGCGGGAAAACAGCCGAACGAATAAGAATAGTCAGCGTAATAATCGCAATACCCATATTGCCGACATGCTCATGCAGCCAGTGCAGGATGTAGAAAAACGGCATGGTCATGAACCAGAACCATCCAAAATCAACCGCCAGGTTGAAATTCGGAATATTCATATCCTTCTGATAAGCATCGAGCTTCAAAACTTCCTTCGCGCCCGCAAAGACATGCACCTGCGACTGCCCGGAGGTTCCCGGCGCAATTTCAACAGCCACGCCGGTGTAATCCACCTGATAACGGCCCTTGGCATCGTCCTTGATATTGGGACGGTGATTAAAAGTGAATTTCATCATCTGACCAGGGGTCGGAATAATAGCCGTCAGCCAGTATTTATCCGTAATACCCGTCCAGCCGCGATCGGCATTTTTCTCGATTTTCCCTTCGGCCTTGAGATCGGGATAACGGCTCTGGATCAGCTCTTCACCCAGAAAACCAATCGGCCCTTCATGCACGATCCAGATATTCTGAACCTCTTTGGGTATGCCTGTCTGGGTAATCAGCCCGTACGGATACAGCGTAACGGCCTTGCCGCTTTTGTTATCCACGGCCTCCTCAATCTTGAACATATAATTCTCGTCCAAAGAGATCGTGCGCGTAAAGACAAGGCCCTGCCCGTTATCCCAGACCAGCGTCACCGGATTACCGGGGGAGAGTTTTTCATTACCCTGCAGGCCCCAGATTGTATCAGCATCAGGCAGACGAACGGATTGATCCTTAGCAACCCAGCCGGTGTCAATAAAGCGCGGATTTTCAGTATCACGCGGCGAGAGCAGGACCACCTTGTCCTTGTTCTCCATCGTCTGGAAATATTTATCAAAATGCAGATCATCAATACGACCGCCGCGTGTCGAGATCGTGCCGCCAATCTGACCATTATCAAAATCAAAGCGGCGATCCTGCGCCAGTACCTCGCCGCGCGGACGCACAACAGGTTTGGACACAATCTCAACACCTGTCTCAGCTTCTTTTTCGGCGATCAGCTTTTCAATCTGCTGGCGCTTGATAATGGCTTCCTTTTTGGGCTGGAGGATAAAAATCTCATAGCCGGACCAGAGCAATATCGACAAAAATGCAAAAATCAGAAGATTCCGCATATCATCGGGATGCATTTTATCTTTGTCTTTCAGCATGAAGCCCTCTGGGAAAGATTATTTTTCGTTTTAGGGTTATAGCGCTTTGTGCGGCCACAATCAAACCCCGATATGCCCTTAAGGAACGGGATCGTGATAATCACCCCGGTAGAAAGGATGACAGCGCAAAATCCGCGAAATTCCAAGATAAAGCCCCTTCATGGGACCATGGCGCTCCAGTGCCTCCATCATATAGGCCGAGCATGATGGGTGAAACCGGCAAGACCGGGGCAGCCATGGCGATATTATCATCCGGTAAAGCCAGACCGGAAATTTCAGGATCTCAATCAGCAGACGGCGCATCGGCGAGGCATTCCAAGCGTTTCAGGCACCATTTAAGATCACGGCAAAGATCATCAAAGCTTTTCTCCAGCGCTGCCGGACGGCCCACAAGCACATAATCACGGCCACTCAAGACAAAACCGGGCATGACTGCGGCAGCCGCCGCACGCAAGCGGCGTTTGATACGGTTGCGCGTCACGGCAGATTTACTGGTGCGTTTGCTGACTGTAAAGCCCAGACGAAATCCGGGGGTGTGCGAAGTCTTGGTTTGCAGGATAAGAGCGGGGGAAACCCATTTCTGGCCTTCGCCCTGAATGGCCAGAAAATCGGCACGTTTAATCAGGGTTTCAATCGCGTATTCATGACAAACGGCGCGGCTTAGCATATCACTTCACCCGCGCCGTAAGAGTTTTTATATAAAAATAATAAAAGGCTTATTAAGCGCAAAGACGCTTGCGGCCTTTGGCGCGGCGGCGCGCCAGAACCAGACGGCCGTTCTTGTCAGCCATGCGGGCGCGGAAGCCATGGCGGCGCTTGCGGATCAGTCTGCTCGGTTGGAATGTGCGTTTCATCGCCCTAATCCTTAAAATTCTTGGGGTTTATTCAAATTAAGGCCGTTTTATAGCCTTTGGGCCTGTGTTTTGTCAATCTTAATCGCTTTATTTTCTTAAATAATCGCGCTCGATATCAATGCTGCCCTCATGATTTACTTTGTCATAATTCTTTTTAAGCCATTTCCGGCCCTCATCGCGGCCCAGATCCCGCAAATGTTTCAAAAATCCCCAATCGGTATCAAACTTGCTGGCGATCGACATATCGCCCATCGCCTTATCGGCGCGGATAGAATGCAGCAGGATATCCTTGTACTGGGATTTATATTCGTCCTTGAGCATGTCATTGCGGATGAGCTTTTGGACAAAGGCAATCGCGCGCAATTCTTTCAGCAAGGAACCATTGAACGTAATCTCATTCAGCCGGTTCTCAATGTCATAGGCATCTTCAGGGATATCGGGCCGGCGCATCGGGTTGACATGTACAATCAGGATATCGCGTGATTTTGTATTGTAAAACAGAGGCCAGAGCGCCGGATTGCCCATATAGCCGCCATCCCAATAGGCTTCCTTGCCGATCTCCACCGCCTGAAACAAAAACGGCAGGCAGGCCGAAGCCAGCAGCGCATCAATCGTGACTTCCTTGTTTCGAAAAACTTTTAAATCGCCCGTTCGTATATTCGTGGCACTGATAAAAAGCTCAACGCACTCGCATCCATGAATGGATTCAAAATCCAGCGTCTGTTCCAGCACATTTCGCAATGGGTTGATATTGAGCGGATTAAACTGATAGGGCGAGAACATATTTTTGAATGCATCAAACATCGCATAACTATTGACCACGCCAAGGCCCCAATTCTGCATCATGGGATTAAGGCCCATCATGGCTTCGACCGGTTTTTTCTGGAGCGAACCAAAAAACGCATTGGCATGGGCCACCCCATACCAGAAATCATGCAGGACTTCCCGCGCGTGGGCTTCGCCGCCCTTGGCCTTGCCCTGCGCCAGCGCGGCAGCATTCATCGCCCCGGCGGATGTGGCGGATATCGCTTCGAAATCAAGCCGCCCATCCTCCAGCAGCATATCCAAAATACCCCAGGTAAAAGCACCATGCGCCCCGCCGCCTTGCAGCGCCAGATTGATTTTTTTCTGTTCCTGCGGCTTGTGATCAGATTTCTTTTTGCCCTTTGGCAGGCTCTCTTTCATGTCATTTTATTCCTTATCGGCCATGGCCTGTTTCATGAAAAATCGTTTCGCGCGGGGCATACGCCCGACAATCTTAAGGCCGGTGCGGCGAATAAGCTTCATGCTCGCGCGGTCATTGGAAAAGAGATAAACCAACCCATCCGTAAAAGCCACCATGGCCATGTTATCAGGGCGGCGGCGGCGCTGATAGGTCTCCAGCAGATCCGCAGCACCAATATCTTTTTTCTGCTCATGCGCGGCGATCACCAGCGAGGCCAATTCACCCACATCGCGAAAACCCAGATTAAGCCCCTGCCCGGCAATAGGATGAATGCCATGCGCCGCATCGGCAATCAATACAGCGCGCGTGGCAATATAATTTTCGGCATGATTTAAAGTAAGCGGATATGCACCAAGTCCGCCTGCAAGATCAACCCGCCCGTAACGATCCGGAAATTTAGAGCGGATTTCCGATTCAAAAAATTCAGCATCCCGCAAGCGCCCAGCCAAAGCGCCCTTGCCATGCACCGTCAGCACAACAGCCGATCGGTGCTGACCCTTTTCATCATCGCGCATCGGCAAGATCGCCAGCGGTCCTTCCGGCCAAAAATGTTCCACAGCCGTATTATTATGCGCGTTTTCATGCCGCACCAGTGCAACAAAGGCGGTTTGGCGGTAATCCTTCCGGCGGCATTCAATATCAAGGGCTTCGCGCACCGCAGAACCCCGCCCATCCGCGCCGACCAAAAGCCGCGCCGTCATCACGGAGCCATCTGCAAAATGAACCTGAAGACTTTCATCGGCCGCTTGTGCGTATCCCTTAAAGGCACACGGCGCCTTGATAGCCACATTATCAAAAGCAGCAAGGCGTTTTTTCAGGATTTCTCGGATGCGCGTATTCTCGATAATCCAGCCAAAAGATTTGCCCTCGACCTCGGATTTCAGAAATTGCAGCAAGGAAGGGCTATCCCCATCCAATATCTCGATATCATCAATCGGGCAGCCTGCAGATACAAGGTCATCCCATACGCCCCCTTGTGCCAGGACTTTCGATGCGCCGTAGGATATCGCGGTGGTGCGTTCATCGCCGGTCATGGGCTTGGCCGGATCGGCGGCATCCGCAATCACAATTCTAAGGCCAGCAGGCGCAAGGATGCAGGCCAGTGACAGGCCGGCAAGCCCAGCGCCAATAATTATGATATCGGCCTTATGATGCTGCTTTGCGGTTTTTGATTTCATAAGCGCCCCTTGCCTGATTATCAGGATAAGAAGAAAGGGCTAATGTAATCAGCCAGCGGAAAAAGGAAAGATTTTTCTCTAAAAGCCTAAAGATCTTAACGCCAGTCGAGATCATATTGCAGACCGATCATAAGCTCATGACTGCCGTAATCGACTTCCATGCCATCGAAATCCAGATCCAAAGAATCCAGATAGCGATAACCGCCGGTGATGGCTGTTTTGGGGCTGAGCTGGTATTTCAGGCCCGCACCCACCTGATAGGAAAAGGCCGTGGTATCATCGCTTTCGCCGTCAAACTCAGCCGTATAATGGCCAAAACCAAGGCCTGCGCCGATATAGGGCTTTATTTTCCCGCGCAGGTCAAAATCATAATACACATTCAAAAGACCCAGCCAGTTTTTCAAGTTGCCTTGCTCATTCAGCGTGCCAAAGCCATCAATGTCGAAACTGCTGATATCAGGGTTACGGTAAGAAACTTCTGCCTCGATCCGTACGTCTTTCATCAGACGAAGGCCCAGCGCCCCTGCAAAGGCCGGCGCATTATCAAATTTAACATCCCCTGTAAGACCAGTGCCAGAATCACTAAAGCCTTGCTCGCTGGGCATATTCAAGCCCATATAGCCGGCAAAATACAAACGTGAGGTTTGCGCCTGCGCGGCAGCCGACATCAAGGGCAAAACAAACATTATCGCAAAGACGATATGGGTGAGACTACGGGCCAAGGACATGGAGCGCGCCTATGATCAGGTGTTATTGAAATAAAAAATGCAGAATCCGGCGAGCGCCGTATCTTTATGGTAGCAAAAACACCCTAAAATGCAAGTGTGCTGTTTCCAACGCGGTGTTCAGGGGTTTTCAGAAGAGGAAAACTTCTTTTCATCATATGGCATGGCCGCCAGGTAAAGATTGGCTTTTTTAAGCTCGGCGCGAATACCCAAAAGTTTGATCGAAAGATCAATCAGCAGACACAGGATCAAAAACAACCAGACGCAAACCCAGAACATGCGATTATCTCCCCTTGAATCAATAAGAAATCAGGCAACCGGCTTTTCAATCTTGACCGGCAGATCAGCCGCAATCGGTTCATCATCCAGCATTTCAATCATGCCCGATGGCTGCACCGCGAAATTGGCGATAAAAAGCGCATTGGAATAAAACACCACCGCATCGCAAAGGTAATGCCCTTGCTCATTCATGCCCTCAAAAGTGGCAGGGCGAATCGTTCCTTCAATCACAGAACGGGTCGTATCATCCATCTCAATCGGCATATTGGGATCGCCCATGCTCTCAGCGATATAAAATGGGCCTTCCTCACCGCGGACGAAGAAACAGAAGAATTTCAAGTATTCCAGAACATTGGCTTCATTGATGCGGATCGGTGCCTTCGCATTCACCTCGTGAATGGGCGGCGATGTACCATTCAGGCGGAACAGATTGCCCTGATCGGTCAGGTAATAAATCACCAGCTTCTTGTTCACCCAGTTCGGGTCACGTACGCGGATCAGGGCCACGCTTTCATAAAATGGCAGCATACGCCAGGCCACTTCTGTGCTCTGGGCGGAAACGCGGTATTTGCCATCAATCGGATTGATCTGCTCTAAAAAACCGGCCAGCTCGTCGCCTTGTACCGGGTTCCAATTACCGTCATTATAAAGAAATCCGGCTGGGCCGGTGGCCATGACAGGCGATTGAAGGCTTTCATTCTGCATAAATCACTTCCTTATTACGGCTTTTGTCTGCTTTTGTGCAAATCTGAGACAGTGTAAAGCATTGAAGATGCTGATGCAAAACAAAATATATTCCATATCGGGCATAAAAAAATCCCGGCAAATTAGCCGGGATTTTTAATTTATTAATAAATTGGCGTGAGCCGAAGCTTATTCCGCCGTACCGCATGTCGCAGCATCAGCAATGCTTTCTTCCAGCGTACCGCCAAAGCTGTAGCTCACAGCCTGACCGTTACCCGCACCGGAGACCGCATCATTCCAGCAGGAAACTTCCTGACCTTCACCGGCTGCAGGTTCGATTTCTGCAATCTGCTGAGCGCCTTGTGCATCTTCACCTTCACCGCCAGCCGCAGGAGCCAGAGCGTTCAAGGCTGCCGGACCGCCAAAACCAGCCGGAACATTACCGCCAGGGATATTCGTAACCGAAGGCAAGCCCGTAATAGTCACGCGAAGACCGGAGATATTACCGATGAAATCACCGTAATTGTTGAAGAAGTCCTCCAGATTCTCAAGACCACCGCGTTGCAGGCTTGCAGGCACATAACCCACAAAGATCTGACCACGGCCATTGCGAAGCGCGTCATCGGCATCAAAAAGACGATCCTCGATGAAGTTCAGCTGCGCCGAGGTCAGAACCCCGCCAGTCAGAGCCGGACGAATACCATCAAAGGACGCATCGACGCCATTGATGATAATCGGCAGGCCTGTGACCGGATGCAGGATGTTGCCATCTTCGAAACGGACATAGAAGCTGCCGACTGGCAAGAAGCCCTCAAAGATAGTCGAGCCAATTGTCTCATTAGCAATCGTCAGGCTATAGGGGTCTGCCGGATTGGCCATATCAAAGACCATGCCGATACCCGGTGTACCTGTCGGCACGAGACCGGCCGTATTCACAATACGGTTCGGACGGGAAAGATCGGACATGTCGATTGCGCCGCTTTCAAAACGCGCGCCCACGCCATTATCGATCATTGTATTGCCCAGCAAGGTTACATTGCCGTTGCCCGTACCGGCCAGCAAAATGCCAACCGCATTGGAATCTTCGACAGTGTTATCCGTGATAATCAGGTTGCCGGCACTGAACGCGGCAATGCCGTTTCTGGTGGAGCTGCGGACCTGATTGCCATTGATAAAGTGGCCTGTTCCCTGATTGACCTGAATACCGTCATTACCGGCATAGTTCACAAAGTTGCCAATAATATCGACAAAGTTCGATGGGTTCACATAGATACCATTCTCACCGGCGTAATCAACAGTATTGCCATTGATGTCAGCATAGTTGACCCGCCCCCTATAATTGAGTCCGGTATTAGAGTGAATCTGGTATCAAGAAACGGACATCAAATTATGGAGGCATTGCATGGCAAGGAAGCGTTATACGGCGGAGCAAATTATCGGATATTTGCGTCAGGCGGAGGTGTTGATTGGTCAGGGTCGCAGCATGGATGAGGTTCTGCGCGAGATTGGCGTGACGGGCAAC
>JAMHWD010000043.1:0-15546 GCA_035911135.1 Alphaproteobacteria bacterium | reverse complement strand
GTTGCCCGTCACGCCAATCTCGCGCAGAACCTCATCCATGCTGCGACCCTGACCAATCAACACCTCCGCCTGACGCAAATATCCGATAATTTGCTCCGCCGTATAACGCTTCCTTGCCATGCAATGCCTCCATAATTTGATGTCCGTTTCTTGATACCAGATTCACTCTAATACCGGACTCAATTATAGGGGGCGGGTCATTGGAAGGCCATAACCTGCATTTCAGATTTATTGCGAAATATCAAATGGTTATCACGATTTCGAGGCGTGCTTAAGATAATCGTGAAATATAAAGAGTTTCGGTCACAGGTTGAGCACACAACCAATCTTCTAAATCCAAACTCTCTCTAAGCCTTGTAATCCCTTACAAAAGGGCAGAGTTTTTGGGCTTTTGCGCCCAAAGCTAAAGGGTACGTTCCCCCTCAAAAAGCCATTTATACCCCCATTTTCTCTCTAAATACCGATTTTTCTCTGAAGCTGTAGAGGCAATTATAAAAATGCCCTTCAGGTTTTTACCGTTTTTTTCAATGTGTTGACCATTTCATATTTTTTACGGTTTTGAGTAGAGAGCGCGAACCGGATAGCATGTGAAATAAAAATAACAGACGATGCGGATTGAGTTATTAACGCTCTAATGCTATCTTAAAAAAATGCGCAAGTTTTTGATGCTATTCTCTGTTTTTGCTTTGCTCGTCTCTTTGACGGCCAGCTTGGCGCATGCCGAAACGGTATGTAATGAGGCTTCATCAGAAATCTGTGCATCCCAACATATAGATAATGTGCCTGATAATGACGCTGCTCCTGATGGCTGTTGCGACATGGCGTGCGGTGGCTGCGGTATGCATTGTAGCCATTCTCACATGTCATCGTCTACTCACGATGCTTTTTCCTTGAAAGTCTCAGGTAAGGATCAGCGCGCTCTTGAAGAGCAGCAGGTCTATATTTCCGACCTTATTTACGGTCTTAAACGCCCCCCGAAAGCTTAATGCCCACAGGCGTAGTGCGTCCGCTTAAAAGCTAAGCGTCCGCGATACCTATGACCTGTGCCTCCCAAACTGCATGAATTTCATGCGGTTTTTTCGCGCTTTCAATAAAACTTAAGGAATAGAAAATGAGATTATGGATAGGAATAGCTGCGCTCGTATTATCGTTGTCGTTCGCACCAGCAGCGTTTGCTGAGCCGCTTGATAAAGAGGCCGCGTTGTCGCTAGCTCTAAAAAATAACCCCCGCCTGAGCGCGGCGTTAGCCCGTATTGAGGGTGCAGAAGGAGAACGCTTACAAGCATCTCTCATGCCAAACCCCGAAGCTGTACTGGAAATTGAGAATTTCGGCGGTGAGGATGAGCGCGATGGCTTTGACGGAGCAGAAACAACGCTCGGTGTAGAACAAGAAATCGAAATTGCCGGAAAACGTGGCAAGCGTACTGAGGTCGCCGATTATGGGTTTCAGATTACCCGGCAGCAGGCAATCGCGGAAGCTTTAAGTTTATTGGCCGAAACTGAATATGCGTTTATGCGCGTGGCTATCGCGCGGGAGCGTCTTGCGCTTGCAGAGAAACGTTTGTCTTTGGCCGATGAAACGCATGAAACTGTAAAAAAACGGGTAAGCGCAGCAGCGGCATCCGACATTCAACACACCAAAGCCGATATAGAGCAATCCGCTGCCAAATTGGAAAAAAGCAAGGCAGAGGCGGAATTGGCAGAAGCGCAGAGTGTACTTGCTTCGCTTTTAGGAGCGCCAGGTGATATGCCAGTGCAGGCCGGACTTGAGGAATTGCCAGCCCTTCCTGATCGCGCCGCTCTATTGGATGCGGTAAGAAACACGCCGCAAGCGCGCGCCAGTGAATTTGCCAAGATGCGAGCCACAAGTCAGCTTGATCTGGCAAGGGCGCAAGGCATCCCAAACCCTACATTTGGTTTGGGAGTCCGCCGCTTTAATGAAAACGACAGCACAGCTTTGGTCGCTGGCCTTTCTTTTCCCCTGCCTGTGTTTAACCGGAATCAAGGGTCTGTCAAAGCGGCCAAGGCCGGAATCATAGAGGCAGATGCACTGGCGCGCCAGCAGGATTTGGATTTGCGGCAAAGCGCCATTGCAGCGTGGGAAAAATTGGCCGCAGCCCATAAAGAAGCACAAGCCTATCAAGGCGACATGGTGCCAAGTGCCGAGCGTGCTTACGCGCAAGCATCGGATGGTTACAGCGCCGGGCGGTTCTCATTCCTCGATCTGCTCGATGCGCAGCGCACTCTGTATGAAGTGCAGGAATCAAGACTGGACAGCTTGCTGGCTTTATATGAGGCCAAAGCCCAAACCGACTTTCTCATGAATATTCATGAACCCCTTATACAAAACATCATCCAAGGAGATGCGAAATGAAATATCAAATACTGACCGCTGCATTGCTTATGTGGCTGATAGCACCCGCTGCAACTATTCCGGCTTATGCGCAGGAGCAGGATGGCCACGCCCATGAAGAATCCCATGAAACGCATGATGAGGCCGAAGGCCACGCACATGATAATGGGGATGAACACAATGACCATGGCGAAGAAACGGACGATCACGATGGCCACGGCCATGAAAGTCACGAGCAAAAAGATGAGCATGACGATCATGGCCATGGTGGTGAACACGGCGATGAGCATGGTGAGCATGAAGAAGGAAAAACGCAGATTGCGCCGGATGCCGCTCAAACGGCAGGCATCAAAATAGAGAAAAGCGCCCCTGCCACAATCGCAAATGTAATCCCTTTAACAGGCCGCATTACCATCAACCAGAATACAAAGGCCGATGTAAGGGCGCGTTTTGCGGGCATTATTCGCAGCGTCAAAGCCAATCTTGGCGAAAAAGTTGAAAAAGGACAGGTTCTGGCCGTTGTTGAAAGCAACGAGAGCTTGCAGGATTACAATGTTACTGCCCCCATTAGCGGTGTTATTTTGGAGAGAAATACCAATATTGGTGATGTTGCGGGTGACGAGCCGTTATTCATTATTGCCGATCTATCAGAAGTATGGGCGAAGTTTCACGTTTTTCCCAAAGATGCGGATTTGGTCGCCTCCGGCCAGAGCGTGCGCGTTCATACGCTGGATGAAGGGAAAGAGGGCAATGCCAAAATCGAAATGCTCTTTCCCACTGCTGATGCCCTAAGCCAGACGCTCGTTGCGATTGCGCCTCTTGCCAATGATAAGGGTAAGTGGCGGCCCGGCATGACGGTTGAGGGTGATGTGCGCGTTTCTGAAAAGCAGGTTGCGCTGGCTGTGCGCGCCTCTGCCTTGCAGACAATGGAAGATCAAACGGTCGTCTTCGTAAAAGAAGGCAACAGATATGAAATGAAGCCTGTCAAAACGGGTATTTCAGATGGCGAGTATGTTGAAATTCTTAGCGGCCTTAAAGCCGAGCAGGACTATGTCAGCGAAAGCAGTTTTATCATTAAAGCCGATATTCTGAAATCCGGTGCGGCGCACGAACATTAAAATAGAGAGATCATCATGTTAGAAAGAATAATTGAATCATCCATACGCCATCGCTGGCTCGTCCTGATTGCGGTTTTAGGGGTTTGCATCCTTGGCATCTATAATTTTAAACGGCTCTCGATTGATGCGGTGCCGGACATTACCAATGTGCAGGTACAAATCAACACCGAAGCGCCGGGCTATACACCTTTGGAAGCAGAGCAGCGTATTACCTTCCCGATTGAAACAGCGCTGGCGGGCATTCCAAAGCTGGATTACACCCGCTCCATTTCACGCTACGGGCTATCGCAGGTCACAGTTGTTTTTGAAGAAGGGACGGATATTTATTTTGCGCGCCAACTTCTGGCCGAACGCCTCTCTGAAATCAAAGGTGAAATGCCAGCAGGGATTGAGCCGATGATGGGGCCGATTGCAACCGGCCTTGGCGAAATTTATATGTACACGGTCGAAGCAGAAGATGGTGCGCTCAAAGAAGACGGCACCGCCTATACGCCGATGGATTTGCTCACCATTCAGGAATGGGTGATTGTTCCGCAGCTCCGTAATCTGAAAGGCGTAATTGAGATCAACACCATTGGCGGATATGAGCAGCAATATCATGTCATGCCGTACCCTGAACAGCTACTGGCCTATGATTTAACCATTGCCGAGTTGATTGAAGCGTTAGAGCGCAATAATGACAATGTTGGTGCAGGTTATATTGAAAAATATGGTGAGCAGTATCTGGTTCGCGTTCCCGGACAGGTCAAAGATATTCCCGATATTCAAAATATCATTATCGCCAAGCGTGATGAGGTCACTATCCGCGTAGGCGATGTCGCCGATGTTGCCTTAGGTTCTCCTTTACGGACAGGCGCGGCAACCCAAAACGGTGCAGAAGTGGTACTTGGCACCGCCATGATGTTGATGGGTGAAAACTCTCAGGAGGTTGCCGAGCGTGTGGCGGCCAAGCTGGAAATTGTTAATGACTCATTGCCGGAAGGCATTCAAGCTACGCCCGTTTATGATCGGACGTCTCTGGTTGAGCGCACCATTAAAACCGTTGAGAAAAACCTTGTTGAAGGTGCTTTGCTGGTCATTGTTATTCTCTTTCTGCTGTTGGGGAATTTAAGAGCGGCCTTGATTACCGCGCTGGTCATTCCCATCGCTATGCTTATGACCATTACGGGCATGGTGGAGAACAAAGTGTCCGGCAATTTGATGAGCCTTGGCGCACTGGATTTCGGCCTGATTGTCGATGGCGCGGTGATTATCATTGAAAACTGCTTGCGGCGTTTTGGCATGGAACAGCACAGGCTGGGACGATTGCTCAATAAAGAGGAACGCTTTTCTCTAGCAGCCAAAGCGACGACAGAAGTGATCCAGCCCAGCATTTTCGGGATATTGATTATTACGATTGTGTATATTCCGATTTTCTCGCTGACTGGCGTGGAAGGAAAGATGTTCCACCCCATGGCGTTTACCGTTGTGGTGGCATTGCTCAGTGCGCTTGTATTATCGCTGACCTTTGTTCCGGCTGCGGTTGCAACCTTCATTACGGGTAAGGTGGATGAGAAAGAAAACATGGTCATGCGCGGTGCGCGCCGTGGGTATGAACCGCTTTTAAAGTGGAGCCTTCGTAATCCCGCGATTGTTATTATAACGGCACTGGTTCTGGTTGCGGTCAGTTTGTTCGGGGCTTCGCGTATGGGTGCGGAGTTTATTCCAAGTCTGGATGAAGGGGATATTGCTCTTCATGCCATGCGCATTCCCGGCACGAGCATGACACAATCAACAGAAATGCAGCACGAGGTTGAAAAAACAGTGCTGACCTTTGACGAGGTTAAAACGGTGTTTAGTAAAATCGGTACGCCCGAGGTGGCAACCGACCCGATGCCGCCGAATGTGGCCGATACATTTGTGATTTTGAAACCGCGCGAAGAATGGCCTGATCCATCTCTGCCGAAAGCCGATCTGGTGATGCGCATGGAAAAGGCTTTAGAAAAACTGCCGGGCAATAACTACGAATTCACCCAGCCGATCCAGATGCGCTTTAACGAGCTGATCTCCGGTGTGCGCAGTGATCTTGCCGTTAAGTTGTATGGTGATGATCTGGAAGTCTTGCTTAAAACCGCGCAGGAAATTGAGGCAGCCGTCAAAAAAGTGGACGGCGCAGCCGATGTGCGGATGGAGCAAGCCTCCGGCCTGCCGACCTTAAGCATTATTCCGGATCGTAAACGGCTTGATCTTTACGGCCTGAATATCGCCGATGTGCAAGACGTGGTGCAGGTGGCGATGGGCGGCAGAGAAGCCGGAAAGGTTTTTGAAGGTGACCGCCGCTTTGATCTGATCGTCCGCTTGCCGGAAAAACTCCGTACCGATATCAAGAGCCTTGAATTGCTGCCCATTCCGTTACCGAATGCCGAGCAGGAAGGCGCGGATGAAACGCCGGATTATGTGCCTTTGAAAGAAGTCGCTGATCTGGATATTGCCTATGGCCACGCGCAAATTAGCCGTGAAAACGGCAAGCGGCGTTTGTTTGTCACTGCCAATGTCAGAGGGCGTGATTTAGCAAGCTTCGTTAAAGACGTGCAAAATGTTGTGCGTGAACAAGTCGAGATCCCTGCCGGATATTGGGTGGATTACGGCGGCACGTTTGAACAGCTTATATCTGCAAAACAGCGTCTTATGATCGTGGTTCCTGTGGCGCTGTTGTTGATATTTGGCTTGCTGTTCATGGCGTTTAATTCGGCGCGCGCGGCGTTGCTGGTATTTTCCGGTGTACCGCTGGCTTTGACAGGCGGGATTGCCGCACTGATGTTACGTGACATTCCGCTTTCCATTTCTGCTGGAGTCGGGTTCATCGCCCTCTCCGGTGTGGCGGTGCTCAATGGTGTTGTGATGCTGTCCTTTATTCGTGATTTAGAGGCCAAAGGCAAGCCGCTGGAAGAGGCAATTATCGAAGGCGCTTTAACACGTCTTCGGCCTGTTCTTATGACAGCGCTCGTGGCTTCTCTTGGCTTCGTGCCGATGGCGTTCAATATCGGTGCAGGTTCGGAAGTGCAGAGGCCGCTGGCCACAGTCGTGATTGGTGGGATTATTTCCTCGACCATTTTGACATTGCTGGTATTGCCAGCCCTATACAAGTGGTTTCCCAGCCGTTTAAGTATAACGCGCAGCAAGAAAAATAAAGGAAACGTATAATGAGCACTAAATTTTGCGAGCCGCAAACGAAAGCGTATCAGATAAGGGATGCTAGCATAAGCATGATTACGTTATTGACCGAAATCATCGGGCTTGGCCTGTTAAATAAGATTGTTACTCACTTGAGGCTCAGGAATTTTAATCTTAGGGCATTGGCAATCACACTGACAGAGGACAGGGACATGGCTGCTGCCGCGATAATCGGCGAGAGCAGTATGCCAAAGACCGGGTAGAGAATGCCTGCGGCCACTGGTACACCCGCCATGTTGTAAATAAACGCAAAGAACAAGTTCTGCCGGATATTATTCATCGTCGCCACAGATAACTTGTGAGCGCGAACAATCCCGGTCAGATCACCTTTTAGGAGCGTGATACCCGCGCTTTCCATCGCCACATCCGTACCAGTGCCCATGGAGATGCCAACATCGGCGGCAGCCAGCGCCGGAGCGTCATTGGTGCCGTCTCCGGCCATGGCGACGACTTTGCCTTCAGCGCGTAGTTTTTTGACGATCCTGCTCTTATCTTCCGGCAGGATTTCCGCTTCAACTTCCTCAATACCCAGTATTTTCGCCACTGCCTCTGCGGTGCGGCGATTATCGCCGGTGAGCATGACAATGCGAATGCCCTGTTCATGCAGGGCTTTGATCGCGGCGGGCGTTGTCTCCTTGATCGGATCGGCAATCGCCAGAAGCCCTGCAGGCTTACCATTTACAGCAATAAAAATTACCGTCGCGCCATCACTGCGCAATTCATCAGCCTGTGCAGATAAAGCTGATACATCAACGGATTGTTCTTTCATCAACATGACATTCCCAAGGGCAATATCCCATCCGTCAATTGTACCAATCACACCCTTGCCGGTGGGTGAGTCAAAACCTTCCGTTTGTGGCAAATCCAACCCCTTGTCCTTCGCCGCCATCACAATGGCATGGGCCAGCGGATGCTCACTGCCCTGTTCCAGCGAAGCGGCCAGCACCAGCAATTCATCTTCCGTAAAACCTTCAGCCGCAACAATTTTTGTCACGGTCGGCTTGCCTTCGGTCAGTGTGCCGGTTTTATCAATCACCAGCGTATCGATTTTTTCCATACGCTCCAGCGCCTCGGCATTTTTAATGAGCACACCTGCCTGCGCACCCTTGCCGACACCGACCATAATGGACATGGGCGTGGCCAAACCCAAGGCACAGGGACAAGCGATAATCAGAACGCTGACGGCGGCGATTAGTCCATAGCTGAAAGCAGGTGTAGGCCCAAAAAATATCCAGACAATAAAAGCGATAGCGGCCACAGCAATAACCGCAGGCACAAACCATCCAGAAACAATATCGGCCAGCCTTTGTATGGGCGCACGGCTGCGCTGTGCATCGGCGACCATTTGAACGATTTGCGAAAGCATCGTGTCTTTGCCTACACGTTCAGCCTTCATCACAAAGCTGCCTGTCTGGTTCATCGTTGCGCCGATGACTTTGCCGCCAGGTTCCTTTTTAACCGGCATAGACTCGCCAGTGACCATGGACTCATCGACGGCGCTTTTGCCTTCGGTGACAATGCCGTCCAGCGGCACTTTTTCGCCGGGGCGAACGCGCAAGAGATCACCGACATGAATCTGCTCCAAAGGCACATCTTCATCTTCGCCGTTCTTATTCACCCGCCGAGCTGTTTTCGGAGCGAGATCAAGCAAGGCGCGGATTGCGCCGCCGGTTTGTTCGCGGGCTTTGAGTTCGAATACCTGACCCAGCAACACCAGCACCGTAATCACGGCGGCGGCTTCAAAATATACGGCGACGGCCCCATCCTGCCGGAACGTATCGGGGAAAATGCCTGGCGCAAGGGTTGCAACGACACTGTAAAGCCATGCCACGCCTGTTCCCATAGCAATCAGCGTGAACATATTCAGGTTACGGGTCTTTAAGGATGCCCAGCCGCGCTCGAAAAACGGCTTCCCCGCCCATAGCACAACCGGCGTGGCCAGCGCGAGCTGTATCCAGTTCGACGCTGTGCCACTGATATAATGGTGCAAATCCAGAAGATGCGCGCCCATTTCCAACGCAAAAACCGGCAGGGTTAGCAGTAGGCCGATCCAGAAGCGTTTGCGCATATCGGCCAGTTCCGGGTTTTCGCCTTCCTCGCCAGTGATTGTTTCCAGCTCCAGCGCCATACCGCAGATCGGGCAGTTGCCCGGCCCCTCCCGCCGGATTTCGGGGTGCATGGGACAGATGTAAATTACGTCTGCTCCTTTAGGAATATCGACGAACTTTACTTTCTCGCTATGATTATGATGGCAGCATGATTTTTTTGCTTCTTCTTCCGCCTTTTTCATCTCGCAATGTGAATGGTCATGATGTTTATGATTATGTTGCATGGTTTTATCTCCATTAAGAATTATTTTTCTGTACTATCGTAACGAGTAAAAAGCCCTATGATCTCTTGTATTTTTTCGTTTTTTGACTGCTTGTTCCCAGATGTGAAGGCCTCTTGAACACAAGATTGCAAATGTGTTTCCAATATACGGCTTTCCAATGTTTTTAAAGCCGATCTAGCTGCCCGAACCTGGTTTAGTATGTCTGGACAGTATCGATTTTCTTCTATCATTCTGCCTACGGCATTTACTTGACCTGCAATTCGATTAACCAAAGCTATTTCGCTTTTATGTTTTGCTTCAGACTTACAGTGCTCGCAATCTTGCTCACTGTTCTTATTATTGTGCATCTTTAACTCCAAAATATACCCTATAGGGGTATTATATACCCACCGGGGGTATATGTGTCAAGTAACAAAAATAGATGCTAAAAACGAAAGCCGCAAACAAAAGTTTGCGGCTCCCCGTGAAAATACAATTATTACTTCTAATGATGAGATTCGTGGCTTTCCGGTGTTTCTTTTGCACCTTCATCGTGACCATGCATATCCATACCTTCCATATGCTCATGCTTCATTTCCGGCATCGGGCCGCTGGCATAGGTGTGGAAGTTTTCTTGGCTCTCAAAGTAATAGGTCATGCCGTGCGGGTCTGCGCCGATGACTGCGCTGGACTTATCAACCGGCTTGCCGCTAACTGGATCGGTTGCCGATCTTAACGCAGAATCATTTTTAAGTTTGTCGGCACACATCGGGCAGCAGCCATAGTATGTTTTGCCTTCAACCTCGATAGCGATTTGCGGTTTGTCGAATACCTTGTTGTTCATCATACAGACATACTGCGCTTCGACAGGCTTGAGCCAGCTATCAGCGTGTTCATGCCCGCTTTCGGCGGCCATTGCGGGGACTGCGATAAACAACATCAGTATTGTCAGTAAAAGTTTCTTCATGGGTATTCTCCTTCGTTTTCAGTTAGTGTGGATGTTTGCCTTGACCGTGATGGTCTTGGCCTTGGGTACTCAAATCTTTCATTTCTTCATGATGCTCAGGCATATCGCCGTGCGAATGGCTGCCGTGACCGCCATCGCCTTGAACTTCCGGCATCCGCATTACGCCAACGCCGTGGCGGTAAACGGCTTCACCGCCCTTATACCCCGTCACTGCCAATAGCCCGGATGCCAGCAGCATAGCGGCAACGAAAACTGGGCTGACAACTTTGGCCCCACGCTGCGTCCACAAGGCCCAGAGCGCGAGAGCGACGAATATCCCGGCTGTCGGCAAGGCCCAGTTGCGGTGATCGGTCATTGCAGCGTGGGACGGCCCATCATGCGCGACTGTGCCGTAGGCGTATAAACCCGCCAGCACCGTGCCAACGGTCATAGCTGCGCCGAGCCAGAGGTTCCATCTCGCGGCAATCAGAAGGTTTTGTTTTCTCAAAACCAGCCCTGCCAGATACAGAAGTGCCGAGATACTTAAAAGCCCCACCGTGAAATGCACGAAAATCGGGTGCCAGTTGGGTATGATTTCAATGTTCATCATCGTTATCTCCTAAAACATGAACCGTACGCCCACGGCGGCGATGAAATTGTCGTTATCACCTTCCTCCCGTTTGGCGATGGATGATGTTTCCCCGAATTTGCGCTCATATTTCAGATCGACATACGGCGCGAATTTGCGGGTGATTTCGTAGCGTGTCTGCAAACCGATTTCACCGCTGGAAAGCCCCGCGCCGATGTCCTGCTCCTCTACATCCTGCGCGAACAGGTTGATCTCGGCGTAAGGTTCAAGGATCAGCTTTTGGGTAAGCAGGAACTCGTTTTCCTGCCGCAGTCTTGCGCTGACATCGCCTTCATCACTGACAAAAAGATGGGCTTCCGTCTCAAAGAAGTACGGCGCAAGACCGTTAACGCCAAAGACAGCATAGGTCGTAGAATGAGGCTGGGTGTCATGACGGATACCGCCCTGTAAATCCCAGAAGTCATGAATGTTGCGGCTGTACATCGCCCAAAATTCTGCCTGTTCAGTTGTGCCGTCTTCGTTCTCTCCTTCGGATTTCAGCCAGAGTTTGTTTTCATCGGTGCCTACCCAGCCGTTCAAGTCCCAGCTTGCGACCGGGCCATGTTCGCCGTCGCCGTAATTGGTTTCCAGCGTGAACATATGCCAGATTTCCGATCCATGCTGGTGATCCGCCGGGTGGGTTGCGGCATCCTGCGCGTAGGCTGTGGCTGAGAACGCCAGAAATAAAAACGCTGTTGTGAATAATTTAATGTGCATGGTGTTGTCCTTCCTCATTTGCAGGCTGCTGGCCGGAATGATTCATCTTCGAGTGATCCATAGCGGGCATATCGTGGCCCATTTTGGAATGATCCATTGTGCTGTGATCCATTTTGGAGTGATCGAACACAGGCTTTTCCTGTTTGGCAGGCATTTTGTGTCCTGCGTGAGGGTCAGATTTTTGAGGCGGCGGCATGGCCGAGGGATCAAGTTTCGCCACGACCACTTTGTTCATCATTCCTGCCATCATGTGATACAGCAGGTGACAGTGAAACGCCCATTCTCCCGCCTCGTCGGCGGTTAGCAATACGGAATAAGACTGACCGGGCGGCACGATAACCGTATGTTTGTTCGGTAACTTTTCGGCAGGCTGACCATTCTCAAGCTGGACGAACATGCCGTGAAGATGCATCGGATGCGCCATCATAGTATCGTTGACAAATTTCAGCCGCACACGCTCCCCGTAATTGAGATTGATCGGCCCGGAATCGGCGTATTTTTTGCCGTTGATCGTCCAGATATAACGCTCCATGTTGCCGCCGAGACGCACGAGGATTTCCCTTTCAGCTTCCCGTGTGTCTTTCTGGATACCAAGATAGCGAAGATCGGCGTAGGACAAAGCCTTGTCGCCGGGTGGCGTTCCCGCCTTCGCCCAGCCGCTTTCTTCCGCTATTTTGTTCATGCTTTCATCCGAAGGCATCGCGTGGCCCATCGCGGCATGATCCATCGGCATATCGTGGTTCATTTTTGAATGATCCATACCTGACATATCCATGTTGCCGTGATCCATGCCCATATCGGCCATCGTCAGCAGGGCGCGGGGTCGGGATTGAGGAATCTCACCGCGCATTCCCTCACGCGGAGCCAGCGTTCCCAGCGCAAAGCCCGTGCGGTCAATCGGTTCAGCGGCAATCGTATAGGCTTTGTCCTCTTTGGGTGTGACGATCACATCGTAGGTTTCAGCTACACCGAAGCGGAACTCATCGACAGGCACAGGCTCAACGTTTTGCCCATCGGCAGACACAACCTGCATTTTCAGGCCGGGTATCCGCACATCATAAAACGACATGGCCGAGGCATTGATAAAGCGCAGGCGCACTCTCTCGCCGGGTTTGAAAATTCCCGTCCAGTTTTGCTCTGGGGTTTTGCCATTTGTCAGGAAAGTATAACCCGTCACATCAGAAAGATCGGTGGGAAGCATCCGCATCTCGCCCCACATCTTGGCGTTCTTCCACGCCTTACTGAAACCATCTTCCTTTGCATCGGCGAAAAAATCGCCAACCGTGCGGCGGGCGTATTGATAATACTCCGCTGACATTTTCAGATTGGACATGATATCCCATGAGTCTTCATCATGAAAATCTGACAACAGAACAACATAATCTCGATCTGCTTGTACCGGGTCTTTGCCCTTGGGCGCGATCACTATAGAGCCGTAATGCCCATCCTGCTCCTGCCCCATGCTGTGGGCGTGATACCAATAGGTGCCGTCCTGCCGGATTTTAAAGCGGTAGGTGAAGGTTTCACCGGGCTTGATTCCGGGAAAGCCACCTAAGCCCGGAACACCATCCATTTCATCGGGTAGCAGCAAGCCATGCCAGTGAACGGATGTATCCTCATCCATTTTGTTTGTTACATGGATTGTTACCTCTTCGCCTTCCTGAAAGCGAAGTGTGGGGCCAGGAATAGAGCCATTGACGGTGATTTTTTTGACGCTGTTACCTGTGATATTCACGGGTTCACGGGCGATGGTCAGGCTATACTCGCCCGCCTGCGCTTGCATCGAGGTAAGTATTAGAAGACCAAATAATAAAGAGATAAGACGTTTCATAGTTTTCCTTTCGCAAATAAAGAACGCGCAAAGCCGCGTTAAACGCGACTCAAAGGAAACTTAAATCCGGAAACGTTGTGTTGTCAGGAGAATAGAGGGTTGCGTTCGTGAAAGCGCGAGCCAGTCGGGCGGGGGACCGCGAATAAAAAGGCTGGTGCTCATAAGCGCATTGTAGTTCGAAGTTAAATCGAACCAAGCAAAATTAATATGATCCAGAGATTGATCGGGTTGCACGACATCGGCTTGAACATCCTGCTGGAACAGGTCAATGCCCATGCAATCAAGCGCAAACATCGGGCCTGTTTTCTGTCCGTCTTTTTGGGGTTCTTCACTTTGATGACAGGGTTTTGGCTCAGCCGCCTGTGCAGATTGCATCGGACAAAACGCCATAACACACGTCAAAACAGGCGTGAGCATCAAAAGCGTCATAAATCCAAGCAATATCTTGCGCATAGACTTCATATTAAACTATTCGTTTTAAAAGTCCATTAGGTTTCAATAAATATGAATAATAGTGTCAAAACCCAAAATACTGGCGTTGCTCTTCCCAGCCATTCGGAAAGGGCTTCATGAAATCGGTGAGGTTGAGGCTGTAAGGCTGGCGGCCATTCAGGATGGCTTCGATGATGTCGGGCGCCAATTGGGTCATCCGGATCGTTTTGGCGATGTAGCCGTGATCCAGCATTTCACGCTCGGCAAGTTTCATAATCGTTAAGTCAGGCTCGGCCTCAAGCATCTCAAGATATTGATGGCCGCGTCCAATGGCTTTAATCATGTTGTTTTCGTATTTGGGTCTGCGGGCAACTGACAAATCACGTCCGTCAGGCGTGGTGATATATTTTCTGCCGCCGTGTTTTTTAAGTTTAATCGGGATGGTGATTTCCAGCGGCGTGTTTTTGGTGGGCTGTCCCTTTTTCATTTTGGCATCGGGCATCATTTCATGAAGCAGCCCGGCCATCCCCAGCGGGCGCAGTGCGATAATCACTTTTTCGGGATAGACCACCACTCTTTGGATGATCAGTTTCGCAAGGCGCTGTTGCTCCAAGGGGAAAAGCTCATCCCACAGAAGATCAAAATTCTGCAGGGTCTGGACGATTTTCGTGTCATCGGGACTATTATCATTCAAAAGCTCTTTAACTTTTCCAATGACGCTTTTTGACCATTCAGGCCGTGTGAGGATGCGGCGCATCTGCTCGATGATAACGCCCTCCAGCAATGGCGCCGATAATGTTTTGATGGGGCAATCATCGTAACTCTTTTTTACGGCCTGGGTGCTGACGTAATATTTGTAGCGCTTGCCAGCCTTTTTTACGGCGGCGCAGGTGAATGTGTAGCCATCGGCGTCAAAGACCAATCCGCGCAAAAGATATTGTGCCTGTGTGCATCGTAACGGTGATGAGTTCGGCGCTCTGGTTTCTCTTATTTCCTTGGCCTTTTCAAAATCGGCGGGATCTATAAAGCCGACATGTTCGCCTTCGTAGATGGTGCCTTTATGACTGATTTTTCCGATATAAACCGGATTGTCCAAAATCTTGTAAATCGAGCTTTTCGTGATGGGTTTTCCGGGATGGAAACGTCCGGATTTGGCAACCCAGCTTTTTGATTGGTAGCCTTTCTCTTCCAACTCCCCGACCAGTTGTGTGGCCGATCCCATTTCAAGAAAGCGTTTGTATATAAACTGTACGATCTCGGCTTCTTCGGGATTGATCTCCAGTTTGCGATTGTGGACATCATAGCCTAGCGGCGGCACACCGCCCATCCACATGCCCTTACGTTTTGAGGCTGCAAATTTATCGCGGATCCGCTCGGCGGTCATTTCACGCTCGAACTGGGCGAAGGATTGCAGGATGTTGAGCGTCAGCCGCCCCATAGATGTGTCGGTGTTGAAATGCTGTGTGACGGATACGAAGGAGACTTTTTGCTTATCAAAAAGCTCCATGATCTTCATAAAATCAGCCATGGATCTGGACAAGCGGTCAATCTTGTAAACCACCACCACGTCAATCAAGCCATCCTCAATATCCTGTATCAGTCGCTTGACGGCTGGGCGTTCCATTGATCCGCCGGAAAAACCACCATCATCATACCGTGAGGGCAATAAAACCCAGCCCTCGTGTGCTTGGGCGTGGATGTGATGCTCTGCCGCTTCGCGCTGGGCATCAAGGGAATTGAAATCCTGATCCAATCCTTCTTCGGTCGATTTGCGCGTATAAATGGCGCAGCGTTTTTTTGACCCGCCCCCTATAATTGAGTCCGGTATTAGAGTGAATCTGGTATCAAGAAACGGACATCAAATTATGGAGGCATTGCATGGCAAGGAAGCGTTATACGGCGGAGCAAATTATCGGATATTTGCGTCAGGCGGAGGTGTTGATTGGTCAGGGTCGCAGCATGGATGAGGTTCTGCGCGAGATTGGCGTGACGGGCAA
>JAMHWD010000042.1:0-71621 GCA_035911135.1 Alphaproteobacteria bacterium | reverse complement strand
AGGCCAAAACACGCCGCGCAAATCGCCACCGGCACAATCGCCAGACCATCCAGACCATCGGTCAGGTTCACGGCATTGGATGATCCGATAATCACGAAAATCGCCCAGGGAATAAAAAACCAGCCCAAATTAATGAACATGCTTTTGAAAAACGGAATCGCCAGATGCGTGTTCAGGTTGGAGGGCAGGATATACATCACCGCCAGCGCCACCACCAATGCAATGGCCGCCTGCGCCATCAATTTCTTGCGGCCCGATAAGCCCTTGGCATTTTTCTTGGTGAGTTTGAGGTAATCATCCCCGAAACCAATCACCCCATAACCCACCATCACAAACAGCGCCAGCCAGACCAGCGGGTTGGCCAGATTGGCCCATAATAATGTGCTGATCGCCACGGAAATCAACACCATCAACCCGCCCATGGTAGGGGTTCCGGCCTTGGCGAAATGCGTTTCCGGGCCATCGGCGCGAATAGGCTGACCCTCTTTTTGCTTGGCTTTCAACCAGCGGATCATGCGCGGGGCAATAAGGAATGAAAGCACCAGCGCGGTCAATATCGCGCAGCCTGTGCGAAATGTCAGGTAACGAAACAAATTAAAGAAAATCAATTCATCGGCCAACGGCGCGAGAAGATTATAAAGCATGCTGGGTTTCTTGCCTTTCAATGCGGGATTCGGAGATTATACGGTAAGTATCGGGCGTACGGAAGCCTTCCGGCGTTTCCTTGAAAATCACAATATCACCCGGCATCAGGACATCATATGAAACCTTGCGTAACCGGGCATTGCCGCAATGCGCCTGCATGATTTTTTCAATATTGGCGGGCGCGCATTCCATGCGGGATGTATAAAGCAGTTCCAATGCGCCAATACGCCTCGGCAACTTCACCGGTTCGGCAAATTGCAGGGCAAACCTGCTGGCGCGGCTTAAGACAGAATCCAGAGACTTCAAGGCGGCGATACGGCGATCACAACCCAGATCCGTAACCGATTGCGCCTCGAACGCATATCCATATACGGCAGGCTTTGGCTGAACACTGACCGTAATTCCAGGCAGCTTCAAATGCGTCCACAACATGCGGCCGGCAATATTCATTCTTCAATCTCCTTGATAGCAAGCTCGGCCTGTTCGACGTCGCAAAAATGTTCGGTGTGATCGGCAAAAATCTGCCCCTGTTCGTGGCCCTTGCCGGTAATGACCAGAATATCCCCGGCCTCCAGCAGCGAGATCGCATGCTTGATGGCCTTTGCCCGGCCTTCAATTTCAATAATTTTGGATGATCCGACCATGACTTCAGCGCGGATCGCGGCCGGATTTTCGCTGCGCGGATTATCATCGGTTAAAATGGCGATATCGGCGTTCTCGCCCGCTATCTTGCCCATCACAGGACGCTTGCCCTTGTCACGGTCGCCGCCGCATCCAAAAATACACACCAGCCTGTTTTTGCAATGCGGCCGCAGGGATTGAAGCACCATATCCAGCGCATCAGGCGTATGCGCGTAATCGACATAAACGCCAGCGCCCTTGGGATGCCCCGTAATGCGCTGCAAGCGGCCCGGCGCACCGGACAGATTTTTCAAAGCCTCCACCGCGCCATCCTGAAACGCCTTGTCATCAGGATTTTCTGCCAGAACAAGCCCCAGCGCGCATAATGTATTATGAATCTGGAATTTCCCGGCCAGCGGCAGCAGGAATTGATACGGCTTGCCGCGGACCTCGATCTGCAATCGCTGACCATCCGTTGTGCTTTGCGCCTCTAATATCTTGATCGCATCCCCGGCGTGGCCATAAGCAACAACCTCAAGCCCGCCTGCCTTTGCCACCTGTTTCAGGGCTTCAAATTCCAGGATATCGGCATTTAATACCGCCGCCCCGCCGCGCTCGACAACCTCGGCAAACAGCCTTGCCTTGGCTTGCAGATATTCATCAAGCGTGCTGTGGTAATCCATGTGATCGCGGGAGAAGCTGGTAAAGCCCGCCGCCCGGATCTTCACACCATCAAGGCGGTATTGATCGAGACCATGGCTGGAGGCCTCCATGGCCAGATGCGTAATCCCGGCAGCAGCCAGATCGGCAAGCTCTGCATGAAGGGAGACCGGATCGGGCGTTGTCATGGATCCGGACCGTATCGAACCGGTATCAATACCTTTGCTGGCTCTTACACCCAGCGTTCCAAGGCTTGCGGATTTTAATCCAAAATTCTGCCAGATTTGCCAGATAAAATGAACGCTCGATGTCTTGCCGTTCGTGCCCGTAACCGCAACGATGCGTTCCGGCTGCTTATTATAAAATGCCGCGGCCATCTGAGAAAGGCGCTTGCGCGGATTGATATCCTCCACCAGCAAGACATCAAGAGAATTCTCAGGAAGCGCTGTGCCTTGCGGCGCCAGAATAAATTTCGCGCCGTTGCGTATAGCATCAGCAATGTAATTCCTTCCATCCTGCTTGCTGCCCGGCAACGCCGCAAACAATGATCCTTCCTGCACAGCCCGGCTATCCAGCGTCAGCGAGGTCACATTCTTGATATCAAAGCCCTGTAATTGCGCCATGCCCTAACCCTCCTCGCCCTTGGCCGCGATATAGTGCTTGAGCGGCGCAGCCGGATCCTGATCAGCAGGCTTTTTATCGGGCTCCATACCCAGTATCGCCGCCATGCTGGAAACCACGCGGCCCACAGCAGGCGCAGCAACCCATCCGGCCGTGGCATAGCCATAGCTTTTCTTGTTCCCCACAGGCTCATCAATTGTCACCATCACAATGTAACGAGGGTCTGATATCGGAAACGCACCCACGAAAGACGAAATCAGCTTCTTTTTCTGATAGCGGCCATCGGGGCCGATTTTCTCTGCCGTTCCTGTCTTGCCGCCAATATCATAACCCGGAACATCGGCATTGCCACCCGTACCATCCGTCACCACAAGGCGCATGAGCCTTCGCATATTATGCGATGTCTGCTCAGACAGGATCCGCACATGTCCGCCCACTGGATTTTCTGCAGTCGCCTCTTCATTGGCCTCATCCTGCATCACAAGATGCGGTTTGACCTGAAAGCCATCATTCATGATCGTAGCCACAGCGCTGGCCATCTGCAGGGGCGTTGTCGCCACGCCATGCCCATAAGCGGCGGTAAGCGTGTTAAGCTCCTTCCAGGGCTGAGGCATCAGCGGACGGCCCACCTCCTTGATTTCAAAATCAACAGGGCGCAAGAGCCCCAGATCATCATAGAAATTCTTCAGGGCCTGCGTCCCCACCAAGCGCCCCATTAACGCCGAGCCAATATTGGAGGAATGCATAAAGACTTCCGGCACGCTCATCACGCGGTTCTCCGCATGATAATCGCTGATGGTAAAGCGCCCGATTCTCAATGGCTTTGTCGCGTCAAACGTATAACCCAGCGGAATTTTCTTGATCTCCAGCGCGGCAGCCGTGGAGAAAATCTTGAACATCGAGCCAAGCTCATAAACACCCAGCGTCAGGCGATTGAAAATCTGCTCCTGCCCAGCGGAACCGGCTTCATGCGGATTAAAATCCGGCAAGGATACGCCGGCAATAATCGCGCCCGTTCTGGAATCCATAATAATGCCCGTGCCGGCCTTGGCCGTGAAATCATGCATGGCGCGCGCCACCTCGCGGTGCAGCGCGTGCTGAAGCCTGACATCCAGCGTGAGCTTTAAATCCTGCCCCTCGGCCAGATAATTATCAAAACTGCGCTCAACACCGGCCAGCCCCTTGCCGTCAATATTCGTATAACCCACCAGATGCGATGTCAGCGGGCCTTGCGGATAGATGCGCTGGACTTCTTTTTCAAAACCAAGCCCGGGCTGCCCCAGCTCCAGCACCGCATATTGCTGCGCCGGGGATATGTTGCGCTCCAGCCAGATAAAGCGGCCTTGCCCCTGAAGCTTTTGCAGAACATCGCCATAACGCAGCTTGGGGAAAATTTTAACCAGATCACGCGCCAGCTGGTCTGCGCCAATAATAATAGATGGGTCCGCATAAAGCGAAACAGCCGGCAGCGAGCTTGCCAGCAACACGCCGTTACGATCAAAAATGCGCCCCCGCGCCATGTCATGCCCGGCCAGATCATGCATGCTATTCAAAGCACCCGGCGGACCACCCTTCAACACAGCCAGATCCAGCGCGCGCGCTGCAATCGCGCCATAGCCCACCATGAAAAATACACTGATAATAATAATCCGGCCGCGCGCCTGATCCAGCGCCGCGCTGCGCTCCCCCTGAATACGGCTCACGCCCTGCCAATGCCTGCGCCGGAATATCATGGCGCCTCCTTCTTGGGCTTGGGGCAATCATCACCCACCAGCGCGACAGGCTGCGCCTTTATGACCGCATCCTCGGCCACCAGCCCTTCCGGGGCAATTTCTTCAGGCAGACAGGAAAAATCAGTCTGCATCTCGGCGGCATTGGGCGGCAGCATGCCCAAAGATTCCACCGCCAGACGCTCTAGGCGATACGGCGAATTCAGCGCCGCCCATTCCGCCTCCAGCACTTCAATACCCTGTTTTTCCCGCGCGATATCAGCATTCAGCCTATCCAGCACCGCCTCGACCTGTTGCACGCTTTGGCTGGTATGCAAAAGCAAAGCCCCGCTCAAGGCGATCACGGCAATCATGATAATGGCGCGGGAGAATTTTCTTTTCATGCGCACACCCCGGCTTTCTTTTCAACCGCGCGCAATTTAGCCGAACGCGATCTTGGGTTTGCGGCAATTTCCTCATGCGATGGCTGAACAGCCTTTCGGGTAATATCATCAAAAGACACCGCCGCCACGGGCGCAAGCGATGGCGCATAACGAGAACCGGCAGAAACCCGCCCCGCCGCCTTTCGCATATGATCCTTGACGATCCGGTCCTCCAGCGAATGGAAGGTCACAACAACAAGGCGACCACCCGGCGCAAGGATCCCCTCCGCCGAACCCAAAGCACGCTCCAGCTCACCCAGCTCATCATTCACGGCAATCCGCAAAGCCTGAAATGTGCGCGTCGCCGGATCACTTTTATCCTTGGGATTTTTCGGCAAAACGCCGCGAATAACATCCGCCAGATCCAGCGTCTTGGCAAAAGGCATCTCGGCCCGGCGCGCCACTATGGCACGGGCGATGCGGCGCGAATGGCGTTCTTCACCGTAATTATAAATAAGATCTGCCAAGTCATTTTCATCCAATGAGTTTACAAGATCAGCGGCACTCTCGTTTCCAGCCTCGCGCCCCATACGCATGTCGAGCGGACCATCAAAGCGAAAGGAAAAGCCTCGCTCCGGCTCATCAATCTGCATCGAAGAAACCCCCAGATCGAGAACAAATCCATCAATGGCCTCGAAACCGGCGCGCACAATCAATTCGGCCACATCACCAAAACAACCCGGCGCAAAAATAAAACGGGATCCAAATTTTTCCGCCATCGCCCTTGCCGCAGGCAACGCCGTCTCATCACGGTCAATGGCAATAACAATGCAATCAGCCGCTTCCAGAATGGCACGCGTGTAGCCGCCCGCACCAAAGGTGCCATCGACATAGACACCGCCATGACGCGGATTCAAATACTCCAGGACTTCCGCCAGCATGACGGGCACATGGGGCGCAGATTGCATTTGCGATTCGATACGATTCGTATTGTTGAAGATAAGGGCGTGGATTCAGAAAGATAGAAGGGGGAAACTCAAGCGATACTTAAGTTTTATATTATCAAAAAATACCATGCGATGCGAATCGCCACAAGAATCGGCCAATAGCCATGATTCAGTTATACACAGGCAATTCTTTTTTAATTTTCAAACAGCTTAGCCATACCGCAGACATTTGGCTTGCGGTCAGGCGCAAGAAGCGAAATGTACAAACCGTACATGAGCGCCGCAGCAACGCAGCCGCAAGGCTAATGGCAAAGGTAAATATCAGGTTCATCTATAAGCCGGGTTCTGTACCCTCTACGAATAAAGGGCGATGGCCATTCATCTGGGCCGGACGTTACCGACCGGCTCGAGCAACCTACCCGGACCGCCACGTGAAAACGCGTGATATGCGGCCCCTATTTGGTCTTGCTTTCGGTGGGGTTTGCCTAGCCGGGCGCTGTTGCCAGTCCCGCGGTGCGCTCTTACCGCACCGTTTCACCCTTACCCTTGATGGCCGAAACCATAAAGGGCGGTCTGTTCTCTGTTGCACTTTCCATCGGCTTGCGCCGTCCGGACGTTATCCGGCACCGTGTTCTCATAAAGCCCGGACTTTCCTCCCCTGATTTCTCAAGAGCGGCCATCCGATGAACCTGATGGGCCGGACGCTATCACATAATACGCAAGGATGACAAATCCTGCGCCTCATGGCGCTGGCGGACAAGACTTAAAAGCTTTGCAACGCTGGCTATATCTGCCTTTTCTGGATAGCTGCCGGGCGTGAATTTTTCCGGTGCGAAACGGCGATGAAAGGCTGTCATAACCACATCCAGCGCGGCATCCGGGTCGTAACCATAGGCGCTGAACAATTCCCGCACATGCCCCTCATGGAGAATAATATCCTGTGCCGCTTGAAAATCAGCCTCTATCGGCTTTGGCCATAATCCAAACCCTGCCGCCGCCAGCGCTTCCCATGGGAACAGCTCGCCGGGGTCGATCTTGCGCGAAGGGGCGATATCGGAATGGGCCAGAATACTGGCCTTATGAATATTATGCCGGGCGCATATCTGCTCTAAAACAGAGATCACAGCCTTAATCTGCTTATCCGGAAAGGCCCTGTATCCAAACTCATGCCCCGGATTGACAATTTCTATCCCGATGGAGGCTGAATTTAAATCCCGCACGCCGCGCCAGTACGATGCCCCCGCATGCCAGGCGCGTTTATCATCATCCACAAGCTTGTGAACCCGGCCATTTTCCTCGATCACGTAATGGGCGCTCACCTTGCTCGCCGGATCGCAGAGCCGCGCCAGCGCCGCCGCGCCCGTCTCCATGCCTGTATAGTGCAGGACAACACACGCAGGCATATCTGCCAGACCTTCAACAGCCTTGCGGTCTTCAAAATTGGGCGAGCGCCATTTTTTGCGAAAAAACATCCGCTAATAGTATCATTATTTATGGCCCCCTCGAATATTCATTATGGGCCGCTATATCATTATGAGAATGAAATTAAACATCGCACTTGTGCTTATGACCGCTTTTATCGCTCTGCTGCTGGCACTGCCGCGGCTTGTGGGGGCACAAGAAAGCCTGCTGACCCATGGAAAGGATCTGGCCATGACAAAACCCGATAATTATCCTATCGCCACACTGGCAGGCGGGTGTTTCTGGTGCATGGAAAGCGAAATCCGCGCCGTGGACGGCGTATTGTTTACCCGCGTTGGCTATATGGGCGGGACAACCGAAAATGTGACCTACGAACAGGTCACCACCGGCAAGACCGGCCACGCCGAAGTGGTTGAGGTCACATTTGATCCGGCCAAAATCACCTATAAGAAACTCATCGCGCTGTTCCTCACCAAATGGCATGACCCCACCCAGCTCAACCGTCAGGGCGTAGATGTGGGCACGCAATACCGCTCCGCCATCTTCACCCATGATGAAACGCAAAAAACCGAAGCCGCCAGCGTAATTGCCGCCCTTACGACCGAAAAGAAATTCTCAAAACCCATCGTCACCACAATCGAACCCGCCGCGACTTTCTGGACCGGGGAGGATTACCATCAGCAATATTACGAGAAATACCGCGATAAAACCGGGCAGGATCATATCCGCGTGATCCTGAAAAAAGCTGGGAAACTTAAGGATTAGCCCCTTCCCAACACCAACCGGCCTCATTTATTCATAATTCATTAATCTTTATATTCTACCCTTATCTCTAAAATATCATAAGGGTGATTCAATGAGACCAGAAGCTAGAGAAAATCTTCTAAACCAGATCGACATACAAATCCGCTCGATCACAGGTTCACCGGAAGAAGTCGCGGCGGCTGCCGAAGACAGGCTGGCATTTCGCATCACCCGCCAACGCGAAAAGGTTGAAACCAACCGCAATCACGTGCAGCAAGCCATGCATGAGCTCGAACTGGCCCAGCTTGAGGGACAGGCAACAAAGCCCTTGCTGGATACCGCAAAAGTCAAAAACCTTTTCGTGCTCGATCAGGAATCCGGCGGCGCCGGCACTTATGTCAGCCGCTTGCGCGAGATACTGACAGCACTTGATAGCATCGAAACATCAGAGCCTGATGATAGCATTTATATCAAGCGCGACATACTCGGCATCTTCGCAACGCCTTCGCAAGCCGCGTATGTTGCGGACGATAAGATTGCCCAGGGAAATCTGGTTGATATTTTTGGAACCGATTGGGACAAACCGCGCCTCACGGACGGCTTCACGGCCTCGGCAAACGGCGTGAACCTGCGTAAGCTTATTGAAACCCTGGCCCATGATACGCGTGAAGCGGGCTGGGATCGCGATCAGCGCCTCAAGGCCGAACGCCGGGCCGCCGCAGCAGCCGAAGCTGGCGGACCGTCCACCCCCGAAGCATAGCAGACATTCCTGTTTTCTTTTGCGCCTCGCCTACCCATAGGGGGGCCAGATATGCTATGCTGATAGGGCCACGACATAGCAACGGACCGCATGATGCAATTCTACCCCGATCAGAACACAGACCCCAAAATCATGGGTTTGGACGGCGAAGCCTTGAAATCTTTGCCGGAGCGTTTTTTCAACCGCGAGCTGTCCTGGCTGGCCTTCAACCAGCGTGTTCTGGACGAGGCCAATAACCTTAATCATCCGCTATTCGAGCGCATCCGGTTCTTAAGCATCACCGCCAATAATCTTGATGAATTTTTCATGGTCCGCGTGGCCGGGATCAAGGCGCAGATCCGCGCGAATGTGACCGAACGCAGCATCGACGGCCTGACGCCCCAGCAACAGCTGGAATCCATCTTCACGCGCACCAATCTGATGATGTCCGATATCCAGACAACATGGCGCGACCTACGCAAGGAATTAAAGCTCAACGATATCAAGATACTGGGCCGCGGCGACCTGCGAAAAAGCGAGGTTAAATGGCTGGGCAAGCGTTTCGAACATGACATCATGCCGGTTTTAACGCCCATTGCCATTGACCCGGCGCACCCCTTCCCCTTCATCCCGAACAAAGGGCTCTCGATTATCCTGCGCCTCTATGACAAGGCTGAAAATCAGGATGTGCACGCCCTGATCCAGATCCCTACCCAGCTCGATCGCTTCGTGCGCCTGCCGGGATCGGCGCCGCGCTATATCCCGATCGAAAAAGTCATCATGCTGCATATCCGGCATTTCTTCCCGGAGCCAATGGATATTCTGGAATATACCGCCTTTCGTATCCTGCGCGATACCGAGATGGAAATTCAGGAAGATGCCGAAGACCTTGTCCTGACATTTGAAAGCGCCTTGAAACGCCGCCGCCGCGGCCGAGCCATCCTGATGAGCGTCCATGAAAGCGTGGACGAGGTCACGCTGGATTTCCTCAAAGGCCACATGGATCTGCAGGACCGGGAAATTTTTATTGTCGATGGCCTGATCGGCCTGAACCAGACGGCGGAACTTATCACCGATGAAAACCGGGATTTGCTGTTCAAACCCTATGATGCCCGCTATCCGGAACGCATACGCGATTTCAACGGCGATTGCTTCGCCGCCATCCAGCATAAAGACATCATTATCCATCACCCTTATGAAAGCTTTGATGTGGTGGTGCAATTCCTGCGTCAGGCCGCAATAGACCCGCAAGTCGTCTCAATCAAGCAAACGCTCTATCGCACATCCAAAAAATCGCCGATTGTCGAAGCCTTGATCGAAGCCGCCGAAAACGGCAAGACCGTGACGGCGCTCGTGGAGCTTAAAGCGCGCTTTGACGAAGAAGCCAATATCCGCTGGGCGCGTGATATGGAACGCGCCGGCATTCAGGTGGTTTATGGGTTCATGAACTTGAAAACCCATGCCAAGGTCTCGCTGGTGACGCGGCGCGAAGGCAAGCGCCTGCATTCCTATGCCCATTTTGGCACGGGCAATTATCACGCCGGCAATGCCCGCGTTTACACCGATTTATCCTATTTCACCTGCGACCCGGAACTTTGCCATGATGCGGCGCTGATGTTCAACTACATGACCGGCTATGCCCCGCCGCGCAACCTCCAGCGCATTGCGGTATCGCCGTTTAACATGCGTGAAAAGCTGATGAGCCTCATTGATGAGGAAATCAGAAATGCCGGAGAGGGAGAGCCCGCCAGCATATGGGGCAAATGCAATTCGCTGGTGGATCCGCATATCATCGACAAGCTATACGAGGCCTCGCAGGCCGGCGTGCAAATCGACCTTGTCGTGCGCGGCGTTTGCGTGCTGCGCCCCGGCATTCCGGGCCTTTCCGCCAATATCCGCGTCAAAAGCATTGTCGGGCGCTTTTTGGAACATTCACGCATTTATTGCTTTGGCAACGGTCACCGCCTGCCCTCGCGCGAGGCGCATGTTTTCATATCTTCCGCCGATCTGGCGATGCGCAATCTCTCGCGCCGGATCGAGGCACTCGTGCCCATTGATAACGCAACCGTTCATAAACAGATTCTCGATCAGATCATGGTCGCCAATTTAAAGGATCAGAAACAAAGCTGGGAATTACAGCCCGATGGCCGCTATCTGCGTACCCCCCACGAAGCCACCGATTTCTGCGCCCATGATTACTTCATGCAAAACCCTTCGCTTTCCGGCCGTGGCAGCGCCATCGAGGAAGATGATGCGCCCCTGCCGCCGCGCCTGAAATTATCGAAAACAAAACCCGATAAACTGCAAAAGAAAAAGAAATCCAAACCCAAGCTTGCCTAATCACATTGCAACGGGCATAAAGCAACCATGGTTTTCACAAAAGAAAAACTTGTTGGGATTATTGATATCGGTTCGAACTCGATCCGGCTGGTTATCTTTGAACCGCCCTATAGCGGCGAGCGCCCGATTTTTAATGAAAAGGTGCAATGCGGTCTGGGGCGTGATCTGGAAAAAACCGGCAAGCTTCACCCCGGCGCGCGCGAATCTGCCATGTATGCCCTTGAAGGATTTCACGCCCTTTCCAAAGCCTTTCAACTCGATGATCTTGTGGTGATCGGTACAGCGGCACTGCGCGATGCCAAGGATGGCGCTGATTTCGTGAAGGAAGCCAAAAAGAAACTCGGCATTGATATCCGCGTGATTTCCGGTGACGAAGAAGCGCGTTATGCGGCGCTTGGCGTCAAGGCAGCCTTTACCGATGCCAAGGGCATTGTAGGCGATCTGGGCGGCGGCTCGCTGGAACTTGCCAAGATCGGCAAATCCAGCGTGGATGAAACCCGCATCAGCCTGCCCATTGGCGTGCTGCGCACCATGGATCACACAGATGCCAAGGATTTCATCAAGGAACATCTGAGCACCATCCCCAAGGGGCTCGCCGATCACAAGAATTTCTACGCCGTGGGCGGAACATGGCGCGCGCTGGCGGCGGCCTATGTGCGCGAGAAAAAAGGGCCTGATGCCAGCGTCTCAGGTCTAAGCGGCTTTAAGGTCGATGCCAAGGATCTGCTGAAATTCTCCTTTGAGATCGCCTCGCGCACGCCGGAGGAAATCGTGGCCAAATACAATCTGGAACATAAGCGCGCCAATATGCTGCCCACCGCCGCGCTGATCATGCATTGCGTTTTGAAGAAACTGAAATCGGAAAAGGTCATCTTCTCCAATTCCGGCCTGCGCGATGGCATTCTGGTCGATATGACCGGGCCGCAGTAACCACAAAACCGTCATTGCACGGCATCGTCCGTGCAATCCATGGATCACACGCATAAAGCGTGTGATGACGTGTATGGAAACTTAAGCCGCAGCTTTCTTGCGTGTATTCACCGCATCATCGCAGCGATTGCACAGATCGCCATTGGCCTCGACCTCCGGCAGGACTTTCCAGCAACGCTCGCATTTGGAACCGGGGGCTTTTTGAAACTCGGCCGATTCAGATGAACCCTTTTTCATCTGCACCGCCGATGTAATGCAAATTTCTGCAAAATCAACGCCGTAATCCTGCGTCACGCTCAAAACAGGCGCAGCCTCCAGCGAAGATCCAATCACCTTGTCCTTACGCAAAGGCTCCAGCGCCGCACTCACCATCTCACGCAACCGGACGATATCCTTCCATTTCTCTGCCAGCGCGTCATTTCGCCATGTATCGGGAACGGATGTAAAATCGCGAAGATGGACAGAATCCGCATCCTCAAAAACGCCTGCCGGACGCTGGGCCCACGCCTCATCAGCCGTGAAGCACAGAACGGGCGCGAGCCATGCAGTAAGGCCATTGAAGATATAGGCCATGACATTGCGGCAAGCTCTGCGCTCGAAACTATCCGGCTTATCGCAGTACAGACGATCCTTGCGGATATCGAAATAAAACGCCGAAAGCGTTTCGTTGCAATAATCATGCAGCAACTTGGTTAGCTTTTGGAATTCATAATTCTCAATATGATGACGAATTTTTTCATCCATCACGGCAAGCTCATGGAGCATTAATTGCTCAAGCTCCGGCAACGGGGAAGGATCTGCACAGCAATCTGCAAACATTTCATCCTTCGTGAACCCATCCAGCGCGCCCAGCAGGAAACGCAGCGTGTTACGAATACGGCGATAAAGATCGCCCGTAGATTTAAGCGTATCTTTCCCGATGCGAATATCTTCCGCGTAATCGGATGTCAGCGTCCAGAGGCGCAGAATATCCGCGCCATGTTCTTCCATGACTTTCAGCGGGTCCACAACATTGCCCAGGGATTTGGACATTTTGTAGCCCTTCTCATCCAGCACGAAACCATGCGTCAGAACGGCCTTGTAAGGCGCTCTGCCATTCGTGCCGCAAGATTCCAGCAAGGATGAATGGAACCAGCCGCGATGCTGGTCGGAACCTTCGAGGTATAAATCCGCCTGATCAACACCCTTAAGCGTTGGCCATGTTTCATTATCCTGCAACACGAAGGCATGGGTCGAACCCGATTCAAACCAGACATCCACGATGTCGAAAATCTGTTCAAAATCATCAGCGTTATACTTATCGCCCAGAAAATCGCTGGCCGGTCGGCTCCACCACGCATCGGCGCCTTCAGCCTCAAAGATATCACCGATACGGTTCATCACCGCCTCGTCTTTCAGGACTTCTTTCGTTTCCTTATGCACAAACAGCGCAATCGGCACGCCCCAGGCGCGCTGGCGCGAAATGCACCAATCCGGGCGGTTTTCGATCATCGCCGTGATGCGCGTCTCGCCTTTACCGGGAACCCAGCGCGTATCCTTGATCGCCTTTAAGGAAACATCGCGCAATGTCGGTTTCTGCGCGCCATCCATCGCAATAAACCATTGCGGCGTGGTGCGAAAAATCAGCGGCGCCTTGGATCGCCAGCTATGCGGGTATTCATGCTTGATCGAGCCTTTCGCCAGCAATTTTCCGGCCTCCTGCAGGGCCTTCAAAACGGCAAAATTGCCCTGCCCCATCTCGCCTTTTTGCGTGTAGATTTCGAGGCCTGCAAATAACGGCACGTGATCGCGGAATTTCCCATCGTCCGAGACGTTATCCGGCACAGCCTGAATGCCAAAATGTTTCGTATAAAGGTAATAATCGTCCTCACCATGGCCCGGCGCGATATGCACAAAACCCGTACCGGCATCGGCGGTGACGAAATCACCCTCCAGCAAAGGCACATCAAAATCAAATCCCTGCCCGTTCAGCGGATGTTTGCACATTGTCCCGGCCAGCGCCTCACCTTTAAATTCGGCAACCAGTTCCCAGTCTTCAATCTTCGCCGCGGCCTTAACGGACTCCGCCAGCGATTTGGCAATGGCGATTTTCTCACCTGCAAATGCGTAAATCCCGTATTCGATATCCTTCCCGAATGCGATCGCGCGGTTGGATGGCATGGTCCATGGGGTTGTTGTCCAGATAACGATATCCGTGCCTTCCAACGCCGCCACAGGTGACTTTTGAACTGGAAACCGCACCCAAATGGTGATGGATTTATGTTCCTGATATTCAACTTCGGCTTCGGCAAGGGCGGTTTTTTCAACCACCGACCACATCACGGGCTTTGCACCCCGGTACAAAAGACCGTTCAGCGCGAATTTATGGATCTCGCGCGCAATGCGCCCCTCGGCGCGGTTGGTCATGGTCAGATAGGGATTATCCCATGCCCCGCCTACGCCCAGACGCTGAAACTGCGCGGATTGCACATCAACCCAGTGTTTTGCAAATTTGCGACATTCATCGCGGAAGGCCAGCTTATCGACCGTGTCTTTATCAACGCCCTTTTCACGGTATTTTTCCTCGATCTTCCATTCGATGGGAAGGCCGTGACAATCCCATCCCGGCACATAAGGTGCATCATACCCCATCATCTGCCAGCTGCGGACGATTACATCCTTCAGGATCTTATTGACCGCGTGACCCATATGGATATCGCCATTGGCGTATGGCGGGCCATCATGCAGCACCCATTTCTGGCGCGTTCCGGCGCGCGCGCGGATTTTGGATTCCAGATCCATACCCTGCCATTTTTGCAGGATCTCCGGTTCCTTCTGCGCCAGACCGGCCCGCATCGGGAATTCGGTTTTCGGCAGGAATACAGTATCGCGGTATTTGTCTTCAGGTTTGTCTGTCATAACAATCATTTATACAGCATTGATCCGCCCCTGCAAGTTACGAAATGACAGGGCTGGCAGGGCTTTGAAGGATTTTGACCTGCAAACAGGGATTTTTGAGAACCGTATCGCAGAATACTTGAGATGTATTTGAGAAACGGAAGCGCAAAAAATCCCTGTTTGCAGGTCAAAAGACGATAAAACCCTAGTGGCCAATCAACCACAAAGCCAGCGGGATATAAAGGAGTGCGAGTAACGTTCCGGCCAGAACGGTCGTCGCGGCCTTCTCCGGCCCGGTGTTGAACTGCGCGGCAAAGGCCGTGACATTGGCGGCTGGCGGCATGATCGAAAGCAGCATCAGCATCAGATGCACTTCCGGACCGTAAAACCCTAGAACATAGGTATCCAGCGCCACAACCGCCCCCATCAGCGCCGGCCAGACGATCAGCTTGCCGGAATAGACCAGCGCGTTAAAACGCAGGCTGAATTCGAAATGCTGCATCTTGGACAGGGCCACGCCGATAATCATCATGCCCATAACGACATAAGCGCCTTTAAAGTAAGTCCAGTATGTCACCACCATTTCCGGCAATGCCCCGCCCGTGGCGGCATTCATCATAAGCCCCAGCGGCACAGCATAAAGCGCCGGGTATCCGGCCAGCTTCTTCAAACTCTGGCGGGCATCGAATGCGCCTCTTGCGGCGATATAATAAGAAACCGTGGCCTCGAATATAATCCCGCCCAGAATAATCACCATGTAAACGGCCACCCATTCCTGCGGGAAAACGATCAGCATCACAGGCAATCCGTAATAACCGGAATTATGCGTCGTGGCGGTCAGCGCCAGCAGATTGGCCCGGCTGTCCGGGTATATTGCCTTGCCGATACGGTAATAGGAAAACGCCACAATACACAGCAGCACATAATAAAGAATAGGCAGGAAAATATAGGTGTAATTGAGTTTGAGCTGCGAGACATAACCAAACATCACCATCGGCACGATGATGAAAATGACCAGATTGGCCATGGTCTTGCTTTCGATATCGAAATACCGCCCGCCGACAAAGCCGATTCCGATCAGGCCGTAGAGGGGAAGCAGATTCAAAAGAAGATAAAAGAAGGTGTCCATGGACGTAGTTAGATTAAGTTTTGAAGTTTCAATAGTTTTATAAGTTTAACTTATTCTTGCAACTTATTAACTTAAAAACTCAATCTTGCAACTATCTTATGCTGGCTCGCGGGTATGATAGGCGGCCAGCGTTTTGGCCCAATCATCCTGTTCCTGATCGCTGGGTTCCGGCTTTGTCTTGGCGGCTGGCGCAGCCGGTGTTGCCTCCGGTTTTACGCCATACCGGTCTAATACGGCATTCCAGTCTTCTTCCGCCTCATCCTCCAGCAGATCCAGATCGGTTTCCGGCTCCGGCGCAGCTTCGGTAATTTTCGGCTGATCCCGGATCATATCGGGATATTGGCTGTGCAGATACGCCGTTGTTAATGTGATTGTCTTGGCCAGATCCTTGATCTTTTCTTCGAGCAGGCCGACAAGCGCCTGATTGGCAACGCGGTAAACCCAGTCATTGCAATTATTCTCATCCAGCCCTTCTGTGGGCCGGCCATTGCTTTCCGCTAATTTACGGTCGAAAATCACCTCATCGCCCGGTTTGGCGACATTTTCAAAAAAATCGCGCAGACGGGCAAGCTGAACCCCGTTCCATGAATCTATCTTAAGCTGCGTCATAATTCCCTGTTTTTTAAGGAAATTTTAGCCCGAATAGCAACTTATGTCAATAATTAGCTCAAAATGTCCCGCGCTTGCGCGCAATCCTTGTTCATTTGCGCGATCAATTCATCAATCGAGGCGAATTTTGCCTCCCCGCGCAGGCGTTTTACGGGCCGCAGCTGCAAGGTTTTGCCATATAAATCGCCCGTGAAATCAAAGATAAACGTCTCAACCTGCGCCGTCGCCAGCGCATACATGGGCCGGATGCCGATATTGGTGGCCGCCTTGCGCCATTGATCTTCGCCTTCAATCTGCGCCAGCGCGGCATAAACGCCGTATGCCGGATGGATCGTATCTTCAATCGCAAAATTGGCGGTGGGAAATCCAAGTTCCCGGCCGCGCTGATCGCCCTTTATCACAACGCCGCGCATCTCCCAGTCCCAGCCCAATATGGCATTGGCCGCCGCAATATCACCGCCGCGCAAGAATTGCCGCACACGGCTGGAGGATAAAATCTCGCTTTGCCCATCTTCCGCCTTTTCCACCGCTGTGACCGGCAGGCCGGAATCACGGATCGTTTGCACATTACCTTTCCGCAGCTGGCCGAAACAAAAATCAGCGCCCACCACGATATGCGCCGCTTTCAGTTTTTCTTTCAGGATTTTTTCAATAAAATCCTCCGCCGAGAGACTGGCAAAATCCCAGTCAAATGGCAGTACAATGACATCATCCACGCCTTGCGCCTTCAGCTTTTCAGCCTTCAGCGCGGCCGGCGTAATACGAAACGGCGGATCATCGGGGCGGAAGATAGAGCGCGGATGCGGTTCAAATGTCAGCACAGCGCAAGGCAGCCCCAGATCGGCCGCCACCTGCTTTGCGCGTGCCAACAAAATGCCATGCCCAAGATGCACGCCATCAAAATTGCCGATAGCGACAATTTGTCTGTTTTCATAATTTTTAAGGGCTGTCATATCATTCCTTGCGTTGCTTCAGCTTTAGAAAAATATAAACAGCTTGGCAACGGGCTTTTTGCCTCCCTTGCCCTTTGCCTTTCGAATGACTAAACTACCGCCCTGATACGACCAGACATTTGAAATATGACAAAACAAAAAACCAATCTTCCCCAAAAATTTGGCCTGCTGGCGCTGATCGCGTTGGTATTTTTGCTCGACCAGTTCAGCAAATGGATGGTCACGCAGCTTCTGATCGCCCCGGCGGCAGGACAAAAAACAACGCATTTCATTGACTGGATGCAACATGCCACCGGCATTTTGCCTTTTGCTGAATTCAAGGTGACCTCGTTTTACAATATCGTCATGGTCTGGAATTACGGCGTAAGCTTTGGGCTTTTCCATGACAAAAGCCCGGAATCGACCTTATTTCTTGTCGGGGTGGCGGCGCTGATTTGCTTTGGTTTGCTGCTATGGATGCTTGATACCAAGGACCGTGCTCTGGCCATGTGCCTTGCGCTGGCCGTTGGCGGGGCGATAGGGAACATATTTGACCGCCTGCGCTTTGGTGCGGTGATCGATTTTATCGACATTCACGCCATGGGCTATCACTGGCCAGCCTTTAATCTGGCCGATAGCTGCATTGTGATTGGCATCGGTATTGTGATATTGAAAACCTTTCTGGGCGAAAAGGATGAAGCCCCGAAAACAACGACATGAGAAAAGAGAAAATGCGTCTTACCAAGAATAAAGCCCTCCTGCTGACCGCCTGCCTTGCCGGCACCATGATCACGGGATGCTCAAACACAAAAGAAACACTGGGCCTGAACCGCCAGGCACCGGATGAATTTGCTGTTGTCAAGCGCGCGCCGCTGGAAATGCCGCCAAACTATAATCTCACACCGCCCAATCCCGGCGCGCCGCGCCCGCAGGAAATGCAGACCTCCGATCAGGCCAAGGAAACAGTATTTGGCGGCAGCGGTGAAAACAATTACGCGCCCAGCTCCTCCGAGGAAGTGTTCCTGCAAAAGGCCGGCGCAACAAATGCCGATCCTGGAATCCGCCGCGCCGTCGATCTGGAGTATCAGGAATCGGATGATAGCAAAAAGCCTGTCGTAAAGCGTCTTTTGGGCTGGGGCGGCATGGATGGCGATGAAAAGGCCGCCACGGTCGTCAACGCGCCCGAAGAAGCCGAGCGCCTGAAATCCAACGCGCAAGCCGGCAAACCCGTTACCGAAGGCGAAACTCCTGTAATCGAGGAATAAGACCCGATGAGCCGCAAGATGCGTATAGCCCTGCCCGTCATCACATTGACCCTGCTATGCGGTGCATCGCCTTATGTGCTGCTGGCGGCGGAGGCAACACCGGCGCAGGTGAGCGAAACGCAAAAAAAAGAAGCGCCTCCTCCCGCACCCGCGCCTGAGAAAACATCTGAACAGGACATGGAGCGCCAGAAGGTTTTTGATGCCAAGACAAAAACCCTGCCCAACGGGATGCAGGTCGTGGTTGTTGAAAACACCCGCACGCCTGTTGTCACCCATATGGTCTGGTACAAAACAGGCGCGGCGGATGAGACACCCGGCGTTTCAGGCATAGCCCATTTTCTGGAGCATCTGATGTTCAAGGGCTCGGAAGGTCTTGCGCCCGGCGATTTTTCCAAAAAAATTCGCAGCCTCGGCGGCAATGACAACGCCTTTACGTCGCATGATTATACGGCCTACTACCAATCCGTCGGCGCGGAACATCTGGAAACGGTCATGCATATGGAGGCCGGACGCATGCGCGGTCTGAAACCGCCATCCGAAGAAGTCATCTCTGAACGGCAGGTTATCCTCGAAGAACGCAGCCAGCGCACCGATAATAATCCCGATGCCAAGCTGGGCGAAAGCATCTCTACGGCGCTCTTCGTCAATCACCCCTATGGCAAACCGATTATCGGCTGGGAACATGAAATGGCCGCATTGACATGGAACGATGCGAAATCATTCTATGACCGCTGGTATGGACCCAATAACGCCATTCTGGTTGTTGCCGGCGATGTAAAGGCTGATGATGTTTTTCGTCTGGCGCAGGATATTTACGGCCCGCTGAAACCCATTACCCTGCCCAAGCGCGAACGGACAATTTCTCCGCCGCTGGCTGGTCGCCAGACTATTGTCTATCATGATGCGACCGTGCGCGAACCGCAATTCCAGCGCGCCTACCGCGTGCCCAGCTATCGCCAGAACGCCGCGGAATCGCTGGCCCTGCAGGTGCTGGAGGATATCGCCGGTAATGGCCCAACCTCGCGCTTTTATAAATCTTTGGTCATTGACAAGAAACTGGCCACCAATGCCGGTCTGGCCTATGGCGTCAATGCTTATGATGATGCCGATCTTTATATCTATCTGACGCCTGCCCCCGGCAAGAACATGAAACAGATTGAAGATGCGGTGGATGCGGAGATCGCAAAAATCGCTGACAAAGGCATCACTGAAAAAGAACTATCCGATTCCCTGACCCGCCTGCAGGCCGAGGCCGTCTATGCACGTGATAGCCTGAGCGGGCCCGCCATGACCATCGGTTATTCGCTGGCCACCGGCGCGATGCTGGATGACATTGAATACTGGCCTTATAACATCGCCCAGGTTACCGCCGATCAGATCAAGGAAGCTGCTGCCAAATTCCTGCTGCCCGCCAGCCCCGATGCTCATTTCGTGAATGGCTACCTGCTGCCGGCCAAACCGGAGCCTGCGACTGAAAAGCAGCCCCCCAAAAAAGATGAAACAAAAACAAATCCGGCATCCCCCGCCACACCGGAGAAACAGCCATGAGAACATTAACGGCTTATCGCTTTATCTTCATCTTTCTGGCCTTTTCCCTATTGGCAAGCCCGGCGGCCCATGCCCGCGAAACCGTTCTGGACATTCAGGAAGTCACCAGCGAAGGCGGCATCAAGGCATGGCTGGTCGAGGACCACAGCGTACCGGTTATCGCCATTGAATTTGCCTTCGTGGGGGCAGGTGCCGCGCGCGATCCGGCAGAGAAACAAGGCCTCTCCCGCATGCTCTCCAACACCATGGATGAAGGCGCGGGCGATTTAACATCGGAAAAATTTCAAAAAGAATTGCGCGATCTTTCCATCAGCCTGTCCTTCTCCAGCTCGCGCGATTCATTTAACGGCTCCCTTAAGACACTGGCCACCAATAAAAAACGCGCCTTTGAACTTATGACGCTGGCATTGACCGCGCCGCGCTTTGATGCCGAGCCGCTGGAACGCATGCGTGCCGCCAATCAAAGCCGTATTCGTTCCTCCTTGTCTGACCCCGAATGGATCGCCGCGCGTATCCTGAATGACCGCGCCTATGCCGGGCATCCTTATGCCCTGAACAGCGGCGGCACGCTGGGCGGACTTGAAAAAATAACGGCGGCAGATCTCAAAACTTTTCACAAGAACAATCTGGCACGCGGCAACCTGAAAATCAGCATTTGCGGCGATATCACCGAAATGGAACTCAAGGGCCTTCTGGATCAGATTTTTGGGAAACTTCCTGAAAAACCCGCCGCACAGCCCGAAGCCAAGAAGCTTGATCTGCAAAATATGGGCACTGTTGCCTTGTATAAAAAAGACATCCCCCAGACCATTGTTGAAATCATGCAGCCCGGCATTGATAAAACCCATCCCGATTATCATGCGGCGCAGATCATGAACCAGATACTGGGATCGTCCGGATTTGGCTCGCGCCTGACGGAAGAAATACGGGAAAAACGCGGCCTGACCTATGGCATTTACACCTATTTCTCCAATCTGGATGATATCAATACGCTGGCGCTTTCAACATCGACAGGGAATGAAAACGTCACGCAGATGATGGATCTTATCCGCACAGAATGGACGAAAATGAAAGAAGCCCCGCCCAGCACGCAAGAACTGGCCGATGCCAAATCCTATCTGATTGGCGCGCTGCCGCTTTCATTGACATCCACCGACAAGATTGCCTCGCTGCTGACAGGGCTTCAGACCGATGATCTGCCGATAGATTATCTGGAAAAACGCGATGCTGCCATTCGCGCCGCCACGCCGGAAGATATCCTGCGCGTATCAAAAGAACTGCTGAACGCCGATAAATTTACAACCGTTCTTGTCGGCAACCCCGAAGGCGTAACGCCGCACGCGAAAATTGAAAAAATTCCCAATGTCGAATGAACCCCTGACACTCAGGCCGGAATGGTTGGCCCTGCTGCGCCATGCCAAGGCAATGGACAATGTACGGATCACGGATCTGTTCAAGAGCGATCTGGCACGGGCGCATGATTTTACGCTGGGGCTGGGCGATGTCGAAGCCGATTTTTCCCGAAACCTGATCACCGAAGAAACGCTTTCCCTACTGTGCGATCTGGCGCGCGCCTGCAATCTGGAGGAATGGCGCGACCAGATGTTTTCCGGGATGGCGGTCAATCGTTCGGAAAACCGGGCGGCGCTTCATCCGGCCTTGCGCGGCTCCTGCGCCTCATCATTGCTGATAGATGGCCGCCCTGTTCGCGATCAGGTTGATGAAACATTGGCGCAGATGGAAAAATTCGATGCCGGTTTTGCCGCCGGTATCCAAGGCATCACCGATATCGTTACGCTGGGCATTGGCGGCTCGACAATCGGCCCGCAGCTCGCCGCGCAGGCGCTTGCGCCTTTTGCCCGCAAGGGGATCAATCTGCATTTCCTCAGCAATATCGACCCCTACAGCCTTGTTACGCTGCAGGGAAAAATCAATCCCGCGCATACGCTTTTTATTATCGCCTCCAAGACGTTCACCACGCCGGAAACCATGGCCAATGCCGCAGCTTTTCGTACCTGGATGCAGGAATACGGGCCCGGCGATCGTTGGCCGGCGCATGCCTGCGCCGTAACAGGCAACCGCGAAGCCGCCATCACATTCGGCATCAAACCGGGACATATTTTCCATCTCCCGGAATGGGTGGGCGGGCGATTTAGCCTCTGGTCAGCCATCGGCCTGCCGGTCTGCCTTTCGATTGGCTATAAAAATTTCCGCAAATTGCTGGACGGGGCGGCGCATGCCGACAAGCATTTTCAAAATACGCCGCTGCGGCAAAACATCCCTGCGCTGATGGGGATGATTGGCATCTGGCACCGCAATTTCTGCAATTATACAGCGCAATGCATTCTGCCCTATTCCGATCTTCTGGCGCATCTGCCGCGCTACATCCAGCAGCTCGATATGGAATCCAATGGCAAATCCGTCAATCAGGCGGGCGCAGGCGTTTCCTATAAAACCGCGCCCGTTGTATTCGGCGAAGTCGGCACCAACGCCCAGCACGCCTTTTTGCAAATGCTGCATCAGGGCAGCGATATCATTCCTTGTGATTTTATCGGGATTCGCCGCTCGCCGCTGCCCTACGCCAATCATCAGGATATGCTCAATGCCAACCTTACCGGGCAAAGCCGTGCCCTGATGGAAGGCCGCACCGATCAGGCCGCGCCGCCGCACCGCCATTTTGCCGGCAACCGCCCCAGCACAACAATCTGGCTGAATGAAATCAGCCCCTTTGCCTTGGGCCAGCTTCTGGCCTTTTACGAGCACAAAGCCCTGACGCAAGGAATACTATGGAATATCAACAGCTTCGATCAATGGGGCGTTGAGCTTGGCAAGGATATGGCCCTGGAAGCCTTGCAGGCCAAGCGTTCCGCATAAACATCTGAAAACTCATACAACTTTCATAAATCTTTAGTTACTTCTGCCTTAAAATGTAAAAAATACGCTATAATTCAAAACGGCGCAGGAATCGCCGATAAAAAGCTTTAGGAAAGGCTAATCAGGGCACATGGCAGACGCTTCCATACCCGATCCGGGAGAATTGCTTCCGCTCCATCAGGACGCGCTGGATGAGATCATCAAAAAGCATGATATGTTTTTGCGTGGCCAACAAGGCGGCGCGCGCGCCGTTGTGAAATACCGTAACCTCTCCTATCTGACGTTTAAGGCCAGCGACCTGTCCAATGCTGATTTTACAGGCTCTCTTTTTATCGAGACTGACCTGTCCTATTGCAAATTCACCAGCGCCTGTTTTTTTGCCTGTGATCTGCGTAATGCCAATATGAGGGATGCCGTATTCACACGCGCCGATTTCCGGGGCGCGTATGTGGCGGGCGCGAACCTGATCGGCTCGGACCTTGCCGAGGCCGATCTTCGCGAAGGCAAGATCATGACGCGCGGCGACAAGGGAGAACTGACCGACCGCAAGCGCTCCGGCGGCAAGGGCGCAAAAACCGTTTTCACCGGCGCAAAACTGGCCTCAACAAACATGACCGGCACGCAAGCCAAATCGGCTGATTTTTCCGATGCTGACCTCAGCGGCGTTTTGCTGAAAAATGCCGACCTGACGGGCGCGAATTTCCATGGCGCAAACCTCGCCGATTCCGATCTCACAGGCTCGGTCCTGACCTTTGCCAATATGCGCTCGGCCATTATTTCCGGCGCGGTGATGGACCGCGTTGAAAAACAAGGGCTGGACCTTGGCGACGTTATCACCGAAGACGATATGGGGGCCAAGCTGGAAAATCTCGGCAAGACCCTGCCGCAACTTCTGGAAGAACATACATTATGGGTGGCCACGGCCGGACGCTCCGGCCGCCAGCTCGACTTAAGCGGCTATGATTTGCGCGATGTTCTGGATCTGCGCCGCTTCCCCTTTACCGCCATTCGCGCCATAGGCTCCAACTTCCTTAATCAGGATCTGCGCGCTGCCGAACTGCAAAGCGCCACATTCGACCGCGCCGATTTCCGGGACTGCAAAATGGCCGAAGCCGATCTGCGCGGCTCGACATTTAAATACGCGCAAATGGCCCGCGTTGATCTCTCGAATGCAAAAATTGGCGGCCTTGAATTCAAAAAACCTGATGGCACCAAACGTATCCAGCGCGTGGATATGAGCGGCGCCAGCCTGCGTTACGCCAATCTGCGCTACGCTGATCTGCGGGATTCCGTCATGATGGGCGTGGACCTGACCAATGCGGTCCTCAGCGGCGCGGACCTTCGCCGCGCTGATTTTACCGGCGCTATCCTCAAAGGGGCCATTTTTGATCACTGCAACATGCAAGATACCATAATTGATCTCAAGACCTTGTGAGTCTTTTGTGAAAATTCCCTGACAAACCCGCATCATTCCTGTAATTTTTAAATCATATGAGAATTCGCTATCTGCCAGAAACCCTGATCAATCAGATCGCGGCCGGTGAAGTTATTGAACGCCCCGCCGCGGCGGTGAAGGAACTTGCCGAAAATGCCGTTGATGCAGGCGCATCCGAGATTGCCATCGATATTCGCCAGGGCGGCAAAAGCCTGATCGTCATTGCCGATAACGGCAGCGGCATGAATGAAACCGAACTGGCCGCATCCGTTGACCGCCACGCCACATCCAAACTTCCTTCCGATGATCTTTTGGATATTAAACATCTGGGGTTTCGCGGCGAAGCTCTGGCCTCGATTGCCGCCGTCTCGCGTCTTGAGATTGCCACGCGCCAGCAAGACGGCGAAAGCTGGTCAATCGCCGTTGAAGGTGGGCGCAAACATCCGATCAAAGCCGCCGGGCATCCATCGGGCACACAGATCACAGTGCGGGATCTGTTTTATGCCACGCCTGCCCGCCTGAAATTTCTGAAATCCGACCGCGCCGAATACATGGCGGTGCGCGATATCATCCAACGCCTCGCCATGGCTTTCCCCGCTATTGGTTTTCGGCTCAATCATGACGGCGTAAAATCATTGCACTATCCTGCCTTCCAAAGCCTTGAGGATCGCCTATCCGCGGTTATGGGCCGTGATTTCGGGCAGAATGCATTCCCCGTCAGCTTCGAGCGCGAAGGCGTAATATTATCCGGCCTTGCCAGCCTGCCGACCTATCACAAGGCCACGGCCCAACATCAGTATCTTTTTGTGAATGGCCGCCCGGTGCGCGACAAACTCCTGACCGGGGCGGTGCGCGGGGCCTATGCCGATGTCCTGCACCGCGGGGTACATCCGGCGCTGGCCCTGTTTGTCACCCTGCCCGCGCAAGAAGTTGACGTCAATGTTCACCCCGCCAAGGCCGAAGTGCGTTTTGAAAAACCGGATCTGATCCGCGGCATGATCGTCAGCGCCCTGAAACATGGCATTCATGCCCAAGGGTTTCGTCCTTCCAATACAACGTCCGGCGCAGCCTTGCAGAAATTTACAATATCGCCGCATGGCCTCGCGCCTGCCAATACCTCATTCTGGGCTGCGCCACAATCTGCTTCGCCGCAATCCTATGGCAACCTTGCCGAGGCGGCGCAAAATATATATGAACCCCTCGCCCCGCTCGTGGCACGGACCTATGAAGCGCCCGCGCCTCAGGCCGATACGCAGCAATATCCGCTGGGCGCGGCCATGGCGCATCTGCATGAAAATTATATTATCGCGCAAACACAATCCGGCCTTGTGATCGTCGATCAGCACGCCGCGCATGAGCGCCTTGTCTATGAACGCTTCAAAGCCCAGATGGCCGCATCCGGCGGCGTTGAGAAACAGGGCCTTCTGACGCCTGATATCATTACAATGGACGAGGCCGATTGCGCCGCCCTTTTGGATCATGGCGATATTTTTGCCAGCGCGGGACTTGAAATCGAGAGCTTTGGCATTGATGCATTGGCCGTACGCAGCATTCCGGCGCTCCTTTCAGGCCGCGCGAATATTTCAAAACTGCTGGGCGAACTCGCCGCCGACATCCGGGATAACAATCATGCCGGCGGTCTGGAGGAAAAGCTGAATGCGCTGCTCTCCACCATGGCCTGTCATGGCTCCATCCGCTCAGGGCGCAAACTTAATCCTGACGAGATGAATGCCCTGCTGCGCCAGATGGAAGAAACACCGCTGTCCGGCCAATGCAATCATGGCCGCCCGACCTATATCGCGCTCTCGCTGCAGGATATCGAAAAACTCTTTCATCGAAGGTAGTTGCCATGACAGATCATCAGAAAATTATCACACTTTACGCAGCCTTTGCCGCCACGATTATCCTGACTTGCCTGCCGCATGTCTGGGCGGCCGGGTTATCGCTTGTCACATTACTGGGCGTTATGATTTACGGCTACCGCCTTAAAAAACAGGGGTCTTTAAGCGATTTCGTACCCAGCCATGCGGCCTTTATCATTGGCACGATCTGGGCCAGCGGCATTTTATCCGTGATCAGCATGAGCGCGGCCAGTTTCTATATGCTCCCCGCTATTGATCATGCGCCTTTTGAGCCTTGCACCCAAACCATCGCCAACCAAAGCATCGAGTTTTTGGAAAAAGCCGGATTTGACGATATCTGGCCGCTGGCCCAGCCCTGCATGGATGCATTTATCGCCGCCAATATGCCTTTGCTTATTAATTCTGCCCTGATCGCAATATTGCCGCTGGCGCTTTATATCCTATGGCGTTTGGGGCGCGGCCTGCCGCGGGCGTTTAAATCGCAAGCCATGCCCAAACCCGATAGCTGGCTTTAGGCATTTTTTTCGCCAACCAAGCCCAGAGCCTGCATGTCATACAGCTCTTTATAAACAGACTCGTCACGCGCGATCAGCTCGCTATGCGTGCCTTCCTCGACAATGCGCCCAGCGCGGAAAACCAGAATGCGGTCCGCATTCTGGATGGTGGACAGGCGGTGCGCGATCGTAATGGTCGTGCGCCCTTGCGTCAGATTATCCATGGCCAGCTGGATATAATGCTCGGAAACGGAATCTAGCGAAGCCGTGGCCTCATCCAGAATCAGGATCGGCGTATTGGCAAGAATGGCGCGGGCAATAGCCACGCGCTGGCGCTCGCCGCCCGATAATTTCACGCCGCGCTCCCCCACCAGCGTATCATATCCCTTGGGCAGGGTTTCAATAAATTCATGGGCATGGGCCTGCCTTGCGGCCTCGATAATATCCTCCATCTTCGCGCCCGGCCTGCCATAGGCGATATTGGATGCGATCGAGCGGTGAAACAGGATCGGCTCCTGCGGCACGAGGCCAATATTCCGGCGCAGCGAGGCCTGCGTGACCTTGGCGATATTCTGGCCATCAATGCGGATCTCCCCGGCATCAACGTCATAAAGGCGCTGGATCAGCTTCACAAAGCTCGACTTTCCGGACCCCGACGGCCCCACCAGCGCGATCTTCTCGCCCGGCCTGATCGTGACATTCAGCCCGTCAAATAACGGCTGCATTTTATTGCGGTACATAAAACGCACATCATCAAAGACAATCTCGCCCTTGCTGATAGAGACAGGTTCTGCGCCTTCGATATCGCGCATCTCATCCTCGCGGCGCCAGAATTCGATAATATCTTCCATGTCGTTAATGGCGCGCTGCAGATTGGCGACATTATCGCCCAGCGCCCGCAGATACATCGAAAGCAGCATAAAACTGGTAAAGGAAAACACCACATCACCTGATGTGGCTTCCCCTCGCGACCAAAGCCAGATCGTCGTGCCGATCATCAGCGCCGCCATGGTTTCGGACATAAAACGGCGCATCAGATCCGTGGCAATATAAACATCCCAGCTCCGCAGCGCCCGGAGCTGCCAGCGGCGCAAGGCATGACGGAAAATATTATCTTCCTGCGCCTCCGCGCCGAAGGCCTTTACAACCGCATTGGCGGTAATGGAGTCTGCCAGCTTGGCCCCCACAACCGTATCGCGGGCCGCAGATTTGCGGAAACGCGGCATGTTAATCTTCACCACGATCACGGCGTTCAAAAACAGATACACAAGGGCGCAGACCAGCGTGACCGCGCCCAATATCCATGATTTTGAGGCTGCGAACATCACCGTAATCCCCAGCACCACCAGCGAGGGCAGCAGGTTCATGATCAGGATATCTTCCAGCATGTCAAAAGCCTGCTTGCCGCGGGAAATCTTCCGCACCGTCGCACCAGCGAAAGAATTGGCATGCCAGTCGGCGGAGAAACGCTGGACCTTCTGGAAAGCTTCCATCTCGATATTATAAAGCGTCTGCACGCCCACACGGTTCCAGACGAATAATGAGCCGTTACGAATGGTCTGGAACAAATACCCCACCACCACAAAGGCAACAAACCATGGAATAACTTCCTGCGCGGCGGGGATGCCATGCGCCTCGGAACGCGTGACCGAATCAATCATCTTGCCCGTGATATAGGGGAACGTGGCATCCACCAGCGCCGCCAGCATCAGCCCCGGAATGACAATCGCCAAACGCCCTTTTTGCCGGCGCCAGTAATGCCAGATAAACGCCGCGACTTCGCGGTAGGAAATACTGCTTTTTTTGTCTTTGCTGTCCATAGAGCCTAAAATACGCCTTATGCGCCAGAAAGCAAGGCTTTGGCCGCATCCATATCGCGCCGCAGCGCTGTCTTTTTCTTCATGATCATGGGATCTTCGCCATAAAGATCGGCCCGCGTCACGGTGGCCTGATAATCTTCCTCGGCAAAAATCGCAGCCAGCATGGCAGGGGTATCCAGATAGCCATGCACAAAACCCAGCGACAAAATAACCGAACCGCATACCGGCACAAGGCTCTGAAACACGATAAACTCGACGTCCTTAAGCGCCGCAATATCCTCAGCCACCGCCTTGTGAACAACAGCTTCCTGCCGGATCGCCTTTAAATCCGTTGTTGTCTTCAGGCTCACGCCATAGCGCCCCTCAAACCAATCTCGCGCGCCGCCCCATAACTTATCTTGTATCCGCGCAAGATCTTCCGGCCCATCGGCCGTGTAACAGATCAAATCCGTATCCATAAATTTCAACACCTGCGCGGTCATTTCATCTCGATGACCCGGAAATTTATCAACCATGGTGTTGATCAATTGCGTCGCCGGCATGGTTTGGGGGTCAATGGTTTTATCCTGCGCCCGCCATTCTGCCGATACAATTTCTGCGATCCGCACATCTGGGCAGATCATATCAACACGGCCCGGCGTCTTCACAGGCCGCCCGTCAAGGCAGATGCGAAACCCGCCCGTCTCTGCAGGCACCGCGGTTACATCCTTGTAAAAACGCTTCATGGCGCATCCAGAGGCGAGAAATTCATATCCGCGCAAGAACCCTTGGGCACCAGCTTTGGATCGGCGGAAACAGGGTCAACCTCATAGGCTTTCCAGGGGCCAGAGATCTTCACAGCCATGGCATCGGTCCCCGCATTTTTCATTTTGGGAACGAGCGAGGCCTCCAGCCTGTCTTCATCCACGGCATAAGACCCTGCGCCGCCCGCGATAAAATCCTTGGTATCAACAAAAATATCCGCGCCCTCCAGAACGCGGCGCGAGACGCTCAGATCAAAACGCAGGCAATTCACTGCCAGAATATCCACGCGGCCCGCCTCGCCCGGTATCATGGCGGGGATCAGCTTTTCATTCATACCTTGCCCTAAAAAGCTTTGCGGCAATTCGCCGGGTCCGGCCATGATTTCAAAATCCCCGGTCCAGCCAAATGTCTTGGCCTTTGCGCTAGATTCACCGCCGCCTTGCGTGACACGGGCCAGAGAATCCCAAAGCGCCTTATAAGGCGCGGCATCGGTAAAATCAGCAGCCTTTGCCCCTTCAATCATGATGGCGCCCGCCGCGCGCGGCAATTTGTTTTCCGGATGTTCAAACAGGATATCGGGCTTGATATGGCTGCCGCCCGGCAGGATAAAATCGCCCTTGATCTTGATGCGCCCGCCGCTGCCGGCGAAGATATCCGCGCCGCCCTTGATGACAAGCGTGTCATGCTTGAGCGAGAAATCCTGCAGGATATAATTTTCAGGATCCGCAGCATCAACAATGCCATCCAATTCGATATCGCCGATTTTTATTTTTACATCACGCTTGATGCCCATGCGGTATGTTTTGGATTTTCCGCTGCCATATGTATCGGTGGTAATACCCATCTTGAACGGCTCCGCGCCAATCTTGCCTTCCGCGCGGATATAGGCCTGATCGCCCTCGTCTATAATCGCGGCGCTCCCCACTGTAAGACCGGGTTGCACAAAAACACCCGGCATGGCGCGCAATTTCTCAACATTGAACGTCTTGATCTTACCAGTGGAAAAGGTCATATCCCAAAATCCCATGGCCATCTGCATGCGCCCGGCGCTAAAGATAATGCGGCGCTCATTTTTCGGGTCGCTCACCGTTACCCCTTCGGCATCAATGCTCATATAAGGGAAGAATGTCATCTGGTGCAGTTTTTCAATCTTGGCGTTGCCGCGCAGCGCGCCGGAGAGATATTGCTCGAGCGAGCTTTTGAGCACATCGCTGTTACCGCCCAAGGCATTCAGGACCGATAAAATCACGGCAATAAAAACAATCAGAAGAAAGGCAAGCTTTGCCCAGAATGACAACCAGCTTCCCTTTTCGGCTTTCTCCGCCATGACCTTGATCCTACAATAATTAGCGCTGGAGCAATTATAAACGCCGTACGGCCCCGATCAAGCTATTGTTCGCCAAACGGGTCCTTCTTGTAGGAAGGATCAAACCCCAGCGCTTTCCAGCTTTTCTGCAAATCTTCAGGCAGCGGGGCTGTGATATCAACCTTGGTGCGCTTGATGGGGTGGCGGAAAATAATGCGCCTTGCGTGCAAATGAAGCCTTTTGGCCAGATCGAGGCTCTCCAGATCAATAATCTCATGCTCGTGCTGGATATCGCGATAGGCATATTTCGGATCGCCCAATATCGGGCTTCCCATAAATTCCGAATGGACCCTGATCTGATGCGTCCTTCCTGTGCGCGGCCAGAAAGCGGCAAAGGCGACATCCGTTCCGGCCGTATCTATAATGCTGTAATCGGTGAGGGAATATTTACCCTCCTCCTCATCGACCACCATACGTTCCTTATTGCTGCCGCTGGCCTTGGCGATGGGGGCGCGGATCGTGCCTTCGTAAATGGAGGGTGCGGGCGAGATCAGGGCCCAATATATCTTTTTCAGATCACGTCCCTTGAACATATCGCCCATCTCGCGGGCAATTTTCGTTGAACGCGCCAGCAGCAAAATTCCACTGGTATCCTTATCGAGGCGATGAACAAGTTTCGGCTTCACGCCCTCCTCATTGGCGAGGCCTTCCAGCAACCCATCCACATGGCGGTATGTATTCGTGCCGCCCTGCACCGCCAGATCATAAGGCTTGTTAATGGCGATAATGTCACCATCATCATAAATCACGAGGGATTTGATAAAGGCGATATCGGCGGCTGTAATCTTCTTTTCCTCGCGCGGGCGCATCCCCTCGTAAGGCGGCAGGCGCACTTCCTGCCCGGCCTCCAGCTTCTGATCCGGCTTGGCGCGTTTCCCATCCACACGGATCTGCCCTTTTCGCATCAATTTCTGCACAAGGACATACGGCAGATCGGGGGCGTATTTCTTGATCCAGCGGTCAAGGCGCTGGCCGGAATCATCTTCGGAAACATTTAAAATCCTGACCGCGCTCATGCGAATACTCCGCGCACCAATGACAATCCCAACAACAGCCCGGCAATGGACAATCCCACCGAAAGGGCCACATATATAATCGCGCCAAGCGTCTCGCCGCGCTCCCAGAGCAGGACAGCATCCAACGAGAAAGCCGAAAATGTCGTAAACCCGCCCAGAATGCCTGTCGTTACAAACGATTTAATATAGGATGGCGGCTCCCAGAGCTGGGCAAAAAGGGCAATCACAACCCCCATGGCAAAGGCGCCCAGAATATTAACCGCCAGTATTCCATAAGGAAATCCGCTGCCCAGAACGCGCAGTACGCCCTCATTCATCCCGTGGCGCAGCATCGCGCCAATCGCCCCGCCCGCGCCTATGGCCGCATAAGTGGCTATCATCTTATTTTTCCATCTTCCTGAAATTTGAGAAACAGGATAAAAGTTGAGCCTGATTATGCCCACAAATCTGACGATAAATCAAAAGGGAATGCTGCTGGCCATGGCCGGCTATACTTCTTTTGCCTTTGCCGATATATCCGCCAAATGGATATCGCCGCATTATCCGGGCCCGCAGATCGCCGGGTTCGAGGCCGCCATCGCCGCCCTGATCCTGCTATGCATTTCCCGGCAGCTGGGCGGCTGGCGTGGGATTTCCAACCGGCGCGAATGGGGATTTCACATTATTCGGTCCATTTTGAATATCACCATCAATATAATCCTGATTTATTGCTTTACCTTCATGTCGCTGGCCGATATCTACGCCATGATCTTTGCCAAGCCGTTTTTTGCCGTATTGCTGGCGATTATTTTCTATGGCGAGCGCGTCGGATTATCGCGCTGGGCGGCGATCATTACAGGGTTTATCGGCGTTCTGATCGTCCTCCAGCCCTCGCCTGAAAGCTTCCAGCCAGCGCTGCTTTTGCCCCTTGCGGCGGCATTTCTGGTCGCTGTTTTTTTCACGCTCTCGCGCGAGCTGAAAGAAGCCAGCCCCTTCATCGTCGCCTTCATGACCCTGATCGGCACATTCGCCTTAAGCCTTCCGCTGATCGCGTTTGATTTCAAGCCTATCGCATTTGAACACGCGCCGTTTTTTGCGCTCTGCGGTGGATTGATTGCCTCTGGCGTGCTGTGCGTCTCACTGGCCTTTCGCACCGCGCAGGCCGCCCTCGTTACGCCGTTTCTTTATACCGAGATGATCTGGGGGCTTCTATTTGGGTTCCTGCTTTTCAGCGATATTCCGGATGAATGGATGCTGCTGGGCAGCACCGTTATCATCGCCAGCGGCATGTACGTCATCTATAGCGACAGGAAAATGTCAAAAATACCTGATCAGCCCTGACCCGGCGTCTCCGGCGCTTCCCGCTTTTCCTCAGCAGGGCGCAATGTCTGGCCCACATCAAAATCAAGCAAAAGCCTGCGTAATTCCGCCACCTGTACATTGTTCAGTTCCCGCCCCGTAAGCGCCTTGACCTGATCATTGAATTTACGGCGCAGGGCATTACCGTCCTTTTTGTTAATAAACCCCTCGTCCTGCAGGCGATTAATCAGTGTCAGCGGATCGGCATCAGGCATACCAACCCGCGCATGGACAGGCTTGTCGCGATTGGCATCCTCATCAAAGTAATACATCAGATCCAGCAAATCAGCCCAGCGCCAATCCACTTCCGGCGTCCGCGCCTCTCTATCGGCGGCAGTCTTGCCAAAACGCTCATACAGCCCTTCGGTCAGCGCGGTCAACTGGGCCATAACCGTCATATCTTTCCCGCCAGCAACCTTACGCAATTCCTTTAAAGTATCCGCGGCATATTCGCCGTTTGGTTTTTTATGGGCCGTCATTCTTTTTTCCTCCGCAAATTATCCCAGTATTCGAGACGTTTTTTTATCTCGCGCTCAAACCCGCGCTCTACTGGGTTATAGAAATTTCTGCGCCCGATGTCATCTGGAAAATAACTAAGGCCTGAAAACCCTTCCGGCGTATCGTGATCGTATATGTAACCCTGATGATAGCCCTGCGCCTTCATAAGCTTGGTCGGCGCGTTCATGGCATGGCGCGGCGGCATTAATGATCCGGTCTGCGCGGCCAGCGCCTTGGCCTGCGATAACGCCATATAGCTGGCATTGGATTTGGGGGCAGTCGCCAGATAAGTACAGGCCTGCGCCATGGCCAGCTCGCCCTCCGGCAACCCCAGACGTTCATAGGCCTGCCAAGCGTTCAAGGCAACCTGCAGGGCTTGGGGATCGGCATTTGAGATATCTTCAGAGGCCACGCAAAGCATCCGGCGCAAAATATATTCCGGCCTCTCCCCGCCGGCCAGCATCCGCGCCATCCAATACAGCGCCGCATCGGCATCCGAAGCCCGCAAGGATTTGTGAAAAGAAGAGATCAGATTAAAATGCGCGTCATCGCCCTTATCGTAGATCGGGGCGCGGCGCTGGATGATTTCCAGCAAGCCTTCAGAATTTAAATTTTGCGTTCCCCGCGCAAGCGGGGACCTGTTATCTTCATGATCTCCAGATTCCCGCTTTCGCGGGAAAGGCACAGAAGAAAAAACCTGCTCCGCCATGCCCAGCAGATAGCGCCCATCCCCATCGGCCAGTGTTTTCATCAGCTCCCGTGCCTCAAGCTCCAGCGGCAATGCGCGGCCCGCTTCTTCCTCGGCCTTTTCCAGCAATTCCTCCAGCGCCTCTTCTTCCAAGCGTTTAAGCACCAACACTTGCGCGCGGGATAATAATGCCGCGTTCAGCTCGAATGATGGATTTTCCGTGGTCGCGCCGATCAGCGTGATCGTGCCATCCTCCATCACGGGCAGAAAGGCATCCTGCTGGGATTTGTTAAAACGGTGAATTTCATCAACAAACAGCAATGTCCCCTGCCCGTTACGCTTCCGCATCTTTGCGCCCTCAAAGACACGCTTTAAATCGGCCACGCCGGAGAATATCGCCGATATCTGCTCAAAATACTGATCGGTATGCTGGGCCAGAATCCGGGCCAGCGTCGTTTTCCCGCATCCCGGCGGCCCCCAGAAGATAACCGAGCTGATACGGCCGGCCTCAATCATGCGGCTCAGCGGCTTGCCGGGGCCGATCAAATGCGCCTGCCCGGCCACATCCGCCAATAGCCGGGGCCGCAACCGATCAGCCAGCGGACGGTTTTTATCCGAATTTTCAGGCTCTATATCAAATAATTCTGCCATTTTCCTTGACCTTGACCATCCGTATATGAAAGATACCTCATTCACTAGGATAATGTGAACATTGTAAGAACAAAACCATGCAAGCCGCCAAAATGCAATACACCCCCGAAGTCGCCAAAGCCACCGAAGGGTTTTACGCCAAGCTCTCGCCGCAATACAGCCGCGAACACTGGGAAACGCTGGCCCCTTATATATATGAAATCAACCGTCTCAAGGCTGAAAAAAACGCGGTGATCCTCGCGCATAACTATATGACGCCGGATATTTTCTATGGCGTGGGCGATATCGTGGGCGATTCCCTGAAGCTCGCGCAGGAAGCTGCCAAAACCAGCGCCAATATCATCGTCCAGTGCGGCGTGCATTTCATGGCTGAGACATCCAAGATTCTCTGCCCCGATAAAAAAATCCTGATGCCTGATCTTCTGGCCGGATGCAGTCTGGCTGAATCCATCACCGGCGCGGATGTCCGCAAATTAAAAGAACAATATCCCGGCGTTCCGGTTGTTTCCTATGTGAACACTTCCGCTGAAGTAAAGGCCGAGAGCGATGTGTGCTGCACCTCCTCCAATGCGCTTAAAATCGTCAATGGCCTTGGCGCGCAGGGGCATGATACTGTCATCATGACACCGGATAAATTCCTGGCGGCCAATGTGGCGAAAGAAACAAATGTCAAAATCATCATCTGGGACGGCAGCTGTATCGTCCATGAACGCTTCAGCGGCGAGGATGTCAAAAACCTGCGCATACAGCATAAAGACGCCGTAATCCTTGCCCATCCTGAATGCCCGCCCGATGTGCTGGAAGAATCCGATTACGCCGGATCAACCGCGCAGATGGATGATTACATCAAGACGCATAAACCCACCAAGGCGATCCTTATGACCGAATGTTCCATGGGCCATAATATCGCGGCCAATAATCCGGGTACGGAAATGGTCGGCATGTGCCAGATGTGCCCGCATATGAAGCGCATCACATTGCCGAAAATTCTGCATTCCCTGCAAACCGAAACGCCGGAAATTTTTGTGGACCCTGCGATATCCGCCCGCGCCCGCAAAGCCGTTGAACGGATGCTGGAGCTGAGCTAGGCCAACGATTATGCATCCTGACGAAAGTCAGGATCTGTAGTGATCACAAATGTATGAAGACCACTACATCTACATTATCACAAACAAAAAGCATGGGGTTTTATACACAGGCATTACCCATGATTTGCGAAAACGCATTTATCAGCATAAAAATAAAACCATTGAAGGGTTTAGCTCAAAATACAATCTGACCAATCTTGTTTACTATGAGCACCATACAGATAAATGGGCCGCAGCCGAGCGTGAAAGAAAACTTAAAAACTGGAAAAGAAACTGGAAAATTGATCTGGTTGAAAAAATGAATCCGGAATGGATAGATTTGTATGATACCCTTTTTTAGATCCTGACTTTCGTCAGGATGCAGCGTCATCATAAATCACACATAGAAAAATCACCATGCTCACACTCTCCAATCTTCATATCGAAAAAATTGTCCGCGCCACGCTGGAAGAAGACCTTGGCCATGGCCGCGATGTCACGACCGATCTGCTGATCCCGGCGGGAGAAACGGCGACCGGAATTCTGCGCGCCCGCAAACCGGGTGTTCTGGCGGGGTTAATGCTGGCGCTTTCGGCCTTTTCACTCACCGATATTGATTTCGATATGACGGTGGAGGCGCAGGATGGTGATGCGCTGGATGAGGGGCAGATTATCGCCTCCCTCGCCGGGCCTGCGCGCGCGCTATTAACGGCGGAGCGCACTGCGCTCAATTTCCTCACCCACTTAAGCGGCATTGCCACGCTGACACGCCAGTATGTTGAAACAATTGATGGCACGGGCGCGGAAATCTGCGATACGCGCAAGACCATCCCCGGCATTCGCCTGTTCCAGAAATACGCCGTATCCGTTGGCGGTGGGGCCAATCACCGCTTTGGCCTCGATGATGCGGTCCTGATCAAGGACAATCATATCGCCATTGCGGGCGGCATTGATCAGGCCCTCGATCAGGCCTATATGCTGGCTGGGCATATGCTCAAAATCGAGATCGAGGTCGATACGCTGGATCAGCTCAAGGCCGTTCTTGAAAACGGCAAGGCCCATGCGGTGCTGCTGGATAATATGGATGTGAAGACGCTCAAAAAAGCCGTGGATCTGATTGACGGGCGCATGATCGCCGAGGCTTCGGGCGGCGTGAATCTGCAAACTGTCCGCGCCATCGCCGAAACAGGCGTGAATTATATCTCCGTCGGCGCGTTGACCCACAGCGCTCCGGCCCTTGATATCGGCCTTGATATCGAATAATGCCACCAGAAATGCCATCCTGCCGGATTGCCATTCGTCTCACGCCAAAAGCCGCGCGCGAAGCCATTCAGGGCTGGGCGAAGGATGTAAGCGGCGGCGATATTCTCAAATGCTCGGTTACCGCTGTTCCTGAAAACGGCAAGGCGAATGAGGCGCTGATTGTGCTTTTATCCAAAAAACTGAAAACCCCCAAATCCGCGATCTTCCTCATACGCGGCGCTACGGATCGTAATAAAATCATTGAAATTCAGGGCCTTGATGAAAATGCGCTCCGAAACATTATTGAAGCGTCATATTAGGAAAGTGTTTAGCCTTTTCACCTCATAATGGACAATTGGGGAAATAAAAGAATAGCAACAGGGGCAGCGCCGCATCCATGCGTATATCGAGACTATGCTTTGCTCTGGCCTTTGGGCTGGCTGTCACATCCATGCCCCATGCCGCCGCCGCCCAGCACAGCACAGATCAGCTGACCGAAGAGAACATCGCCGCCTTCATCGAGGAAAGCACGCGCATGACCTCGCGCGGACTGGATGCCGCACCGGAAGACATCGCCGCCTTTTTCGAGACGCATCTGCATCCGCAGGCGCGTTTCAAAAGCAATATAACATTCCACATCCCCGAACAGCCATCACAGGAAAAGGCGGTTACCCTCACCCGCGCGGAGTTTATCGACAGCCTTGAGAGCGGTTCCCAATCACTGGGGGAGTATGAAACCAGCATCGATGTTGAATCCGTTCAGATATCCAGCGACGGACGCAAGGCCACCGCCAAAACCAGAGGCAGCGAAACCGGCATCATGACCATCGAAGGCCAGCCCGTCCCGGTCGAGGGCGAATCCGAATGCACGCAGATTATCATGCTCTCGGATGAGGATATCATTCAGATGTATAACGCCAACTGCAAGACCAGCATCAATTTCAGAAACTATTAGGCGCGCGCGACCATCAGCTTCTTGATCTCGGCAATCGCCTTGGCCGGGTTGAGACCCTTGGGGCAGGTATTGGTGCAATTCATGATCGTGTGACAGCGATAGAGACGGAAAGGATCCTCCAGCGCATCAAGGCGCTCGCCCGTGGCCTCATCACGCGAATCCGCGATCCAGCGATAGGCCTGCAGCAAAATCGCCGGCCCCAGAAAGCGGTCAGCATTCCACCAGTAGGACGGGCAGGATGTCGAGCAGCAAAAACACAAGATACAACCCGCAGGCCCCTTGCCATCCGCGCCGTTCAGGATTTCGGCATCCTCCGCCGATTGCAGACGCTCGCGCCCCGGCGCGGGGCTCTCGGCCTTGAGCCATGGCTGGATCGTCTGATACTGCGCATAGACATGTTTTAAATCCGGCACCAGATCCTTCACCACCGGCATATGAGGAAGCGGATAAATCTTCACATCGCCCTTGCAATCCTCGATCGGCTTGGTACAGGCCAGCGTATTCTTGCCGTCAATATTCATCGCGCAGGACCCGCAAATCCCCTCCCGGCAGGAGCGGCGGAAGGTCAGGGAGCTATCCACCTCGTTCTTGATATAGATCAGGGCATCGAGCACCATCGGCCCGTGTTTGGAGGTATCAATCACATAATTGTCAGTACGCGGATTTTTCGGCGCGCCCTTATCATCGCGGTCCTCCGGGTCCCAGCGATAGACCTTGAAAGTGCGGGCCTTGGCCGCGCCCTTGGCCGCATCAATCGTCTTGCCGGAGCGGATTTTGGAATTTGCGGGGAGATTAAACTGGGCCATCGGATAAATTCTTGTTCAGTTCGTTATTGCGTTTTGTATATTTTTTAGCCTGCCCTCAATAGTATCAAGGGCTTAGAGGCCATTTTGTTCAGTTCGTTTTTTCACACATAAGGAAAATAAGCCAAACAAAACAACATCTAAGCCCTCAAGATATCACCGAGTTCCGATTTTGAGAAGAGGCTACGCCCCTTAGGATTGAAAAAACCCGCAAGGGCAGATTATGCCATATCCGGCATCTCGAAATTCAAATCCAGCCCCTCACGAAGGTTAGGCAGGGCGACGGTCACAACATTGCCGCACACCTTGGCAAGTGCCGCATTCAAAAACTCCAGCACAAGCGGATTTTTAACAGTCAGAATCTGACCGGTTTCATCAAGACCGATATCGCATATTTTTTTATTCTCCGGATCGAGCGATCCCACCCAGTGATACCAGTCAATACGCAAAAGATCAGCCTGTTGCCGCCCCTTTTCCATCTGCACGACAAAGCGGTTTTGGCCGATTGCACGCAAATCAACCCGGCGCTTGCTTCTCAAAAACGGATTTAGTCGTCTTTCTTCCAGATTTTCAATCTCATTGCGCTTGTGTTTTTCTCGACTAGCCTCAAATTTAATATTGTTTTCCGTGATACGGGTGAAGTGCTCCTGCTTTCCAGCACCCCGAACATAATCCACAATAGCCACATCAAGATCAGCCACCAGCTTTTCATGCTCCTGACCTGATATTTTTCTGATAACATCAATAATCTGCTGAGTGTCGCTCGTCACAATCACATCATGAACATCCTGTCCGCCATTACGCATATAACCCCGGCTAAAAAATTCTTCAGGGTGAGAAAGAGCGTGTTTTGCAAGCCGCACGAAATGGCTTTCCAGCCGGCTTTTCAATCCCTGGATCGTTGCTTCCCCGCCCATGGCGGACTGCAGAAAATCCCTGAGATGCTGACGCTGCTCGACAGATGCCGCATCATTATCAAACGCCCCCTTTTCCACGGACTCATATAGCTCGTCACTTAACAATACATCCAGCGGTATTTCATCCGGCAGCCCGGCCAATCGCTCCAGCAATCGCTTTTCAGCCGAAAAATCAATTTTTCCAGCATCATGGGGATAAGATTGGGAATATTGATGACGAAAAAAATCACCCCGCCCCATGAGAATATCCCCCAGCCGAGCGGCATGGGGGGGATCAATCTTGGTACAACCAAAATTGGGCGATGAAATATTTGATTATACAGCCCCTCAATCCCATGAAAGGGATATCCGCCCCGCTTGGTGCCCAGTATTTTCTGCGCAAGCGCTACCTTTTCAGCCATAGTCGCGGCCATCCCAAATGCGCCAGCGCCCGCCATAACGATACCGGTCCGCGTCGCGCCGCCGGCAAGCGCGCCGGTGCCGCCCGTGGCAAGAGCCCCGCCCGCGGCGGCGGCCCCTTGAAAAAATCCTCTGCGTGATAAGGACATGAACGTTTAAAAATCCCTGTTCTTTTTTCGTTTTAAAGCGCTGGGAATATAGCAAATTCACCAGTCTTATGTCAAAAATAAATTAAATTTGCCTTATGGTAAGAAAATATTTATAAAAGACCATTATTATTGAAAATCCTATATTTTATGGAGTTTATAGCATGCAATTCGCACAAGCCGCCGCCAAGACACCCGACCAGATCAGGGGAGATTTTTCCAAGCCGTTGGGGTTGATGCTGGAATCGCAAGGCATTCTTAGCCCTGAGCAAACCGCAAAAAGCGGCGAAGTGCAGGCACAGATGATCGCGCTGCGTGATGCCGTTGAAGATGGCCGCATTGCGCCCGCGGATGCCAAGCTGGCCGTTGGTGAATTCAAAGGCGATATTGATTTTGGCAAACTGGCAAAAATGGATGATGCCGCACGCGGCGCGTTGCTGGATGGTCTTGGCATTACCGGCGCAGATATCAAATCCGGGCAGCAAGCCGTTGCGAATGCACAAGCAACACGCGGCAATGTCAATGCCGGCAAAGCGATCGCCGTCCCGCCCATCGGCATGATCCATATGGATTTACATGCGAAGAACATACCGAATTTTGGTGAACTGAAACAAGGCGCCCTGATGGCGCAGCGTGCGATTGATGCCGCCGCAAGCTGGGACCGCATTGCCGCTGGAACACCGGATGCTGCGAAATCCTCGGCCCGCGGCTTTAAGCTTTGGGGGGATGAGAGCCCGATGCTGGCCGATATTATTCAGACCTGCGAAAAACTAAGCGCCCATGAAGCAGATGCCAGCCCTGCCGATCCTGATCTGCGCCCGCATATTGTGGCGGCATTTGATGAAACGGCTGAAACATTTGCCAGTGCCGGGCACGTCGCACTGGCCAAAGGCATCGTAACATTGCGTCAGGACTGGACAGCCAGAACCACACCGCAGCCTGCAGCGGTTATTAACACCGATGCTGCGCTCAAGAATGATGATGGCCCGGCCTAGGCCGGTTTGGCATGTCTGCCCGCGCGCAGCATCAGCAGCAGCGAGATAATATTCAGACTTAGAAACCCGGCCACGATGGGGATCAATGTATGATCATACATCTGGCCGATGGTCGTGCCGATGGTCAGTGACATGGCCGATGAGGTCGCGCCGATCACCGCCGAGGCAATCCCCGCCACATGGCCCATTGGCTCCATGGCGATTGAATTCAGATTCCCGAACATCAGGCCGAAATTAAAGAACAGGATGGCCGCGTAAATTACAAACATCCAAAGCGTGACATCCATGGTCAGATTAATCACCATAAAGATGGCCGATGCCGCGATAATGCCCATAGTGGCACGCATGCAGATCAGCTGCATGCCAAGGCGCTGCACGATGCGGGAATTGACCAGCGAGGCCACGCCCAGCACCAGCGCCAGCCCGCCGAAATAAAGAACGAAGGCCTCGCCGGTATGGAATTGTTCCTGAAAGATTTGCTGGGAAGAGTTCAAATAGCCGATAAAACTGCCAAAACCGATCCCCATGCAAAACATGTAATGCACCGTCACGCGGTTGGAGAAGACCTCGCGGAAGCCATAGGCAAAGCTCAGCAGTGAAAAGCGGATGCGCTTATCCGGGGGCAAGGTTTCTTCAAGGCGCAGCGTAATCCAAAGTGCCAGCAAAGCCGCCAACCCTATATACATCAAGAATATCATCCGCCAGGACGCAATATATAATATTCCCTGCCCCAATGCCGGCGCGATAGCCGGGACAAAGATAAAGATCATCATGACAAGGGACATGATTTGCGCCATGTCGCGGCCGGAGAATTTATCGCGCACCACAGCCACCGCCGTGACATAAGGACCCGCCACGCCAAGCCCCTGCACGAGGCGGCCCAGCAGCATGATTTCAATGTTAGGCGCCTGAAAGCATATAAAACTTCCCAGCGCATAAACCGCCAAGCCGCCATAAAGCACCTTCTTGCGCCCCATGGCATCGGATAACGGCCCGCAGACCAGCTGCCCCGCCGCCATGCCCATGAAGATAAAGGTAATCACCAGCTGAACCTGATTGGGGTAATCGACATTAAGCTCATGCCCCATGATCCCCAAAGCCGGCAGCATGGCATCAATGGTAATGGCCACGATGGACATCATCGCGGCGGTCAGGATAATGAATTCAGTCATATTGGTATTTCTTTTTCCTAGTAAACGCGTGCCTTGGGCGGAACGGGTTCCACCTCATTGGTGAGCGTGTGCAGAATAACCGGGCGATAGTCGATTGTCGTCTTGCCCGTATTTTCATCAATCCATGTCACGGTGTGCTTCATCCAGTTCGCATCATCACGGTCCGGAAAGTCTTCACGGGCATGCGCGCCGCGTGATTCCTGGCGATTGGCGGCGGAATGCATGGAAACAACCGCCTGGCCCATCAAATTATCCAGCTCCAGCGCTTCGACGAGATCGGTATTGAAGATCATCGTTTTGTCGCTGACGAAAATATCGCCCTTGCCACCATAGCATTTATCAATCTTTTTCACGCCTTCATTCAAGGAATCCCCGGTGCGGAACACGGCGGCGTGATTTTGCATGGTTTTTTGCATATCAAGACGCAGATCTGAAACACGCGTGCCGCCTGTCTTATGACGGATATGATCAAGACGCGCCAGCGCCTTGGCGCCGTTATCATTGCCAGCCGGGCGGTGTTTGGAACCGGCCTCGACCGTTTCTGCCGCGCGGATCGCCGCTGCCCGTCCAAAGACCACCAAATCCAGCAGGGAGTTCGACCCCAGACGATTCGCGCCGTGGACGGATACGCAGGCCGCCTCGCCGATCGCCATCAATCCGGGGACGATGCGGTTAGGGTCTTTTGCGGACGGATTAATGACTTCGCAGCGGTAATTCGTCTGCACGCCGCCCATGTTGTAATGGACAGTAGGCAAAACAGGAATTGGTTCCTTTGTCACATCAACGCCGGCAAAAATCTTGGCGCTCTCGGCAATGCCCGGCAGGCGCGAATGAATGATATCCGCATCCAGATGCATCAGGTTCAAATGAATATGATCCTTACCGGAGCCAACGCCGCGCCCTTCACGGATTTCAATGGTCATGGAACGCGAAACCACATCGCGGCTCGCCAGATCCTTGGCCGATGGCGCATAACGTTCCATGAAGCGTTCGCCTTCGGAATTGGTGAGATAACCACCCTCGCCGCGCACGCCTTCCGTAATCAAACAGCCTGCACCAAAAATTCCGGTCGGGTGGAATTGCGTGAATTCCATGTCTTGCAATGGCAGCCCGGCGCGCAGCGCCATGGCATTGCCATCACCTGTGCAGGTATGGGCCGAAGTACAGGAGAAATAAGCGCGCCCGTAACCGCCCGTGGCCAGAATAGTCTGGTGCGCGCGGAAGCGGTGGATCGTGCCATCATCCAGATTCCACGCCATCACACCAAGACATTGCCCGTCTTCGGACATGATAAGATCAAGCGCGAAATATTCGATGAAAAACTCGGCGTTATGTTTCAAGGCTTGCGTATAAAGCGTGTGCAAAATCGCATGACCCGTCCGGTCGGCGGCGGCGCAAGTGCGCTGGGCCGTGCCCTTGCCGTAATGGGTCGTCATCCCGCCAAAGGCACGCTGATAAATCTTGCCAGCCGCCGTGCGAGAGAACGGCACGCCGTAATGTTCCAGCTCGATAATCGCCGGGATCGCCTCGCGGCACATATATTCAATCGCATCCTGATCTCCCAGCCAGTCAGAACCCTTGACCGTGTCATACATATGAAAGCGCCAGTCATCCTCGCCCATATTCCCAAGCGCCGCGGAAATCCCCCCTTGCGCCGCAACGGTGTGAGAGCGTGTCGGGAATACTTTTGAGATCAGCGCCGTTTTAAGTCCCTTCTCCGCGCAGCCAAAACCGGCACGCAAACCCGCCCCGCCTGCGCCAACAACAACGACGTCATATTCATGATCAATAATTTGGTAAGTGCTTGTCGTCATTTTAGAGTGCCACCTTCAGGACGGAGAAAATGCAGGCCACAGCCAGCGCGAATAATGTGAGTTTCATGGCGATCAGCTTGATCAGTTTCAGACCTTCATGATGGATGTAATCCTCGGCGATGACCTGCGAGCCGAGCGCCGCATGATAGAAAACCGAGATCACCGAGAGAATCATCAAAATGGCGTTCACAGGCTCGGCCAGCCAGGCGGAGACCTCATAATGCGAAGCGCCTTTAAGATGCACAACACTATAAACGAACCAGATCATCAGCGGGATATTGGCGATTGCCGTAACGCGTTGATGCATCCAGTGATGCGAGCCGTGATGCGCCGCGCCAAGCCCGTTGGCCCGCGCCAGCGGTGCTTTCAAGCCTTTATCTTCCCATTTCATATTCATTTTTCAATCTCTGATCTTATTGATTACTCGTGTTCTTCGTCATTGCGGTGGCTGTGGACCTTGCCATCGCCATGGTCATGTGAATACGTCTCGCCGCCTTCAGAAGCATCTTCGATGATATCGACCATTTCTTTGTCATTCATAGCCTCAGAAGCCTTTTTTTTTGCTTCGGCTTCTATCGCGGCGGCATCTTTTGCCCCCGCATCCTTGGCCATCTTGTTCTGCATGGCTGTGCCGACCGGCCCTTTTTTCTCGGCCTTGTCCTGCCCCGGCAGATTAGGCAGCGGCGGCTGGATTACAAATTTGGGCGGCACTTTGCGCTCATGCACGCGGTGATCCCGGATCAGGCGTTCGCCGATTTCCTGTGCCGCCAGCGGCGTTGTGATCAACACCGCACCCGCAACAATCATCCATCCGTATCTTTTCATTCAATAATCCTCCCGCTTAAAAATTATAGGCGCAAAACCACGCGCAGGCCGTCATGGCAATTGCAACCGCCATCACCAGCAAGCCAGCCTTGGAGGCACATTGATTGTTAAACAGCGCGCCCGTATCCCAGATCAGATGGCGCACGCCATTGGCCATGTGATAAAACAACGCAAAGGACCAGCCGAAAATCATCAATAAGCCCAAAGCCGAGCCGCTGAAATCCTGAAATACGGCATAAGCATCCGGCCCGCTGGCGATCGCCACCAGCCACCAGCACACCATCAGCGTGCCCACAGCCAGCGCCGCGCCCGTCATGCGGTGTAAAATCGAAAGCCCCATATTGACCGGCCAGCGGTAGATTTGCAGATGCGGCGACAAGGGGCGCTCGGCGTGTACGGTTCTGGTATCGGGCATGGGTATTACCTGCTGAAATGACAAAGGGGTCAGAAAATTCCCTTCAATAATAGGATTAATCCCTGATTTTTCAACGGGTTTTTTATTTATTTTCCCAAGGCAAGACTTAAGCGGCCACGAGACTCGGCCAGTCGGGGCGCTGGCGGCCACGACTGATTTGCCGGTTTTCGGCAATATTCGTCTTGACCATGGCCAGCAGCGTGTCCAATGTTTCCTGCAGCGCCGTAGGGCCGGAATAAGGATGGCCGCTATCCTTGTAATTTTTGAAATGCCGCATGTATTCCGTATTAAAGCAGCCATCAAAGACGCGAGAGACCATAAAACAGTTATAAGCCATGAGATTATTAAACATGCGCGCGGTTTCGGCCGGTATTTTCACATAACCTTTTGGACCAAGCTGCGCCCGTTCAACAGGCCTGAATTCACGCAAGGCCTCGCGGTAATCCCTGATTTCTTCGCGAAACACCTCAAAATCGGGAAGGCGGTATCCCAGTTGTGCGGCCTCATCCATGATCAGCGCATGTTCATTATCATCCAGAACGCGCTCCAGCATATTGGCCATGCGGACTGATAATTTATAGACATCCCAGTAACGATCGTAAACCTCGCCGGGGACATTGATGCTGCGTGTATTTCTCACAGGGACCGCACCGGCCTTACGCACGAACATCTCGCGCAAGCTCTCGACATCCGTGGCTTCGCCCCGGATGACGCGGTTCATGACCTCGCCTAGCTTGTTCCTGTCCATCCCTGTCTTTTTTTATTAATTTTTAATACTCTACTACTATATCTAGTTGTTTGCATTTTCAATGCAATTTTCAAATACATCTTTACGAAAATATATGCCACCATAGTGAAGCATCAGGCTTACGGCTTTACGGGAAAAGGATCAGAAGAATATGAAGAAACAATATGCTTTCGGCATCACCGAAGTCGGCACGAGCCAGTTTTACATGTTGCGCTGCGTGGTAGCGGTGGCCCATGCGGATGGTGTTGTCACGCCGGAAGAAGCCGCCTTCGTCACTGAAAAATTCGAGCATATGCCCTTCACGTCAGAGCAAAAGAACACATTGCTGGCGGATTTAAAAACGCCGCAGGATGTTGATTATCTGCTCTCGCATATCAATGAACCCAAATTCCGCGGTCAGGTTGTCTATTTCGCAAGATTACTGGCCTATAAGGATGGCAACCTCCACCCCAGCGAGGACGAGCTTATCAAATACCTGCATTTGCGGGTGACGCAGAATCTGAATATGGATGCCATTCGCAAAGATGCGGCGGCAGCCGTGGCCCAGAAAATGACGCTGCATGATGTGCAGATCGATTCCGGCAGGCCACAGACCGGCTTTTCATGGCTGATCGACCAGTTCTTCCTGTATTGCGGCATCGACCTGATGGATGAGTAATCACATCAGGGCCGCACCCGACCTTTAAGCTGCGGCCTTGAGGTATTTTTCCTTGATGAGAACTTCGGCGATCTGGACCGCGTTCAGCGCCGCGCCCTTGCGAAGGTTATCCGCCACGCACCAGAAATTAATGCCGTTCTCGGTCGTTGCATCATCGCGGATACGGCTGATGAAGACGTTATCTTCGCCTTGAATTTCCTGCGGCGTGACGTATTCCATCTCGCTTTCGAGATCAATAACGGAAACACCCGGCGCGTTACGCCAGATTTTCTTGGCATCCTTGGCGCTCATTTCACGCTCGAACTCGACATTGACCATTTCCGAATGCCCGATAAAGACAGGCACGCGCACGCAGGACGCGCAAACCTTGATCGAAGGGTCGAGAATTTTCTTCGTCTCCACCACCATCTTCCATTCTTCCTTTGTCATGCCATCATCCATGAACACATCAATTTGCGGAATGACATTAAAGGCGATCTGCTTGGGGTAAACGTCAGGCTCGGCGGCCTGATTGACGTAGATACCCTTGGTCTGGTTGAACAGCTCATCCATCGCGGCCTTGCCCGTACCCGAAACCGATTGGTATGTCGCCACCACAACGCGTTTGATCTTGGCCGCATCATGCAAAGGTTTCAGCGCCACAACCATCTGGATGGTCGAGCAGTTCGGGTTGGCGATGATATTTTTCTTATGCGCGTCTTTCAGCGCATGGGCATTAACCTCCGGCACCACGAGGGGCACATCCGGGTCCATCCGCCAATAAGACGTGTTATCAATCACCATCGCGCCCGCCTTGGCCGCTACAGGCGAATATTCCGCCGAGACCTTGCCGCCGGGGGAAGACAGAACAATATCCACACCCTTGAAATCATATTTGGACAGGTCCTGAACCTTTAAATTCTGATCGCCGAAAGAGACTTCTTTGCCCGCCGAACGGCTGGAGGCCAGCGCGATCACATCAGATACGGGGAATTTGCGCTCGTGCAGAATATTCAGGATTTCATGGCCGACATTACCTGTCGCGCCGACAACCGCCACTTTATAGGACATTTCTTATACTACCCTTCATGTATTAAAAACAGGCAACATTGATATTATGAAATCATTGAAAATGCCATATGTTTTTTCAATATCTTGGGTCATAATCTTCAGGCTATGACCGATGCCCGTTCCGCCGAAATCGCCGCCCTCCAGCAAAAAGTCGCCGAAGCCGATGCTCTGGCGGAGCTGAAATCCAATTTTCTGGCCACGATGAGCCATGAAATCCGCACGCCCATGCAGACTATTTACGGCCTGCTCGAACTCATTGCAGAAGAAAAGCCGGAAAAGAAAATCGGCGATATGGTCGATCTGGCCCGCAATTCCGCCAGTGGCTTGCTGGAAATTCTGGATGATATCCTCGATCTGGCCAAGGTTGATGCAGGGAAGATGGAGCTGGATGTCTTCGAGGTTCCGGTGCGGCTTCTGGTGCGCGGCCTGCTCGAAGCCCTTTCCGTGAAAATTCATAGCGCCGGCGTGAAGCTGGTGGATGATATCGCGCAGGATGTGCCTTTTGTCGTGATCGGCGACCCGAAGAGATTGCGACAGATCATCATGAATTTTGCCAGCAATGCCATGAAATTCACAAAACAAGGCACGATCACCGTACGCGCGACCACCAACGCGCAGCATATTGAAAAACCCGGAGACGGCGTTGCCCTGCGGTTCGAGGTCATTGATACCGGCATCGGCATGAGCGAGGAGGTCTGCGCCAAATTATTCCAGTCCTTCGTGCAGGCCGATTCCTCCACCGCCCGCAAATATGGCGGCACAGGGCTTGGCCTTTCCATCTGCAAGAAACTGGTCGAGCTGATGGGCGGGAAGATCGGCGTGTTCAGCACGCCGGGCACGGGATCGACCTTCTGGTTCGAGATCCCCACGCGCGAGGTTGATACCACCGCCAATACGGTTATCCTGCCCGATCTGACCGGGATATCCGTTCTCTCGGTCGAGGATCACCCGCAAGGCGCGAAAGAAATCATGAACTCGCTGCGGTCCATGGGCGCGACGGTTGAGAGCTGTCCGACTTATGCCGAAGGGCTGGACCTTGCCCGCCGCCGCCCCTTTGATATCGGCGTGATCGACCAGGGATTGCCCGATGGCCTTGGCCTTGACCTTATCAAAGAGATCATGAAAATCCGCCCCAATATGGGCCTTGTGATGTACACGGTGCGCGATGATATCGGCCTTTCACATTCCCTGCAGGCGCTGGGCGTGACGTACCTGACTAAACCCGCCAGCCGCGCTGGACTTGGCGAGGCCGTCAAGAGCGCCGCGCGCAAGATGGAAAAGCTGGATATGTCGGGGCCGCGCAAACTTCTTATCGCGGAAGACACCGACAGCGTGGTCGAGGTTATCCGCCGCCAGCTCGAAAAACTGGGCGTTGAGGCGACTTTTGTCGGTAACGGACGCGAGGCACTGGAGGCACTGAGCACAGGCGAATACGGTATTTTATTCACCGATCTGCACATGCCCGAAGTCGATGGCTACGCGCTGGTGAATACGATCCGCGAGCGCGAGGAAGAACAAAACGGCGAGCCGGATAAAAAACATTTCCCCGTCATCGTCCTGACCGCCGATGTCCAGATGGCACAGCGCGAGACCTATATGCGCCACGGCTTTGATGAATGTTTGCTCAAGCCTGTCTCGCTGGGGCAGATCAGGCGTTTGCTGATACGCTGGGGCTTGCTGGAGGAAAACGATAACGCGCCTGAAGCAAGCGCCCCGACCGCGCCAAGCGCCGCGCCAGTATCCGACCTGCCGCCCGCCATCGACAGGAACGCCATGATCGAACAGATGGGCGCTTTTGATGACATGGCGATCGAGATGCTGGGCATGTTTGTCGATATGACCGCGCCGCTGATCGGAAAAATCCGCGAGGCTTATGATCACAAAGACACACATGGATTGAAAGAGGCCGCACATTCCTTGAAAGGCGCGGCGCGTTCCGCCTGCTGTAACGTCTTGGGTGATTTTGCCTCAAAGCTGCAGGATGATGCCGAGCGCGGCGCGCTGCCCGGCGATCTGGTGCAATCCATCGAAGCAGAGTTCAAGCGCGTAGAAGGCGAAGTCCGGGCGTTGAAGTCCTAAACCGCCGTCATCCGCATATCAGGCGGCAGATCGGCATCGGCAATAGGCGCATATTGATTGAAGTAATCCGGCGGAAAGCGAAAATCCCACCATTCCTGCGGCAGCAAAAACATCGGCAGATTATAATGGTCTGCGGCCTCAATCATCGCCTCATCCAAAATCGCGCGAGTTTCGCGATGTTCGGGTTTAAGGTCCACATAGGCCCGGTGCGCCGGGTTGGTGGCGGGACCGGGATTTTCAGCAAAATAATCAAAAGCCGTGCCCATATCGACCAGCGCGCCATTTTCATGCATCAGGGAAATATCAATGGCCATGCCGCGCGGATGCGCCCCTGTTCCCGGTTTGGAAAGCAGCGTGACAGGCCCGTTAATCCATTGCGGATTGGCCTTGATGATGGGAGCCTCGATCATGGCCTGCTGGGCCTCGATGGTTCGAAGGCCATCATATAAAACCGTCTGAAAGCCATAGCGCGCGTGGATATTCAGGGCCGCGCGGCAGACCACCTGCGCCAAATCCTTATGCAGCCAGAGCCGGGCCTTATCATGGTAAATCTTGCCGAACTGGTTGGGAAAACGGTCAAATGCATAGGCCAGATCAATGCGGATGGGAAATTCCGCCGCTTTTTCATCCATGGCCACCAGATCGGATGCCGAGATGGTCTTAAGATTAGGATGCAAGGCCATGATATTTTTGAACTTCCTGCTGGACGCTGGGGCTTATTTTCTTTAATCTTTTAGAGTTTTTAAGCAAGGGCCGCAAGCATGAACGAGACCGTTCGCACCAAGGACAGTATTTTTAACCCGCTGGAGCATGTTCAGGCGCTGGGCCGCACCATCCTGTTTTTTCTGGAAATGACCGGCCGCATTTCTGTATTCGTCAGCCGTTCGGTCACAAGCTGCTTTACCCCGCCGTTCTTCCCGGCACAGATCCTGCGCCAATTGATTGATATCGGTTATTATTCTTTGCCCGTGGTCGGCATGACAGCCCTGTTCACCGGGATGGTGCTGGCGCTTCAGAGTTATACGGGATTCACGCGGTTCAACGCGGAAGGCGCGATTGCCGGCGTGGTGGTTTTATCCGTCACCCGTGAACTTGCCCCGGTTCTGGCGGGATTAATGGTGGCAGGCCGTATTGGCGCCTCGATCGCCGCCGAGATCGGGACCATGCGAGTCACGGAACAAATCGATGCGCTCTCCACCCTTTCCGTCAACCCGTTCAAATACCTGATTGCCCCGCGCGTGATCGCAGGCACGCTGATGCTGCCCGTATTGGTGCTGATCGGCGATATTATCGGCGTATTCGGCGGTTATGTCGTGGCCGTTCACAGCCTTGGCTTTGGCGCAGGCGGCTATATCAGCCAGACATGGGACGTGCTGGAGACGGTTGACGTTGTATCGGGCCTTGTGAAAGCCGGCGCGTTCGGCTTTATCGTCAGCATTCTGGGCTGCTATCACGGGTATAATTCGGCACGCGGCGCGCAAGGCGTGGGCGCGGCGACAACCAATGCGGTTGTGTCCTCCTCGATCCTGATCCTGATTTGCAATTATCTCCTGACGCAGGTGTTTTTCTCATGAGCGCAAGCGCAGCCAAAAACCCAAGCCCTCAAGCCTTCATCCAGCCCAAGATCGAGCTGCATGGCCTGACGAAATCCTTTGGGCCCAAAAAGGTCCTGCAAGGCGTTGACCTGTCCGTTGCGCCCGGCAAGTCGCTGGTGATTATCGGCGGATCGGGCACAGGAAAATCGGTGACGCTGAAATGCGTGCTGGGCCTGATCGAACCCGATAGCGGATCCATCAAGGTTGATGGCGATGAGATCACGCGCCTCGACTCGCGCGGCCGCGATGCGGTGATGCAGAAATTCGGGATGCTGTTTCAGGGCGCGGCCTTGTTTGATTCCTTGAAAGTCTGGGAAAACGTGGCCTTTGGCCTTGTGCAGGGGCGCGGCATGAACCGCAAGGATGCCCATGAAATCGCCATTCAAAAACTCCGTGCCGTGGGCCTGAAACCCGAAGTGGGCAACCTGTTCCCGGCGGAATTATCCGGCGGGATGCAAAAGCGCGTGGGCCTTGCCCGTGCCATCGCGGCCAGCCCCGATATCATCTTTTTCGATGAACCCACAACCGGCCTCGATCCCATTATGGCCGATGTGATTAACGAACTGATCGTGGATTGCGTCAAGGATCTGGGTGCAACCGCCCTTTCCATCACGCATGACATGGCCTCGGTACGCAAGATTGCCGATGAGGTCGCCATGATCCATGAAGGACGCATTATCTGGCGCGGCCCGGTTGGTGATCTCGATCATTCCGATAATCCCTATATTGAACAATTCATCAACGGGCGCGGGACCGGCCCCATTACGGCGGCATTCTAGCAAGATTTCAAGATGCGGTATTTATGGTTTGCATTTTTAGGGCTGATTTCTCTGGGGTTCATGGGAATTTTGGCCGCCGCAGCCTGCATGGTTCTGGTCTTTAATTACTACGGCAAGGATCTTCCCGACCATCAGCAGCTCAAGGATTACCAGCCGCCCATCGTCACGCGTATCTATGCCGGTGACGGCCGGTTGATGGCGGAATTTGCCAAGGAAAAACGCGTCTTTGTTCCGATCTCATCCGTTCCCGATATGGTCAAGAATGCCTTTCTGGCCGCGGAGGATCAGAATTTCTACAAGCACCGCGGCATTGACCCCGAAGCATTGGGACGCGCGGGCTATGTCTATGCCCAGCACATGATGGGCAAGAATGTCGATGTGGTCGGCGGATCAACGATCACGCAGCAGGTCGTGAAAAACTTCCTCCTGACCAATGAACGTACCTTTACCCGCAAAATCAAGGAAGCCATCCTCGCCTACCGCATGGAAGAGGCCCTGTCCAAGGACCGCATTCTGGAGCTGTACCTGAACGAGATATATTTGGGCGGCGGCGCTTACGGCGTGGCGGCGGCTTCGCTGCATTACTTTAATAAATCCCTCAAGGAACTCGATGTCGCCGAAGCGGCCTATCTCGCCGCCCTGCCAAAAGCGCCCAATAACTACAACCCCATCAAGCATTTCGATGCCGCCACGGCGCGCCGCAACTGGGTGATCGGCCGGATGCTGGATGATGGCCATATCACAGCCGAAGAGGCCGCCGCCGCCACAGCCAAAAAACTTGAAGTCATCAAACGCGCCGAAGACAATATGGTGCGCGCTCCTTATTTCGCGGAAGAAGTCCGGCGCGAACTGGCCCGTGAATATCAGGAAGATGGCCTTTATAAGGGCGGGCTTGTGGTGCGGAGCTCGCTGGATCCGCATCTGCAAAAAATCGCGATGAAGGCGCTGCGCGACGGGCTGGTGGCCTATGACCGCCGCCACGGCTATCGCGGCCCCATTGCCACGCTGAAAACCCTGACCGACTGGCAGGCCGGGATCAATGCCATCGCCAAACCCGAAGGCATGATCGCCGAATGGCAGCTGGGCGCGGTGCTGGAGGTTAATGACAAGGAAGCCCGTATTGGCCTGGCATCCGGGCTGGAAGGGAAAATCCTGCTGGAGGATGCGAAATGGGCGCGCAAATACCTGAATGAAGGATATGCACAAGGACCCGAAATCACCGCCCTGACGCAAGTTCTGGAACAGGCGCAGGTCATTACAGTATCCCTGAAAAAAGATAGCAAGGATCACTATGTGCTGGAGCAGATCCCGCATGTGCAAGGCGGCCTGATCGCCCTTGATCCGCATACGGGCCGGGTTCTGGCCATGCAGGGCGGATGGGAATATGGATACGGGAAATCCGAATTCAACCGCGCCACACAGGCCAAGCGCCAGCCCGGTTCCGCCTTCAAACCTTTCGTCTATCTGGCTGCGCTGGATAACGGATTTACGCCCGCCACGCTGGTGCTCGACTCCCCGTTCCAGATGGTCGATCGTCCGGGTAATGTCTGGCGGCCGCAGAATTATTCCGATGACTTTTTAGGGCCCACAACGGTGCGCGTTGGTGTGGAAAAATCCCGTAATCTGATGACGGTGCGCCTTGCCAATTACATCGGCATGGATACGATTTCGGCCTATGCCGGGAAATTCGGCATCACCAAGGATATGCCGCCGATGCTGTCATTCTCGCTAGGCGCGTCCGAGACGACATTGCTGGATATGACGATGGCCTATGCAATGCTGGTGAATGGCGGCAAGCAGATCAAACCAACCTTTGTGGACCGTATTCAGGATCGCACCGGAAAAACAATTTTCAAGCATGATGCAAGGAACTGCTTCAACTGCGGCGATCGCATCCGCTGGCAGGATCAGGACGTACCCGCCATCCCCGATACGCGCGGGCAAATTCAGGACCCGCGCACGGCCTATCAGATGGTCTCGATTTTAGAAGGCGTGGTTGAGCGCGGCACAGCCACAAAGCTGAAAGATCTTGGCTATCCGCTGGCCGGGAAAACAGGCACAACCAATGAATCCAAGGATACATGGTTTATCGGATTTTCGCCCGACTTGGTCGTCGGCGTATTCGCCGGATTCGATGAGCCGCGATCCCTTGGCAAGCGCGAGACAGGGGCATCGATTGCTGTGCCGATTTTCAAGGATTTTATGGCCGAAGCCCTGAAAGATACCCCGCCTGTCCCCTTCCGTGTGCCGGAAGGCATCAGGAATGTTCTGATCAATGCCGAGACCGGCGTGCCAGCCAGAAGCGGCGATACAAAAACCATCTGGGAGGCCTTTGTCATTGGCACAGAACCCAGCGCCACAAACGGCCAGTTTATTCTGGACAACCAGACAAGGCCCCAGCCGACACCGGAAATTCCGGGAGACGCTGGCCTGAATGGAACGACCGGCGAGATGCAACCCATCACAGGCAGCGAAGGGCAATATGCCGGGGAGCAGGATATTTTCGCGCCCAATCCGGCCTTTGATCCGCTCACGCCCGCGCAGCCTGCGCAGCCAATGCCGCAACAGCCAGGCGCGCCAGTGAACGGCCCGGCAGCGCCCATGCCTTATGACAGCTCGATGCCCGTTATGCCGCCGCCATCAACTGGCGCCGAAGATACAGGCACAGGCGGATTATATTAAGCCGGCATAAGTTTTTTTATCTGATCCCACAGCCCGGCATCCCCCATGGCAACAACACGGCCATCGGATTTAAGGGTAAGCGCATTGCCCTGCCAGTCGCAGATTTTTCCGCCTGCCCCTTCGACCACCGGAACCAGCGCCGCAAAATCATAGGGCGATAAATTCGCCTCGATCGTGACATCCATATGCCCCATTGCCAGCAAACCATACATATAACAATCCCCGCCCCATGCCATCATGCGGCTGGCTTTTTCGATATCGAAATAAACAGGCGGCAGACCATCAAACATGGCAGGCGTGGTCGAGGCGCAGCAGGCATCTTTCAACGATACGCAAGGGCGCGTTTTTATAATCTGGCCGTTAAAAGTTGATAGCATCCCCCTCGCCCCGGCCCAGCGCTCGCCCGTAATAGGCTGGTCGATGATCCCCAGCACAGGTTTTTCATCCTCGCAGAGCGCTATCAGCGTGCCAAAAGTTGGCCTGCCGATAACAAAGGATTTCGTGCCGTCAATCGGGTCAATCACCCAGGTGAGGCCATTTTTTGAGGGCTTGATGCCAAATTCTTCGCCGAATATACCATCATCGGGGCGCGATTTTTCAATGGCATCCCGTATGGCTTGCTCGATACTGCGGTCAGCGATGGTGACCGGGCTGGCATCTGCCTTCGCGATGACCTCGAAGGGCTGGCGGAAATATTTTTGCGCGATAGGCCGGGCCAGATCGGCAAGACTATTGGCAAGGGTCAGAAATTCCTGCATAAATACCTCTTAAATACCGTCATCCCGTTGGCATGGCCAAAGGCCATCCGCACGAACGGGATCCATCAGGTGCAGCGCCTTTTGCGCTGCGCGTTTTCTGGATCCCCGCTGTTTTAAGGTCCTGCCATGCAGGACCCGCGGGGATGACAATAGAGAAGAATGACAGGATTTGGCAATGAAAACAGTCAGCGACATACGAAAAGAATATTTGGGATTTTTTGAAAAGAACGGGCATACAATCGTCCCGTCCAGCTCGCTCGTGCCGCATAACGACCCGACGCTGATGTTCACCAATTCCGGGATGGTGCAGTTCAAGGATGTCTTTACGGGTAAGGACAAGCGCCCTTACAAGCGCGCGACAACAGCGCAGAAATGCGTGCGCGCCGGCGGCAAGCATAACGATCTGGAGAATGTCGGCTACACGGCCCGCCACCATACGTTTTTTGAAATGCTGGGCAATTTTTCCTTCGGTGATTATTTCAAGGAAGATGCCATTGCCATGGCCTGGGAGCTGGTGACGAAGAATTTCGGCCTGCCCCCTGAAAAACTTTGCGTGACGGTTCACGCCACCGATGATGAAGCCGCCGCGATCTGGAAAAAAGTTACCGGATTCCCCGATCACAAAATTATCGCCATCAATTCCGATGATAATTTCTGGCGCATGGGCGATACGGGCCCGTGCGGCCCCTGCACCGAGATTTTCTACGATCACGGCGAGAAATACTGGGGCGGCCCGCCCGGAAGCCCGGAGCAGGATGGCGATCGTTTCATCGAAATCTGGAACAATGTTTTCATGCAATACGAACAGGTGGATGCCGAAACACGCATCGACCTGCCCGCGCAGTCGGTGGATACCGGCATGGGGCTGGAGCGTATTGCCGCCACGCTGATGGGGTCGAACAATAATTACGATATCGATATCATGCGGTCCCTGATCGAGCATAGCGCCGATCTGACGGGCTATGACGTGGAAAGCGCTTCGCACAAGGTGATTGCCGATCACGTCCGCGCCTCCGCATTCCTGATGGCCGATGGTGTGATGCCGTCCAATGAAGGGCGCGGTTACGTGCTGCGCCGGATCATGCGCCGCGGTATGCGTCACGCGCATCTGATGGGGGCGAAGGAGCCGCTGCTGTATAAGCTCTACCCCACGCTTTTGGGCAAAATGGGCGAAGCTTATCCGGAGCTGAAACGCGCCGAGAGCCTTGTCACCCAGACACTGAAAATGGAAGAAGAACGTTTCAAGGTCACGCTGGAACGCGGCCTGAAAATGCTGGAAGATGAAAGCGCGAAAGTATCATCGGGCGCAAAATTCCCCGGTGATGTGGCGTTTAAATTATACGACACCTATGGCTTCCCACTGGATCTGACGCAAGACGCGCTCAAGGCCAAGGATATCGCCGTTGATATCGCCGCGTTCGAGGCCTGCATGGATGAACAAAAACGTGCCGCGCGCGCCGCATGGGCAGGATCGGGCGATACGGCGGATGAAAAAATCTGGTTTGATATTCTGGATACCGCCGGGCCGACAGAGTTTTTGGGCTATGAGAAAGACAGCGCCGAAGGCGTGATCAAGGCCATCATCAAGGATGGAAAACCTGCCGATAGCTTAAAGGCAGGCGATGAAGCCTTCATTATCGTCAACCAAAGCCCGTTCTACGCGGAATCCGGTGGTCAGGTAGGTGATACCGGCCTGTTTATTGCCGGTGATGCGAAGATCACGATTACCGATACCAAGAAAAAACTGGGCAAGCTCTGGGTGCATATCGGCAAGGTGGAATCCGGATCGGTAAAAACCGGACAGCCTGCGGAGATGAAAGTCGATACATCCCGCCGCGCCGCCATTCAATCCAACCATTCGGCCACGCATTTGCTGCATGAGGCCCTGCGCAAGGTTCTGGGCGATCATGTCGCGCAGAAAGGATCCCTGCAGGATGAGGATCGCACGCGCTTTGATATATCCCACCCCAAGGGCATCAGCGCGGAAGAAATCGCCAAGGTTGAAGCCATAGTAAACGGCGAAATCACGGCCAATTCCGATGTCATCACCCGCGTGATGGCGCTGGATGATGCGCGCGCTTCGGGTGCGATGGCGCTGTTCGGCGAGAAATACGAGGACGAGGTTCGCGTTGTTTCCATGGGCCGCCAGCAGGGCAACAAGACATTTTCGGTTGAGCTTTGCGGCGGCACGCATGTGGCCAAAACGGGCGATATCGGCACATTCAAGATTACATCGGAAAAGGCCCTCTCATCCGGTGTGCGCCGTCTGGAAGCCGTGACAGGTTCCCGCGTTCAAGCCTATCTGAACGAGAAGGAAGGCCAGAAGCAGGATGTTCTGGACCGCCTGTCGGCTGAGAATGCCAAGCTGCGCGCGGAGATGAAATCACTCGGCGGGGCGGCAACAGGCGCCGCGCCAGCGGATGCGGCTGAGATCGAAAAAGAAAACAAAAAACTGCAAAAGGAAATATCGGATCTGCGCCGCCAGCAAGCTGCTGAAGGCGGATCAGATGCCGACATCAAAACCATTGGCGGTCTGAAATTTACAGGCCGCGTTCTGGCGGATTTCCCGGCCAAGGATTTAAAACCCATGGCGGATGACCTCAAGGCAAAGCTTGGTTCCGGCGTGATCGCGCTGGTGGCGACAAGCGATGGCAAGGCTTCGCTGGTGGTTGCGGTCACAAGCGATCTCACAGGCAAGGTGAGCGCCGTGGATCTGGTGAAAATCGGAGCACAAGCGCTGGGCGGACAGGGCGGCGGTGGCAGGCCTGATATGGCGCAAGCCGGTGGCCCCAATGCCGATGCCGCCAATGACGCAGTAGCCGCGATTGAAAAGGCGCTAGGCTAAAAAGCCATTAAATTTGATTTTCTCTGCCGACTTGCGCCATGATGGCGGTAAGCAGGGACATTTATAATGGATAATAACAAGGTCATAACACCGGATTTTAGCAAACGCGCCGCAACGCGTATCGCCGCCACGCATACACCAAAATCACCGCCCAAAAGCCCGATCATTCAGGAAATCGCCGAGGCGTTCCTGCCACATCGCAGCGCCAAGGATTACCGCAGCACCATTGATGGAATGCCGCACCGCTTTGTCATTATTTATAATATTGATGGCGGTAAATTTCCCGGCATCGCCGCGCAGGCCAGCCCCAATATGATCCGCAGCGAAAAGGCGATTGAGAATATCACGAGCGCACGGGACAGCCAGATAGTCGCCGTCTTGCGCCTTGCTCAGGATTTTGAAAGCCAATGGCCGCGAGACCGGATGGGTGACACGCTGGAGCAACTGATCGCCGCACCCGTTGACCTGCGGCATCAGGATGCGGCCGATGTTGCCGTGCCATTCCGGCCTCCGGCAGCGGAGTAAATATCAAATTCGTCATTACACGGTTTATCCGTGTAATCCAGCTTGAAGCGGCCATGGATCACACGCATGAAGCGTGTGATGACGATATGGCGATCTTTTAAGGATTAACCTCGCCGCCGGCGGTTTGCGGGTTCATGTAACCGCGCTTGCGGAGCAATTTATTCAGCGCACTGACATAAGCCCGGGCAGAGGCCACCAGCGTATCGGCATCCGCCGCCGAAGCGCTGACGGTCTGCCCGCCTTCGCGAAGGCGCACGGAAACTTCGGCCTGCGCGTCTGTGCCGCCTGTGACCGCGTGAACCTGATAAAGCTCCAGATCCGCATCCGGGTGCGGGTAGATATCCCGGATCGCGCAGAAGGTTGCATCCACCGGGCCATTGCCATTCACGCGGGACGTTTTCTCAGCCCCTTCTACATTCAAAACAATCTCGGCAGTTTGCGGCCCCTTGGACCCGGCCTGCACCTGCAGCGAGACAAACTGGATGGTGTTATGCTCGCCCTGTAAACCGTCCTCCAGAAGCGCAATCAGGTCATCTTCAAAGATTTCCTTTTTCTTGTCGGCCAGATCCTTGAAGCGGTTAAACGCATCCTGAAACGCGTTATCGCCCAGCTCATACCCCATTTCCGCAAGCTTGGATTTAAAGGCATTGCGCCCGGAATGTTTCTGCAGCGCGAGCTTGGATTCGCTCAAGCCCACCGATTCCGGGGTCATGATCTCATAGGTCTGCGCGTTTTTGAGCATCCCGTCCTGATGGATGCCGCTGGCATGAGCAAAAGCATTCGCGCCCACGATTGCCTTGTTCGGCTGGACGTTAAACCCGGTGATGCTGGAGAGCGTGCGCGAAAGCTTGGTGATTTTCGTGGTATCAATCCCGTTCGTATAGGGCAGCAAATCGGCCCGCGTACGCAGCGCCATGACGATCTCCTCCAGCGCGGCATTCCCGGCGCGTTCCCCGATGCCATTTATTGTGCATTCAATCTGGCGCGCGCCGTTCGCTACGCCTGCCAGAGAATTGGCCACGGCCAGCCCCAGATCGTTGTGACAATGGACCGACAAAATCGCCTTGTCGATATTGGGCACGCGGTTCATCAGCATGGCAAATTTCGCGCCGTATTCCGCCGGAACCGCATAACCGACCGTATCGGGAATGTTGATGGTGGTTGCGCCGGCCTTAATAGCAGCCTCAACGCATTGACACAGAAAATCATCTTCCGTGCGCGATCCGTCCTCCGCGCTCCATTCTACGTCATCGGTGAATTGCCGGGCGAAGGATACGCTCTCGATCACCGCGTTCAGGACCTCTTCCGGCGGCATTTGCAGCTTGTATTTCATATGCAAGGGCGAGGTCGAGATAAAGGTATGAATACGGCGGCGCTTGGCAGGTTTTATCGCCTCGCCTGAGGCCTCAAGATCAGCCTTTTTCGCGCGCGATAATCCGCAGACAACGGCATTTTTAACCGTAGAGGCAATCTGGTGCACGGCCTCGAAATCCCCCTTCGAGGCGATCGGAAATCCGGCCTCGATCACATCCACGCCCATCTCGTCCAGCAAGACAGCCATTTTCAGTTTTTCATCCAGATTCATCGAGCAGCCAGGGCTTTGCTCGCCATCTCGTAATGTGGTGTCGAAAATAATAACGCGGTCTTTGCTGCCGCTGGCTTTGTTAATCTGTGTCATGTGATTCCTGCCTTGATATTTCAAAAGATTGTAACGGGATTTTTGATTTTTGAAACCCTTAAGACCGGGCGCGAGAAAGCGCCCCATGCCGCCTTAAGGGCGGATAAGCAGGGAAAGAAGGAGCAGCGCTGTGTTACAGGTTTGTGCCATGCGCAACATTTAAACGGGGATTACAGGGCTTGTCAAATCATGCGTTGCAGAACCCGGTGACATTATCTGCTGCAATGCCTGCTGCAGGGACCGGACCTGAACATGAAGATGGGGCGCTCCGGGGATATCATTCCGGCCGATATAAACCGTATTCCAGCCCAGCGCATGAGGAATTTTCAAATTCTGCTGGGAATCTTCCAGCATCCAGACATCATGCGGATGGAAACGCTGCCCGGTTACATCCCTTGCCCGGCGCACCGCCTGCATGAAAGGTCCGGTGCAATGCGCCTTCATGGCCAGATTATAATCTTCATGCGCGAGGCGCATTTCCGCCGGAAAAAGCGTCTCAAGCCCCAGCATGGGTAATTTCCGCGATAAAAATTCCTGCGAGGCCTGCGTGAGGATAATCATGGCCGCCCCGGAATCGCGCAAATCCTCCAGCGCCTTTATCTGCGCCGGATCAGGAACCAGATCAAGATGCAGATTGCGGTGATGGGTCTCGTGACCAATGGCCATGGATATTTTAAATTCCTCACAAACCGAGCGATAGGAAAGCCCATGGGCATAAAAACTTTTGAGGCCGTTTTCCAGCGCCGCTTCATGGCTCCAGCGGTTGCCGGATAATTCGCGCACCGAGCGGCTCACCGATTCCTTGAGCACAGCCAGATGCTCATCCTCCAAAGGATAAAGCGTTCCATCAAAATCAAAGACGACAAGGCGCTGCGAAATCATGACATACTTATAATTATGTCAAAGAAAAAGGTCAAGATTTTTAGAAATAAACTAGAGTTCCCGCGCCTCGGAGGCCAGCATGATGGGAATGCCGTCGCGTATAGGATAGGCCAGCTTGGCCCCTTCGGAGACCAGCTCGCCAGCCTCACGGTCATAGCGCAGCGGCCCCTTGGTTAAGGGACAGACCAGAATTTCCAGCAATTTAGGTTCGATTTCAACGCTCATGATAGAGAGAAATTATACCCTGCGCCGCGATTTTTCCAGCCCTTAATTTAAGGCCGGATATAATGGCGCGTATAGCGCCGCCCCAGTTGGGTGAGGATTTCATAGCCAATCGTCCCGGCAGCAGCAGCCAAGGTATCGGCATCTTGATGCGGCCCCAGTACCTCGACCATATCACCGGGGGCAGGACGCTTGTCTTCAGGAATATGGCCGATATCAAGTATGGTCAGATCCATGGAAACCCGCCCCAGAATAGGACAGGCGATACCATTCCAGAATAATTGCCCTTTACCGCTAAGATGGCGCGAGAACCCATCGGCATAGCCAATGCCGATTGTGGCACAGGCCGTATCGTTTTCAAAAACATACCCGGCTGCATAGCCAGCGCTTTGACCTTTTTTTACCATCCGGACTTGTAACACTGGCGCGGATAATTTCACCACCGCGCGCATGGGATTTTGCATCTCCGGCGTGGGATTAAGGCCGTATAGCGCCATACCGGGACGGGCCGCATCGAAATGATATTTTTTATCGCGCATGATGCCGGATGAATTAGCGAGGGATTTTTTAGCCCATGGGAAATGAGCTTTGGCAGCGGCGCTGAAATTTTTAAACTGCTCCTCGTTCAGGGGATGGAACTTTTCATCCGCACAGGCAAAATGACTCATCACGGTTTCGATACTGGCCGCCTGCATGATATCCCCCGAAAGACCCAAGACTGCTTTCAGATCGGCCGCGCCAAGGCCCAGACGGTTCATGCCGGTATCAATATGCAAGATGGATTTGCGGTTCAAGCCGGAGCGTTTATTCTCATCCGCCCAGTATTGAATTTGCGCCGCATCATTCAGCACCGGGATCAGGTTATGCGCGGCGAATTCACCAGCCGCCCCAGCCATCAAACCGCCCAGCACACCGATTTCAATCTGCGGCATAACATCGCGCAGCTCCAGCGCCTCGCCGAGCGTCGCCACAAAAAAGCGCCGCGCACCGGCTGCGTAAAGGGCAGGAGCAGCCTCAGCAATCCCTGTCCCGTAAGCATTGGCCTTAACCGCCGGGGTCAGCAGACAATCCGCGCCCACCTGATTTTTGAGAAAAGTATAATTGGCGGCCAGCGCCGTAAGGTCGATTTCAAGCACGCCAGCACCTGCGTTCATTCTTAATACTCTTGCTCGTAATGCTCGGTATCAAGATCGCTGAAGCGCGTGAGGTTGGAATCGAAGAACAGGCGCACTGTACCGATCGGACCGTGACGCTGCTTGGCGACAATGGTTTCGGCCACGTTATGGGCCTTGCCCATGCGGTCCTGCCATTCCAGATGTTTCTCAGTCCCGACTTCGGGTTCCTGACGGGAGAGATAATATTCCTCGCGGTAGATGAACATGACCACGTCCGCATCCTGCTCGATCGATCCCGATTCCCGCAAGTCGGAAAGCTGCGGGCGTTTATCTTCGCGCTGCTCGACCGCGCGGGAGAGCTGGGAAAGCGCCATAACCGGAATATCCAGTTCCTTGGCAATGGCCTTGAGCCCCCGCGTAATCTCCGAGACTTCCTGCACGCGGTTATCCTGTCCCTGTTTGGAGCCGGAGCCACGCAGAAGCTGCAAGTAATCGACCACAATCAGCCCCAGCCCATGCTGGCGCTTCAGGCGGCGCGCGCGCTGGCGTACCGCACCAATGGAAAGGGCCGGTGTATCATCAATATAAAGCGGCACCTGACTTAAGACCTGACTGGCCTCGACGAATTTGCGGAAATCATCCTGACGGATATTGCCCTTACGGATCGCATCGCCGGAAATACCGGACTGATCGGATAAAATACGTGTGGCGAGCTGATCCGATGACATCTCCAGCGAGAAGAACCCCGTGATCGCGCCTTCCTTGCCGCCACTCTCGGCGTAACGCTTGGCGGCGTTAAAGGCGATATTGACCGCCAGCGAGGTTTTCCCCATCGAAGGACGCGCGGCCAGAATAAGCAGATCGGAATTTTGCAATCCGCCCAGTTTCCGGTCCATGTCGCGCAAGCCCGTTGTCACGCCTGTGACATTGCCTTCGGTCTTGTAAGCTTTTTCCGCCAAGGCAATCGCCGTGACGACGGAATCACGCAATGTCTGGAAACCGCTGCGGGCCTCGCCGCTCTCGGCCAGCGAGAACAGCCGTGATTCCGCCATCTCCAGCGTATCCTGCGCGTCCGATTCCAGCGTATGATTATAAGCATCATTGACGACTTCCTCGCCCAGCGCGATCAACTCGCGGCGCATGTGAAGGTCATAAATACTGCGGGCGTAATCCTCGGCATTGACCACGCTTACAATGCTGGCGGCCAGTTCCACCAGATACTGCGCGCCGCCAACGTCTTTTAAATCGGCATCATTCTCAAAATAGGTCTTCAAACTGACCGGCGAGGCATTCTGCCCGCGTTCGGCCATGATCGTGATGGATTGATAAATCCGCTGATGCGCGGGGGTAAAGAAATGCTGGTCTTTTAAGAAATCCGTGACCTTTTCCAAGGCGCGGTTATCCACCAGCAAAGCGCCTAGCAAGGCCTGCTCGGCCTCAAGATTATGCGGCAGCATACGGTATGGCGCGGCAATCGCATCGGCGCCTTGAGGCGTTGCGGCAAGATCCTGATAGGATGTTCTGGTATTGGTCTGTGACATTCCGGCACACTAGCAAGCCGCCCCCGCCCATGACCAGCTTAACCGCCGCCCCCCCATGTGAATAATGGGGATATAAAATGGAAGCTTAATGCGCCGTTGCCCATGACGGGCCTGATCCGGCCTCTGCCGTTAAGGGAACATCCAGCCTGACCACGTTTTCCATGACTTCGCGCACGAGGGTCTTGGTGGCTTCCATCTCGGCATCGGGCACTTCGAACACCAGTTCGTCATGGACCTGCAACAACATGCGTGCCTTTAAACCCTTATCGCGCAGAGCGGCATTCATACGCCCCATGGCCAGTTTCATGATATCGGCCGCCGTCCCCTGCAGCGGCGCGTTAATCGCCTGACGCTCGGCGAAATTACGCATGGCGGGGTTTTTCTCGGCGATCCCCTTGATGATGCATTTCCGGCCCAGCAAGGTCTTGATATAGCCATGCTCCCGCGCTTCAGCCTTCTTCGCCTCCATAAAGCTCTCCAGTTCCGGGAAGCGCTGGAGATAGCGCTTGATGAAATCACTGGCCGTACGCGTATCAATGCCCAATTGCTTGCCAAGGCCAAAGCCGCTAATGCCATAGATAATCCCGAAATTCACCGCCTTGGCGTTGCGGCGTATATCGGATGTCACCTGATCCAGCGGTACATCAAAGACCTGCGCCGCCGTGATGGTGTGAATGTCATCGCCGCGGCGAAAGGCTTCTTTCAGCGCCTTGATCCCGGCCATCTCGGCGGCCAGACGCAATTCAACCTGCGAGTAATCAACGGAGAGGATGCTATGCCGCTCCTCGGCAATGAAGGCGGTTCTGATCTTGCGCCCCTCTTCGGTGCGGATGGGAATATTCTGGAGGTTCGGCTCAGAAGATGAGAGGCGGCCCGTATTCACATGCGCCATAGCAAATGATGTATGCACGCGGCCTGTTGAGGGGTTTATTTCTTCCTGCAAACTATCGGTATAGGTGGATTTCAATTTGGCAAGACTGCGCCATTCCAGAATTTTGACAACAATCTCATGCCCGGCATCGGCGAGATCCTCCAGCACATCAACAGAAGTGGACCAATCGCCCGTCTTGGTTTTCTTGCCACCCGGCAATCCCATCTGTTCGAATAATATCTGCCCGATCTGCTTGGGCGAGGCCACATTGAATTCCGTTCCGGCAAGGGCGTGAATTTCCTTCTCCAGCACCGCAAGCTTGGCGCCGAAATCTTCGCTCATGCCGCGCAGGATCATCGGATCAACCTTGATCCCGTCCAGCTCCATCTGGCCGATCACCGGAATAAGCGGGCGCTCGACATTCTCATACATGGAAACCATGCCTTCCCGCGCAAGGCGGGGTTTCAAGACCTTATGAAGGCGCAGCGTAATATCCGCATCCTCCGCGGCGTATTCCAGCGCCTTGTCAATCGCGACCTGATCAAAGCGGATCTGCGCCTTGCCCTTGCCCGTCACCTCTTCATAGGCGATGGGCTTATGGCCCAGATGCATCTCGGACAAGTTATCCATCCCGTTGGAATGTGATGTGCCATCCAGCACGTAAGATAACAGCATCGTATCATCGCAAGGCGCGACATCCACGCCCAGCTTTTTAAACATCTGCCAGTCATATTTAGCGTTGTGGCCAATTTTAAGAACGGATGGATCCTCCAGCACCGGCTTCATGATCTCCAGCACTTGCGCCAAAGGCAATTGCGGCGTTGTATCAGTCGGATTTTCATCCAGTAGATCCTTGATCGCCGCCTTGTGCCCGACCGGAATATAGGCAGCAGCGCCCGGCGTGATGGCAATGGAAATACCGACAATATCGGCCTTGGCAGGCGTTAATCCCGTTGTTTCCGTATCAAAAGCCAGAATACCTTTTTCAACCGCCTCATCCATCCACGTCTTCAGCGTGGCCACATCATTGATGAGAATATACCGGTTATCCTTGATCGGCGGCAGAGCATCCGTATCATTGGCGGTGATGTCTTCTGCGGCGGCTTGGGGCATTTCATGCACGACCGCTTCACCGCCAAGGCGCGTGATGATCGAGTTAAACGCATGTTCGCGCAGGAATTCCATCAATTTTGGCTTTTCCGGGTCATGCGTTTTCAGCTCATCCAGCCCCACCGGCACAGGAACATTGGCATCCAGCATCACGAGCTTTTTCGAGATTTCCGCCTTGTCGCGATTTTCAATCAGGCTCTGGCGGCGTTTTTCCTGCTTGATCTCAGATGCGCGGTCCAGCAACGTCTCCAGATCGCCATATTCATTGATCAGCTGCGCCGCGGTTTTCAGGCCAATGCCCGGCACGCCCGGCACGTTATCAACGGCATCCCCGGCCAGTGCCTGCACATCCACAACCTTTTCGGGCGGCACGCCAAATTTTTCCATGACATCGTCCAGCCCCATGAACTTGTTTTTCATGGGATCGAGAACGCGCACGCCCTCACCCATCAATTGCATGAGGTCTTTATCAGAAGAAACGATCACGACTTTTTTGCCCTGTTCGCGCGCAAGGCGCGTATAGGTGGCGATCAGATCATCGGCCTCATAGCCTTCGAGTTCGAGGGCCGGAATATCAAAAGCCTGCGTGGCCTGCCGGACGATAGAGAATTGCGGGATGAGATCCTCCGGCGGGGCGTCCCGGTTGGCTTTATATTCGGGATAGATATCGTTGCGGAAATTCTTGCGCGCCGTATCAAATATAACGGCCATATAAGGCGCGTGATAATCGCGCAGCAATTTCAAAAGCATATTCGTAAAGCCAAACACCGCCCCGACAGGCACGCCTTCGGGGTTGGTCATGGTTTTCTGGCGGCTATAGGCCATGGCGAAATAGGCCCGGAAAATGAACCCGGAGCCATCCACAAGATAAATTTCATCAGAATCGGGATTCGGCGCGTCTGCCATGATTTTCAGGTCTTTTACGGGTTGCGGCTGGGTCATGATTGCACTAAAACTAGCGAGGCTGGCTTGCAAAGACAAAGACTTTTATGATAGTTTTCATAATCTGAAATTTTCTAAAGGCCACGGAATGACCTTGAGAGACGCAGAAATTGATACGCTGGAGGAGCTGGAGGCTGATTTCGAAGCCGCCGCCACCGATAGCCGTTTTGCGCCCAAGCGCAAATCTTCCCTGATGCTCAATGCGCTCAAGCACATGCAAGGCGTGGTTCGCCGCAGCGCCAATACCCAAAATCCAAACGCCACGGATCTGGCGGAATTTGTACAGGATTTTATCACGCGCCGTGATCTGGGCGCGAAATGGGCCGATAGTGCTTTCCTGCCGTCAAGGCCCGATCTGCATCAAACCATCATGCGGGAATTTACGCGCGCCAGCATAAACCTCACCCTTTACGAAGGCCACGCGCATAACTTTACACTTGAGCAAACAAGCACACTATCATGAAACTGCGATTTATAACCGATATCCATGCCCTGACCGAAGCCTTCACCAAGCGATCCGGCCGCTTGCCCGAACACGGTATTCCAATCCTGCGCGGCGCGCTGAAAAATGCCCGCGCCGAGGGGATCGAGCGCATTGTCGATGGCGGCGATAAATTTCAGGTGCAAGCCGATAAGCCGGCGCAGGCCGATATAGATATGCTCAAGCTGATGCGTGAAGAATTCAAGAAATCAGGATTGCCCACAGACCATGTCCTTGGCAATCACGACATCGAGCGCACCGGCGGCATCAAGGGCGCGGCGGCAATTCTGGGCATCCCGGACAGCCATTACCATGTCGATACGCAAGATGGCCACCGCCTGATTGTCTTGCAGGAGCCTTTCAAGGAAGACCCCAGAGGATGCGTTCTTTTCCCCTGGAGCCAGTCATCACTGGATTTCGTGCAGGAGCGCCTTAAAGATGCGCCCACAAAATCCGTCACGATTTTTGCCCATACGCCATGCGATGATTTCGATGATGATGCGGAAATCGGCATGGCGCTGCGCGGTTTTGATTTCAGCAATGCCTACCGCGACAATGGCGCAGAACTTCGCAAGATCATGGAACAATCCGGCAAGAATATCCTGTTTGTCTCAGGTCATACCCATATCGCCATGGAACGCGCCCATAAAAATGTGCGCTATCTTACGCTTGAAAGTCCGGTTGAGAAAATTTCCGATGCCAATCCGAGCCCATCAGGGCGTTACTGCGATATCGAGCGCAATGGCGAAGACAAGATCAATATAACAATCCACGGATATAAGCCGCGGGAATTCAGCTGGAATTTCCAAAGCACGCTTAAAATTCAGCCTGCGCCCAATCCGGCATTTGATCTGGCCGCGGAGTAAGATCATTCCGGCTCTGACGATGTTGATGAAACGCACGTAAATTATCCAGCGCTTCTTCCATGATCTCTGTCTTTAGAAATTGATCGCGAACAGTAATTTCAAATTTTCTGGGCCATGGGCAGGGTTTTGATCGCGTGCTATGCGTAAATAACATCGACAAGGCCCCCCTTGGAAGGGTGCTGCCCCCAAAGACCGTGATAAAATCAATGCCGGTTCTTGCAACCGGCGAAGGCGCAGAACGTTCCAGATTATAATAACCTAGATCCATTTCCGATAAATAATGCAGCAATGAAAAGCTGCAATCTTGCGATTTGACCGGGAAAAATTTTACAATTTTATGAAACCGCGCCTCGCTTTCATAGCCTTCCATCAAGGGTTCGGCTGGCAAGGAATAGCTGCTCATATCATCAGAAAATGCCGCAACAAGACCATCGACGATTGCGCTTTTGCCGGAATTTTTTGATCCGGAAATAAATACGCCTAATCGCTTGTCAAGGATCGCCTCATGCCCGATGCCCCGCGCCAGAATCGCGCAGATTTTTAAGACATCTCTGCGCGTGTGCGTTTCAATTCTGGCCGTCCATTGATCCATGGCCGGCATCTTGGCAGAAGATGACAGATTATGCCAATTTTACTGGCCCAGCACCGCAAAAAGGCTCACCGCCGCGGCATTGGAGACATTCAGGCTCTGGATCGCGCCTTGTGTCGGCAATTTCACCAGCGCGTCGCAATGCTCCCGCACCAGTTGCCGGATGCCGGGGCCTTCCGCGCCGAGTACCAGCGCAATTTTAGATTTATCGGGATTGCCCGGCTTTTGCATCAGGCTGGATATACTTTGCGCGCCGCGCTCATCAAGGCCATAGACAAAAAATTCGTTGTCTTTCAGCACTTCGATCGTACGGCTTAAATTGGTCTCATAGGCGACCGGGATATGTTCCACCGCGCCGCAAGCTGTCTTGGCCAGCACGCCTGTGAGTTCCGGCGCATGTTTTTTCTGCATGATGATCCCGGCCGCGCCAAAAGCGCTGGCGCTGCGGATAATCGCGCCCACATTATGCGGGTCTGTAACCTGATCAAGAATCAGAAACACCTGTCGTCCCGGCAAATCGCGGGCACGTATAATAAGGTCCTGCACATCACATTCCTCCAGCCGATCACAGGCAATCGCAACACCCTGATGGACTGCGCCTTGCGGAAGAAGGCGCTCGAAATTACGCTTTTCCAATATCTGCGGCGCGGGACGTTTCAGGCCCGCAGCCTTGGCTTCGGCGATCAGAGATTCGAACCCCTTGGCCGCCTGATCCAGCAAAAACAACTTGTGGATGCGCCGCGCCGGATTGAGCCAGGCTTCGCTGACGGCGTGAAACCCGTATAAATCGGGGTGTTCTGGTCTGTGAGGTCGATTATTCATAGCGGCCCCAACATACACACTTGACAGCGCGGCGTAAAAGCCTTTTTCTATGGGCTGTTTTTAAGACCCCCCGTGGAAGGGTGGCCGAGTGGTTAATGGCAGCAGACTGTAAATCTGCCCTCGCGAGAGTACGCTGGTTCGAATCCAGCCCCTTCCACCATTTAGTCCGGCTTTCCGGACATTCGGAGAATTTCTCCTCGCAAGCCCCGCTGACAGCGGGGTTTTTGTTTTGGCGCATTGCCGGGACACACAGAGAATTTCATTTTTGGGCTCAGAACTACCATTTTTCTCTACAGCGCATTTTTGAGTGTCCCGAGATCCTGAATTCCCTGTTTATCAGGGAATTAACAGGGAATTTTTCTAAATTTTGAATGCTGAAGATGAAACAAAGCCAGAGAATATCTGTGCTTCAGAACAATTCACAATTAAAATAAACAGGGAAATATCGAGAATTATATTGCCATAAGCATATCAAAGCTGCCCATGATGATCTTACGGATGCCAGCTTTGGACAAACCTTCGCGCTTGGCAATATCGCCCATCGCCATTCCGGCGAAATGTTCCTCGCGCCAGATGATGCCACGGATCAGGTTCTTTAGCTGTGCCGGCGGCATATCCAGGAAATCAGTTTCCGTATGATCCGATTGTATGTGGATGGCCCCTCTGTAGGCCCGTCTGATGGTAAAAGGTACGGAGATTGTAAGGTTTGGCAAAGCAGATTTTTCTGAAATCACAAGATTGAGATGTTCCTGTAAAACCTGTCGCATCTTCAGGAGATTAATATCGATTTGAAGCGCATCCTGATCCACGATCACTTTGTTTATGCTCACGCTCACCAGCGTTTCGGCAGGCGGCATGTGTGCTGTAATGTGTTGGATAATTTCGTGATCATTGATGGAATCCAGCGCCAGTATCTCAATCAATCTTGACCCGCCCCCTATAATTGAGTCCGGTATTAGAGTGAATCTGGTATCAAGAAACGGACATCAAATTATGGAGGCATTGCATGGCAAGGAAGCGTTATACGGCGGAGCAAATTATCGGATATTTGCGTCAGGCGGAGGTGTTGATTGGTCAGGGTCGCAGCATGGATGAGGTTCTGCGCGAGATTGGCGTGACGGGCAAC
>JAMHWD010000041.1:0-1502 GCA_035911135.1 Alphaproteobacteria bacterium | reverse complement strand
GGATATCCTGAAATCCGCCGACGCCATCATCTTCGGCGCACCCACCTATATGGGCTCGGCTTCCGGGCAATTCAAAACCTTCGCCGATGCAAGCGCAAAGCCATGGTTCACGCAAGAATGGAAAAACAAAGTCGCAGGCGGTTTCACGAATTCAAATTCTTTAAGCGGCGATAAACTCTCGACACTCAGCCAAATGTCAATTCTCGCAGCACAGCACGGCATGATCTGGGTTTCTCTGGGAGAGCTTCCGGCTCAACAAGGCGATACGGCGCATCAGCGTGATATAAATTCAGTTAATCGCCTTGGTAGCTGGCTGGGCCTCATGACGCAGGCTGAAAACGTCGCCCCCGAAGGCAGCATCCCGCCGGGCGACCTCAAGACCGCTGAAATTTACGGAGAGCGCGTAGCAACAATCGCCGGGAAACTGAAAACCTAGATTTTCACTTCTTCAGTCGGGCCTAGTTCGGGCAGCCGCGCTTCAATGTCATCAAGGAACGGGATCGCAGCCTGCGCCCCTTCCTTGAGACAGGCGAGCGTCCCCGCAACACTCGCACGACGCATCGCCGTCACCAAATCCTTGCCGTCATGAATAGCTGCCGCAAACGTGCCGCAGAACGCATCGCCCGCACCGATATTATCGACGATCAAAGATTGGTCTACCTGTAAAATAGGAACACCCCATGCCTTCCCCTCTTTGGTTACGGCCACGGCACCGCGTTTGCCAAGCGTCACGATACAGGTCAACTGCCCCGCCATCGCCAGCCCTTGCGCAATTTTCAGCGCGTTGTTTTCAACATTCATCTTGAGCTTCTCGGCAATCTGCCGCGCCTCGATACTGTTGACGATCAGATAATCCAGCAACCCAAATGCTTTTCCGGGCACCTTCGTCGCAGGCGCCAGATTGAGAATAGTCTTAAGCCCTTTCGCCTTCGCCCGTTCAAGCAAAGTAATCGTTTCCACTAATGGCAATTCCATCTGCATCAGCAGCACGTTCTGCGGTGTCAGAATTTCATCCGGCACCTGATCGTGCGTAGTTTCAACATTGGCACCCGACATCACGAGAATTTGTTTATTACCCGCCGCATCACGGGTCGCAACCGCGCACCCCGTCGGCAGATCGGAACGGGCCACGCCCGACACCATGACGCCATCGCGCTTGATCCCGTCGGTGGCTTCCTTGCCGTAATGGTCATTGCCCACGCGCCCGACCAGCGCAACTTTAACGCCGGCGCGCGCAGCCGCCAGAGCCTGATTGGCCCCTTTTCCACCGGGATAAAGAATATATTGGTTCGTCAAAACCGTTTCCCCGGGAATGGGCAGTTTCTCGACCTTGAGCGACATATCCATGTTAATCGAGCCGAAAACGATAATCATGATGAACAAGACCTGTAAAAAGGGGTGATTTTGGACGCTAAACGAGAATGACTTGCAACAACCTACACTTGGAATTCTACCAGAAAAAGCTTAAAAAGCGTCCTATGGATTACAGCAATTTTTTCCGT
>JAMHWD010000040.1:0-91272 GCA_035911135.1 Alphaproteobacteria bacterium | reverse complement strand
GGTTATCTTGTTCATGCGCTGCGCCGCCCTTCGCCGATTATGACGGCACGCCGCTCAAGATTTTCATGGCATAAGATTAATGCGCGCAATTCCAACCGCGCCGATCCATCCGTTCGCGCTGCTGAATAATGAAAAACCAGATGTCCGCAATCCCGGTCAGCATTATTGTTGTTACGCGGAATGAGGAAGCGCGTCTTGTGGCTTGCCTTGAGGCCTTGAGCGGATTTGATGACATCATTGTTGTGGATTCTGCCAGTGCGGATCGCACAGCCATAATTGCCCAGAATATGGGCGCGCGGGTTGTGAATTTTGAATGGAACGGGTGCTATCCTAAAAAATATGGCTGGTGTCTGGAGCATGCGCCAGCGCGTTATGATTGGATATTATTTATTGATGCTGATGAAATTATGTCGCCGGCATTAAGGGATGAAATCGCCGCCTGCGATTTTAAGGCTGCCGGATATTTCATCAAGGGGCGTTATGTGATCAAAGGCAAGGCGCTGCGTTGCGGAATGCATAATAACAAGCTTTGTTTGCTGCACCGGAAAAAATTTGTTTTCCCCATCATTGATGATCTGGATATTCCCGGCATGGGAGAGATTGAGGGGCATTATCAGCCTGTCTTAAAGCAAGAATATGCTGATCAAAGCATTGGCCAGATGCATAACCACGTTGCACATGTGATTGAGGATTGGGGCGCGTGGTATCGCAAGCATGGAGCCTATGCAGGGTGGGAGGCCGTAATGAATGCAAGGCGATCATGGCCGCAGGAAAATAAAAAAAGCCGCAAAATTTTAAAGAATGTATTCAGGGCCATGCCTTGTCGCGGCGGGGTAGCGTTTCTACATTCTTATATATTTAAATTCGGGTTCATGGATGGTCGCGCGGGTTATGATTTTGCGCGTGCAAGGGGATGGTATTATGTCGAGATAAGCCGTCAGGAGCGCAGTCGCCAGTAAATCCAAGGCATGGTATCGCGCAAGACCGCGTTGATGATCTGCCCAGTCATGATAGCAATGTTCATAACCGCACCGCATGTCCCAAGTGCCCTTCGGATGCGGAATTGCTCCAGACGGCCTTGGTGTCTGTTTTGTTGCGAAGCCCCGCCACTTTCAAAAATGCATACGGGGAAGGGGGCCTGAATAACAATGCGGCAGCAATCCAGATAGCGCAGTGTAAAATCATAATCGGCTGCAATGGCATAACGCAGGTCAAAGCGCATATTCCCGATCAAGGCGCGGCGATAGATCATGGCTTGATGGTGGGTGAACATGCCCAGAGCAGATTTTAAGTGCGAGCGCGCAGATTTGTTATGGATGCGCCCAGTATCAGATTCCAGCGCATCGCCATATATAAAATCAGGATTTTGTATGAGGGCTTCGGATATTTGCGCCAGTACCTCATTCCCGGCAAGCTGATCGCCTGCGTTGAGGAATGTAATATATTGTCCGGTCGCCAGACCAAGCCCTTTGTTCATGGCATCATAAATACCCTTATCCGGCTCCGAGATAATAATGTGAGGTTTTAGCTCACGTGATTGGATGATATCCAAAGATCCATCGGCCGAGCCGCCGTCAACGACGATCCATTCATAATTACGCCAGTTTTGCGTGGCAATAGACTGGCCTGTGCGCTTTAACCCATCCTTGTTATTGAATGTAACACTCACGATGCTCAGAAGGGGGGGATTGGGGGTCATTATACTGCGCCACGGGCCATATTTGTATTTTGAAGGGAAATATGGCAGAATTGTCCTTAATAATAAAGCAACTGTTCGTTTAAGAAACGGTGCTTCGGTAATAGTGTTAATAAAAAAGACCAATAAAAACAAAGGTCTGTTATAGTTCTGGTGGTGTGCATACGTGGCAAATGAGCCTGATTCCCTGTTAAGATTAAGAGATGTCCTGCTGGAGGATGACCGTTCCGGCGACTGGCAGGCGCGCGTTCAGGCCGCCCATAGCGCCGCTGCTGGTGATCCCCGTGTCAGTCTGGATACTCTTACCCATTTTTTATCCATTACAATGGACCCTCGCATTAGTTCTGATGTGCTGGATGAAGCGCGCTCCAACACTGGATCGGAAGCCTTCGCGCAAGGTGTAGCCGAGCGCGCCCGTACGCGCAACTGGCCTGCGGGGCTTCGTTCGCCGGCTTCGGCAGAGGAGCTGGGCCCGGAGGTGGATGAGCAGGTTTTGCGCGATCCCCAGCTGGACGGTATTATACGCAGCATCATGAGCGGCGATCTAAGTTCATTCTTTCGTATGATCGTGGAATTGTTCCAAGGCGGCCCCGATAACAACAATGGTCCGCGCCAGCCTGAAGATGTGGCAACGCCCGGCGGCAATCTGCCCGGCAACCAAAGCCCCGAAGGCGAGGTTTTGCTGGATTATATTGATGATATTATCAAGCAGGGCAATGGCGGGATCAGCATTTATGAAACCGATCCGGCCAGCGGCGAGAGCACATACCGCATGCGCGTGCCGATGGAAGGTATGGAGGCAGGCGCTGTAGCTTCCCTGACGCCGGAAGAAATGAAAACGCTGGTTGAGCGTAAGATATACGAAGATATTATGGCCGGACGTTTTCCGGTGGGCGATTTCCCGGCGGATGAGGCAACGGCCCTTAGAACTGCCACCAGAATGTCGGAGCATCTGTTTGATGAGGGCTTTAGCAAACTGGATGAGCACAGATACCGTATGCCAGACGGCACGATGACCTATAATTTCATACATAATGATGCCGCCGGCGAGCGCGAGATGCGTAATGCCATTAATGCTATTTATAATGATCCGGAAATTGATCTGGATACGAATCTGGATGTTGGCCCGATGAGCCGGGCTGAATATGCCACGATTTTTTACAACATGGTCAATCTATCGCCTGATGGCGGTGATATCCGGGCGAATGAAAACCGCCTGATGTCCTATTTTTCTGAAAAAATTGATAGCGGTGAAATTTCAATCCCGCAAGGCATGAAGACCGAATTCATGAATGAGGTTCGCGAAGCCTACCGTGAATCCATGACCCCGCCCGATGAATCGCAGGGCATTGATTGGGATAATGCGCGTAACGTGTTTGCCGAGCGCATGTATGAGAAATTCGAGCATATCGCGCATGATCCCGATGCAAGACGGGATAGCGCGTATAATATTCCGGAACGGAATGATCTATTCCAGTATGGTGCGCCAGTGTCTTTAAGTGTCGGCCCTGCTGCCGGAGAAAATGGGGATCGCATTGCCATGCAAGGGCCGGATGAGCAGGAAATGCTGACCATGGGCACAGGATTTCATATCTACCAGATCGCGGGCGATGATCCGTCATCTTCCAGTTTTGAGGATGTCGGCGTGATCGATAGCCCGGAGAAACTGCGCGAGATATTTGGTGAAGAGTTCACAGTGCAGTTTGTAACACAAAAAGACAGGGATTTTGATTCAGGTAATGATGTGCCGGTCGGATATTATATTCGATCTGAAAACGGCAATACATTTCATGTCGGTTTTGATGCGATTGAAGAATCGGGAGCCAGCAATGAATTCCGTGCGGCCCGTTCTTTGAATGGTGATACGGTGGCCGAAGCAGCACCTGCCGGGCTTGATCCATCAATTGTGGCCGGTCAGGCAACAAGGCCGTTGCCGGCCAATCCACCGCCGGGCACAGCAATCTGATCTGATAATCTATTCATTATCATCATCCCGCACATCATCAAGGAAGATGGCGGTGATTGCCAGATTGCTTAATATCTGGCTGATGTCCTTGGCACTTTCAATGAAATCAAAAGGTTTAGGATCGCGGGGCACAACGATTGTTGATCCTGGCGGGATAAAGATGGGTTTGCTGTTCCAGCTGCTGACCTGCAAGGGTTGGGCGCTGCCATCGGGGTAGAGCACAAAGGTGCGATCCGTATCGGCATGGAAGGTAAAGCCGCCGGCTTGCTGGATATATTCCAGTGGCTTTTTGTTCTCGCGGAATTGCAGGCTGGCGGGCGATAATATCTCGCCGCTCACGCGCACCGTCAGAGGGCGTTTGGGCACGAAGATGTGATCTCCGGTCTCCAGCAGCATATCCAGATCAGGCTGGGCGGCCAGAATGCCGGGGTCTGTTTCAACGGTAATGCGCCCGACGGCCTCGACCTCGCGCAGCTCCGAAGCCAGCCCGCGCGCCAGTGAAATCTGTTGTGTGTCTGGGGCCTTGTCATCATCGCGCTCGATCGCCACGGCAAGCGAGCGTTCAAGATCGCGGGCGGCGGCACGGAAACGGCTTTCTTCGGCCTTGCGTTCGGACAGGCGGCTGAAGATTGATCCTTCCGGATAGGCTTGCTGGGTGAGGCCACCTGCGCGCGCCAGAAGGTCTGAAACCTTGTCGCCTGCCACCAGATCATAGCGCCCCGGATTAACAACCTCGCCGGAAATCATGACGCTTTTGTCTGTGATTTTTTCAAATTTCTGATTAACGCGGATTGAATCGCCAGCCGTAACCAGAATGTCTTCAGGGTTTGTATCCTTGAGATTGATCCGCTGGCGGCGCGTGCCGGTTGGCTTTCCTTCCTTGATCCCTTCGCCGGCATGCGCGGAGGTGACTTCGATATTGGATGTATCAGCCTCCAGCGCCAGCCCGCCCGATGCCGCCAGAACGCTGTCCAGCGTTACGCCATCCGCCACAGGATAGGGACCGGGTTTGCGAACCGCGCCGCGCACAAAGGCCGCACGTTCGCGCAGGAATGAAATCATGATGGGATCGTCAAGTTCCGGGTATTCTTCGCCGCTTGCCTGTCCATAAGCGGAACCTTGTTCATACTGATCATTGCCGTAAGAGGCCATGATCAGGCCGGATTTTTTCTTTCTGGAGGGGCGGGCTTGATCATCTTCATTTTCATGGGATGCGTTTGCGGTCTCATCCAGATTTTCAATCTGCTCGCGTGAAAACAGGTGGATTACATCACCATCTTCCAGTTTTCGGTCGAAATCGCCGGTGATGACAAGCCGTAAAGGAAAAGCAATCAGAACATGTGCCAGCTGCTCCTTGTTCCAGCGCTCGATCACGCCGATCAGGGGATAGATATCCTCGCCCAGTGTCGCCTCATCAGGCAGCAATTTTCCCAGCGTGGGTACATCATCCAGAGCGTAGATGCCGGGTTTGCGGGTGTGTCCGCCTAGTTCTACGGTGTCGGCGCGCTTTTCTTTTCCCTTGGCCACGATCAGTATCGCCCCGTCGCCAAATTCAGGCGCAAAAGCATCCTTGATGTCTTGCGTATTCTCGCGGCTGTTCTCGCCGATATCCAGTTTGATAAAGCGTGTGTCGCCGGGGCTGAGAACCCCGCCGGCCAGTTCCAGCATATCATTCAGGGAAAGTTTTTCGCTGGCGGCTTGCGGGTTGAAGCGCATGCCATTCATGCGCGGTCTGATCTCGTATATGCCCGGGCGTTTGACTTCGCCGGCGATGGCAATGCTGGGGCCAATGGGCGGAATAATAATCCGGTCGCCATCATGAAGCTGCATATCAATATTGGCTGCCCCGTACATCAGCAGATCATAAATGTCGATGATGGTGGTTCGGCCATCTCGGATCAATTTGACTTGGCGGAGCGAGCCGGTTTTATCGATGCCGCCGCTTTCCATCAGCGCATCAAGAATTGTATGAAAGACGGTTAGGTTCTTGCGCCCCGGCTTTTTAACATGACCCACGACCAGAACGCCAATCTGGCGAACGGAGGAGAGGGCGATATAGGCTTGTGTGTTATGCAGATTCTTGGCTGCTGCCTCCAGCGAGATGCGGACCTGTCCCATGCTGCGCCCGGCGGCGGGGATGGGCGGGAAATCTTTCAGCAGCAAGAGGCCTTGGCTATTGATCTGATGCAGGCCGCGGTCAGTGCGCTGGCCGGAGAAAACGATTTCCACCTCATCGCCGATATTAAGAATAAAATCATCCTGCACCGCGCCTGATGGCAAGGCATAAGCCTGTCCGGCGGCCTGCGCCAGGATTTGCTGCGTATCGCTGCCCGGCACGCCGAAAAGATCATAGCCAAATTGCTCCAGCGGATCGACGATGCGGCCTGCATAGAGCGCTTCCAGCGCGGATGCGATAGGACGGGCTTGCTGTGAGGGTTTTGGGGCGGTGTTTCTGGGGGATGCGTATGTGTCATCCGGATATTCTTCGCGCGGTTCAATGATATTTTCAGGGCGTGGGCGCGGCGAGACGGCATATTCCTCTTGCGTGTCATGGCGATCGGAATTCTGCCATGCGGCTTGCTGGGAATAATAGTAGCGCTCCTGCGCCAGGCCTGCGCCCGCACAAACAACAAAAACGACCAGTGCTAAGGTTCCGAGAATACGGTTTGGCATCGGTGATAATAAATATTCAAAGAATCAGTTCCACACCATCATATGCGAATGTGATGATCCCTCATAACCGCAAAATTGTAGATAGATTTATATATCAACGTATAATTTCAGGCGGGGCTTTCCTGCATGATTGCGCGATCTTCGCTTGGCATGGCTGGGTTTTTCTTATCAAGAATGGAATAGGCAACAGCCGTCATATAGGTATTGATACGTCTGTAGTCGCGTATGATATCTAGATGAAGCGCGCTGGTGGCGATGCTGCTGACTTTCCCTTCGCTCAGGCGCTGGAAATGCTGATCCGAGCTTTTTTGGACGGCATCGCGCACATTCTGCTTTTTCTGGACAAGGCTGCGTGCCAGTTCGGGGTCTTGCAGCATGAAGATATTCTGGGCCAGCTGCATATTCTCCAGCACGATCTTATGGAAGTTCTCGATTTCAGCCATGCCTTCGGGCGAGAAATGTTCGTTCTTTTTGGTTTTCTTTTGCGCCAGATCCATCAAATTCTTTTCGATGATATCGCCGGCATATTCAAGATTGGTCGAGAAGGTGATGATCTGCATGCAGCGGTCAGCTTCGCCGGTATCAAGTGCCTCGCGCGATAGTTTGGCGATAAAGAATTTTATGTTCTCATATATTTTATCGACAACATCATCCTCGCGGCGAATGGAATCAATCAGCGTTGTATCGTTGTGCTTGAAAGTTGATATGGTCTTGAGCAGCATCGTCTCGACATGCTCGGCCATCCGCAAGGTTTCCCGCGCCGCGCCGGCAAGCGCGATAACAGGCGTATCAAGCGCTTTTTCATCCAGAAACATCGGGGCTCCGGGCTCTGTCTTGGCGGCGTTGTCCGGGAATATCTTTTTGCAAAGCTTTGCAACGGGCCGAACCAGCGGCAGGAATAGGATCGCCAGAAAAAGATTAAACCCTGTATGAAAATGAACCAGCATACGCGCAGGATCATCGCCAAATGTTTTGAGATAGGCGCTGATATCATTGATCAGGAAAAAGACAATTGCCACAGTAGCCAGACGCATCATCAAATTGCCCAGCGGGATACGCCGTGCTGCCGGCACATCTTGTATCATTAAAATGAAAGCAATGAAGGCGCCGCCCAGATTGGCGCCCAGAATGAGGTATAGTCCCAGTTCCAGCGGGACCGCGCCGGACAGGGCGATGGATGAGAATAGAAGGACGGCGGCAAGGCTGGAATGCATCAGCCATGTAATAAATGCCCCGATCAGCAGCGCTAGAATAGGGTCGTATTGCAGGGGTTTTAGAATATAGGGCAGAGTCTCGGAATGAACGAGCGGCTGCATGGATTCCCGGATCATCGCCAGCGAGAGCAGCATCAGCGAGAGGCCAATAAATATCGCAGCCAAACGTTTCAGGTAACCGCGGTCACTGAAATTGGAATGCAGGATATGACCGATAATCATGAAGGCAGGCGATAGCCAGGACAGGTCGAATGTCAGGATCTGGGCAATAAGCGTTGTGCTGAGATCGGCCCCGATCACAATCGCCAGCGCCATGGGCAGGGTCAGATAATTGTTTTTAGCGAAGGAGGAACTCAGCAGAATTGTGGCTGTAGAGCTCTGCAGGAAAAATGTAACAACAATCCCGCTCAGAAACGATGTAAAGCGGTTGGTTGTGCATTTTTGCAAAACCATGCGCAAATTCGCGCCCAAAAGGCGGCTGGTCGATTTTTGAACCATGCGCGTGCCCCATAGCAGGAGACACACGGCGGCGATCAGATGAAGTAATACTAACGTTCCGGAAATGAGGCACCTTTGGCTATAAGGTTCCCCGTGGTAGTTCTGATAATCGCATAACGTATTGAAATAAACAAGTAATTTATGCGCCTATTCTGCGGGCATAATGTCGGGCGGGTTTGATTCCGCTCCGGATTTTCCGGAGCGTAATGCTGCGATTTTCTTTTTAAATCCTGCGCCGAAATCGACAAATGGCATGATGTAATGCTCGGAAAGTCCCGGATAGCGAGCCATTTCCTCAGGCGTAAGGCCAAAAACGATGTCTTCTTTTTTCTCAACAATATAAAGCGAGCCAAAAAGCCAGTCCCATACCGCCCAGCAGGACCCGAAATTCTTGTCAAAATGCATGGGGTTGGTGCTGTGATGGATGTGATGCTGGGCGGGGGAGAGGAAAATATGCTCGATCACCCGGCCATAAGGCAGCCAGACATAGGAATGGTTCAGGTTGCCCGTGATGATATGGAAGAAGAATATCCCGGCATTGACCCCGGCAATCGTATAAGCGCCCTGCATGGTGGGGTAGAAATAAAAGAATATGCCGCTGGTGATCCCCAGCGGTATGGTGCGGCCCAGAACGCTGAGCCATATATCCACGGGATGCGCCCTATGCAGTGTAACGGGGGTTAAGACCTCGGCGGAGTGATGGAGCTTGTGAAACTCCCAAAGCAGCGGAAAGCGGTGCATCAGGCGGTGCGCCCAGTAATAGCCCAGATCCGAGAGTAAAAATGCCGCCAGCGTATAGAAGGAGATGATCAGCCAGCCAGCTTCTTGCTGAGCGGGCTCCAGCGCCAGCCAATCCAATACCCCGCCTGCCCAGCCTTTAAGTGTGTCCTCGTGCAGGGAGATTACAGGCAAGATCGTGAGGATCAGGACATAATTGATCAGGACGATCCAGTAATCCTGCATGGCGGAGCGGTGCAGCCATATATGTCGGGGCAGGACATAGGATATCAGCTTCGTGTCTGCCGGCAGGCCGCCGCGGCGCATTTGATAATAATAGACCATAATGGCGATGGCGCCGGCACAGAGCATATTCGGCCAGAACATCCGCGCGCCGTATTCGCTTAAGAGCAAATAAAGCGCCAGCCCCATCGCTAAAAATCCAGCTGTCAAAGAAATGTGACGGGAAATGAAAGGTATCATCGTTTCTTGAACCTTGCGGAACATGTTGGAAATCCTTGTCTTTTTATATTTTCGCAGAACGGATGAAAAAAATCTTTAAAAAATTGTAAAAAAAATGAAAAAGATGTTTGACAGCCCCATGGGGTCGATGTATAACCCCCTCCACACCGCACGAACAACTCGGAACTTTCTGGGGACAACAAGCGGATCGGTATTGAAATCTCCAAAGATTTGAATATTGGTATTGACGGCTCCGGCCATATCTTGATATGGTTAGAGTCTTCACTAAATTGTGAGCCTGTAGAAATATGGGTTTTGGCATGAAGGGTTCGCCCTTCATTGCTTCGGTTCTTGAACATCGTGAAAATGGGAAGAAGGAATACGCAGGCAGCAATGTTTGTGTCCGCCTAGCGGGCAAAGTGTATTGAATACACAAACAAATGAAGCTGTCTTGCCTGGTCTTAATTGATCAGGTTTTGCGTATGTCTTTCATGACGCACAAAACAAAAATACAGTGATTTGTGGTTTCGGCCGCAAATCATGGTGTAAAGCAAGCAAGCAGTTTCGAAATATTATATACTTCGAACCAAAAATTCTTTTTTTGAGTAGTCGATGGATTGAACTTGAGAGTTTGATCCTGGCTCAGAACGAACGCTGGCGGCAGGCCTAATACATGCAAGTCGAACGAACCTTCGGGTTAGTGGCGCACGGGTGCGTAACGCGTGGGAATATGCCCTTGGGTGCGGAATAACGTAGAGAAATTTACGCTAATACCGCATAATGACTTCGGTCCAAAGATTTATCGCCCAAGGATTAGCCCGCGTTAGATTAGCTAGTTGGTGAGGTAATGGCTCACCAAGGCGACGATCTATAGGGGGTCTGAGAGGATGATCCCCCACACTGGAACTGAGACACGGTCCAGACTCCTACGGGAGGCAGCAGTAAGGAATATTGGACAATGGGGGCAACCCTGATCCAGCCATGCCGCGTGAATGAAGAAGGCCTTAGGGTTGTAAAGTTCTTTTAACGGTGAAGATAATGACGGTAGCCGTAGAAAAAGCTCCGGCTAAATTCGTGCCAGCAGCCGCGGTAATACGAATGGAGCAAGCGTTGTTCGGAATCACTGGGCTTAAAGCGTGCGCAGGCGGTCTGTAAAGTCAGAAGTGAAAGCCCCGGGCTCAACCCGGGAACTGCTTTTGAAACTCACAGACTAGAATCCGGGAGAGGTTAGTAGAATTCCTAGTGTAGAGGTGAAATTCGCAGATATTAGGAGGAATACCAGTGGCGAAGGCGACTAACTGGACCGGTATTGACGCTCATGTACGAAAGCGTGGGGAGCAAACAGGATTAGATACCCTGGTAGTCCACGCTGTAAACGATGTGTGCTAGTTGTCGGGGCCCTTAGGGTCCCGGTGACGCAGCGAAAGCATTAAGCACACCGCCTGGGGAGTACGGCCGCAAGGTTAAAACTCAAAGGAATTGACGGGGACCCGCACAAGCGGTGGAGCATGTGGTTTAATTCGAAGCTACGCGAAGAACCTTACCCACTCTTGACATCCTCCTTAGGACTTTCAGAGATGATTGTCTTCGGTTCGGCCGGGGGAGAGACAGGTGCTGCATGGCTGTCGTCAGCTCGTGTCGTGAGATGTTTGGTTAAGTCCAGCAACGAGCGCAACCCTTATCGTATGTTGCCATCATTCAGTTGGGCACTCATGCGAGACTGCCGGTGATAAGCCGGAGGAAGGCGGGGACGACGTCAAGTCATCATGGCCCTTACGAGTGGGGCTACACACGTGCTACAATGGTGAATACAGTGAGCAGCTAGGTCGCGAGGCCGTGCTAATCTCTAAAATTCATCTCAGTTCGGATTGTTCTCTGCAACTCGAGAGCATGAAGTTGGAATCGCTAGTAATCGCGCATCAGCATGTCGCGGTGAATACGTTCCCGGGTCTTGTACACACCGCCCGTCAAGTCATGGGAGTTGGTTCTACCTGAAGGCGCTGCGCTAACTTCGGAGGCAGGCGACCACGGTAGGGTCAGTGACTGGGACTAAGTCGTAACAAGGTAGCCGTAGGGGAACCTGCGGCTGGATCACCTCCTTTCTAAGGTTGTATTTGGTGCATCTTTCGGTTTATCCGACAGGCATTGTTGCCCGCATATTGCTTCTTCCCTGAACAATTAAGAGATCCGCTGGATTTTACCGGGGGCTTGTAGCTCAGTTGGTTAGAGCACACCGTTGATAACGGTGGGGTCGCAAGTTCAAGTCTTGCCAGGCCCACCATTTTGCTCTTTCAATTAAAGAGCGTGGCACTTGCCACGGCAGCCGGTCGGCTGCTCTGGATGCCAAAACGTCGGAAGTTCGTCGTTCTTAGGATTAAAAAGGGCCTTTAGCTCAGCTGGGAGAGCGCCTGATTTGCATTCAGGAGGTCAGCGGTTCGATCCCGCTAAGGTCCACCATTTTTCTTTGAAATCCTCTGCTGGAGGCTTTCGATGAGAAATGTAAGTTTCTCAATTCTTGTACATCGTAAATAGGTTTGAAAAGACATCATAGGGTGTTCTTCATTTTATATGAATGAACATCAATATGATAAATATCATGTATCGTTTTGTAGGCGATACATGATGTCCAATGTCTAACAAAACTGAGAACTGTTCTTTCAAGTTTTTCAATTTCTTGAAAGAACGAAATCATCAAACACGATGCAGCGGATTTATCCCTGCGCGTGATTTGAATTCAAGCGTTTTGAAGGGCATCTGGTGGATGCCTTGGCAATCAGAGGCGAAGAAGGACGTGGCAGGCTGCGATAAGCCGCGGGGAGTTGTCAACACATGTTGATCCGCGGATTTCCGAATGGGGAAACCCACCTTTTGACTGGTTTTCATTTTTTGGCTTTCGGGCTGAAAAAAGATAACTGGTCATTTTAAAAGGTATAATTCACTGAATACATAGGTGAAATTAAGCTAACCCGGGGAATTGAAACATCTCAGTACCCGGAGGAAAAGAAATCAACCGAGATTCCGTTAGTAGTGGCGAGCGAAAGCGGAACAGCCCAATGGTCTTTTTGTAATAACTGGAAGCGTCTGGAAAGTCGCACCAAAGTGGGTGATAGTCCCGTACAGGTAAAAAGCAGAAAGATCTTCGAGTAAGGCGGGACACGTGAAATCCTGTCTGAATATAGGGGGACCATCCTCTAAGGCTAAATACTCCTGATTGACCGATAGCGAACAAGTACCGTGAGGGAAAGGTGAAAAGAACCCCGATAAGGGGAGTGAAACAGACCTGAAACCAGATGCCTACAAGCAGTCGGAGGGAGCTTGTCTCCTGACGGCGTACCTTTTGTATAATGGGTCAGCGAGTTAGTCTGTCATGCAAGCTTAAGCCAATAGGTGTAGGCGCAGCGAAAGCGAGTCTGAATAGGGCGCATAGTATGACGGATTAGACCCGAAACCCGGTGATCTAGCCATGGTCAGGCTGAAGTGTGGGTAACACCACATGAAGGGCCGAACCCACGTCTGTTGAAAAAGACGGGGATGAACTGTGGCTAGGGGTGAAAGGCCAATCAAACCGGGTGATAGCTGGTTCTCCGCGAAATCTATTTAGGTAGAGCGTCAGACGAATACCCTGGGGGGTAGAGCACTGGAAAGGCTAGGGGAACGCGAGTTCTACCAAACTTTACCAAACTCCGAATACCCAGGAGTACTATCTGGCAGACACACGGCGGGTGATAAGGTCCGTCGTGAAAAGGGAAACAGCCCAGACCTACAGCTAAGGTCCCCAAGTGACGACTAAGTGGAAAAGCAAGTCGGAAGTCCATAACAACCAGGATGTTGGCTTAGAAGCAGCCATCATTTAAAGAAAGCGTAATAGCTCACTGGTCTAAATAAGACTTCTGGCGGCGAAGATGTAACGGGTCTTAAGTCGTCCACCGAAGCTTAGGGTGCATACTTTGTATGCGCGGTAGCGGAGCATTCTGTAAGCCTGCGAAGGTCAATCGTGAGATTGGCTGGAGGTATCAGAAGTGAGAATGCTGACATGAGTAACGAGAAGAGTGTGAGAAACACTCTCGCCGAAATTCCAAGGGTTCCTGCGTCAAGTTAATCTACGCAGGGTGAGCCGGCCCCTAAGGCGAGGCCGAAAGGCGTAGTCGATGGGAACCACGTTAATATTCGTGGGCCAGTGGAAGGTGACGGTGGCCGTAAGCGGTTCCTCCTTATTGGATTGGAGGGGCTGTGAAGGACATCCAGGAAATAACCTCCACATGAGACCGTACCCGAAACCGACACAGGTGGAATGGTAGAGTATACCAAGGCGCTTGAGAGAACCATCCTGAAGGAACTCGGCAAATTGCATCCGTAACTTCGGGAGAAGGATGACCCGTCTATGGGCAACCACTGACGGGTGGCACAAACCAGGGGGTGGCGACTGTTTATCAAAAACACAGGGCTCTGCGAAGTCGCAAGACGACGTATAGGGTCTGACGCCTGCCCGGTGCTGGAAGGTTAAAAGGAGAAGTGCAAGCTTTGAATTGAAGCCCCAGTAAACGGCGGCCGTAACTATAACGGTCCTAAGGTAGCGAAATTCCTTGTCGGGTAAGTTCCGACCTGCACGAATGGCGTAACGACTTCCCCACTGTCTCCAGGGTGGACTCAGTGAAATTGAATTCGAGGTTAAGATGCCTCGTACCCGCGGTTAGACGGAAAGACCCTATGAACCTTTACTATAGCTTCGCAGTGGCAATACGACTGTAATGTGTAGCATAGGTGGGAGACTTTGAAGCCGGGGCGCCAGCCTTGGTGGAGTCATTAGTGAAATACCACCCTTTGCTTTTGTGTTGTCTAACCACGACCCGTTATCCGGGTCTGGGACCCTGCGTGGTGGGTAGTTTGACTGGGGCGGTCGCCTCCCAAACAGTAACGGAGGCGCGCGATGGTTGGCTCAGGACGGTCGGAAATCGTCCATTGAGTGCATTGGCAAAAGCCAGCCTTACTGTGAGACTGACAAGTCGAACAGTTACGAAAGTAGGTCAAAGTGATCCGGTGGTTTCCGCATGGAAGGGCCATCGCTCAACGGATAAAAGGTACTCTAGGGATAACAGGCTGATAGCGCCCAAGCGTCCACAGCGACGGCGCTGTTTGGCACCTCGATGTCGGCTCATCTCATCCTGGGGCTGTAGCAGGTCCCAAGGGTATGGCTGTTCGCCATTTAAAGAGGTACGTGAGCTGGGTTCAGAACGTCGTGAGACAGTTCGGTCCCTATCTGCCGTGGGAGTTGGAGTCTTGAGAAGAGCTGCCCTTAGTACGAGAGGACCGGGGTGGACGTACCTCTGGTGTATCTGTTGTTCCGCCAGGAGCACAGCAGAGTAGCTATGTACGGACAGGATAACCGCTGAAAGCATCTAAGCGGGAAGCCCCCTTCAATACCAGGACTCCCTATCAGAGCCGTAGAAGACCACTACGTTGATAGGCTAGGTGTGGAAGTGCCGTGAGGCATGAAGCTAACTAGTACTAATTGCTCGATCGGCTTGAATTTAAATTACGTAACGGGTTTTACAAAAGGCCGTTATTCACGCGCAGCGGTAAGTTCGCTGTCATGTGGTTGATGATTAAAAGTTCAGGTTTTGTTAAATGACATTGGAAATTCTTACACTAAACAAATGAGTTCAAATGATCTGGTGGTTATAGCGAGAGTGAAACACCCGATCCCATTCCGAACTCGGCCGTGAAACCTCTTAGCGATGATGGTACTATGTCTTAAGGCATGGGAGAGTAATACGCTGCCAGATCTTTTAAGCTCATTTGTTTGATAAAACTTTTCAGACCTGATTTACAAATGTTCTAAAAACAAGCCGCCCCTTTGTCAGGGCGGTTTTTTATTGCTGTTAAATAATCTAATATTTAAATTCCAATAAGGAATAAACTTATGATCCCTAGAAAAATAGAGTTATTTTATGAAAAAAGAAAAGCTCTATTCTTTTTTCTTTTGCATCTATCAGCGCTGCTATTTTATTTAATTATTATTTTGGCTGGTGAATTTATATTTGGAGAATTGCGATTAGAATTTATTCAAGATCTGGGTAATTGGTTGCGCCGGACAGGGGTTTTTGTAAAAATCTTGATAGTATTTATCTTGAGTTATGGTCCAGCTTTATACATTTTATGTTCATTACGCCTGAGCTGGCTCGCTATCATCGTAAATTTTATTATTATGCTTATCACGGCTCCCTTTTATTGGTTTCTTATACTTATTGTTGGCTGCTCTTTTGGCGCAACATGCCTTTAATCTCATCCAACGTTGCCGCACACCCATAAGGCGCATTGATAATGGCCATACCGCTACCTAGTAGGCCCTTGGCTTGCAGCGTATTGTCCTGAAAAATCCATTCATCGATGACCAGATCATCGGGCTCTTTTCGTGCAATGCCATCTTCGAGAAAATTCGTCAGAATTTTATGATTGCCGGCCTTGAGGATGGGATACCAGATCATATAAACGCCTTGTGTCCATTTTTTATGGGCGGCGAGAACGGCGTGCGCGCAATCCTCGTATTCGGTCTTGATTTCAAAACTGGGGTCGATCAAAATGCCGCCTCGGCGCTCCTGCGGCGGGAGGAGGGATTTTAATCCCTCATACCCATCCGCAAAATGGGCCCGTGCATTGTCATGTGCTGTCAATGAATTTTGCAGATGCGGGAATTCGCCCTTGTGGCGCTCGAATGCCTCCAGCCGGTCAATGGGGCGCAGCAATTTTGCGGCAATCATGGCAGATCCGGGGTAATAATGCAGGGGCGCATTGCGTTGATTAAATCCGCTCACCAGATCGAGATAGGCGTGAATCAGCAGCGGCACATCTTGTCCTTGCGGAAAGCGGGCGGCAAATTCCTGATACCCGTCTTTATATTCGCCCAGTTTCTGGGCTTCCGGGGCGGATAAATCATAAACCCCGCGCCCTGCATGAGTGTCGATCCAGCAAAAGGGTTTGTCTTTCTGCGTCAAATAGCCCAAAACCGCCATCAGCCAAAGATGCTTGTGGATGTCGGCTTTGTTGCCTGCGTGATAGATATGTTGGTAGCTGAGCATGTTTTATATTGACATATTGTATGAATGGGTCTTAAATGCCCCAAAATAACAAAAGGATCATAGACCATGTCGAACCCCCAGCACAGCCGCGATATCCCTGTCCGCCGCATTTTTCTGATGGCCTCGTCCAATGAGCGCGGTCTTGAATCGGTTCTGCGCTATGTTCAGGCTTGCCATGTTATGGGCGATGATGCCCGCGAAGAGCTGAAAACCCTGCATGGCCGGGCTGTTTTGGATATTCAGGCAACGAGTGACCAAAACTATGCAGAGGTCATTGAGCGCGTGAAGAATAAAACGGAAAGACAATTTGCGGGTGTAACGGCCACAGATAGTCTGGATGTGGTTCCTCAGGCCGCAGGCCAGGCAGAGCCTTATATTATCTATATAAGCTGATTTTACGAAATTTCATTTCAGTTGCATTACATTCTCATTGATCGGGGAAGAATTTGCTTGTATATTGCGAGGCTGAATTCTTAAGGCTCCGATTAACAATCAGAGTTTAAGATTGTTACATTATTTTTAAGGAGCAGTACAAATGGCCGATGTAGGCACAGTAAAATGGTTTAATCCAACAAAAGGATATGGATTCATCACGCCCGGTAACGGCGGCAGTGATGTGTTCGTTCACATCAGCGCGGTTGAAAAGGCCGGCTTGAAATCCCTGAACGAAGGCCAGAAAGTCGAATACGAAATTCAGGAAAACCGCGGCAAGGCTGCTGCTGGCAACCTGAAAGTTGTTGGCTAATTTATTAAGGAATTTTTCCAGTTCCAAAAGCCGCCTTTAACCGGGCGGCTTTTTTCATGGCCCTGCGTTACTTTATTCATCCTCGCCTTGTTTGACCTGCATGATGGTAGGGCTGGCGCGTGGTGGGATGGGGGTGTAGGCGGTTTGTTCTGCGATAATAATTTTTCGGCCAACTTGCGCGCGGTATATTCCAAAAGCGCACAAGCAAAGCAGAATAATGCTAAAGCCGTAAAAGAAGGCTGTGGGGGCGATATAATCCATCAGGAAGCCCGATATCAACGGCCCCATGGTCGCGCCCAGACCGTTCAGCAATATCAGCGATGTTGAGGCTGAAACCGCCTGACCGGGGCGCAAGGAATCATTCATATAGGCAAGGCCAATGCTATAGATGGATGTGATCAGCCCACCCAGCAGGAAGATAAAAGGAAACTGTATGGGAGAAATCGGAACGGCAAAGGCGCTCAGCGCGGCTCCAAGGCTAAGGACAATCAAGGCCTTCCGCCGGTCGATCTTGTCCGAAATCCATCCAATACTCAGCGGGATCAGGGCGCTGCCCAGAATATAGGTGGCCATGAAAATGGAGGTATCCACCCGGCTATACCCGATATGGGCCGTGTAAACCGCCCCGATTCCAAATATTGTACCGGAGCAAAAACCGGAGACAAAGACGCTGGAGAGGGAAAGGGGTGAGCTTTTAATCAGCTCACGCAAGGGGAGTTTTTCCGGTGCAGTATAGCCCGGCGCCGGATTATTGACCAGCGTCAGGGGAAGCATGGAAAGGGAAATCAGCACCGATACCAGCACGAATAATCCCATGCTCTCCAGCGTGCCGATATTCACCAGGAACTGTCCGATGAAATGGCCGCTATGCAGGACGAAAAGATAGAAGCCGAAAACCTGCGCGCGCAGCGCATTTGTCGCGATGCTGTTCAGCCAGCTTTCCGCGACGATAAACAGGCCGGCAAAGCTGATACCGCTTAGAATGCGCACCACGCCCCAAAGCCAGGGATCCAGAAAAACGCCGTGCATGAGTATGGTTGTAGAGGCAATCGAGGCCAGGGATGCAAAAACCCGGATATGGCCAACTGATGAAATCATTTTGGGCACGACATAACAGCCAACCAGAAAACCGACATAATACATCGACATGACAATACCGGTTGTCGATGCGGAGAAGCCTACATAAGTGGCTTTGAGGCCCAAAAGCGTGCCTTGCAGGCCATTGCCGGTCATAATCATGGACAGGCCCAGAAACAATGGCCAGGCGAGGAGTAATGTCTGTTTGAAGTCTTTATTTATCATATTGTCGCCATTATGCGCTTGTTACGGTAAAAAGCGATCAAGAAGGGGTGCTATTACCTGCTAAAAATGTTATTCTGGAATGATAGAAGCACAAAATGATTTCAAGGTTCAAATGCGGTTTTTGATTTTAGCTCATTTTTTGTTCATGGCAGCCATCACATTTTCGTATGGCGCGGTTGCTCAGGATAACAAACTCCTGATGCCCAAGGAGGAAAAGCCCGTTTATGGTCTGGCGGTTGGCAATAAGATGCCCGCAGGCCTTTCGGGTGTCGATCATTTAGGGCGGCCCATTGAACTCAGCACCCTTTATGGCCGCAAAGGCATGGTCGTGTATTTTGTACGGTCGCTGGAATGGTCGCCGCATTGCATTTTCCAACTGGAAGAAGTATCCCGTAGCGGCGCGATGATTACCAATATGGGCTATAGCGTTGTTGTGGTTAGCTATGAATCACCGCGCCTGTTAAAGCGTTTCTCGGAAAAATATGATTTTCCTTACTTCCTGATTTCCGACAAAGATTCCAAGATCATAAAGTCATTTGGCATTTTTAATGCCGACTACGTGAAGGGGACCAGCTATTACGGCGTGCCGTACCCGGCAGTCTATATCATACAGCCGGATGGCATGATCGCCGGCAAATTTTTTGATAGTGATCCCAAGATACGCCCCAACCTGAAAGAGGTTTCAGAATACTTACGTTTTCTGCAGGCGGATGCGGATATGAAGACATTCGAACCTGTACAATGATCGTCTTGTAAGTATTGATTTGCCTTGTTTTTTGTGCTTTGCAAAACAAGATTTTTTTGTAAGACCCCCCTGTTTTGAGATATAGTCCTCGGACAACCGTAACAGGAGGAATGATCATGAAAGCATGTGCAACTGCGTCAGGCGGCGTAATGTTTATCCCGCAAAAAGTCGAGCGTAAACCTTCAACCGCCGTTAATGATAATGCCGGTGAAGCTGAGGAGGCTCTCTGAGCCATCTATTGACCACTCTATTGATATATTCCAACAGGAAGCGGCCATTTACGGGCCGCTTTTTTTGTGCGCTGCAAATAAAACTTGAAAAATACCGCAAGGCGCGGCATGAATAACCCGCGTATTAACGAACAGCCTTACGGAAAGCCCAGTCATGAATCTCTCAAAAATCAAAATCGGCGAAAACGTCCCACATGAAGTCAACATGATCGTTGAAAATCCCATGGGCGGGGTTCCGGTGAAATATGAGCTGGATAAGGAAAGCGGCATTATGATGGTTGATCGCTTTTTGCATACTTCGATGTTCTATCCCGGTAATTACGGTTTTATCCCACATACGCTTTCGGGGGATGGTGACCCTGTTGATGTTCTGGCCGTGGGCCGCACGCCTGTTATGGCTGGTGCGTTGATGTCAGTGCGTCCGGTTGGGGTTTTGCTGATGGAAGATGATAAAGGCACTGATGAGAAAATTATCGCCGTTCCTGCGCAGCATGTTCACCCCTATCACGGTGATGTTCAGGATTTTACCGATCTGCGCGAGATTAACCGTCAGGCGATCGAGCATTTCTTTACGCATTACAAGGATCTGGAAAAAGGCAAATGGTCCAAGACTTTGGGCTGGAAGGGCGCAGATGTCGCCAAGCAAATGATTCTGGATGGTATTGAGCGCGCCAAGTCCCAGAAGGCTGCGTAAGGCTTAATTCTTCAGATCGAGAATTTATCCAAAACACAAACGTTCTGATATCCCAGAGCGCCTTGCAGGTACTGCGCGACTTTCATGCTGCGGATGTTTCCGGCACAGACAAAGGCCAGCAATTTATCCTGCGGTAATTCGCCGTGGCGATGCGGGATTTCCGACATTTCGATGTGAACGGCGTCTGCAATAGGATCATCGGCGATCTCCGCGGCAGTGCGGACGTCGATAATCAAGGCATTCTTATTCTTCAGGGCATCATAGGTCAGTATTTCAATCATAATGGGTTCTTTTTTTGGGATGGGTGTTTGAGTGTGTTGCTTTCCTGTGCAGGCCGCGCAGGCATGATCCTTGGGAACCGATAATTTTTGCAAACGCATGGTCTTGAAATCACATTCCAGCCATAATCCGGGCTGTGCCTCGGCATACCCGGCCAGAAACATCAGCGCCAGATGCGCCTGATACATCCCCGTTAATCCGGCAGCTGTGCCCAAAACCCCGGCCTCATTGCAGTTTCTGGCATCTTGCGGAAAGGCAGGGAACAGGCAGGCATAGCAGGGTGCATCCGCCAGATGCCCGGCAAATATTCCGCATTGGCCCTTATATTGATTAACGCTGGCGGTAATCAGGGGGATGTGGGCGCGGATGGCCATGGTATTGAGTGCGGCCTTGGTCTCAAAATTATCGGACCCATCCATCAACAGCGTTACGCCCAGTGCCGCAGGATCAAATTTTTCGTCAATGCGGCTTGTCATGGCTTCGGCTGTAATGCCGGGATTAAGCGCGCGGATATAATTGGCAGCCAGCTCGGCCTTTGATTGGTCGGCTTGGGATGTCTTGTAAATTGTCTGGCGGTGCAGATTATGGACGGAGATATTGTCATGATCTGCGATGGTAATCTGGCCTATGCCAGCCCCGGCGAGATAGGGAAGCGCCGCCGCGCCCAGACCGCCTGCGCCAATAACAAGCACATGCGCCTTGGCAAGGCGATCCTGATGCCCCAGATCAAAATCAGGCAGGGAGAGATGGCGAATATAGCGGCCAGTGTCTGGGTTGCTCATGATATCTGATGCCAGAGCGGTTTATCGATCAGCGGCGTAGAGGCGATGGCGGAATCTTGTGCTTTGATAATGCCGGATTTATAAGCCAGTCTGCCGGCTTCGATGGCACTTGCAAAGGCGTGCGCCATGGCTGCCGGATCGCCGGATTTGGACACGGCGGTATTGAGCAGCACCGCATCATATCCCATCTCCATCGCGGCCGCTGCATGGGAAGGCGCGCCAATCCCGGCATCAATGACCAGTATCTTATCGGCCATACGATCGCGAATTTGTTTCAGCGCATAAGGGTTGTTCAAACCGCGCCCCGATCCGATGGGCGAGCCCCATGGCATGAGAATATCGCATCCTGCCGCCGCCAGGCGTTCGGCCAGTACCAGATCATCGGTCATATAAGGAAAAACTTTGAATCCCTTGGCAATCAGTGTGGAGGTTGCCTCCAGCAATTTGAACGGATCGGGCTGGAGCGTGTAATCATCGCCGATAACTTCCAGTTTGATCCAGTTTGTGCCAAAGACTTCCCGCGCCATTTCCGCTGTTATGACGGCTTCGCCGACATCATGGCATCCGGCGGTATTGGGCAGAATGGGGATATTAAATCCTTTGATAATCTCCCAGAATTTCTGACCCTTGCCAGCAGCACTTTCCCGGCGCAGTGATACGGTCAGGAGGCCGGGTTTTGAGGCCTCTATACTGCGGGAGAGCGCATCGGGAGAAGGGTAGCCCGCGGTTCCCAAAAACAGGCGGGATTGGAGCGCAACGTCATCAATGACCAGTACATCTTCTTTCATAAGGGAAAACAATATAGAAACGCGGCCCCGATGTCGCGCAAAATTATACGGGATCCGGTGTTCCGAACGTCCATTCCTGCTGTTGCTTCAGAAGCTCCGTCTTTATTTTGCGAACGACCTGATCGAGCGAATTCGCGCAAGTAACGACAATCTCGGCATCGCCGCCATCATCCGAATATTGCAGCCTGACATGCAAATCATAAACGCGGCCTGTGCGGGATGTCGTATAGGCTTTTTGAAGCTGCTCCCTGGCGATCTCCAACGTCATTTGTGCGGCGTTTGCTATTTCTTCCTCCCGCGTGCGCCCTTCTCGCGCAGGGTATAGGACGCTTTGTGCAAAAGTACCGTTATGGCCGTTACCATCCGTACCATCGGTTGATGCGGATTGATGGGCAAAATCTATCTTGAGTGCTGCGTTCATGGAGTGGATACTAAGAGCGCTTTCCATTTATGTCAACTGTGTTCATCCCCCCTGCATGGGGGCGACAATTTCAATCAGGTCGCCATCATTCATGGCGGTATCCGGCCAGTGCGCGCGCGGCACGATTGCATTGTTGCGGGCCACGGCGATCATCATGCCGATCAGGTCTTCCTGTTCCAGCACATCATAGAGATTAAGCGGGGCGTTGAAATTCTTACGCTGCCCGTTGATGGTTATGCTTATCATGTCCATGTATGAATAGATCCCAATATTGATGGGTTTGTCCAGCGATATGATCGCTTATGCTCTGCGCCATTATCGGCGAAAGTAAAAATCCATGGCGAAACATACCATTGGCAGCAATGATGTTGTCCTGCACAGAAATACGCGGCAGATTGTCAATATAACTGGGGCGAATGCCGGCTGAGAATTCGATCAATTGAGCCTGTGCGAAGCTGGGGTGCAGGGTATAAAGCGCGCTCATCAGCTCCATGGCGGATCGCAGGCTCACGCTCTCATCTTGCTCGCTTTCAATGATGGTCGCGCCGATCATGAATATGTGATCAGGGCGCGGTACGATATAAAGCGGATAGCGCGGATGCATCAAGCGTACCGGGCGGTTCAGGGTAAATTCCGGGTTGCGGACAATTGCCATCTCACCCTTGACCCCGCGTAACAAGGGCAGGGCCATTTCTGGGGCTGCTCCCATGCCGCGGCAATCAATCACCCAGTCGAAATCCTTGTTCAGGTCTTGGGGTTTCGTGGCAATTTCTTTGATGTTTGAGGTGAATGATCGCGCCAGAAAAGATAACGCTGCCGATGGGATGAGATGCGCTTCGCTTTTCAGAAAGGCGCCTTGTGTAAAACGATCCTGCAGGGCAGGTTCAAGTTCCTCCGGTCTGATAGCCGTAAATGATTGATCATCCTGATGGCGCAGATGATCCGTGAATCGATCGAGAATATAGTGATCGGCATCATGGGCAATCAGCAGGCTGCCTTGGTTGTTAAACCCGGTTTCATGGGCAGGCAGGCCGCGCCAGAAATTTATGCTCTCCAGCCCGGCTGAGACCCAGCGGCCGCTCATATGCTCGATCTCGCTATAGGGGGCGAGCATCCCGCCGGCTTTGGCGCTGGCGTTTTGATTGGAGGGTGGCAGGCCGTCAGGGTCATATATGCAGATATCATGGCCCTGGGCGCGTAAATTATACGCTATCATCAGGCCGGTAATGCCGGCCCCCAGAACTGCAATTTTCTGGCTCTTGCCTGTTTTTTCCATGATAAATGTGGTTTTATCACAGGATAAGGGCATATAAAAAGCCTTAATTTTCGCGTTTTTCATGGATAAACCCAAGTGAGAGCCACATTAAATATTTACAAACTGGGCGCGCAAGGTGATGGGCTGGCCGATTACGATGGCGAGAGCGTTTATGTAGATTGTGCCTTGCCGGGTGAAAAGGTCGAGGCTGTGCTGGAGCGTGGCAAGGACAAGGTTCTGCGCGGGCGTATTATTCATGTGCTGGAGGCCTCTGCCGACCGTCAGGATCCGCCATGTGGACATTATGCAGATTGCGGCGGCTGCGCGCTTCAGCATATGCAGCAAACGGCCTATCGCGATTGGAAAATTAAGAGCTTTCAGGCATTGCTGGCGCAAAAGAAAATTCACCCTGTACATTGGGACGATCCTGTCTTTATCCCCCAGGCGACGCGAAGGCGCGCGAGTTTTGCCCTGCGAAAAAGCGGCAAGCGCCTGAGTATTGGTTTTCATCGTCGTCATTCTCACCAGATTGTTGATGTGCAATCCTGTCTGGTGATGGATGCAGATCTGATGCATGTGCGTGATGCTATGGCCTCGCATTTGCTGGTTATGATGAAAGATGGTGCATCGGGGGATCTTTTTTTGCAAAAAACGGCAGCCGGATTTGATGCGGTGCTGACGGCGCCTTTATCCTCCGCAAATGGGCAGCCTGATTATAATGTTCTGGACGCCGCGGGTGCTATGGCAAGGGAAGGACTTGTTGCCAGATTTGGCTGGCGTGCCCGTGAAACAGATGCCCCGGAAATGCTGGTCGAAGCTCAAAAGCCATTTGTCATGATGGGGGATTTACGCGTGGAATTGCCGCCGCTGGCCTTCTTGCAGCCCTCCGTAGCGGGGCAGGATGCGCTTTGTGCGGCGGCGGCGGATTATCTAAAGGGCCTTGCGGTGGAAAGCCCGCTGAGCCGTGCTGCGGATCTCTTTGCGGGATGCGGGACATTTACCGGCTTGATGCGTGGATTTGCTACCCGCGTGGACGCGTTTGAGGGGGACAGGGCCGCGGTGGAAGCCTTGAAAAAATCAGGACATGCACATGCTTTTGCGCGTAATTTATTCAAGCAACCGTTGCAAGCGGCAGAATTAAAAAATTATCAGTTCGTGCTTCTGGATCCGCCCCGTGCCGGCGCCAAATCGCAATGCGAGGCGATGGCCGCCAGCGCCGAGATGCCCAATATCATATATATATCCTGCAACCCAGCCAGCTTTATGCGTGATGCACAGACCCTGATAGAGGGCGGTTATACGCTGGAGCGCTTGCGTCTGATTGATCAGTTTATCTGGTCAGCTCATGTGGAACTGGCGGCGCTTTTTTGTCTGCCGAGGGGCTAGTTTTGGAATGTATGAGCCGCTAAACCCGATGCCTTCATGTTATTATTCATAAAAAATGAATTGAGGCTTGATTTTACAAGGCAAGGCGCTTATACAGAAGCACCTGCCGGTTTGGAAATCACAGATTTGCTAATTTTCGACAGGGCATTTTTAATAATGCGTTTCTTTATTGACGCGGGGTGGAGCAGCCCGGTAGCTCGTCAGGCTCATAACAGAGCGAGTTTAAGGCGGCGACGCTGTAAGAGGTTGGAGTAAAAAGGCTTTTGCACTTGGCCTAATTTGCTAAAAGTGCAGTGAGTAGCACAGAGTAGCTGTTGATTGTCTAACGGATTATCTAACGCTATTTTTGATTATCTAAATACGACTTTCCTTGCCGCGGGGTGGAGCAGCCCGGTAGCTCGTCAGGCTCATAACCTGAAGGTCAGAGGTTCAAATCCTCTCCCCGCAACCAATCTTTGGTACAAGGAAAATCTCCCGCCCCGTTAATCGCTGCGAAAACTGCAGCAATACGGGGCTTTTTACTTGTATAGCTGACGGTCACGTAGCACCCGCCAGGGCCATATTTGGGCCTATTCTCTCTCCAAACGCCCCTTTTTCTCCAAGCCTATCCGGGCGAACCCAGAAATCACCTTCAGGTTTTGGCGTTTAAAAGCAGGTGTTTGGGAAAATCCATTCGTCACCGTTTTTAGGGTCGCATTGACGGGCATTGGAGAGGCGAACAAAGAAAATTCAAAAAAACCTAACAGCAACGGATTGTTAATTAAATGCTGCGATGCTACACTGATGACCATGCGTGTGTTTTTAATGCTTCTTATTTTTGCGATTGGGTTCAGCGGCTATTCAGCCGCCGCGCATGCATTTGCCCCGGATTCCTGCAATTCCACTATGAAGGCTGAATTGGCTAGCCAGGGTTCTGATATGGCGGATTGTGCTGACCTTCAGGATGATCAGGATAGGCAGGCAGACGCTGGGCAAAGCAAAAATTCAGATAAAATATGTCTGGATTGCACACATTGCTGTGCATCCCATTCGATGAACCTTTCAAATTATGACTTTGGCTTGCCTAAGCCGGAATCTTCTCGTTTATCACCATCTCCAGAAGCAGTTAATAATAGCGATTTTATCGCCTCAATGCTTCGCCCCCCAAAATCTTTCGTTTGATTTGAACGGACTTTAAAGCCTTCGGCTTGAAATCCGTAACGCCGCTTCAATTGAAGCGGTTTGGACTGCGTCACGCATTTTCAATCAAACAAAGAGATACTCCGATGATTATAAAACTACCTGGGGCAATCCGTCCCTCATTGATGGTGCTGGCGATGCTTTCAGCGTTTCCCGCCGCCGCGCAGGAACAGGCCGCAACGCCGCCTCTCGCGATAGAAAAACCAATGCAACCGGCTGCTCTTGTGCTGGATCAGGCGATTGCCTGGGCTTTGGAAAAATCCCCTGTCCTGGGCGCATCCTCTGCGCGGGCTGATGCCGCGACTGCCAGCAGGTCGCAAGCAGGGGCTTTGCCTAATCCTGAACTCTCGATTGAGGCGGACAATATTTATGGCGATGGTCCGTATGACGGACTGGACGGCGCGGAAATCACTTACGGCGTTTCGCAGCTGGTGGAGCTTCCCGGCAAGCGTGGAAACCGTGTTCGTGTGGCCGATGCCGAAAAAACGAAAATTCATTATGCCCGCGATGCGGCACGGCTTGATCTGATCCGCGATGTGACGAGTGCTTATGCCGAGCTTGCCACCGCGCAGCAGGAAGTCTCCATTCTGGAGGAAGAACGCAATCTGGCGACCGAAGTGCGCGACAGCGTTGCCGCCAAGGTGCAGGCCGGAAAAGAACCACCGATCCAAAAGAACAAGGCTGAAATTGAACTCTCCGCCAGTACTATCGCCCTTGAACGCGCCCGCCGGAATTTCAGTACGAAGAAACAGGCTCTTTCCTCCCTGATGGGCGGCGATGCGGGCGATTTTACGGTTGCAATGGACAGCCTACCGTCTTTAAGCGAACCGGAACCTCTGGAATCCTATCGCGTCCGTTTGCCGCAAACGCCGGATGTGAAAAGTCTTGATGCCGATGTTAATCAAGCAAAGGCCGGGTTGTCGTTGGAAAAAGCCAATGTAGTTCCCGATCCTACCTTTAATTTTGGCGTCAGGGATTTCAGGGAAGACGATTCTCAAGCCTTTGTCGCGGGCGTTTCCATTCCGTTTCCGGTGTTCAACCTGAACCGTGCGGGCGTTGAACGCGCAGGGCATGATCTGAATGCCGCAATGCTGGATCAACGGGGAGCGCATCTCTCGCTTGATGCGCAGCTTACGGCAATCTACGGCGACTTCACAAGCGCCTATGGCGAAGCCAGCGCCCTTAAAACCGCTGTCCTGCCGGGAGCCGAGCAAGCATTCAGCTTCGCCCGTGATGGCTATGACGCGGGGAAATTCGGCTATCTCGAAGTGCTGGACGCGCAGCGGACATTATTCGATGCCCGTAAACAATTCAATGAAGCGGTGCTGGACTACCATCGCCAACGCGCTGCGATTGAACGCATCACGGCAATCCATGCCGACCAATATCATGAAAAGGAAGAAGATCATGCAACGATCAAAAATTAAAACTCTGCTGCTGACAGGTGTCGCTGTTTTAGGGTTATCCGGCGCGCTCGCGTGGAATTACAGTGCCGTGCCAAGTCACGCCGCAGAAGGTCATGGCGATAGTCATGGACACGAAGAAGGCGAAGAAAAGCATGATGATGGCAAGGAAGAACAACACGGCCACGGCCATGAAGAAGCCAAAGATGACGGTCATGGTCACGGTGGCGGTGGAGAAGGTGAACATGCCGAAGGTGTAATCGCCTTAAGCGCGGAGCAGATTACCGCTGCTGGCATCAAAGTTGCGGCTGCTGGCCCCGGCAAGCTGGCGCGGGAAGTTTCCGTTCCCGGCAAGATCGTGGCCGCTGCCGACCGCATGGCGCAGATCGTCCCCAAAGTAGGAGGCACTGTGACCGAAGCCAAGAAAAACCTTGGCGATACGGTCGAGAAAGGTGAAGTGTTGGCCTTGATCGAAAGCCGCGAAATGGCAGAATCGGTTGCGGATAATCTTGCAGCCAAACGCGCCGAGGAACTGGCCCGCACCACGTTCAACCGCGAAAAAGGCTTGTGGGACAAGAAAATCACCGCAGAGCAGGATTACCTGACCGCAAAGAACGCCCATCAGGAAGCAAAAATACGTCTTGATCTGACCCGCCAGAAACTTCAGGCGCTCGGCCATGACGAGGAAATGATTAAAACCTATGAAAGCGCAGGTTCTGCCGACCGTCTGCGGTTCCATGAATTGCGTTCTCCCTTGCCGGGCCAGATTATTGCCCGTGAATTGACGCTGGGCGAATATGTCGATGCTACGCATTCCGCCTATGCGGTTGCTGATCTAAGCGTGGTTTGGGTGGAGACAGCGATTGCCCCCGGCGATCTGCCTTTCGTTAAGGAAGGTCAGATAGCGAATGTTACGGGCAGCGGCGGTAAAACCGAAGGCAAGCTGATTTTTGTCAGCCCCGCCATTGATCCCGAAACCCGCGCCGCCAAAGCGATTATCGAGCTTGAAAACGCGGATGGTAAATGGCGTCCCGGCGAATTTGCCAATGCCGCGATTGCAACGTCCGCGCAGGACACCGATCTGATCGTGCCCAAAGAAGCAATTCAGACGATTGAGGGAAAGCCTGTTGCGTTCGTCCGAAACGATAAAGGTTTTGAAAAGCGTGACGTGGTGACTGGCCGTGAAGATAGTCGCCATATCGAAATCGTTTCCGGCGTGGCCTTCGGGGAGCCTGTGGCGGTGAGTAGTACCTTCACGCTCAAAGCCGAGCTTGGCAAATCTGAAGCCGAACATGAACATTAAGAGCGAACACTAAGAAAGCATAAGACCATGATCGAAAAAATCCTCAATTTCTCCATCGCTCACCGGCTTCTGGTCGTGATGGTTACGGCGGTGCTGGCGGCATACGGGATGTATTCCCTGACCAAGCTGCCTATCGATGCCGTTCCCGATATCACCAACAATCAGGTTGCTATCAACGTAGAAGCACCCTCGCTTTCACCGTATGAGATTGAAAAGCAGGTCACATATCCGGTCGAAACTGCTATGGCGGGCATACCGGGGCTGGTCTATACGCGCTCGATCTCGCGCAACGGTTTCGCGCAGGTCACGGTAATTTTTGAGGATAATGTCGATATTTATTTCGCCCGCGCTCAAGTGAATGAGCGTCTCGCTCAAGCGAAAGAATCTTTGCCAGAAGGTGCAGAGCCGCGCATGGGCGCGATTTCCACAGGTCTTGGTGAGATTTATATGTGGACGGTCGAATACGAAAACCCTGAAGCTGATTTTACCACGCCGGAAGGCCGTGCCCTGACCACGCCGTTTGAAAAAGCGATGTATCTCCGCACCGTACAGGACTGGATTATCAGGCCGCAGCTTAAAACAGTAAAAGGCGTTGCCGAAGTCGATGCTATCGGTGGATACGCCCAGCAATACCATGTGCAACCCGATCCGCAGAAGCTAGCCGCTGTCGGCCTGACGTTTTCAGACGTTATTGAAGCCCTTGAGCGCAATAATGCCAGCACGGGGGCAGGTTTTCTGGAACAAAAAGGTGAATCTTATGTCGTCCGCGCCGACGGTCGGCTGGAAACGGTCGATCAAATTGCCAATGTTGTCCTCTCAACACGCGGCGGCATACCTCTCTATGTGAAAGATGTTGCAACCGTCGCGCTGGGAAAAGAACTTCGCACGGGCAGTGCCAGTGAAAACGGTCATGAAGTCGTGGTCGGCACGGCCATGATGCTGAAAGGTGAAAACAGCCGGATCGTTTCAAACGCCGTCGATATGAAACTGGCCGAGATCAATAAGTCATTACCGGAAGGCATCAAAGCAAAGACGGTTCTGAACCGGACGAAGCTGGTGAATGCCACGATCCATACGGTGCAGAAAAACCTTGGCGAAGGCGCGTTGTTGGTCGTTGTGATCCTGTTCCTGCTTCTTGGCAATATCCGCGCCGCTTTGATTACCGCGCTCGTGATCCCGATTACCATGATGCTGACCGCCACGGGTATGTTGAAGGCGGGCATCAGCGCAAATCTCATGAGCATGGGCGCGCTTGATTTCGGCTTGATCGTGGACGGAGCCGTGATTATCACGGAGAACTGTCTGCGCCGTCTAGCAGAACGTCAGCATCATGAGGGCCGATTGCTGAATTTGCAGGAACGCATGCAGGAAGTGGTTGAAGCCAGCCGCCAAATGATCCAGCCTGCCGTATTCGGGCAGATGATTATCATTACGGTGTATCTGCCGCTGCTGACTTTCTCCGGCGTTGAAGGAAAAATGTTTGAGCCAATGGCTATGACAGTCATTATCGCTCTGATTGCGGCGTTCTTACTCTCCATCACCTTCGTTCCTGCCATGATCGCCATGTGCATTACGGGCAAGGTCGAGGAGAAAGAAAGCCGGATCATGCGGAAAGCCAAATCAGGCTATGCACCGATGCTGAACTGGTCGCTGAACAAGCCCAAAGTCGTTGTGATGGCGGCGGTTCTTTTCTTTGTCTTCTCCCTGTTCGTGGGAAGCCGTCTGGGGCAGGAATTTATCCCGTCTCTGGATGAGAAAGATATCGCCATGCATGCGATGCGGATTCCCAGCACGGGAATTTCTGAATCGACCGCGATGCAGTTGCAAGTCGAAAAAACCATCAGCGCCTTGCCGGAAGTAGCGTTCGTCTATTCCAAGACGGGAACAGCGGAGATGGCGGCTGACCCGATGCCGCCGAACGTTTCCGATACATTTGTTATCTTGAAACCTCACAACGAATGGCCAGATCAATCCATGACCAAGCCGGATTTCATTGAAAAACTTGCCAAGGCTGTCGGGCAAGTGCCGGGGAATAACTATGAATACACCCAGCCGATCCAGATGCGTTTCAACGAACTTATTTCCGGTGTCCGTAGCGACGTGGCGGTCAAGGTCTATGGGGATGATTTTGAAACCATGACTGATACTGCCAATAAAATTGCCAGCGTCCTTCGCAGTATCGAAGGTGCGGCAGACGTTAAGGTCGAGCAGACCACAGGTCTGCCCATGCTGGATATTGACCTCAATAAAGATGCCATTGCCCGTTACGGCCTGAATGTCGGCGAGATTCTGGATCTGGTCGCAGCAGCGGTCGGCGGGAAGGAAGCTGGCCTTGTATTTGAAGGCGACAGGCGTTTCCCGATTGTTGTGCGTCTGCCTGAGAATGTCCGTCAGGATATTCCTGCCCTTGAGAACCTGCCCGTTCCCGTGCCGCATGAAGATGGTGAGGGTGGCGCGTTTGTGCCTTTGAAGGAAGTCGCAACCTTCCGTCTTTCCGAAGGGCCAAACCAGATCAGCCGTGAAAACGGCAAGCGGCGGGTCGTGGTGCAAGCCAATGTCCGTGGTCGTGATATAGGCTCCTTCGTCATGGAGGCGCAGGAAGCCCTCGACAAACAAACCAAGCTGGCTCCCGGCCTGTGGCTGGACTGGGGCGGTCAGTTTGAAAATCTGGTCGCGGCGCAGAACCGTTTGATGATCGTGGTTCCGGCCTGTTTCTTCCTGATCTTTATGATGCTGTTCACGGCATTGGGTTCGGCAAAACAGGCGCTGCTGGTGTTCAGCGGTGTGCCGCTGGCGATTTCCGGCGGTATCCTCACGCTGTTCCTGCGTGACATGCCGTTCTCCATCCCGGCGGCGGTGGGCTTCATCGCCCTTTCCGGTATCGCCGTGCTGAACGGCCTCGTGATGATCACCTATATCAACGATCTTGTGAAAAAAGGCTTGGAATCGCGAGAAGCGATTGTCGAAGGCGCATTAACCCGCCTGCGTCCTGTTCTTATGACCGCGTTGGTGGCTTCACTCGGCTTCGTGCCGATGGCCTTGGCGACAGGCACCGGAGCCGAAGTGCAAAAGCCACTGGCGACTGTCGTCATTGGCGGACTTATTACGGCCACGCTTCTGACGCTGATTGTACTCCCTGCACTTTATAAACTGTTCGCAAAATCTAAAAAGGAGGAAAACTATGAAGCCATTTAAAATCCTGCTTCTTGCTGGAATTGCTTTTGTAGGATTGTCCGCGCCTGTTTATGCTGACAATGATAAGAAGGAGATTCCAGAATATCTTCAAAAGAAATACGACCGCCGTGTTGAAGATATGAAGGCATTTGATAAAAACAAGGACGGAATTTTGCAAGCAGATGAATTGCAAAAAAGCGCTAATACTAAATTTGATTCTGCTGATGCCAACAAAGATGGAATTTTGTCACCCGAGGAAACAGCCGCTTCCTTAGAAAAATTCAAAAGCGGGAAAATGGAGTCTTATGGTGAAGCCGCAGTGAAACAGCAGGCTAATCGCATGAAAAACCGTTTTAAGAACGCTGATGAAAATGATGATGGTAAGGTTTCCAAGCAGGAATATGACGCCTATATGGGCCAGCATCAGGCAAATTTCGACCGCAACGGCGATGGCATAATTTCCAAAGAGGAATATCGTACCGATGGGGAAAAATTACCGAGTTCTTACCGACGCAAACCAGAAAAGGAGTAAAAAACATGAAAATTGAAAAACTACTATTGCTATCGATGGCAACGATTGTGCTATCCGCACCTGCTTATGCCGCCGATGGCCATGATCATGGTGCAGAAGGCCATGCAGCTGAAACATCAGAGGCGCATGGTGATGGTCACGGCCATGATGAAAAGCCACATTTTTCGGTTACAAAGCCGGATACGGTGGACGCAGCCTGGGCCATGATCAATGAAACTATCGCGTCTGCACGGCAAGCATTAAAGGATAACAACGCCGATGCCCTGCATGAAGCCGGAGAAAAACTTGCTGCTGCCGTGGCCGCTTTGCACGATCATCCACAAGCCGTTAAAGAAGGCAACGGTGAAAAACTTACCCAAGCGCTTGATCAGTTAACCAAGACCGTGGATCGCTTCCACCACGCCGCCGAGGATAAAAATACGGCGAGTGCAACCGAGGCTCTTGATCTTCTGGAAAGCCAGACAGGATTGGTCAAGTCCCTTTATCCATCAGTGGAGCAAGTCGAGCCTTAATTTGGCGGCTTGATAGGTAAAAATGGGCGCACACTGCGGACACGATGTAGGCTTTGACGGTTCTGATCCTAAATTCAGGCGGGCTTTGCTTTTTGTCATCGCAATCAACTTCCTGATGTTCGGGGTTGAGATGATGGCGGGTCATATATCAGGGTCTCAAGCCCTGATGGCTGATGCTCTGGATTTCTTTGCGGATGGAATCACTTATACGATCAGTTTGATCGTAATCGGCAAAGCCTTGCGTGTCCGCTCCATTGCCGCCTTGGCAAAAGGTATCAGCCTTTTGCTTATGGGGCTTTGGGTGATGGGCAGCACCATCTATGATATTTTCTTTATCGAGACACCACAGGCAGAAATCATGGGGGCTATCGGATTTATGGCGCTGCTAGCGAACGTGGCCAGCGTCCTGATTTTGATGCGCTGGCGAGATGGCGACGCGAATGTGCGATCCGTCTGGCTTTGCTCCCGGAATGACGCGATTGGCAACGTTGCTGTCATGCTGGCCGCTGTGGGGGTTTTTGGCACAGGGACAGGCTGGCCTGATCTTTTGGTTGCTGCAATAATGGCTTCTCTCTTTATGAACAGTTCAATCAAAATCATAAAACAGAGTAGACTTGAGCTAAATAATTCAAAGAAAAATGATCATAATGAAAATTCTACATGCCGCGATGATTGATCGTTCAGTTTTTTAATTGTAAACCAAAACCAAAATGCTTTCGCTGATCATTCCAGCCGTCAGGGAAAGGCCGCATAAGCTCGGACAGGCTCATGCCCTGCGGCTGCCGTCCGTTCAGGATGGCCTCAATAATGTCGGGCGCAAGCTGGGTCATGCGGATTGTCTTGCCGACATAGCCGTGGTCCAGCATTTCCCGCTGCGCCAGGGTCATGATCGTCAGCTCTGGTTCTTTTTGCAGCGTATCTGCAAATTCATGGCCCCTGATAATGGCTTTTATCAGATTGCTTTCATATCTTGGACTTTTGGGCGCGCTCAGGGCGTTGCCATCCGGCGTGGTGATGTATTTTCGGCCACCCCGCATTTTAAAAGTGACGGGTATTTCGATTGTAATGGGGGAATTTTCGGTTAGCCGTGAAGCCGTCAATGCTACGTCCGGCATGATTTCGTGCAGCAGGCCCGCCATACCGACAGGGCGGAGCGATATCTGAACCTTATCGGTTGAAACCACCACACGCTGGATCAGCAGATTGGCTAGGCGCAGCTGTTCCAGCGGGAAAAGCTCGTCCCATAGCAGCTCAAAATTCTCAAGGGCGCGGACGATTTTCTGTTCTGTCAGGGTGTCGCCAAGATCGCCTTTCTGGGCTTTGGCTAAAATCTCTTTTGCCCATTCAGGCCGCGCCAGCAGGCGGCGCATCTGGTCAATGATAACCGACTCCAGCAACGGTGCGGAAACAGTTTTCAGGGGACAATCGTGATAGCTTTTTTTGACCGCCTGTGTGCTGACGTAATATCTGTAACGCCTTTCTTTCTTCTTCGCAGCAGCGCAGGTCATGGCATAGCCGTCCTGATCGAAAACAAGACCGCGCAAAAGGTACGAAGCAGACGTGCAGCGCAAGGGTGATGAATTTGGCACACGGGTATCAATCATGGATCGCACTTTTTCAAAGACTTTAGGGTCGATGATGCCATCATGTTCGCCTTCGTAAATCGTGCCTTTGTGGCTTATTTTTCCGATATAGATCTGGCTACAGAGGATTTTATAGATGGCGCTTTTGGTAATAGGCTGGCCCTGGTGATGCCTGCCCCTGTTTGACACCCAGTTTTTAGAGGTGTAGCCTTTTTCAGCCAGATCCTTCACCAGCATCGTGGCGGAGCCGATTTCGATGAAGCGGTGGAATATATATTGTACGACCTCGGCTTCGCTGGGGTTTATTTCCAGCTTGCGGTTACGCACGTCATAGCCCAGAGGCGGCACACCACCCATCCACATGCCTTTGCGTTTGGAGGCCGCAAATTTATCGCGGATCCGCTCGGTTGTCATTTCCCGTTCAAACTGCGCGAAAGATTGCAGGATATTGAGGATGAGCCGGCCCATCGAGGTATCGGTATTAAAATGCTGGGTAACAGATACGAAAGAAACCTTGTGGCGGTCGAATACCTCCATGATCCGCATGAAATCGGCCATAGAGCGTGAGAGGCGGTCGATCTTGTAGACAACGATCACATCGACCAGGCCGTCTTCAATGTCTTCCATCAGCCGTTTGAGGGCTGGCCTTTCCATTGAGCCGCCGGAAAAACCGCCGTCATCATACCGTGTGGGCGATACGGTCCAGCCTTCATGCGCCTGCGCCCTGATATGGTGTTCTGCCGCCTCGCGCTGGGCATCAAGAGAGTTAAAATCCTGATCCAGTCCTTCGTCCGATGATTTGCGGGTGTAGATAGCGCAACGCTTTCTTACTTTTTCTGGGTTCATGCTTGCCTCTTCAATCCAAAGAACACGGGGCCGGACCAGCGTGTGCCTGTGATGACACGGGCGATGACGGACAGATTGGTGTATTTATGACCCTGGTATTCAAAACCATCGTCCAGCACGACCACGCGGTGTTCGACTCCTTGATATTCGCGCACAATCATCGTGCCAGCTAGCGGCAAGGATCGGTTTCTTTCCCGGCTTCCCGCATTGATGTCGTTTCGTAGGTTTCTGATTTTCTGTTTTGTTTCGGGTGTCAGACCGCCATACGCGATTTCCTGGATGCGGTATGCGATCTTTTTTTCAAGATAAGCGCGGTTGAATTTCGGCGCTTCGGTCTTGAACATGCGTTTCCATGTGTCTTTCAGCGTGGCAATATCCATGTTCGACACTGCTGATAATTGCTTTAAAACCGTATCTGTCATGCTTTCTCCTTTGCTTCGGTTGCATGACATGGACGCTCCGGTAGGCAGTGAAGTCCAGAAGAACCTTCTCCAAATTCGTTGGTTTTATTGCGCTTTTCTTGACGTATGACGGCATTCGCCATGATAGTGGCGATTTCATCCAGCCTTTCGGCGGTTGTCATCATATGCGGGGGGACACGTTTCATTTTGATTATCTTCGCGGATTAAAGCTCCCTTGAAGATAATCAGATCAGTATGGGGACGGCTCGGTGATGGGCCGGAGATCGGTGGGGGACAGGAAGGGGACGGACGATCAGCGCGGACGGCTGACGACGAATGTGACAACGCCCCAGATGCTTAATTCATCAATCGATTTTACAATGATGGGCTGATAATTTTTATTTTCCGGCATCAGGCGCACAGAATCACCGTTGATGAATAACCGCTTCACGGTTTTTTGTCCGTTGATGCCAGCAATCACAATATCACCGTGGCGGGGTTCACCGCCGCGATCAACGATCAGCAGGTCTCCGGGGAAGATATTTGCCTCACACATCGATTCGCCGGAGACGCGCACGATGTAGGCATCGTCGGGATTTTTGATGAAGTATTTATAAAAGTCGATGTATTCATCGACATAGCCTTCGCGGTGTTCCGGCGCGCCTGCAGGGACGCTCTCCCAGAACAGCGGAATCCTTATTTGCCGCGCCATCGCCAGGGGCATGGTTTCCGAAATATCGTTCAGGCCATAGGTTTTCTGATCCCAATTTCTTAACGCGCTGCCCATCTTATCCTGCATTCAATCGTAGGTTTGTGGAAAACAAAATAGATACATTTGACGAACATATAATGAACAATCTAAATTCACAATACTAATCAAAAATAATGAGAGGCTTTTATCGCGGAAGGGAGAAACCGGAGATGTGGGGACACAAGCAGCGCACATATTACAATTTTTCGGAAATTATACAGGGGTGCGGAATTTCCAAAACTGGTCTTGATAACTGCATCCTGAATGGCACCCTGGCCGTGCATGCCTGGATTCCTCCCGTCAGTGTTTTCAAAATAGAAGAGAACCTGGTCCATAACCAGGTGATTCTGAAACGGACGGAAATGCACTGGGAGGGCTACACCCCGATCTATGTTGCCGACTATCGAAAAATTCTGCACAAGGGTGCGGCTTTTATCCGGGAATTTCCCGGTGCGGATATCAATCAGGCCATCTGCCTGAAGCCGGGCGCGGTCGATGTGGAAGTTTCATACGATGATCTTGTCGTGCTGACTCACGGCAAAGAACAGTTGGAGGAACATCTGGGTTTTCGTACAGGCGGGGAATGCACCGTCGAGATCATTGGAAAGGCGATGGGACCGCAGCAGCCCATAAAAATAAACTGCGCCCCTGATTTTCGGCACGTTGCCTTCAAAGCGCGTGATTTTTCCTTCGGCGCCATTCAGTCGGCTATCATCAAAAGGCTATATTATGCAGCGATAGAGGGCGAGCCGTGGCAAAACGGTAAACGGCTGTTGCAGGATGCCGGATCAGAAACATTTACCCTGAAAGATATTTTCAAACGGCAACCCTATTGGCGCGAATTGATTATTTCAGACTCGCGTGGCCTTTACAGGCTGCACGAAGATTTTATCGCTGGTGTCGTGATTAACCAGAAAGATTCGCAATAGCGTCTCCGGCCTGTCACCTGCCGATCTCCTGACCGTCCCCAAGCGGTCCCCACCCTGAGCAATCCATGCTGTCCGTGTTGATTTCACAAACACACGGACAGAAAACATGAATCCTTTCGAACAACATGGCATCGCTCATCTATCAGCGTCTAGCCTCAACGCTTTCAGAAGCTCTCAAGCATACTGGATCATCAGCTACCTGGCGAAAATCAAAGACCCTGGCAATATCGCCATGTTTGCCGGACAGGCAGCGGAAGACGCCGTATCCCACGGACTTTTCAATCCCACATCATCCATAGAAGAATGCATCGATCTGGCTGCCAAGGCATACCGTCATAAGACGGCGCTCGGCGGCTACGATCCAGAAGACCGCGAAGCCAAGCTCGAAGAAATTGTCGGACGGGAAGCGGAAGGCCGCAAAAAAGCATTCGACGGTTTTGTCCGTAATGCGCTGACCGCTTTGCGTCCATACGGAACCCCCACAAGACCTGAAAATAACGAACGCCAACACAGAATTGAAATCATGCTGGAAGGCATTCCGGTTCCTGTCATCGGCTACAAAGATTTTGCCTTTGACGGTCACGGCCTGGACGTCGACCTGAAAACCACATCACGCATGCCGGAAGATATGTCGCAGGAGCATCAGCTCCAGGCCGCAATCTACTGGAAAGCCAGCGGCAACAGGGCGCAACACTTCTGTTACGTCACCAAATCCGATCACAAGGTTTTGGAACTCTCCGCCGAAGCCGCTGCCGCACAAATCCATACAGCAACGCAGATCGCTCACATCGTCATGCGAATGCTGTCGCAATCGTCCGACTGGCGGGAAATCGCAGCCCGTTACGCGCCGGACTATTCGAACTTCCGCTGGGGAACGCTCACCAGGGCGTGCGCCAGGGATGTCTATGGATTTTAAACCCACCAACCAAAGGAGAGACTACCATGCCACTTAATCTTTATAACGGCGGCGCCGCTGTGCCTCATATCCGCTATATGGCGGGGACGAGCAGCTGGGCGCTTTCTACCGAACAAGGCACAAAAAGTATCAGGCTTCCGCGCTGCGTGTTCGATCTTGCCAATATCCGCACAGGCTGGGGAATTTTCGCCGAAAATTCACCGCCTGAATGGGTATGGGATCCCAATCTGCAAACGCCAGCACCGAAACCGCAAGACGGACGTGAATGGAAACGCGGCTTCGGTTTCAACATTCTGCTGCCGCAGGAATTCGGACCGGACCGTCTGCGTGAATTTGCCACCACGGCGACAGGCGCATCGGAAGGGCTGAAAAAACTCTACGCTTTATATGAAGAGCAGCTTCCTAACCATCGCGGTCAGGTTCCTGTCGTTGAGTTCGTAGATGCCACCAACATCCAGATCGGCAAGGGCCGTACCAACGTCCCGAATTTTGTGATCGTTGACTGGATCGACAGGCCCGCCGCGCTCGATGACGGCGAAAGAAAAGCTCCGCAAGCCGCGCCTCAGAACCAGCAATCCCACCAACCGGCAGCCAGCACCGTCCAGCCTCCGCAGCCATCCCCGGCACCGGACACTGGCAATTTGTCCAAGCCGGTTTTCTAACCCCGCCAGCAAAGGAGCCGTCCATCACGGGCGGCTCCTCCCTCCCTTCAACCGCAATCGCAGTAATCAATGATGAAAAATGATGATTTAAAACCGAACAAAGAAATGATGCTGACGCACGTTCAGCATCTGTTCGGCGATTGCACAAAAGACGGCCTGATTGAGCTTGCCTGGACAGGGCCGCGTGGCGAGGATCGTGACGTTCGTCATTGTGAAATGTTCGATATTGCTGACCTTGATGAGGTCGCTGAACGCGCCTTTCTTATCAATAGTTTCCACGGCCAGAATGTTTATATCGGCGCAGCACTTCGCAGGCCGGATACAAAAAGAGGCATAAGATCGAATGATGCCGATGCGCTCTTACTGCCAGCCTTATATGTCGATCTTGATGATGTTGGCGTAGCCGAGGCGGCAGCTGAAAAAATCAGAAATATAAAACCCACGCTGGTCGTTACCACGGGCCGCGTTCCCAATCTGCGGCAGCAGCTATGGTGGAAACTTGATGAAGTGGTCACTGATTTTTCAAAGTCTGTCTCTCAGATAAAAGCCATCACAGCTGCCCTGGACGGCGACGTTACTATCCACAATCCATCGCGGGTCATGCGCCTTGCAGGGTCCATCGCCTACCCAAAAAAACCAGGCCGCGTCGCCGAGGCCACATCTCTGGAGCAGGTTCATCACTATCCGTTTTCATTCGAAGCCTTCTCCCATGTTTTTCCTCTTATGGCCGATGCGCCTGTTCAAAAAACAGCATCAAGCCTGAATTTGCCAGATGCGGCGGGTGTGCGGGTCGAGGATTGCCTGCGCGATCTGCATTCCCCTGGCGGTTGGCATCGAAACGTGCTGCGCCTGACAGCACACTGGGTCAGGACGGGTTTGTCCGATACGGAAATTCTGCTTTTCTCATCGGCCCTGACGCTGCCGCATTACGCCGTGCAGCAGACCTACCGCGAACTCCAGACCATGATCAGGGGCGCAAGGGAGAAATGGGCCATTCCTGATCCCATGAATACTGTGCCGGAGGGACTGGAAAATACGCCGTTAATGGCAACGTTTCTGGATGACCTTCCCGTCGCCATGATCCCAAAACGGCAATGGATTTTAGGCACAAGCCTTTTAGTCGATTACCTCAGTGTCCTGATCGCGCCTCCCGGTGTCGGGAAATCGACGCTCTGCATCGCGCAGGCCGTGGCCATCATCACGGGAAAAGAAATCACCGGACAGGCCGTTCACCGTACAGGCAAAGTCTGGATTTACAATAACGAGGATGAAAGCGATGAACTGAAACGCCGTCTCGCTGCCGTCCTGCAACACCATAAGATCGATTTTTCCGACATCAAAGGGAGGCTGGCCCTTAACAGCGGCGCCGACCGTCCTTTGCTGGTGGCGAAAATGATGCCTGACGGGACGATCATTCGCACCCCTGATGTCGATGCCTGCATCGAGCATATCAAAAAGAACGGCATATCCGTCTTTGTCGCCGATCCTTTCGTTGAAACCCATGAGCTGGAAGAAAACAGCAACCAGCAGATCAAACTCGTGTCGCAGATGTTCCGCGATATCGCCCGCCGTGCGGGATGTTCTGTTCTGCTGATCCACCACACAGCCAAACCGCCAAAGGGATCCTCGGAAGGCTATGCCGGAGACATGAACACGGCGCGCGGGGCCAGTTCCCTCAACGGCGTGGCCAGGATCATGGAAACGCTGTACGGCATGAGCAAGAAAGATTCCGAGCGTTACGGAATCTCCGCCAATGACCGTCACCTTTATGTCCGCTTGGACGATGCCAAGGCCAACCTATCCCTCGTATCGCCCGATGCAAAATGGTTCAAGCGCATCAGCGTCGTGATCGCCAATGGGGAAGAAGTCGGGACGCTGGAGCGCGTGATGCTGGAGGATAGTCTGATCCGCAGCGCACCGGATCAGGATGATGCCAATCATACCATCATCGCTTCGCTGGCCGCCCAGGTGAAGGAAGAAAGCCTGTCGTTGAATGCGGCAGCCATACGCCTTGCCTGGGGCGGCTCCGATTACTTTATCCAGTTCCGGCAGACGGATGCAAAAGGTCATCAGCGGGCCAGCAAAACTCTTCGCACCATGATCGAGATGGCCTGCCGCGCAAACAAAACCATCGTCACAGGCACGGAGGCTATCAGTTTCGTCATTGATAGCACGGTGCGCCCTGTCGTCATCAAGCGCATCACGCGCGCCGCCGCTGCATCGGATTTGGCATCCCAGCCGCCCGAATTTCCAGACACAGAAGCAATGGAGGAAGACTATGATTTTTGACGGTCATGTTTCATGCGGAAACATGGTGAAACACTTTGATTTTATTCAGTGTTTCCGTGTTTCAGTTTCATCCCGAAACACGGGGTGGCTAACGCATTGTTTTTTCACCGTGTTTCCGTGTTTCAAATGTTTCCCCCTAAAGGGGACGGCTGACGCGGAACACGCCGCCTCCCCCTTTGGGGTTGGGAGGTGCGTATGAAACGCCATATCCCTCCGACACGGCAGCAGCTGGAAATAACACGCAACGTTTTTGCGCCAGCCCAGCATTTGCAGAAATCCTTTATCGACGGTGTGGATTATACAGCCACGCAGATGGAACGCAAATGGGGTATTGGCCGCCTGCGTTTAATCGTTGACGACCAGCTGCGCTCAAAATTCGACGCGCAGTCAGAAAAATTCAACGCGGCTATCGAGTCAGGACAAAGTGACCTGATCCGTGTGCAGGCCGAGGGCATGAAACGGGCGTGGCAAGCTCTCGATAAAGCCGCCGACATGGCAGGGCAGAAACCGCTTTCCGCTGAAGTGTGGGAAGTCACTCTTCCAGGATCGGGCAGGATTGTCGCAGTCGTGCGGACATCTGCGGAAGCGCATCTCGTTGCCACGCCCGAATGCGAAACATGGACGCTTTCCGAAATATCCCACCTGATCGAACACGCCGGAACCCTGGTCGCCGATATCAAGCGGACATTCCCCGGCGCTGAAATCACCGCGATCCACGGAAAAACCAATCCACCTGACAAGCCCTTCGACTGGTCGAAGGGCGACGACATTCCGTTTTAACCCCCATTGAAAGGAGATTTCCATGAACGGGAATTTAACAACACAGATACTGGCAATCGATCTCGGTCAGAATATGGGCTGGGCATTAAGGCGGCGTGACGGACAGATTTATTCCGGCATCGAACGCTTCAAACCTGATCGGTTTTCTGGCGGCGGCATGGTGATGCTGCGTTTCAGGAACTGGCTTCAAACCCTGCACGGCACGGCAGAAGGCATCGACGTAATCGTATTTGAAGAAGTTCGGCGTCATGTGGGAACGACAGCAGCCCATATCTACGGTGGCTTTCTGGGGCAGCTCACGGCCTGGGCGGAAGAAAAGGATATCCCTTATCAGGGCGTCCCTGTCGGGACTATCAAATATCACGTTACCGGAAGAGGCAACGCTTCAAAAGAAGACGTGGTGCGGGCGGTCATGGATCTGGGATTTTCACCAATGGATGACAACGAGGCCGATGCTCTCGCGCTTCTTCGTTACACCATCGATAAAAAGATCGGGGAATAGCCATGCATCAAGGATACCGATCATCGCTTTCCCGCGCACCACAGACGCCAAAAAATGAAGAAGACTATTTTCTTATGCGCCGTGCCGCATGGCGAAAACAGGCTACGCTCATGGTTCTCGTGTCTGACCGCCGCCTTAGCCACGACGACAAGCTGACCGTCATCGATCTGGCAGAGAAGCTTTACGGCTCCATGATGCCATCCAGTGACGATCCCCTGGAAGCACTGGCGCGCACGACGTGGCGTGAACAAACCGTGCTTATGGTCAAGCCGTCCGACAAACGTCTGACCTGGCCGGAAAAAGAATTGGTCAAGCGCATCGGGGAGAAACTTTACGGGGAGATAGAACAATGATGATCGATAACCTGCCTTACGCACCATACTGGGACAACGCCCTGGTCGAGGTGCATCTGGAAGAAGCCGCAAAGGTTATGCGGTCCCTTCCTCCTGTCAGGGTGCAGGGGTATTTTTCCGTCTGGCCTGAGTCCGTGAGCGATGAATGGATCCTGTCAGCCAATCAGGAACCGGAAGAACGCCGCCTGCGATATACGCCACGCCAGATATCCAAGATGGAATACGTCATGGAATGGCTGCTGTGGCCACCCATCGTAGAGCGCAAGATCATCTGGGAGCGCGCCAACAACGTGCCGTGGAAGGTGCTGGAGCATCGGTATCAGTCATCCCGCACGACTCTGTGGCGTAATTACAGCCACGGAATGATGTGGATCGTGGCGAAATTGAATGCAAAAGATCCTGATGGCGCAAAGATCAGAACGTATCTCTATTGATAACAGGTTCATTTAAAATGAAAAAAATGTTTCAACAACGTTTCAACATCTTTGGTGAAACACTTTTTGAAAAAATAGGGCATTCTTTCTCTACGCTCAGGAAAGATGCGTTCACGATCCATCGTTCTTCCAGCTGTCGGTTCAAAAAAACATTCATCAACGATCCGCCGCGATCATCTTTGATGATCAGCGGGTCCTGTCAGGGACATTCCTCTGAGGGTGGGCAACGCGCGGGACTTTTCTAGCGTTTGACAGAAAAACTTACTTGACTGGCCCGGCAGCGGTTTGACCCGTAACAATTTGAAATAACAAAGTAAATTGGCCCTCAAATTTGGGGTCAAGTAGAGCAGGATTACTTGACCGGCCATGTCCAAATTATTGACGCAAAAGGATTATGCCGTTCGTTGCGGCGTCTCAAAGCAGTATATCGGTGAACTCGTCCGCAAAGGCGTTCTGCCTCTTAAGAATGGATTGATTGATCCTGATATGGCTGATGCGATTTTAGAAGCGCGGCGCGAACCTGCCAGACCGCAACGGCGCGCACAAAGCGATCAGCCGCAGACACAAAAAGAATTTACGCCGCCTAGGCAGCGCACCGTCACAACGGCAGAGCTGCCAACACTTTTGCTCAAGACCAGAATCAAAAGCGAAACTGAAAAAGTGAAGCTTCTGGAAATCAAAGCCAAGGTCGAGGCAGGAAAATTTATCGACGTGGACGAAGTGAAAAGCGCGGCCTACCGCCGTGGCAGGACTGTCCGCGACAATCTGCTTTCAATTCCCGACCGGTTGGACGCCATTCTTGCGGCGGAACCAGATCGCCGCAAAGTGCATCAGATCCTTTCGGACGAACTGAACCGCGTCCTTGAAGAATTAACCAAACCCATCATTTAACGGATTTATTCGTGTGGATTGTCATTCCCCCACAGTGCTGTCCCTTTGCACGGGAGCTGGGGGGCTTGAGCTTGGACTTAAACTCGCAATCCCTGGCAGCCGAACCGTTTGTTATGTTGAGGGGGAAGCCTATGCCGCCAGCGTCCTTGCGGCGCGCATGGAAGACGAAACACTGGATGCCGCGCCTGTCTGGTCTGACCTTAGAACCTTCGACAGCAAACCGTGGCGTGGCTGCGTGGATATCGTCGTTGCGGGATATCCGTGTCAGCCATTCAGTATCGCCGGACGGAAACAGGCTGAAAACGACCCCCGGCATCTGTGGCCGCACATCCGTGACCTCGTGGCAGATCTGCGGCCAAGGATCGCTTTTTTCGAGAACGTATCCCATCATTTACGATTGGGCTTCGAACAAGTCCATGATGACTTACGGGAGCTGGGTTACGGCGTTAAGGCGGGCCTGTTTACGGCGGAAGAAGTCGGTGCTTCGCATAAGCGCGAACGATTGTTCATCCTGGCCCACGCCGCGGGCGCAGGAACCTGGCTCGACCAGTCCTGGTTACCGGAAGGGATTGTCGGAAACGGCACGGCATTGGCTGACCCCGCGCGCCAGCGAAACCAACGAAGGTCAGGACACTTTCCTGAAACGCATGGCGGACAGGACGGAAAATTCTTACGGATCGCTGACAACGCAGGCGATGACCTGGCCGACCCCGTTAAGCCGGGACTGGAAGGACTCACCCGGCATGAAGAAACGGGAGACAGGGCAGACATCACTTGCGGAAACAGCCTTTCAGCATGGCCGCCAGGACCGCGAAACTTCGAAGCATGGGGATCAGTCCCAGCTTCGTTTAAACCCGCTGTTCACAGAATGGCTGATGGGATGGCCGACAGGGTGGACAGAATCCGCCTCTGCGGCAACGGCGTGGTCCCGTTGGCTGCCGCTTATGCGTTCCGAACTCTTGCGTCTTTTATCGAAGGATAGTCATGGATAATTTGAAAATAGAATATCTGGCTCCGGGCCAGCTGACCCCGTATGTCAACAATGCGCGGACGCATTCGCCTGAGCAGATCGACCAGATTGCGGCGTCGATTAAGGAGTTTGGCTTCATCAATCCCATCCTGGTCGATGAGCGCGGCGTCATCGTAGCCGGTCATGGCCGTCTGGCTGCTGCCCATAAGCTGGGCATGAGTCAGGTGCCCGTTATTTATCTTAAGCACCTGACAGAAATCCAGCGGCGCGGCCTGATTATCGCTGACAACCGGATCGCTATGAACGCCGGGTGGGACGAAGAATTGTTAAAGATTGAGCTGGAAGCTTTGCAGATCGAAGATTTCGACCTCGATCTTCTGGGATTTGATCCCACTGAAATCGACAACATTCTCTTTTCCGATGAAGAGGATACCTCGGAAGAAGACGAAGCCGTGCCGGAATTGCCGGAAGAAGCGATCAGCAAGCCGGGCGATGTATGGATCCTGGGCGACCATCGTGTTCTTTGCGGAGATGCTACCGTGCCAGCCGATATTGAAAAGCTGATGAACGGCCAGCTGGCCGACATGGTTTTCACTGACCCGCCGTACAATGTCGATTACGGGAATACAGCTAAAGACAAAATCCGTGGCAAAAGCCGAACCATTCTGAACGACAATCTGGGCGCGGCCTTCGGACAATTCTTGTTCGATGCGATCACCAATATGCTTTCGGTCACAAAGGGCGCGCTTTACATCTGCATGAGTACGCGGGAAATCCCCACGCTGCATGAGGCGTTTGAAAATGCTGGCGGCAAATGGTCGGACTACCTTGTCTGGGCCAAGCATATGTTCACGATGGGCGGATCCGACTATCAGCGTCAGTACGAGCCGATCCTTTATGGCTGGAAGCAAGGCAACGACCATTACTGGTGCGGTGCGCGGGATCAAGGAAACGTCTGGTTTGTCAAAAAGCCGTCACGCAACACGCTTCATCCTACGATGAAACCCGTCGAGCTGGTCGAACGCGCCATCAAAAATTCCAGCAAGTCGCACGACATTATTTTGGATTCCTTTGGCGGATCCGGTTCAACGCTGATCGCTTGCGAGAAGCTGGGCCGTCAGTGCCGGATGCTGGAGCTGGATCCAAAATATGTAGATGTGATCGTCAGGCGTTGGGAAGATTTCACGGGCAAGACAGCCGTCCATGAGAATGGATCGGCTTTTTTCAAAAGCCTAAAAAATTAAGGGATAATCATGCCTTTGCCTTTGGGAACATTGTTCGCGCAGGGGCCGACACGGCTTATTCACGGATTGCCGCCTTCAACGGTCTTCCAGCTAGACGCAGCCCTGGCATCGTCATATCCAGGATCCGGCCAGACATGGGCAAATATCCGTGAACGGCCAGCGGACGGCTCTACAAAAAACGCCTACGATTTTTGGCTGGGTAGAGATGTCAACGCTACGACCGACGATCCCACGTTTGATACGAATAAATTTATTCTTGATGGCGGTGATTATGCTGAACTGAAAACTAACAACACCTTCTTTAATAACATGATGCGTTCAGATCTTACGAACGCATGGTGGTGTGTGGCAGCTTTAAAATATGTATCGCTCAATCTGGCGCAAACTTTCTACGGAAACACAAATGGATCAAACGTTGCTGGCTGGCGGCTTGATTGCAATAACAGCAGCAACCCCACGTTCCGCCTGACAAGGTCGGACGGAACGCAAAACGTGACGACAAGCCTGCACACGATTGGAGTCTATGTCGGCGTCCCGATCCTGCATGCCTTCACATGGGACAACGGGACAAGAAATTATAAATCCGCGATTAACTCGCGCAGCTTTACAGTCAGCGGTACAGCGACATCACTGCCGTCAACAACTTCTAACAATGGAAAATTCAATTTTGGGGGAGCCAATCACGGCACATCGAAGCTGGGTAACGGCTGCGAACTGTACGGAATAGCAATGGGTATCGGTAATCTGACGAACCTAGACCTGACAGCGATTGTGAATTATTACAACGCGCTGCATGGCCGGACCTATGCGTAACTATTTTGCGGCTTTGCCAGCTTTGTAGGCGGCTTCCAAGGCATTCTTAACGCACCAGACAGCTGTCTCTTTAAAATCGAGACTGTCGCTGTTGCGAGTTTCTAGCGTTTCATAGTTAAAAAATTCTTTGGCAAGTTGGTTTACAACAGCGTCCATTTTTTTGTCAGGCTTGGTCATCTTTAGCTCCTTTGTTTTGCGTTCACAATCACATGAACCCGTACATTCAGATGTTAATCAACTGAATAAGGAGGCATTCCTGCAAATGCCTCCTTGTTTGGTCGACTGTAACTATTCTTTGCTGGCTGATTCTTTTTCTTCCAGCTTGTAAGCCGTCTTTCCACTATCAGTCCGTGTAAATTTATCGACTGTGTAGATTTCATTTTTGCTGCGGATGGTGGACAGGAAACCGCGCACTGAGTGATCTTGCCAGCCTGTCAGTTTTGCCAGCTCTTCGACAGTCGCTCCATCTTGCTGCTTTAGCGCAGCATAGATCGACATGGTTTTGCTGCTGAGGTTCTCAGCCTTTTTCGGAGCTGGAAGCTTGGTCGCAGTCTTTGGAGCTTTTGGCTTCGTGGACGGCTTGCTGGCTTTTTTAGATTTGGTTTTTGGTTTTGCTTTAGTCATGGTCTTTCTCCTTGGTTAGAAATCAGGCTTTGTTTTCTGGTGCGTGTTCGCCTTCTTTAAAGACAGCATCGCAAAGTTGTTTCAATTTTTCTTCGATGTGACCAATGTCTCCGACATGGCCCCAGTGAATTTCGTCAGGGTTGGTGTCGAAATGGTCGGCAGCGGCGTCGCTAAGACGTTTTAACATTGCCTGGACGTTTGCTGATCTAGAGATGTAAGCGTCCACCGGATCTTGCTTTTGGCTTTTCCTGATCATTGTTTTCTCCTTTGTTTGCGTTGATCACATGTTCATGAACCCGTACTTCGCGGCTTCAATCCAGTTTTTGTTCGATCATTTCATTGCTCTTTTTGTTGAAACACGGGGATTACGGGATATTCGATGCATCAGAATGCTGACGATCTCTATGGCAAGGCTTTTGCCAAGGGGTTGCGGCCCGATGCGCGCCTGACGGTATCCGAATGGGCCAATAATCACCGCCGCCTGTCCGGCAAGGCAGCATCCGAGCCAGGGCCGTGGCGGACAAGCCGTACGCCTTATCTGAAAGAGATTATGGATTGCCTGTCGCCCATGTCAGGGGTGGAACGGGTCGTATTTATGAAAGGATCGCAGATCGGCGGAACCGAATGCGGCAATAACTGGATCGGTTTCGTGATCCATCACGCGCCTGGTCCAATGCTGGCGGTATTGCCGACCGTCGAAATGGCAAAAAGAAATTCAAAGCAGCGAATTGATCCGCTGATTGAAGAAAGTCCGGCCTTGCGGGAAAAGGTTTTCCCGTCACGGTCGCGGGACAGCGGGAATACGATCCTCGCAAAAGAGTTTCAGGGCGGCATCCTGGTGATGACCGGAGCCAATAGCGCGGTCGGCCTGCGCTCCATGCCCGTCAGATATTTGTTTCTGGATGAAATCGACGCTTATCCTGGCGATGTTGACGGCGAAGGTGATCCGGTTTCATTGGCAGAGGCACGGACACGGACTTTTGCGCGCCGGAAAATTCTTCTGGTGTCAACGCCGACCATACGCGGCACATCGAGGATTGAACGGGAATATCAGGCCAGCGACCAGCGCCGTTTCATGGTTCCTTGCCCGTCCTGCGGTGTTCATCAATGGCTGAAATTCGAGCAGTTGAAATGGCCGGATAAGCAGCCGGAAGGCGTTTATTACGAATGCGAACATTGCGAAGCCCATATCGAAGAACGTCACAAGACGTGGATGCTGGAGAATGGTTTCTGGGAAGCGCAGGCCGAAGGTGATGGGCGGACGGCAGGATTCCATATTTCAAGCCTTTATTCACCGGCTGGCTGGCGGACATGGGAAGAAATCGCCCGTTCATGGCTGGACGCGCAAGGGTCCGATGCAGCCATCAAGTCATTTAAGAACACCGAACTCGGAGAAACATACGTGGAAACAGGCGAAGCCCCTGACTGGCAGCGTCTGTACGAACGGCGTGAAAGTTACCGGATCGGCTCCATCCCGCAGGGCGGCTTGCTTTTAACAGCAGGCGTGGATGTACAGAAAGACCGTCTGGAGATTTCAGTCTGGGCGTGGGGTCGTGAAAAAGAAAGCTGGCTGGTCGAACACCGTGTCCTTGATGGTGACACCGCCAGGCCGGAAGTCTGGAAAAAGCTGGATGCCATGCTGGCGGAAAGCTGGCCGCATGAAAGCGGCTATGACCTTCCGGTACGCAGGGTTGCTGTCGACAGCGGTTTTGCGACGCAGGAAGTTTATTCCTGGGCGCGGCGGCGGTCACAAAGCCAGATCATGGTGATCAAAGGCGTACAGCGCGGCGCGGCACTTGTCGGTATGCCAACGGCTGTCGATGTCACAGCTGACGGACGGAAGATAAAACGCGGTCTGCGTATCCGGCCTGTGGTCGGTGGTATCGCAAAGCTGGAGCTGTTCAATAACCTTCGTAAATCCCCGCCCACGCGGGAAAGCGGAGACCCTTATCCAGCCGGCTACGTTCATCTGCCGGAAATCGATGAGGAATATCTGAAACAGCTTTGCTCTGAACAACTCATTACGGGCAGAAACCGTCGCGGATATCCCGTTAGGGACTGGCAGAAGATCCGCGACCGAAACGAAGCTCTGGATTGTTACGTCTATGCGCGCGCCGCCGCAGCCGTCGAAGGACTGGATCGCTACGGTGAAAGGCATTGGCAGGGCATCGAACAACAACTCGGTATTGATCAACCTCCCCCACTGGCAGCAGCAACTGAGGCGGCGGAATCCGAACAGGGTTCCGCCGCACCTTTTTCAGGGCCAGCGGTTTTGACACGCGGACGCAAAGTCCGCAGCAAAGGCATCAAATTATGAGCGATGATCTGCAAACAAAACTGGATCGCGTCAGGGTCGCCATCGAGGCTGTCGAAACAGGCGGTCAAAGCGTGTCGTACGAAGGGCGTAACGTCACCAAAGGCGATTTAAAAATCCTGTACGAGCGGGAGGCTTATCTTGAACAGCGCGTGGCGCGTAAAAACCGTGGCGGCGGCATCCGTACACGCGGAGGCGCACCGTTATGAGCCGCAAACGTATCGATCTGCCTGAACCGACCATTCTTGATAAAGCCATTGGCTGGGTCAGCCCCGAAACAGGCGTTCGCCGCCTGAAAGCCCGTGCGGTGATGGCGCTGTATGGTGGCTATAACGCCGCCAGGAAAGACCGCCGCCAGACAAAATACTGGCAGACGTCAGAAGGCAGCGCCAACACCGTTACTTTGCCGGATCTGCCAACGCTGCGGGATCGCTCCCGTGACCTGATCCGCAACGCACCGCTGGCAGCAGGGGCCGTCAATACTGTCGTGACCAATGTGGTCGGCACGGGATTAATGGTTCAAAGCCGGATCGACCGCGATGTACTGAAAGGTGTTCTCGGTGAGACTGAGGATGAATTCGACGCTTTCGAACGGGCGGCTGAACGGGAATTCCGTCTGTGGGCCGAAAGCCAAAATTGCGATGCGTCCAGAACGCAAAACTTTATGGGGTTGCAGGATCTCGCGCTGCGCTCGACTTTGGAATCCGGCGACGTCTTTGTTCTTAAAACCTTTATTGAACGTCCAGGCTGGCCGCTTGCTACGACTTTACAGCTGATTGAAGCCGACCGTATCTGTAATCCCGATGGAAAAACAGATACGCCATATTTATCGGGCGGCGTCGAGATCGATACTTACGGCGCACCGATTGCCTATCACGTTCTGAAGGCACACCCTGGTGATGTGATCGACAAACGCAGCCGCGAAAGCCTGCGTGTTACGGCTTACGGGCGTGATAATACGCGACAAATGCTTCATTTATTCACGCGCCTGCGTCCTGGCCTTGTGCGCGGCGTTCCTTACATGGCTCCGGTCATTGAAAGCCTTAAGCAGCTAGATAAATACACGGAAGCCGAAATTATGGCTGCCGTTATTTCGGCGATGTTCACGGTCTTTGTTAAAAGCGAAGATCCTGACGGGCTTTCTTCCATGAATGAGGCTCCGGCAGGCGTAACCAAGGGCCGTGATGACGATGAATTCCGGCTGGGTTCTGGCGCAATTCTTGACCTGATGCCTTATGAAAGCATTGAAATTGCGGATCCAAAACGCCCCAATCAGGCATTTGATCCGTTTATGCAGGCAATCTTGCGGCAGGTCGGCGTAGCTCTGGAAATTCCGTTTGAAATTCTGATCAAGCATTTCACGGCATCGTACAGTGCGGCGCAAGCAGCTCTGGTCGAGGCTTGGAAATTCTTTCGTGCGCGCCGTCAATGGCTGGCCTGCATGTTCTGCCAACCTGTTTATGAAGCCGTCATCACCGAGGCCGTTGCCCGCGGGCGCTTGAAAGCTCCTGGTTTCTTCAGCGATCCGTTGATTCGTGCCGCCTATCTGGGAAGCGACTGGATCGGGCCGCCGCGCGGGCAGATTGATCAGCTCAAGGAAACCAATGCCGCAAAAGAGCGCGTCAACATGGGAATTTCTACCCTAGCCGAAGAAACGGCAGCACTCACGGGTGGCGATTGGGAAAAGAAACACAAGCAGCGTGCGAAAGAACGCCGCCGCCGTGTCGAAGATGGATTGGAAGGCATGGTTGAACAGCCAGCGCAGCCTGATCCTGCAACTGAAAAACTTCTCGAAGAAGAAACAGACTGATTTCAAGAAAAGGAGAATTTTATGCCTGACCGCATCGTATGCGCGTTCAGAGGGGATCATCATGTCCCCGTTCCTGCGCCGCAATGGGATTATGAACACGCTCAAAGGGTTTCATTTTCGAGTACAGCCACGCCTTCCGCCGCCATTGATGCGCCGCTGGTTCGTCTGATCTCTACGGAAGATTGCTTTTACACCATCGGCCCCAATCCGACCGCAGCCAATGCGGTAAAAAGCGTCTTTCTTCCAGCTGGGAGCAATTGGGCGGAAACGATCACAGCCGGGCAAAAGGTTTCAGTGATCTCAAACGGTGCAGACGGATTCCTATTCGTCATTCCAGCAAAAACGGAGGGTTAATTCATGTGGGATATTCCATCCGGCACAGGTCTTGCCATTCAAATCGATGTCTTGCCAACAGAAGCGCCACAAGCCGCGCTTCGTGCCTTGCCTTTGGCATCACAGAACGCCTTTCAGCAGCAGGGCAGCGTTGCCGTCATCGATATATCCGGTGTTATCACGCCGTATTCGAACATTCTGTCGGCTCTTTTTGGCGGGACGGATGTCCAGTCTATCAGCGACCAATTCGAAGAGGCCATGAATGATGCGTCTGTCGATGGCATCGTTCTGCGAATTGACAGCCCTGGCGGTATCATTACAGGCGTTGAAGAGCTGGCGTCCACCATTGCCGCTGCACGAGGGACAAAGCCAATTATTGCCTACGCTTATGGCAACGCTGCGTCTGCTGCATACTGGATTGCCTCAGCCGCTGACAAGATCGTTGCCGGGCCGACAACGTCTCTGGGATCCATCGGCGTTGCTATGGCGGTCGCCAAAGACCAGGACCGAGGCTGGGTACAGTTTGTATCGAGTAATGCGCCTGGGAAAAGGCTCAATCCCGAAAGCAAAGAAGGTCAGGATTCGGTTCAGCGCCGCCTTGACGCGATGGAGTCTGAGTTTGTCGGTGCCATCGCTGCTCATCGCGGTATCAGCATAGAAAAAGTTTTAAGCGAATTCGGACGGGGTGATGTTCTCCCCGCCCGTGAAGCCGTGCGCGTAGGCATGGCGGATATGGTCGGCGGATTTCGGGACGCGCTGGCCCTTGTGTTCGATCCCGATATCCAACCCAAACCTCAAGGAGACACTATGGATAAGCAAGCCAATGCCGCAACGCCGACAAGCGATGCGGAAACCATTCGCCGTGATCAGGTCACAGCGGAATTTTTGATGCGGGAATTTCCGCAAATCGCGGGCGTTCTGATCCGCGAAGGCCGTGAACAATCACAGGACACCATCAAAACGCAAGCCTATGACGAAGGCATGCAGGCCGGAGCCAAGGCCGAGCGTGAACGCATCATGGCCTTGGAAGAAATGGCCCTGTCCGGTCACGAAGACATGGTCGCGGAAGCCAAAAAGGATGGCAAGACCCAACCTGGTGAACTCGCCATGAAAATTGTCGCCGCACAGAAACAGCGTGGCTTTGATTTCCTGCAAGACCGCAGGGAAGACGCCAATGCAAATAAAAGCATCGGTCCATCACAGGATCAGCAATTGTCCAGCATGGATACCAGCGCGCCTATCGAAGAACGCGCTGCCGCCGAGTGGGCAAAAGACCAGAAAATTCGTGCTGAGTTTGGCGATAAGGACACCTACATCGCATTCCGCAAGGCGGAAGACGAAGGCCGTGTCCGCCGTTTCGCCGCGAAGTAACCCACCAACATTATCAAGGAGAATAATCGATGACTACTTTAGCAGTAGACAAGCCGAGGAATTATGAACTCGGCGATCATAACGATCTTCCCGTCATTACGGGCGACGTTATTTACGAAGGAGCCGCAGTCGGTCTCAACAGTTCCGGCTATGCCCGCCCGCTTGCGGCTGGCGACGTGTTCGGCGGTTTTGCACTGCGTCAGTCTGATAATTCAGATGGCGGCAACGGTGAACTGAACGTCCGCGTTGTGTCGAGAGGTCAGATTGTCCTCAACGTCACGGGCCTGACCATTGATGATATCGGCAAGGCGGTCTATGCGTCTGACGATGACACCTTCACAATGACCGCCAGCACCAACACGCAGATTGGCGCCGTCAAACGCTGGATCTCGAACGGTGTCGGTGTTGTGGAATTCTGGACGGCCCGCGCCCCCGCGACCGTGACGAACTCCGATATCGCCAACGACACGATTTCTCTGGAAAAACTCGATAGCGGTATCAAACCCTCGCACATCGTTGTTTTTGCTGGCGAAGTCACCTGGTCCGGCGGCGGCGCTACCCTGAACAGCACGGTGACAGGTGCGCTTGATACGGACATTGTGGTCGCAACAATTGCATCCGCACCGACGCAGGCTGCATACCTCAAAAGGGCGGTTATCAGCACAGCAAACACGCTGGCGCTGGAATTGTCTGCCGCTAACTCAGGCAATGACGCGGTCATCGCCTACACCGTACTGCGGGCCGCGTCCTAATCAGACTGGCCTTTTTCTTTATTAACTTCACAACATTAAGGAGAACCACACATGGGTGCGTCAACGCTCTCAAGCCGTGCCATTATTGGCCGGTACTATCAGCGCCTCGAACAAAATCCTGGCCTGGACTGGATCAACGCCGTTTCCAACTACTTCACGTCTGATCAGGAATCCGAAACCTATAAATGGCTCGGTCAAATTCCTGCGATGCGTGAGTGGGTCGGCGGGCGGCAAGCCAAAGGCTTCCGTGAAAACGGCATCACCATCGAAAACAAGCATTTCGAGGCAACGCTGGAACTGCTGGTGCGTGAACTGAAACGCGACAAGACCGGACAGGTCATGGTGCGCGTCGATGAACTTGCGGACCGCACCAACGCGCATTGGGCGAAGTTGATTTCCGAACTTGTGGCAAACGGGGAATCCCGTGTCTGCTACGATGGTCAGTATTTCTTCGATACCGATCATGCGGAAGGCGACAGCGGAAGTCAGAGCAATAACCTTTCAATCGATATCAGCGGCCTGCCCACGGAAGTGCATGGCAGCATTACTTTGCCGTCTGTCGAAGAAATGCAGCTCTCGATCCTGCAATGCGTCCAGGCAATGTTCGGGTTTAAAGACAATCAGGGCGAACCCCTGAACGAAAACGCCCGCGAGTTTCTGGTAATGGTTCCTGTCCCAATGTGGCATGTGGCAAAAGCCGCCACCGCCGCGCCGGTGATCACCCACGGCCAGACCAACATCATCCAGGTTATGGATGCGATCTCGCTCAAGGTCGCCCCCAACCCGCGTCTGCCGTGGACCTCCAAGTTCGCCGTGTTCCGCACGGACGGTTCAATCAAACCGTTTATCCGCCAGGAAGAAGAACCTGTCGCGCTGAAAGCCATCGCGGAAGGTTCCGAGCTGGAATTCAACGAAGACAAGCACCACTACGGCGTCGATACATGGCGCAATGTGGGCTTCGGCTTCTGGCAATACGGCTGCCTTGCGAACCTGACGTAAGGAGGCGCGCATGATAAGACGCTATGAAATTACCGGGGTCAAAGTTGCTTTTGGCCCCGGCACTGTCTTAGGGCTGACCGATAAGCAGGCGGGAGCGCGCCTGCACAGCCTTAAAAAAATCAGCGGCGACCGTTACACCGTGACGGGCATCGTTGAATTCAAGCGCGGCGAAACCGTCGCGCTTGCGTCTGATCTTCCAAAAGGACTGGCGGGCAAGTTGGCTCTGATCGAGGATGAAAAATCCGAAGAAAAGAAAGCACAGACCGCCAAGCATTTCCTGCATCACAAAGGTGGAGGCCGCTATGACGTGGTCGATGCCGGAGGCAAGGTGGTTTCAAAGAAACTCCTTACCAAGGATGAGGCGAATGCCTTCCTTCGCAAACTCTCAGAGGAAGACGGGCAATGACGGGGCTGGGCGAGATCGCTGTCGAAAGCGTGTTTTCCGCTTTCGGCATCGACGCGGAATACGTTCCGCAGTCCGGCCCATCTGTGAATGTTCGCGTCGTGTCGAAGCATAAAGACGAAGTTGTCGGCTTTGACATGACGCGCATTCATACAACGACACGCATTTTTGAGCTGCGGCGCTCGGAAAATATCACGCCGCTGGATGGCGATACGCTGATTGTGAATGGTGACAGCTACCTCATTCAGGGCGAACCGCAGATTCTTGATGCCGACCGTCTTGTTTGGACATTGGATACAAGGCCAGCCTGATCGATGAAGATGATCGCTAAATTCGCAAAATCCCTCGCCAAGGATATGGAGAAGGAATTTGTGGCGATCACCGGAGCCATCCAGGCGGGGACGAAGGAAGCTGCTGAAGGTCTGAAAACAGATCTTAGGCAGCAAGTCACCAGCGCAGGCATGGGGACAAAACTGGCAAATGCATGGCGGTCCAGGGTCTACGATAACAAAGGATACAATCCGGCTGGTCTGGTTTACACCCGTGCGCCGAAAATCATTGAGGCGTTCGACAAAGGCGTTCTGATCAAACCGAAAGCTGGTGGCGTGTGGTTGGCTATTCCTACCGTTGCGGCTCCCAAAAGGGGGACGGACGGCAAAAGACTTACGCCGCTTAACTTTCCAGAAGCCAAGCTCGGCAAGCTGGAATTTGTTTACAGGGACAAAGGGCCGTCCTTTCTGGTCGTTCACAATGTCCGCGCTTCTTACAGCCGCAAGACGGGACAGCTGCGCGGCTTCCGCAAGGCCAGTGAAACGGCCTTGCGGACAGGCAAGGGTTTGTCTTCCGCCATCATGTTCATCCTGATCCGTCAGGTGAAGCTTGAAAAACGGCTCGACGTGGCGACCGCCGCGAAGATCTGGGGCGAGAAACTGCCGAATATAATCGGCAAAGAACACACACGGAGATCGAAACCCGATGACGACTAGCCGCGCCGAAGACATTTTGGAAAAGCTGCGGACTTTACTGGCGGATGGCTGTGATGCGCGTGTCGAACGCAACTCAGTGCTGCCGGAAAAAATCCCCGCTTCCGGCCTGATCGTTATTTATGACGGTGATCCCGGAGACCCTGAACAAGTGCTGGGCGGTTTCAACAACGCTTATTACGAGCATCAGATTGAAGTCGTCCTTTACATAGAGGAAGGAAATTCCGCGCAACGGGATCAGAAATTTGATGCGATGCTGGTGCAGATTGGTCAGGTACTGGAAGCCAATCCCAAACTCGACGGTCTGGTGGCAGGTTTAAGTTATGCAAGGCCGGAAATTGCCATCGAACCCGTCATCGGCGCGCCAGCCATAAAGACGGGAACGCTGATTATCGTTGCTGAATACGATACGGACTCCCCGCTGGCTTGAACAAGCCGCCTACCAAATCCAACGCCCTCCACCGGAGGGCGTTTTTTTAACCCTAAAAATGGAGATCTGACATGGCAAGAGCTTACGGCTCAAGCGCAGGGCTTTTGCTCAAGCGCGAAACTACCTATGGGAAAAGGGCTACGGGCAACTACGTCAAGATGCCCTTTACCAGCTGCAACCTTGGCAGCGAACAAGGTTTGATTGACGATCCTGTCCTCGGCCTGGGCCGTGATCCTGCTCAACCGCTGCTGGATGTCATCAATAATGATGGCGATATCACTGTCCCGGTCGATCCGCGCTATCTGGGTCTCTGGCTGACAGGTATTTTTGGGGATCCTGAATCCGATGCAGTTTCAGCCGAAGGCTATATTGATTTTGCTGTAAATCCTGCGGCAAATTCGACAATCACCATCAACGGCGTTGTCTTTACGTTTGTTTCAGGATCGCCCTCCGGTAATCAAATCCAGATCCAGGGTACTGTGGTACAAACCGTTGACGCCGCTGTCACAGCTTTAAATGCCTCAAGCGATGATGATGTAAATGATGCCACATATAGCCGTCCGTCTTCAACGCAGCGGCTGAAAATCGTTCATGATGCGACGGGTGCTAATGGAAATGATTTTACCCTGGCGGCTTCCGTGGCAACAGTCAGCGGATCAACCCTCACCGGGGGCGGCACCGCCCACGTCTTTAAGTCGGGCGCATCCAGCTTGCCGAGCTATTCCGTTGAAGTTGGTTTGCCGCAAATCCCGGCTTACTTCGTGCATACGGGCGTGGTGATGAACTCCATCTCGTTCGATTTTCAGAGATCGGGCGCGGCAGCCGCAACCATCAACGCTATCGCGCAAGGAGAAACCCGTTACAGCGGATCAATGGGTGGCACCCCGACAGAATTGACGTTCGGGCGGATCAGCCAGTTTCAAGGCGCGATTAAAAGCGGCGGCGAACGTATTGCCAACCTGACGGCAGGCAGCATCGCTTATTCCAACAACATGGAGAAGATTGAAACTATCCGTAACGATGGTTTGATTGACGGCGCCGATCCCACTATCGCGGCCCTGACGGGAAGCATCGATGTCCGCTTTGCGGATACGACGCTGATCGACGCAGCCTCCAACGGTGAACCCGTCGATCTGGAATTTTCCTATGTCCTCGCGGCGGGCCTGTCTTTAAAGATCACCGCGCACGAGGTCTATCTGCCGAAACCAAAGCTCGCGGTCACTGGTCCTGGCGGCGTTCAGGCATCGTTTGATTTTCGCGGTGCGCGGAACGTCGCAGCCGGCCAGATGGTCACGGTCACTCTTCTTAACGAACTGGATGGGACACAATACACATGATCAGCTTAAAACACGAAAAAGAACCCTACGATCTGGACCTGCCTTACGGTATTTCTGTCACGGTCAGGCCGTTAACGACACCTGCCATGTTGTCTGCACAGGCTACAGCAAGGCGGCTGGCTGATAAAGAAACGCCAAAGGAAGCAACGTCCGATTTGCGTGACGGATTGTACCAGGCGTTTCTTATTTATGAACTGGCCATGCGGCACATTACCGCACTGAAGGGAGTTGAAATGGACGGCAAGGATGCGGCGGCAACGCCTGAAAACATCCGTGCCGTCATGGATCTGTATCCGGTCGGCGAACGGTTCTATCAGGAATTCACCATGCGGCAGGTTCTCCTGAACGCCGCAAAAAACGCATCAAGGCTCTCTGCGGCTGGCACTTCCAGCGCGGCGGAGGGCCGGAATACTGTGAAGGATGCCGCAGCCTAGATCTTGACTGCGCGGAATGCCCTTACAAACAAAATCAGCTGGTCCATGACGAAGAATTTGAAGCGTGGGATGTGCTGATGGCGGTTCTAGGGCAGCTGCGCTTGTCATCATCTGGCCGCGTCATCGGTCTTGACGTTAATGCCGCCCTGACAACAGCGCGGGCGCGTGGCTATGACGAAGCCACCGTGTCTGTCCTGCTACAGGAGGCGGAGGCTGTTCTCATTCATCATCTAAACGAAACACCGGAAAATCATGGCTAAGGTCCAGCATACATATGCCGTCAGATTGATGGTGGAAGATGGTGGAAAGGTAAAAGCTGAACTCGCCGTCATCGGCGCGTCCGGTCAACAATCCCTGTCCTTGATTGAAAAGGGTGGCGAGAACGCCTCTAAAGGTCTTGGCAGCCTGACGGACAGGGCGCAGTTTCTATCCAAGGGCTTGAAATCCCTTGCGGTGGTTGCTGCTGGGGCCGTGTCGGTCGGCGGCCTTGCGCTGATGACAAAGAAAGCACTGGACGCAGCAGGAGCCTTACAAGACTCCGCCACCAATCTCGGCTTGAATGTTGAAGCCCTGCAAGAACTTCGCTATGCCGCAGAACAATCCGGTGTAGCGCAGGAAAGTTTCGACAAATCACTTGAGAAATTCACCAAGAATATCGGTGAAGCGGCTCAGGGATCCGGCGCTGCCAAATCTGCGTTTGATGTTCTGGGCATTTCCGTGCGCGACACGCAAGGGAATATACGGGATACGGAAAGCATCTTCCGCGATGTTTCCGACGCTATGGCGAATATTGAAAATCCGACTGAGCGTGTCCGCCTGGCCTTTGAATTGTTTGGCAAACAGGGCGTGGCCCTGGTCAGCATGCTGTCCGAAGGTTCGGATAGCATCGATAAAATGCGTCAGCGCGCGCGGGATCTTGGTATTGTTCTGGAAGCCGATATCGTGCGTGAAGCCGAGGCGGCAGGCGACGAACTGGAAACACTCAGTAAGGTCGTATCCGTCAACTTTTCCCGTGCGCTGCTGGGCCTGTCGCCGATTATTGCTGACACGGCCAGCTGGCTATCTGAATTCGCGGCTAGTATTGGTGTTGCCTATGAAAAAACAAAATTGTTTTTATCTGGCGATTTTGGTCTTGATAATCTGAGTCTGCGGTCGGTGCGGCATGACCTTAAAGGGATCAATGACGACATCGATAATTTGCAGAAGAAGATCGAAGCCCGCCGTACTGCGGGCGGGTTGCAGTTTTTTGTTGAAGGTGACGTAAAGCGTTACCAGACGCTGATTGATATTCTTGATGAACGCCGCACAAAACTTCTGGGCCAGTTGCAAAAGCTGCAAAGCGAACAGAGCGCGGCCCTCGGTACGCCGACCAACGCACCAGATGTTGAAGCTGACATGGTCCGTCTGGAAGAACAGGCGAAAAATGTCGCCAGTCTCAAGGACTCTCTGGGGCAGCAGATATTTGAATTCACGCATCAGGGTGCAAGCCGCGTCGAGGCCGAATATGACCGGATGATCGAACAGATCAACGCGCTGAAAAACGAAGTCAACAGCGATGAAATTAACAAGCTGCTGGAAAATGCGCTGGAAGTTAAAAATTTCCGTCTGAAACAGCTGGCCGATCAGGAAGCTCAAGCGGAAGGCAAAAGAAACGAAGCAGCAGAAAAACGCGCCACCGCCGAGTTGGATCGTCAGCAGAAAGTCTATGAAGCCAATCAGAAGGTCGTGGAATCTCTAAACGCGGAAGTGGATGCGCTTGAAAAATCTGAACGTCAAAACTTCATCGACCAGGCCACACGCCGCCTGTCTGCCGATGCCACAGAAGCGCAACGTCAGGAAGTCGAAAAGCTGGCAGGCGCTTTATACGATGAAAAGCAGGCGATGGAAGAGCGCCGCAAGGAAGAAGAACGCCGTAAATCACTGATCGAAGATATCAAACGGCTGACGGAAGAACAGACATCCGCGCAGGAAAAATATAACGCTGAAATGGTGGAGCTTAATCAGCTCTTAAAAGAAGGCGCGATTAATCAGAAAGAATTTGAAGCCGCCTCCAAACGAGCGCGTGACAACATGCTCCAGCATAGCCGTGAATGGTCAGCTGGTGTCGAGCGCGCTTTACGAAGCTACGCTGACGAAGCCACCGACATGGCGGCACAGGTCGAACAGGTTACGGCCAACGCCCTGCGAAATCTGGAAGACGTTCTGGTCGAATTCACCATGACCGGAAAGTTTGAGTGGAAAGACATGGTGAACAGCATGTTGAGCGACATCGCAAGATTGATCGTTCGCACGCAGATCACAGGTCCGCTTGCACAAAGCCTCGGATCCATATTCGGGAGCTTTTTCGGTAGCGCGGACGGAAATGTCTTTTCCAGCGGCAGGCCCGTGCGCGGTTTCGCTAAGGGAACGGTGGTCTTTGAACCAACCCTTTTCCCGATGGCGAACGGCACGGGCCTGATGGGCGAAGCCGGACCGGAAGCCATCATGCCCTTACGCCGCCTGCCTTCTGGGCGGTTGGGTGTGGAATCTTCCGGCGGCGGCTCATCATATACCGTCAATGTCGATGCCCGCGGGTCCAGTGATCCAGCGGCAACGGCAAAACAGGTGGAAGACGCTGTGGATCGTGCCTTGGCGGCAAGGATTCCCGGCATCGTCCGCACCAGCACGGCGGCAGCAAAGACACAAGTTATCGATCAATGGCAACGACGCGGAGGCCGCTTTGACTGACACAACCGTCATCTGGCCTTTAAATCTGCGCCCTTCGACACAGTCATTTTTCATTCGCACCAATACGATCCGATTTGAAAGTCCTTTAACAGGGCATGTTCAAGTGCAAGAGCGTGATGGTGCGCGATGGCTGACACAGATGCAGCTCGTTCGTGGCGAAATAGATTCACGCCGCATGGATGCGATTGTCGCGGCTTTGCGCGGTCCGGTCGGCCATGTGCTGGTACCGGACTTTCGGCGGCTGAAAGCGCGAGGATCGTTGGCAGGAACGCCGCAGCTCGATAGCGGAACAGGAAATACTTTAAGCCTGTCCGGCTTTACGCCGAACGCGCTTGGCGTTTTGCTGTCTGGCGATCTGATTCAGACATCAGAAGGCCGGACGCACATGGTCGTGCAGGACGTGGATGCAGACGGGGATGGCGAAGCCGCCGTTCCCATCGCACCGCGCCTGCGCGATCCGGTCGAAGATGGGCCGCTGATTACGGATAATTGCCGCGTCCTGATGCGGCTGGTGGATGACGAAGGCGGAAACAACCCAACCGACAACCGCATGAGATCGTCTTTCAATCTGCAATTTATTGAAGTGCTGCCGCAGGAATAATGGGCTGATATGAGCGCGTTTGAATGGCCAGAAGGGATCTATCCGGTCCTGCAAAGCTATTACATTCGCCCGATTACCATTCAATCCATTTCTGATCTTACGGGCCTTGTGCAAACCAAGGAACGGGACGGCACTCGCTGGAGTGCCACGCTCGATTTCAGACTGACGGGAAGTAAGGCAGCCGTGATGGATGCTTTGATTGCCCGTCTGAACGGCTCTACGGGCAAAATAATCGTGCCGGATTTTCGCCGCACGAAGCCCAGAGCCGTAACGCACGGAATGGAAGATTATTCCGACCGTGCCGGCTTGAGCTTCTTTGATGATGAACATGATTTTAACGATATGACCCAGGATGGCGGATTTCTCACTTTTGAGGAATCCGTACCGCTGGCACTGGAAAAAAACATTCTGTTCTGCGCGGGCTTCGATGCCTTTCTGTTCGGTCCTGACAATGTGTTTCTGCTGACGGAAGCCGGTGATGAAATCTGGGGTGAGAATGTCGACATTCCAATCCTGTCTGAAAAGGGAATTGAGCTGACCTTGGAAGAAGGGCCACCGATGGAAGTCGGCCTGGAAGAAGGCTTTGGGATGGAAACCGAAACCGGAGACGACATTGTCTTTCAGGTCGGTGGTCGTTTCTTTGAGGGTGCCGGAACGCCGAAGCTTGTCGGCGGCGGCTGGAACAAACTTGCCATCGATGGTCTCGCGCCGTGGGCAGAGAAAGTTTTATTGGCAGGCGAAGCAATCAAAGGGTCGCAAGGCCGCGCCTATCTGATCCTGGCCGATGTTGTGACGGACATAAACGGTTACAGCGCCGTCCTAATCGCACCACGGGTGCGCGGAGCCATCACGGTCGCTGATCTGTCGACCGGAAATGTGGGTGTTCTGATGCGTCTTTTGGATAACGAGGCTGGCCGTAACGATACCAGGTCGCCCGTCATCTCTGCCTATCAACTGCGATTTGAGGAAGCTCTGTGACAAACCGATTGGACGAAGATGCCGCCGCCGAAACCGAAAAGGATGTTGTGCGGCCAATCCTTCTTGCATGGCTGGATTTTCTTTCAGGTGAAACGCGCCTGTGGTCTGGCGTCGGGAATCTGGAATGGGATGACGAAACGTGGCAGGGCATCGGAACTCTAGGTCGCGTATCGACGGTCGAAGAAACGATGGAGCTTCGCGCCACAGGTATGACGCTCCAGTTGTCGGGTGTAAAGGCTGAAAACATTTCTGACGCTGTCGCCGAACCGATCCAAGGCCGTAAGGCAAAAGTTTATCTGGGGTTTCTGGACGAGAATTTTGCACTTGTGACTGATCCTATCGTCATTTTTGACGGTCGGATGGATACGGTCGAAATTATCGACGGCGGACCAACGGCAACAATCACGCTGCTGGTTGAAAACAGGCTTCGAGATTTAGAACGCGCACGAACGCGGCGATATACGGACGCGGATCAACAAGCGCGTTTTCCAAATGATAAAGGACTGGAATACGTTCCCTCCCTTCAAGAAATAGACATCCCCTGGGGCAGAGTAAAAGATTAATGGATCCATTCATTCTCGCATCACCTGCTTGCATATCCTTCTCAGGAGGGCGCACAAGCGGATACATGCTCTATAAAATCCTTCAGGCGTACGGTAGGAATTTGCCTAAAGGGATCCATGTGGTTTTTGCGGATACGGGGAAAGAGCATCCCGGTACATATGATTTTATAAAAAAGTGTTCGGATAAATGGAACGTAGGGATTGAATGGGTGTCGATGGCTCATGATGGGTTCAATACGCCTTTTGACGCATTGATTTCTAAAAAGAAATATCTGCCTAATCCGCGCACGAGGTTTTGTACTGAATTTCTAAAAGTCAGACCAATTCAAAAATTTATGATCCGCCAAGGGTATGATCGTTGGACTAATGTAGTTGGTTTGCGGGCAGATGAGCCAAATCGGGTTAAAAAACTTCTATACCGATGCGAAAAACATTATTCAAATGCAGCCCCGCTATGGCAAGCAGGAATCACAAAAAGTGAGATTCTTTCCTGGTGGTCTAAACAAGAATTCGATCTCAGCATTCCACCTGGATGCGGAAACTGCATTGGTTGCTTTATGAAGGGCAAAGGCACGCTAATTTCCATTGAACAGCGCAACCCTGGCTCTTTGAAATGGTGGGCTGAAAAGGAGCAGGAGCTAACTGCGACATTTCGTCCGAAACATCGCCGTATGACTTATGCGGACATGATTGATATGGCAGATCGTCAAGGAAATTTCCTGATTGAAAATTCTGGAGAAAGCATCGCTTGTTCATGCACTGACTGAAAGTTTTCAAAAAATGCTGAAACGACACGCTCACTGGCCGGAGGCATTAGCCGCCGAGATAGCGTGTGCCTGGGCGAAGCCTTTTACATGGGGCGAAAATGATTGCTGCCTTTTTGCTTGCGATTGCGGTCTGGCGATTACGGGAACAGACCTTGCGGCATCACTGAGAGGCTATCGGACTTTTGATGAAGCTCAAGACATTCTGAAACGCTTTGGTGGTGTCGGCGCTGTTGCCGATGCCATGACGGAACTGCACGGCGTTCCAAAGATTCCGGCTCTACAAGCCAAAAGAGGCGATATCTGCCTGATCGATATCGGGCGGGGTGAAACACTGGGCGTGTGCGCGGGCGACCGCATCATCTGTCCAGGGCTTCGGGGTCTGGTCGCCTATCCACTGTTACAGGGTATTCGCGCATGGGAGATCGGTTAAATGCCAGCTGCAATTCCAGTCGTAGGTGCTGTAGCCGGTGCCTTCGCAAGCCATGTCGTGGGTGCAGCCATTGGCGGGGGTATTATCGGATCCATCGTTGGCGCGGTCGCTGGTGGCATCGTTTCTACTGGCGTTTCTTATCTGGGGTCAAAGGCTTTCGGTAAGGAGCCGGATAAGCCGCGCATCACCGGGGCGAATACGGCATCCTTTGCGTCTGATATTGCTGGTGGTGGACGGACGCAGATGGTGCGTCAGCCTATAACATCGCACCGGATTGTTTATGGCCGCACTCGTGTCAGCGGTCCTATCGTTTTTATTCACAGCCGTCCGGCCAGTGGTTCCAGTGATAAGCTGGACATCCTGCATGTCGTTATCGTCCTGGCCGCGCATGAAGTCGAAGAAATTGAGGATATTTTCTTTAACGATGGCATCGTCGCGCTTGACGGAAACGGTGACGCTACGGCTGATCCATATAAACAGGGCAGCACGGTCTATGCCAGCGTTTATAAACATCTTGGTACGGCCAGCCAATTGGCCGATACGGTTCTGGTTGCTAATTCTGCTGGCAAATGGTCAAGCGGTCATAGATTGCGCGGCCTTGCCTACATTCATGCACAGCTGCGCTTTGATGAAAAAGCCTATGCAAGCGGTTTGCCGAATATCTCGGCGGTTATTAAAGGCCGGAAGATTTACGATCCGCGCACGGAAGAAATGGAATGGTCTGAGAACGCCGCTCTGTGCATTCTGGACTATGTGACATCTGAATTTGGATTGAATGCGTCGCTTGATGAAATCGATCTGAATTCCTTTATTGCTGCGGCGAATATCTGCGACGAAGAAGTAGATACGATTGATGGAACCGAAAGCCGGTACACTTGCAACGGGGTTGTCGATCTGTCGGCCAAGCCGCGCGACGTTCTGGAAGACATGCTTTCAAGCTGCGCGGGCTTTCTGACCTATACGGGTGGGAAATGGCGTTTGAAGGTTGGTGCTTACAACGCGCCCATGTACACGTTGGAGCCTCAGCATGCCCGCGAAGCGGTAATGCTGAAACCGCATCGTTCGCGCCGCAGTCTTATTAATACCGTGCGCGGCGCGTTTATTTCGCCGGACCACCAATGGCAGCCAACTGATTATCCAGAAATAAGCAATTCAGCTTATGTGACACAGGACGGGGACGAAGAAACAGCGGCGACGCTGGATCTGCCGTTCACGCAGTCGCCGACTATGGCGCAGCGTATCGCCATGATTGCGCTCGAACAGAACAGGAGGCAGAAACAAATCCTGTTTCCGTCTAACTTGGTCGGCTTCCAGCTGGCGGCGGGTAATACCATCGCTGTTGATCTGCCGCGTTTTGGCTTATCCGGTCTGCCTTGCACGGTGACGACATGGGCGATGACGGAGGATCTGGGCGTAGATCTTACACTTGATGAAGATGGGCCGGATATCTACGAATATTCAGTCAGCCAGCTCAAGAGCCTGGACAGCTCACCGGAAGTCGTCGCACCGAACAATGCCGATGTACCGCCAGGTGCGCCGCAGAATATCGAGACGGAAGCCGGGACTGATTACATCCATCTGTCGTGGACTCCCGTCACTGATAGCGATCTTCGCTACATCGAAGTCTGGGAACACGACGAAGACACAGATGATCCGCAATCCGATGCGTCGCGGATCATGGAAGTGTACGGAAGCGAATATACGCGCACCGGACTGACTGGTTCATCTACCCGTTTCTATTGGCTGCGGTCGGTCGACCGCTACGGCAACAAATCAGGTTTTGCTGGCCCTGTGGAAGACACCACGGGCGGCGAAGCGTCCATCGTTCTTGTTTTGGAGTGATCACATGACAACCACTAAAAAAATCTCTGAGCTATCGGATGCTGGCGTATTGTCTGGTACCGAACTTATTCCGGTCGTGCAGGAGGGAGCGACCCGCAAAACCACCGTGAACGATATTCGGGATGGCTTGTCAGAGGAAGGGCATAATCACACCCTGTCCAATATTACGGACGCTGGTACGGCTGCCGCAGCGGATATCGAGGATTTCGCCACAGCCGTCCAGGGCGGCAAAGCCGATACCGCTGTCCAGCCCGAAGATCTTGGCACGGCTGCCGCTGCCGATACAGGGGATTTCGCCACCGCTGCTCAAGGCACGAAGGCGGATTCCGCTGTGCAGCCGGAGGATCTGGGAACCGCCGCAGCCGCTGACACGGGGGATTTCGCTACAGCCGCGCAAGGAGCCAAGGCTGACAGCGCGGTCCAGCCGGAAGACCTGGCCTATCCTGGCTTTTTAAATGCCATTATTAATGGCGGCTGCGTTGTTTCTCATCGCGGCGATAAAGCCCTCAGCACTTCATGGCAATATGGGCCTGTCGACCTTCTGGCTGTAAAGGCCGAAGGCACCGTATCTGCCGGAACGATTAAGCAGGTCACCAGTGCATTCAGCCTCGCGCAGACGGGTTATGCCTGTTTTGTGGAAAATGCGACCCTGACAGGATCCGGCGCAATCCTTTTCAGACACCGTATTGAAGCCAGGGATGCCGCTTTGTTTTATAACCAGCCCGCCTATTTTTCGGCCCGCACCTACCACGATTCCGGCGCGACACGAAACTGCGTGATGACGATCAGAAAGGCAAATGCCGCTGACAATTTTTCAAGCACCACACAGATTGATACCGAGACCGACACAGTCGCCAACGACACCAATGCCTCGATTGGCATGTCCATAAGCGATATGGGCGATTGCAGGAATGGCATCGAGATTGAGGTGAAAATAGAATGCGGTGCAATTACAACAAAAGATTTTTTTATTGCAGAGCTGCAATTAAGCATCGGGGATGTTCAACGCTCTTTTGAACTGCGGCCTGCCGCGCTTGAAACAAAACTGGTTCACCGTTATCTGCGCCCTGTCGCGGGTATTATCGGCGTCGCAAACTCTGCCAGTAATATGCAGGCCATTTTAAGTCATCCCGATATGAGAACAGCGCCAACATATGAAGCTTTGGCGGCGCTTAATATGACGGATGGCTACACGGCTGACTTTAACCAGTCAGGGCCGAATATCTCGACTGTTCATGAGAATACAGCCCACAGTGCACGAGTTGATATTGCTTTATTTTCTGGTCTTACGTCGGGCCGCTTTCACATTCAACGCGGCACAAGCGCCATTATTCTCGCCAGCGCGGAGCTTTAAACCATGCCAAAGAAAATCGACAGCGTTCTGATACCTGGTCAGAACGTCAATAAGCTCGACCTGCGGAAATATCTTGGCAGCCGGGAGGTTGCCACGCCACAGGATTATGGCGCTTACGGTGACGGGATCGTTGACGATACGGTGGCCATTAATTCAGCTTTGCAGGAAAATCAGGCGGTCTTTCTGCCGCCAGGAACCTACCGGACCACCGCCGCCGTCATTGTTCCCTACGGGCGCATGTTGTTTGGTATGGGCGATGTATCCGTGATACAGGCACGGGACTTTCCCTACGATCATATCGAGCAGCCGACATATCCTTCTACTTTCAATGCTATTGAAATCGTGGAAGGCTATTCCATCGTTAAGGATCTGCGGGTTGTTGGCGGCGGTTCTGGCATCATGCTTTATGGCCGTGACAGCCCGTGCGTGAAAAACGTCATTGAAAACGTATCAATCTGGGATGCCAGCCAGGGGCTTGTTTTCGATGGCTGGAATGACACGAACAAGCCTTGCTACTGGAATAATGCCAACCGTCTCCTGATCGCCAGACCGGAAATCAACGGCGTTCTTTTCACCACAACGCCCGCGGATTGGGAAGATCCCGATACGTTCGGCGATAGCCCGAATGCGAACAAGCTGCACGATGTGCGCGTTTATTCTCTTGGCTCACCCATATCCGGCAGCGGATTCTTTATAAGTTCTGGTCGATATAACAATTCATTTTTTGATTGTGAAGCTAACGTCCATCCGTCTGCGGAGGCGTGTTTCCGGCTGGGATTTGCGACAGATCATAACGTTATCGTCAATTTCTATGCTGAAAGTCTGGGGCTGGCTCCTGGCATCCGCATCGATAACGGTTCAACAAACACGTCAATCGTGAATCTGTTTTCGGCGACAGGCGGCGCGGCGATCTGGGATCCTACGCTGCACGGGGAATATCAGGCTTATAATGCAGGATTTCCCGTCAAAAATTATCTCAAGAAAACACAGGTGCAGGACATCCATGTTGAAGGGATGACCAGGGCCACGACCTTCATTGATCCGCCTGTGGACCATGAGGGCGATATTTTCATTGATATGAAGCATACCTTTTATCTGCTGAGTTCCTTCAACCTGCCTTACAACATCGTTTTGCCGAACGCAGGTGATGCCGGTGGCCGTTGGGTGACGTTTAAAAAGAATGATCTACGGGAAAATCCGATCACTATTAAAGAGCAGGACGGTCTCGGCCCAGATCGCCGTGAGCTGATCCTGTTGCAACAGTTTGATACGGTTACGCTGGTCTCCAACGGCGCGAACTGGTGGATTTTGGCAGATAACCGAACTCCGGCTTTAAGCACGTTTGTGGACAGCGTAGCACTCTATGAATCCTTAATGCTGCATAGGGTTTATCTGGTTTCGGCTTTCAGCAATCAGGTGATCTTCCAGTTGCCAGCACCGTCTGCTGCCGCTGGCCGCATAGCAACCATCAAGAAAATTGACCCGTCATCTAACTATGTGAAAATTCAGATGGCGGGTGGCTCCGGTGGGCCGGATGCCCAGATCTGGGATCTGACACAACATTTCGCTGCGATGACGATTTTCTCTGACGGCGGTCAATGGGTCGTGTTGTCGACCTACTGATTTTTTAACCACCAACCATAAGAGGTTCCCATGTCCTTAACAGAGTTAGGGCTGCTTTTTGCTGTCCTCGCGCACAGCGTGGCTGTCATCACAGCGGCTATCAAGCTGATTGCCTGGATCGTCAAGAAGCAGGCCGTCACGGATGAACGTATCCGTCAGCTGCAACACCAGGTCGATAACGATGTCACGGGCCGCAGGGTCGTAAGTGAAATGCGAAACGATATCGCCGTTATCAAATCGCAGATGTCAGACATAAAGGAAGATCTGAAAACACTTCACGAGAAAGTGGGGTGAGCCATGATTTATAAATTTTCTCAGAAATCAGAAGATCGCCTTAAGCAACTGGATCCTGCCCTGGTTCGGGTTGTTCGGCGAGCGCTATCGTTTCAGATTATGGATTTTACTGTCCTTGAAGCTTTGCGTGACGAAGATCGTCAACAGGAACTTATAAAAGCTGGCACGTCACAGACAAGCGACAGCCGCCATCTTGCAAACGATGACGGTCTGGCGGAAGCCGTAGACCTTCTACCCTATCCTTACAACGTGAACGGCGTGGATGTCTGGCGCGACAAACAACGTTTCGCCGTTCTTGCCGGACTCATGTATGCGGCAGCTGCCATTGAAGGTGTTTCGATCCGCTGGGGCGGCGATTGGGATTTTGACGGCAACAATGCCGACAGCAAATTCCACGATATGCCCCATTTTGAATTACGGAGGCCGCGATGATAAAGCCTGATTGCAATGATCCCATCAAAGTAAGGCGGACGCTGGCCTTCTATGTTTCGATTTATGTGTTTCTGGTTTTGCCGAACCTGCTGGTCGTTTATCACGCGATGTGGGACACGGAGATCGAACTCCTGAAATCGATCCTGACCTATATCGGCGTTCTGGCGACTGGCCCTATCGGCGCCTATCTCTACGCGGCTCACAAAAACGGGAACAAGGAACGATGAAAAGCTTCATTCTGGATCATTGGAAAATCCTTGGCGCGGGCTTTTTGGTCCTGATCGTTGCGGGCTTATTGGCTTGGCAGGATCACAAAATTAAAACCCTTAAGGAAGAACGGGACACGGCGCGCGCCAGTCTTGCGTCCTATCAAACCGCCCTGACGACCTTGCAAGCCGATACAGCGGCAAAGATCGGTGCGCTGGAAGCTGAAAGCGGTCGGCAGACAGACCGCGCCCAAAATCTTGAACGACTTTTAGGCCAAATCGAAGGAGCTAGTAATGAAAAGGATGGCATTGTTGCTCCCGTTCTGCGGGATGCTATTGACGGCCTGTACGGGACCAACGCCGCAAGTAAAAGTAATAAAACCAGAAGTCCCGCAAAGCCTTCTGTCCTGCGCTGACGCTCCGGTCCAGCCCGGCCCTCAAAGCACACAGAAGGACGTAGCTGCATGGACGGTAAGGCTTTGGTTTGCCCACGCGGACTGTAAATCTAAGTTAACAAGCATAAAGCAGACTCTCGGCTATAATATTTTGCTAAAATGATGGAAGCCTTGCAGACTGTTAAAATTTCATGCCTTTATTTCTGGAATATTTGACAGAAGCTCTGAAGAATATGTACCGCTTTTTACAGCTTCCCAGCATTCTGGTTTCTTCGACCATTCAGAAACCATTCTTCCGGCAGCAGACTGGTGAAGAATCCTGTCAACTTCAACAGCCCAGCTCTGGATTAGCTGCTTCATCGGCTGGGAAATATCTTGGGCAGCCCAGATTTTATCAAGATCAATTTTGTCACCTACACGTTCCGCCACCAGTGAAACCGTATAGGTCGCAACGTTTGCTTGGAAAGCAGGAAACAGCGGGCGAACCAGCTTCTGCACGGCTTTAAAGAATATCGCCTTCGCTACCATGTGTTTGTAGAACTGGATATCCGGGACTGTGATATATGTTTCACCATCGTTTCCGGTAAACTGGCCCATGAATTTATCAAAATTCTTCTGAGAACCAAGGCTGACAATATGCGGCAGCTGGCCCCAGGCATTCAGGTATTTTGCTAAATCAGTTTTGGTTATTTTACGGGCAGGAGGAATGGACTCTTTCAGTATGCGTAATTTCGCAGGTGTGACGCCCTCACGAACAAGCATAACGTTATAGCTTCCCGCAGCTCTTTCATAAAACCAGCGACCAATACCGTCAGGACAATAGGTTGATAAGGCCAGTTTTTCTATTTCAACATGGAATGGTTTATTTGCGGACAAATCTGATAATTTTACAGAATTCTGACTATTGGCAAATTTTGATATGTCCGAGATTAAAGATTCTTCATTCTCAGAATTTTTAGATCTCAGAATGATAATCTTTGCCGGAACCCTCACTCTTCGTAAATCAATCTCAGGGCTTTTTTTCTGTGTGAAATATAAAGACGCTGTAGTTTGTCCGCCGTTAACAATCTGCATGCCCTTGAGCCAGAGAATGCCTACCGAGCCATCTGCTGTTCTTCCAAGGCTTAATTCGTCAGCGATTAAAACGATGCCGTTATTATAGGCCATAAAACGTTCAGGTTCATTTTTCAGTGTATCCCTGATTCCTTTATTCACTTTACCTGTGACACTGAGGAAGGAGCGCACGTTCGCCTCCAGCAGCCGAGCGCCGTATTTTTCGTAGATAAATCTCAAAGCTTCACCAGGCAATACGGTTAAAGCATAATCATAGTCTGATATTTCTCCGGGAACGTAAACGCATGGTAATGCTCCCCCTGAAACCTCTTCAAAATTTACGACCAGTTCATCGCGTGGTTTTCCTTCTGACCAGTGACGATGCAGTCGCTCTATATCCATGACCTCCAGCTTGACGGTCTTGTCATTTACTTCTCTTGTTTTAAAATTTTTGGCTTTTGCCTGCCTGTCTGTCAGAACATAAACTCTGATTTGGTCAAGATTTGCATAGGAATCCCGAATAGTCAGAGCGAGAGCGTATGCATCATCGGATTTATCCATTGCTGACAGGATAGTGCCATTCGCACATTTTGTAAGAAAACGTAAGCATTGCTCCGCCGCTGTCTTTGTTTCAGCATCTGCAATAGGTTTAATTTCATTTTCGCCATCATATATACTTACGAAAAGATCAATCTGGTCAGCATCATCCGATACCGCATATCCGCTCAAACGTAAATTTGCATTCCCCATTTTTGCCGTATAATGGCAGACCACAGGTTCAAATGTCATTCCAATTTCTGACATATGCTGCATCACAATTTCGCTGAAAACAGACTCAGCGAAGGGATAAGAGTTGCCAGGTGAAGCAAGGCGGTCATCTATTTCCGCTTTTACTTCCTGTTGTGTCTGTCTGAAAAATTCAATTAATTCCATTATACACCTCTTAAAATATTAACAGCGTCAACCAATTCTGTGCTGTGTTCAACAATTAGTGCCAAGTCCAATTCATAATTTGCACGTCCAATCTCAATCGGAACATTCTCATGAGTGAGTCTGGGAAATCCATCTGTAACAGAAAAAATCGCAGTATTGTTATGGCTGAATTTTCTGACGTAGCCGCCAGCATGTGCCTCAAGCAGGCCAGCTTGCAGGAGCCTGTTCTCATAGATAGAAGCGGCAATGCCGTCGGCAGTAATCAATGACCGCAGGCTGCTGGCCATTTCAGGCAGAGACATGCCTGATTGACTTAAAGAAAGCCGCACACCAGCAATGAACAGAGGCTGAATAAGTGAAGTGTCGAGCTGCTCCAGTGAACTGATTTTTGCAGGAAAGGAAGCTGGAGAAATTGTCGTTTTGACTTCGATAGCACCACTTCCGATAAGGAAATCCTGAATGCCGCCGGATGGCCCTGCCCATGAATTCAGGGCATCGATTGGAGGTACACCGATAGCCAGTAGGCTTTTCAAAATAATAAGCTCCCCAAACAATCCTATTTCGGCTTCACCGGACAGAATCCCCAAGCTTCCGCGATCCATAAAATTCTGCCATGCGTGGATGCGGTTCAGAAAGGCGCGGAAAATGTTTTCTTCACTGTCGGAAGACCGTACCTTGAGAAAGCTCACAATATCCTCTGCCATCAGACTGAACATATCCAAGCTGCCCACAGGGAGTCTTGCCAGAGAAACCCATACATTACCGTCGCCTATCAGATTGCGCTCCAGTCTGTTGACCTGAAAGCCATGCCCCTGTGGCAAATGTTTATCATGAGGAACGGTCGCAGTTGAAAAGCCAACAAGAATGGCTTCTTCATTTCCAGGAAAGCGACGGCCTGCTAGAAGACGGCAATTGTCATTTTTCTCTACAATAATTGTGCGCCAGCCGGTCGAGGTAGCGGCCCCATCAAGGGCGCGCCAAGCCGCAAGCAGGCTGTTATTCTCAATCGGCAGAGCCATATTCAAGCTCCCACAGTACGTTGTTAACTTTGTATTCGACTTTCAGGCCAGAATCGCTTCCTGGGAAACTTAGGCCAAATGCGATGATCCCAGGTGTGCCAGCTTCAAAATTGGCTGCGGTGTCCTTCATAGGATCAATGCCGTAAACAAACAGGACGCCACGTTCAGGATGAGGGGCTACACCCTGATCGCCAAAGCCACGGATTTTTCTGATTGCGGGACCATTGGGAACGTCAGGCTCCTCTTTGCTGCGCTTCTTGCGGCCAGGATCTGCATGCCAAGCTTTACGTGTGAGATTGAGAGCAGCATTCCAGCCCCCCTCATCTAAATCGATGGCCTCATCCCTTGATGACATCAAGCGTCCAATGGAATAGCGGTTTTTTTCAAAACTACCCTTCATAGATCTTTTAAACATATCAAGAGAAACCCCAGAGCCAAAATCTATAGACTGGCCTTCACCGCCTCCGATAAAGACCACTGTCCAGCGGGTAAGTTCGCCCACTTGGTTCAGAGATTGAATAAATTCCGCAATAAGGGGGCTGTTAACTTTGTGAACATCAGGATGGGTTTTATATGAAAGAAGGAAATCCAGTATTTGTGCTGAATCTACTCTGTCCCATAAAAATCCTTGCCACTTCTGCTTGCTGCCATTCCGAACGCGCTCTGGATTTATTTCTGTAGGAGTTCCAATGCGGCTTACAAGCTGCTTTGCGGCCAGAATATTCTTTTCTAAAATATCCTTATCCCTGAAGAAGGAAATCGTCTCCAAGAGGTCGCCACTGAAAGACAGCATCAGATTTTTTGCTGACCGCATTTTCAGACGTGATGTTACCATTAGAACAGGGTGTGACTGAACCTTCAATCCATATTCACGCGGCGTTGAGCCGCCAGCAGCCATCAGATCAAATTCTTCCCGCAACTCCTCAGCTGCTTCCGCAATGTGACCAAACCATTCAGACAATTCAGACGTCGTATAAAGTCGGCAGGTATCAAGGTAGCCCGGTCTGTAACCGAACCAGCGCCCCATTTGCATCAATGTGTCATACATTTTGGACGCACGGAGAAAATAACTGACGCATAAACCCTCAAGAGTTAGACCCCGTGCTAACTTATCGCCACCAATCGCAATGACTTTTAAACCAGAGCCTTTGTGTTCTGCATAGTCCAAAGCATCTTTTGCGGTTCCGTTGATCATTCGGACCTGGATGTCGGCCAGCACCTCTGGAAGAATAGCCTCTATGTCCTCCCATGCTGGCGCAACTGGCGGAACTTCATCAGGAAGTTCTTTTGCAATAAATTCAGATGTGGGCAGGAAATCTTTTGTGAAAAGATTTTCCAAAGTTTCCAGAATTTCGCCGTTATCTATCCCTCTTGTTATTCTCTGTTTTATATGCCGGATGTATTCTTCCACCTGCCTGTTTACGTTCTGTTGAACAGAATTAAAGCGAGTGACGTGTATCAGCATGGAAGAATGTTCAGTCTGCTGCCCTCTCAAATATCTTATTGAGCAGCTCAAAATAAAAGCTTGAATGGCTTCCTGCAAAGAAGGTGGCATGGCATCTAAGCCGCCATATACAGGAACGTGACCATTTTTATGCTTGTGTGGCATCCATCCTTGCCGCCCATCATCATCAGAGTGATCTTTTATGGTGCGTATTAAAGGCAGACCTTCGGTCCTGTCGTCATCTGTCCCTAAGCCAAATACCCGCGCTGGGCCAATGTAATTTGAAGGTGCTGCAAGATTGATTATGAAGGACGAAGGAAATAAATCTGGCCCATCTTCAATCGTTTCACCCCGTTCATGAATAAAAATATTAGCAAATGGGGTCGCTGTATATCCAACATACGCACATCGGCTGAAAGAATTCAGAAGGCGGCGGATTGAACGGTTGATGGCAGTGGGTTGATGTTCCTCATCTGGATTTCCTTCACTATCGAAAATCTGCTCCCCCGTATCCACGCTGGCATGGTCGGCTTCGTCATCAATAATTAATAGCGGCAAGTTTGTTACGATAGGCTTGCCGTTCTCATCATGAGCATTTGCAACATGGTCGCGGATCCATCGCAGAAGACGTTCGAGGACAGTTTTATTCTTTTTGACCACGAACAACCAAGGGCGTTGTTCAGGTGTAATACCCAGATTTTTAGCGATAGCAGTGCTGAAATCTCCTTTGTCTGACCGATTTGTTGCAAAATTGGGTCGTATAGCAGGATCATTATCAATCTCGCCGACACCGATAATTCTGATGTCTTCTGCAACAGGGTTTGTCGCGTATCCTAAAAATCCTTCATCCAGCCGCATCTGCGTCTGTGATCGCAAATTGTTATGCATGCCTGCAAGAACGATTATTATTTTATACCCGGCATCAGCAGCCTTACAGATCAGACCAGTATAATGTCCGGTTTTTCCAGACTGAACGTGTCCGACCACAAGGCCGCGTCGATCCCAAGGACCATCCCGCAAAGGATCCTCAAGCAGGCTCAAAACTGCGTCAGTTGAATCGTTAAGCTTTTCAACGACCACGGCGGAAAGATTTCTTTCCTGATACTCTTCGTATCTCTGCCAATAGCGCCAGTCCTTTTTTCTTGCTGAATTCAGCCAGTGAACATGGCCAATTTCACTTTTCAGCGTTGTGTCGTGACCGATCCAGAGACTAAAGCGGCGAATTAACTCATCGGTGACGGCCTGCTTATCAAGATCGATCCCCCATTTGGGGTTCATCTTAACGATCATGTCTATCTTTTCGCTGATTAACGCTGGCGTTATCGACGTTCTGTTTTCTTCATCCAGCAACAGCTCCTGGACAAATTTGATCACTTTTGCCTGAATGCTATCATTTGTTTTGTTCATTTAGTTCTCCTTCATTCTGCGGGACATCTGGCAGCGCCGCTACTAAATCTGGGTAATTCTGAAAAGGTTCGGTATGCATTAATTTTTCACGGGCAGTTTCAGGAGAAAGACCTCTTTTATTAGTAAGGTTTTTGTACATCACATTAAGCACCGATTTAACTTCATTTGAAGGTGTACCTTCAAACTGGCTGAATGGCGTTTCTTTTGCCTCAGTAGTGTCCAGCCATATTCTTTGGACTGGTATTGTCTCTTCGATGATTCGTAACATCGCCTTTATCTGAGGCGATAGCGCCCCGGCCTCATCGAGAACCGCCCTGACAGCCGGATGGTTTTCATCGATTTTATAGCGCATCCCGCCGTTGGAATGTTCACTACGCCATGCTTGAGTAATAGGCTGTGAATCACCAAAGCGTAACGTCTGGCCACGGTGAGCGAATACGCGTCTGGCTCGTGATCGTACGTCCTCTGCAAGACGTGTCAATTGTGCGCGAACCAGCACTGGGGGGCGCGCCGTGGATTTCCGTATGTCAATTTTCCAGTCGGCATCAGCAGTGTTTGAAATATCCAGTCTGATCCTTGCCAGTCTGTGAGCTTCTTCTTTCGTCCACGAACGGCCCTGTCCCAAGCCAAGCCAGCTTCCAGCTAACAGTAATCTTTCATTGCGGTACACATAGAATCCTTGCTGTGAGGTCCAGCCATCGGGGCCAGCCGCATTATCATGCTGCTGCTGGTCCAGTTTATCTTTATGAGGAAGAACATGGCCTTGAACTTCTATGGTTCCATTCGACGTAGGGATTCTAAGAACAGGTGATTTCCACCCCGTTGGAAGATCTAAAAGAAACGGATCCCAAGGCAGAATCGGACGGCCATTGATTGCTATCACTAATTTTGAATGTGATCTTTCCAGGTATCGGTGAAAAACCATAGACAAATGACGCTCAATCACGTCGATCAGATCAAGGAAATCCTGGTCACTGAATCCTGCGGTGACAATACGGTCCAGCTTTTCCCAGACCACTATTGTGCCTGTCTGGTATTTATCAAGGGGAAGAAGATAAATTTCCGATCCTGCTGCTGGCCCCTCAAGAAGATGCCAACCATCGTCTTTGGCTTGTGAAAGGACATCCAGATCCCAACGCAAACAGGAAGTGGTACCGTCAAATTTGCTTGCTACTGTTACGCTTCGACATTGGGAAAATGAGGCGGTTTTAAGCCCAAGGCCAAACCGGCCAAGATCGTTTTTGGAACGCTCTTCTAAGGGACTCTTGTCACCGAGGCGCATTGCCCGTTCCAAAGACTCATCATTCATGCCTGTTCCGTTATCAAGAACAGATATAATGCTATTTTCTCCCGCCCATGTAGCCTGGATGTCAATTCTGTCAGCCGAAGCTGCAATACTGTTGTCAATGACATCTGCAAGAGCCGTGGCCGTTGAATAGCCCAACCCACGAAGGGCTTCTATCATTGCGCTGGCGCGAGGCGGAGCGTGGCGAACTTTATGCCGCATCCAATTGCTCCTTGTTTTTTTCTGATCTCACAGGGGCGTCAAAAAACTGCCTGAGTATGCGGGAGTGCGGCTTGTTGGAAAGTTTCCTTATGGCCTTAGCTTCCAGCTGCCGGATCCGTTCACGAGTGACGCCGTATTTTTGTCCAACCTCTTCTAATGTATGTTCATCAAATTCACCTATCCCGAATCTCATGCACAATATGGTTGATTCTTTGGGATTTACGACGCTGGTCAGCATTCTGCGGATAGTGCGCTGTAAGGATCGGATGATCTCCTCTTCTTCAGGATCAAGCTGTTCCTCATTAATTAAACTGACGATATCTGGAAGTCCGTGTGCCGATAGATCTTCTATGCTTAACGGCTCATCTGGAATTGCGCGGATCTTGCGGATTTTGGCAACGGACAGAGACAAAGCGGTTGCCAGAGCTTCATCAGATGGGCCTTGACCAGAAGTCGCACTGGTATTCTCGATTGCGCGTTTAACTTTCCTCATATCACCATTAATATGCACAGGAACGCGGATAGTCAGAGCTTGGTCGCTCATTGATCTCATAATTCCCTGACGGATCCACCATGCCGCATAAGTAGAAAATTTTGCGCCTCGCCGATAATCAAATCTTTCTGAAGCTTTCATAAGTCCAATATTTCCTTCCTGAACTAAGTCTAGGAATGGGAGGCCGCTGTATTTTTTGGCAAAATAAAGAACCAACCGTAAATTTGATTCAACCAGCAGAGATCTCGCCGTACGCATCTGTTTCAAACCTGATTTAAGAAGGACCAAGGCATCCGGTACGCTGTTATCGTTTGCGACAGTATCTTGTAGCGTGACAATAAAACGCTCAGTAAGATTCAAACGAAAGATTGCGGCGGCAAGTTCTTCTGATCTGTTGGCTTCATATAAAGCCTTAATTTCATGCAGGCTTTCGTAATTTTTAGCTTCTGTAACGATATCGTCTTCATCATCAGAATAAATTTCATCTGGCTCATCATTTGTGCTGTCGGTACTTTGAATGAGTGGATCTATTTCATCCGCATGAGCAATATCATCCATTTGAATTTCGCCAGAAATAATCTTTTCCAGTACATCCATGAATTTTTGCATTGCAAGGGGGCTGCGTACGATGGCAGCGACAACACTCTGGGCGCCTCTTTCAATGGCTTGTCCAGCCTTAAGTTCATCATCGCGGGAAAGCATTGAAGTTCTGCTGACATTAGCGAGATATAAATTATACGCACTGGTCTCATCGATTATAAGGCTACGGAAATGTTCTACGCATTCATCGACCTCAGTATCGAGGAAGTCTACTGAATCATCATCAGAAAAATCCCCTGGACGTGCAAAGCCATCGGTTACTGATATGCCCATGTCTTCAATTGCGACGCGCAATTTCAGTTCCCAGTTGGGGTCAATATCCTCATCCTCAAGATCGTAAGCCAGGGCATCTTCTATCTGCTTTTCATTAAGAACAGAATCACGCAATCCTGCTGTCATTAGATGACGGAACGCTGGTAGCCATTTATCTTCATTTTCCAGCAGGCTATTGCGTGTTGCCCTTAAGATTTCGGGCAGATTGATATCAACGTCAGACCAGTCCTCATCGACATCAATAGGTGTGTGTGCAGAAATTCCTATTTGCAGCTTTTCAGCTTCTGCCAAGCACAGAAGATCATTTTCTGGAGCAGGTGAATCATAGTCCTCTTCCCAGAGGGTCGCATCAGGAAATTCAGTATTATCTATGCTCACAGCCATTGGAACAGAGGGTGACAAAAGCGTATCTTCGCTAACTTCTATCTTTAAAGGAACGGCATTTTCTTCCACGTCTTCCTTGGACAGACGCGCTCTCAACAGCGCGGCGACCTCATCATGGCCATTTTTTTCAGCCACTAGAAGGGCGCAATTCCCATCGTTATCTTCTAATTCAGGCTTTGCCCCATGTTGGAGAAGAATACTGCATATTTCTAGGTGTCCTTTTGTGCTTGCGATTATAAGCGCAGTCCGGCCTTTTTCATCACGGGCATTAACATCAATCCCACGGGCTATCAGATGTGAAACTGATGAGCTGACTCCATTCGAAATCGCCATTCGGAATAATGGTGGAATTTGTTCCATCTGTGCCTGTGGAATGTTCAAATCCGGCCTCGCATATAACGCTTATGGCTGGACAAGGCAGGGGAATTCTTATTCAAAAGAATATCGCGGATTTTTTCGATAGCTGCGTTCAGATCCTGGTTTATTTCACATTCCCAGATAACAATCGGATTCCATCCCAGCTCTGTGAGAGCATCAAGGTTACGTTTATCACGCTCCACGTTATTAGAAAATTTCTGCTGCCAGAATTCTTGCTTTGTTTTTGGGGAATACGCCAATTTACAGCTCTTGTGGCGATGCCAGAAGCACCCATGCACAAAGATGGTGGCATGATATTTGGGAAGCACTAAATCAGGTTTTCCTGGCAAATCTGTGCGATGTAAGCTGAAACGGAAACCCAGGCGATGCAAAGCAGATCTGACATCAAGTTCAGGTTTTGTATTTTTTCCCCTGATCTGTGACATATTCCAGCTGCGTCTTTCCTGAGTTATTCTATCCATGCTAGACCCTCAGACGTTTCAGAATATCATGGACAATTTCTGCTACCTGCATTGACAGAAGCGGCGGTACAGCATTCCCGACCTGATGGTATTGGGAGGTTTTATTGCCCTCAAATTTATAACTGTCAGGAAATGTCTGGAGGCGGGCCGCTTCCCTTACAGTAAGGCTGCGGCACTGGGCGGGGTCATAATGGATGAAATAATGCCCATCTTTGGAAATGTGCGATGTAATTGTCGTTGACGGTCGATCTGATAACTGGACCCGGAAGCGGTCGGAAAAATGATCCTGCTCTCTGCCATCATGAACATTTTTATGAGCTGGAAGAAGTGCCTTTGGAAAATCATCAATCTGAATGCTTCTGCCATTTGTGGCCGCAAATGATGAGGCAAAAAGATAACGGTGCAGATCACTACGCATGTGGCTCCGTCCAGTATGATTGGAAATCATTCCTTCACATCCGTGTCGATACCAATCGGAATAAATTTTTGGTTTCCGCGAGTATGTTAAAAACTCTGCTCCGGTGCCATAATTCTTCTGTTTCAAATTCTCAAGGGCAGTATCTATCTGCTGAATAACTGGCAGGAGACCATTTGCCATACCTTTGTGGTACCATCGTGCATCCGTCACGGAATTAAGAATGTTGCGCCATATATCGAGCGAATCCTCTTCTTTGGAAACGCGGCTTCGAATTTTTGGCAGATCAGCAATCGCCTGATTTACAGTTACCATGCCTGAGGGGGTAAGAACACTCGGCCTCATATTAATGTCTTCTCTTATGCCGAGAATCAAAACTCTGTGCCGAGCCTGTGGTATGCCAAATTTTTCTGCTTTAACAAGGAAGTTTTCAGGCTCACAGCTTTCCGGTGGGCGATCATCTACCAGTGAGAATAGCTTATAACCTAAGCCCGTGCTTCTGCCGCTGATTGCCTTATCTGGACGTCGCAAATCTTCCAGTATGTTATAAATTATTTTCTTGCCTGAATGCTTTGCGGAAAGAAGACCTTTTACGTTTTCCATCACAAAGACAGGTGGGCGATGGTCTGCAATAATTCTCAGATATTCCTTATAAAGAAAATGTCTGACATCCTGCTCAAAGTCAGGATTCGTTGAGCGCATACGGGATCTGCCAACAAGCGAATAAGCTTGGCAAGGAGGCCCGCCGACCAGTACCCATTTTTCGCAACCATTCAGTCTTTGTTTAATTAGATTTTTAACTTCTTTGGCGGGCGTTGTTCCTAGCTCAATACATTGGGCTTCGTCGGCAGCGGCTTTGAATTCTTTGGGGTATAAATTAAACAGCTCGGCCTTTGAAATTTCTTCTCTGATATAAGACCAGTATTCCGGCGGGATGTCGTCCTGTGGAAATTGTCTATAAAAGCTGCGTAATAATAAAGTGCTGTGTGCGGAAGATTCCTTTTCTATAGAGACAGCTAATTTGAAGGGATTTTTTCCGGTGTCATATCCGAAAGCAGCAAAGCCTTCTCCTAATCCACCCGGCCCTGCAAAGACATCTACAACTTTATATGCTTCCTTCATTTTATTTGGTCGCTTTCTTCTGGCTCTCAATCCAACTATCAATTTCGCTCTTGCGGAAACGCCAGCTGCCGCCAACCTTGAAGGCCGGGATCTTGCCCTCTGCTGCCAGACGGTAAGTCGTCTTTTCAGCGAGTTTTAAATATTCCGATACCTCCCTTATGGTAAGTATGTCCGTTTCCAAGACTCATCCCTCATTGTTGCTTTAAGCTGAAATGAGAAAATAAGGAAAAATTGAGAACCTATCAACTACTATTTCTATATAAACCAAACATACGTCAGAAACGGTCATATTTGAAAACCCCAGATTTAAATACGTCCAAAAATGACGTATAAGTGATTTAGGGTTGTTAATTAGAAAAGGCCAATTTGATGCGTTTCGAGAAATCCGAGCAGCTTTTGCAGCTGGCCATGATGATGCAGGCGTCAACCGAAGGGATCGGCTTGTCTGACATTCAAGAAGAGTTCGACGTTGGTCGCCGGACAGCCGAGCGCATGCGCGATGCCATTTTCCGTCTATTCCCCCAGATCGAAGAAAACCGTCAGGACGATAAAACCAAACGGTGGAGGATTCCGTCTGGATCTTTGTCCGGCATGTTGCATTTGACCGCCGAGGATCTGGCGGAAATCAAAACGGCAATCGACATGATGCGGAAAGACAATTTAGGCATTCACGCTGATAACCTGAACCGCACATGGCTAAAACTTAAAGGCTTGATGCGACCGGAGGCCGTCAATCGCATTGAAACGGATCTGGAGGCTTTGCTGGAGGCCGAAGGCCATGCCATGCGCCCAGGACCGAAGCTAAGAATCAATCCGCAGGTTCTGTATATTTTGCGGGAAGCCATAAAAGGTTTTCGTAAAGTTAAAATCACATATCACTCTCGCTTTAAAGGGGACGTTACAGAGCGCGTAGTTTGCCCTTACGGCTTTGTGTACGGCGTTCGACACTATCTTATCGCCTGGTGCGATGAGGCCAACAGCCTGCGAACTTTCAGCTTGCCTAATATCAAGGAAATCACGCTGCTGGCAGACAGCTATTGCAAGGATCCTAAATTCGATTTGAAAACCTATGCAGAGCGATCCTTCGGTGTGTATCAGGAAGAGCCTTATAAAGTTGTCTGGAAATTTGCCGCTGCCGTCGCCGATGAAGTCAGGGATCACTATTTTCATCCTAGCCAAGACATACAGGAGCAACCAGATGGCTCAATAATGGTCAGCTTTACAGCTGGCGGCTGGAAGGAAATGTGCTGGTATTTGATGACATGGGAAGGCGAAGCCGAGGTGCTGGAGCCGGAAAGCCTTAAAACAGCTTATGCCGAGATGGCCCAAAAAATCGTGAAGGGCATCAAGAAAAATGGCAGTTGAACCGAAGATTTCAAAATCGCAATTCATCCGTGGTTTGCAATGTCCGAAAAATTTGTGGCTGTATCGCCATAAAAAGGAACTTGCACCAGAGATCGATTCCCAAAAGCAGGCATTGTTCGACACGGGTCATGATATCGGCGAACTGGCAAAAGCATACTTTAATGGCGGTGTTGAAGTCACTGAGTCCTATAAGGAGATAGCAGCAGCAGCGGCCACCACGCAGAAGTTTATTGCTGACGGGCATGATATTATTTTTGAAGCCACGGCGGTGCATCCCGTTGATGGATCATATTCCCGCATAGATATTTTAAAGAAAGTTCCTGGAACCGATCAATGGGATCTGATCGAGGTAAAAAGCTCCACGAGCGTTAAAGACTATCATGTTGATGATATGTCGTTTCAATATCACGTTTTCTACAATGCTGGTTTCCGCATTCGCGCCTGCTACATGATGGTTATCGATAATACCTACGTCCGGCAGGGCGCCATCGATCCCAGCCAGCTTTTTAGACTAGAAGATATTTCGCCGCTGGTCTTTTCAAAGCAGGGCGAAGTTGAGAGTGTAGCCGGACAGCTGGGATATATTCTTGATCGCAAGGACGAACCTGACGTTTCCATAGGCTCTCGTTGCTTTGCGCCGTTCGAGTGTGATTATAAGGCCCATTGTTGGAAGCATGTTCCTGAATACTCGGTTTATAACGTTTTCACGAAAGCCAAAGCCGATGAAGTCGTAAAACGCCACAGCACATTCGATCTTGCAAAGCTGGCGTCCGATCTTCTACCAACAGGTAATAAGGGAATTGACGTTGCCAGCTTCCTGTCAGGAAAAACGCACATACAGACAGCTTTGATAAAAAGCTTTTTGGCGAACCTGCGCTACCCATTGCACTTCTTAGATTATGAAACATTAATGCCTGCTATTCCGCTTTTTGATGGGACAAGGCCGTTCCAGCAAATACCTTTCCAGTTTTCTGTTCACATTCAAGACGGTCCTGGCAGCGAACTTGTTCATAAAGAATATCTGCATACACAGAAGACGGACCCTCGGCCAGATCTTGCCCGCAATCTGGTCGATGCTTGCGGACAAGATGGCACTATCATTGTGTATAACCAGGCATTTGAAATGGCCCGTAACAATGAGCTGGCGGAAGAATTCCCTCAATATGCCGCCGCGTTGGCCGCAATCAATGGCCGCATGCTTGATCTACTAGTGCCGTTTAGAAGCCGCTGGGCGTATCATCCAAAACAAAATGGATCGGCTTCGATCAAAGCGGTGCTGCCAGCCTTCACGGATCTGACCTATGAAGGAATGGAAATCGATAACGGCGGTGAGGCATCGCTTCAATATTTAATGTTTATGCAGGGCAAATTGTCCGACGAGGACAGCAAGGCGCTTTGGAAAAATCTGGACGCCTATTGTGGTCAAGACACCTATGCAATGAAGGTGTTGTTAAATGTTTTAGAAAAGTCAGCACAAGAGAACTGAAAGGGAAGAAAAATGGGCGGCAAAAACCATTCGCCAGGCTGCGTTTGCAACTTTTGTATTCCAGAACGAAAAACTTCTTTCTCAGAAAGAGAAATGAGCGACAAGGTAAAGAAAACAATCGAAGGAACGAAATGTCGTCGTTGTGGCCGCATAGTTCATTTTCGCAAAGATGACTGGAGTGGTGGTTTCTGGATTCTTGATAAAATTTTTCCTCCTGAAAAGCATAGATGCGGGAAAAGGGATGAGGGGACGCTTGAATTATTTGGAGACCAAATCTAAGCCGCGATGTTATGAATGCGCCATGTTTTTGATATTCGCAGCTCTTAGTGATGGGCCAGCGCACTGACACGCAGATCCGGTTTGTAGAGACGAAACGCAGCGATACTATGAAGCCCAGTAAATGGGTGGAATTGGGTGTCTTTACGGGTGTCCCAGCCCTTAATAAGAAAGCGCCTTATTAAGGGGAAGCGGCTTAAACCTTAATAAGGATTATCGGCGCGCCTGAGAATAATGTTAGAAATGTCGTATTCTGGTGGCGTATTTCATTGAGAAACATGGATAAAAATAGAAAATTAAAAGACAGAATAAAGCAGCGTATCTCTCGTAGAAAATGCGTCGTTTTTCTGCGGGAAGATTTTGAGGATTTTGGCGGCTATGACCAGGTGGGCCGGTGTTTGCGGTTGCTGGTGCGCGAGGGCGCACTTATCAAGATAGGGCATGGTTTGTACGCCAAAGCCAAAATATCGCCCCTGACAGGCACTGTTGTGCCTGTTCTGGCGTTGCCATCCCTGGCGAAGGAAGCATTAAACCGCCTGGGCTTTGAAACTGGGCCATCCAGCTTTGATATCGCTTATAACTCAGGCAAATCGACGCAAGTGCCGACAGGACGCATGATTGGGATTACGGGCCGGACCAGCCGGAGAATCGGCTACAATGGCACGTATGTTAATTATGAACGGATTGGGCCAGAAAAACGATAAATTGCGGAGAATAGCTGTATTAATAACCGCATAGTCTGCGGAGATTACGGTTGCCAGTTGCGGCGATTATATGGTATATTCACCGCATGAGGTGCGGAGAATGAGTCGTTATATCCATGAGCAGCCGGATTGGCCGGATTTTCGCTGGGACCATGAAAAACTGGCCGGACGGCTTTCGTCGTTGCGTCACAGGCAAGGGCGACTGATGGGCCGGATGGAATCGCTAGGCTTTTCCTTGCGAGCGGAGGCGACCTTGCAGACCCTGACGCTGGATGTTCTGAAATCCTCTGAAATCGAAGGTGAAATTCTGGACCGCGATCAGGTCCGATCTTCTATCGCCCGGCGGCTGGGTATGGACATTGGTGCGCTGGCACCCGCCGACCGTCACGTTGACGGCGTGGTCGATATGATGCTGGATGCAACACAGAATTATAAAGCAGAGCTGAGTGAAGCCCGTCTGTTCGGATGGCATGCCGCGCTATTTCCGACTGGCTATAGCGGCATGAATAAAATTACTGTTGGCCAGTGGCGCGATGATTCAAAGGGGCCGATGCAGGTTGTCTCTGGCGCGTATGGCAAAGAGCGGGTGCATTTTGAAGCACCCATTGCAAAACGCCTCAAGAAAGAAACGGTGGCATTTCTAAAATGGTTTAACAAGGATGATGACACGGATGCTGTCCTGCGCTCTGCCATCGCCCATCTCTGGTTTGTAACTCTTCATCCGTTTGAAGATGGGAACGGACGGATTGCGCGCGCCATTGCTGACATGGCGCTGGCACGGTCTGAAGAAAGCCCGCAACGCTTTTACAGCATGTCGGCGCAGATCCGGCAGGAACGTAAAGCCTATTATGATCTGTTGGAAGAAACGCAGAAAGGCGATCTCGATATCACGCCGTGGCTGGAATGGTTTCTGGGTTGCCTTGACCGCGCCTTTGATGGCATGGATGAAACGCTGGGTACCGTGCTTCATAAAGCGCGTTTCTGGGACAGCCATAAAGATGAGACATTCAATGGCCGTCAGCGCCTGATGTTGAATAAATTGCTGGACGGGTTCGATGGAAAGCTCAATACATCAAAATGGGCAAAGATCGCCAAATGTTCACAAGACACGGCGCTGCGTGATATCCTTGATCTTGTTGAACGGGGCATTCTGACTAAAGATGAAGGCGGCGGACGCAGCACCAGTTATTCCTTAAAAATTGAAAAGGAAGGCGTATAAAAATGGCACGGCTTTTAAACAACCCGCACCCTGGTGAAATCCTTCAGGTGGAATTTCTGGAGGAGCTGGGGTTGTCTCAGAACGCGCTGGCGAAGGCGATTGATGTTCCCGCCAACCGTATTAATGAAATCATCCGGGGGCGTCGCGGCATTACAGCTGATACCGACCTTCGTCTGACCCGCTTCTTCGGGTTGTCAGAGGGCTACTGGCTGCGCCTGCAAAACGCATATGACATGAGGGAGGCCCACCGTTCAGTAAGTGCTGCGGCCTTGCGTAAAATTAAGCCCTTCACAAAGCAGGGGCGTACTCACGCATAAAATGCATTATCGATTTCACGGGACGGGCTAAAAAGGGAGCATACTGCGATGACTAAGAAAAAGTCGACATATGACCAGCTTATGCAGGACAAGGAATTCAAGAAAGAATTTGAAAAGGAATATGATGAGTTCCTTCTTTCCGAACTTGTCCTGGCTGTGATGGAAAACGATAATGTATCTGTACGAAAATTGGCAAAGGCGTCCAAGCTCTCACCAGCGGTCATTCAAAAGATTTGTAACGGTCAGCAGAAAGATATCAAGATTAAAAATTTTATCAGCATCATGCAGGAGTGCGGTTACAATGTTATTTTAGAAAAAGGCGATCAGAGGATCAATCTCAACGCCTAATTTTGCAGTGTAGTAAAAATCACTCTACTCAATAAATGATCCGTTGGACGTAGACGCAGAGTTGCTTTCATCTGCCAAAAGAAATCAAAAAGAACGTCACTAACGACACTCTCCAGACAGACAGCTTTTACTCGCAAAATTTGAAAAATGGCTCAAAACAGCCATTTCTTGAATCCTTGGAATCGAGAAGTTCAGTTCAATTCCCGCATCCGCAACCAAGGAATTTCAATGACTTAGCCGCCATCGGGCGGCTTTTCTATGCCCGCAAATTCGCAAAATTCGCACAAAAATTCGTACAGTTTATTCGACGCAACAGGCCATTTTCCCGTTCCTTGCATTCTTGCCCCGTAAACGCCCACTGATAAGGCGGATTTTTTGCCAAGGGGGAAAAGGGCGCGGCAAGTCAAGCGACTGTGTGCCGCCTAAGATCGCCCGTAACCAACACGCAGCGCCAGACACTCCCGCGTATATTCATCAATCACGGTCAGGATACGGATTTTGCGTCCGTTAATAAGACGCTCGGCCACGAAGTCATAACTCCACACATGGTTTCTGGAGCTTCTTTCCGTATCCATTCACTCGGATCATTCGGGCGTGCTTGCGTTACCCCTGCTACATTACTGATCCATAAATTCACGTTTTTCGTGAAAAAATGGAGCGATAGTATAGCCCAGCATTGTCATACTGACGGTTATCACATCGCCTGCCTCATCGCTGATGCCGCTTATTTCAGCCTATAAAATCATTTTTTATCAATGGTTATTATATTGGACATTATATGTACTTTGTGGTTATAATAGTAACCATTGAATAGGAGTTCGTAATGGCTCAAAAAACAGCCCCTCTATCTCCGGCTCTAGAAGATATTTTGAAAGAGCTTGGAGAGAACATCAAACTGGCACGATTGCGCCGGAAAATCACAACGACCATGCTTGCCGAGCGCGCGGGCATGAGCCGTACAACGCTGCGTAAAGTTGAAAACGGTGATAGCGGCGTAACATTAGGCGCGTATGCAAGCGTTCTGTTTTGTCTGGGGCTTGAGAAGGATCTCCTGCTGATTGGCAAGGATGATCCGTTGGGGCGGCGCTTACAGGATGCCGAACTTACCCATACCAAAGAACGCGTACCGAAACGGGCAAAAGAATGAATAAAAAACAAATACAAAAAGCGATTCAGGTTTGTGCACATTGGGAAGGTATGGAAGAGCCCGCATTGATGGGGACTCTTTATGCCGCGCCCGTAAGGGGCAAGGAGATATTTTCCTTTGAGTATGCTCCCACCTGGCTGAAATCAGGTCATGCACAGCTGCTTGATCCTGATCTGGGTTTATTTTCCGGGCCGCAATATGCCCGCGACGGCAGCGATAATTTTGGTTTGTTTCTCGATTCCTCTCCTGACCGCTGGGGCCGTGTCTTGATGCAACGGCGTGAAGCGCAGCAGGCAAAAATGGAAGAGCGCGATAGCAGACCGCTCATGGAGTCGGATTACCTGCTTGGGGTATATGATGGCCACCGGATGGGGGCGCTGCGTTTCAGATTATCCGAGGATGGTCCGTTTCTGGATGATCAGGCCGATATCGCTGCGCCGCCATGGACAAAGCTGCGCGATCTGGAATACCGGCGTGAGCTATCTGGATCTGGCTGCGTTCCTCATGAAGAACGGGTCGCAGGCGAATAAGGATCTGGAGCAACTGTGGCGGCGGATTGTATTTTTTGTTTGCGTGTCCAACACGGATGACCACCTGCGCAATCACGGCTTTTTATTGACCCAGCAAGGTTGGGCACTTTCTCCTGCCTATGACATGAATCCGGTCGCCACTGGCGGCGGGCTGGCATTGAATATTTCAAAAGACGATAACAGCCCGAGCCTTGATCTTGTCCGCAGTGTCGCGCCAGTCTTCCGCATCAGTGAAGCACGTGCGGAGAAGATTATCGACGAAGTTACGGGCGCGGTACGCACATGGCCGGAGCTGGCGAAGCGGCTCAAATTGCCTACCCGTGAGATTAACCTGATGAAGAATGCCTTTCGGGTGGTGGATTTGAATAAGTCTAATATGCAGGTTGACTAGCTTTGATAGAACACCCTTTCGTTTAAAGCGTTTTAGGCGATGAACGCTTCATTCGCAGGGACGGTCAAATCCATATTTGCATGAATGTTAGACTAAAGAATTGACACCCTATGGCTAGTATTCTGATCATTATCGCCTGTTTTGGATACCGGAGGCATGATTGGCCAACTCCTGCCTGACGCCAGATCAGGGTGGCGCGGTTCGCCTTCGGGCAATCCGTATTCATCTCGAATTTCGTCAATATCACTCAACCATCTCGCCGCAATATCAGTAGCACCCCCATCCGTCGTCATAGATATAAGCCTACGTCTTAATTCCACAACCGGAATGGGATTTACGTTATATGCGCCTTGATAGCCTTCCACTGGAATATGTTCAGTTACAACCTTTTCAAGAGTGCGCCAGTGGTCAACCCCCATATTCGAGTCCATGTTAAAAGTGAATCCGCTGCCCGTGTTGCGGCATAGATAAAGGGTCTGCAAGCGTAGCTAAAGAGCCTTTATCTATGCGGGCGATTGGTGCTGGCGGTCTGTATCCGAGCGAACTGTGCGGCCTGATATGGTTATAATGATGCCGCCATTTTTCAATGATTACTTGCGCTT
>JAMHWD010000039.1:0-1053 GCA_035911135.1 Alphaproteobacteria bacterium | reverse complement strand
TGCTCCGGACCATCGACAATCCAGATCGACTCATCGGCCCGTTCGTTGCGCCAATCATAACGCTTATAGCTTAATCGCTCCGGTTCATCGACAGAGACATAATAGCCAACTGTGTTTTTATCGACATAGCTGATATTGGCCAATACTAGCTCTTCCGCGCGCTTTTGCAGCCGTTGTAAAATATTGTATTTACGCGGATCGACATCGATACCCTTAAATAGCCGCCGCGTCAGTAGTCTACGCGATAAGTCCGAGAGGATCGGATCGCGACTCCACTGCCAGTCTTCAATCAGCGTGAAGATCTGATATTCGCCCAGCCGGCTGTAGTCTTCCAGCGCGATCGCCTGGCCATGCTCGACGAGAGCCCGCAGTGGATGCAGCCGTCCCGAGCTGCCGGTTGGAAATATGTTCTTATCGCCGTTTTTATAAAGCTCAAAGCTACGGCGCAGTATTGCTGATAAGAGAACACTCGCGGCGCGCGCGGTATGATGATAATAAATTGTCCGATACATCTGATCGAGCGCCAGTAGATAACCTTCTACCGGCTCGATTGCACGGCGATAAACGGCGATGCGCGTATGATCCAAATGAAGCAGCATATCGAGCAAGCGCTGGAGGTCAAAGCCATGACCTTCGAGACCTGCCATATACGCATCGCGAATAATATAATCTAACCGATCGGCATCAATCTGACTGCTAACGATTTTATATGACCAATGGTCTTTGATTTTATGTTGGTTATTATATTTTATGCGCGCTTTTTTGTTGATATATAGGCCGACGGCTTCGGGCAGCTTGGGGTCGATCTGCGCCAGGATCCGCTGGGGACCGGTGCCACTCTCGACCAGGAAACGGTAGGTCATGACCTCGTGGTCAAAGCGGATGCCGTAGCTGTGCAGGATTTCCTCGAGGACGTGCGAAAACGGGCCGTGTCCCAGGTCGTGCAAGAGCGCGGCGGTGCAGGTCTGCAGCAGGCGCTCGGGCTCGATGGTCTCGCCCATGTTGCGGACGATGCGGGTGTACATCTCGCGCGCCAGGTAGCCGCAGCCCATG
>JAMHWD010000038.1:0-5476 GCA_035911135.1 Alphaproteobacteria bacterium | reverse complement strand
GAAGGCTACAAAGTAGTCGTGCCCACAGTCGCCGCAGCGAGCGCGGGCAAAGCCATGGGCAAAGATGCCGCACTCAAGATACTTGGCAAACGCTTTGCGCACGAAGGGCTTGGGGGTGTGGTGGTCGCCCTGGCCGTCGAACTGACCCGCGCTGGCCAACTCTAGCCAGGTCTCGTAGTGCTCGGCTACCATTTGGTAGAGCAGCGTGCGTTCGGGGTGGCGTGGGTTGTAGAGCTTGGGCTTGGAAGTGGCTGACATGAATACTGTACAAATGCACAGTATTCTGGGGTGATCTCGGTTTCGGTGCAAAAACTCCCGCTTTCTCCCTGATGGGCCTATATAAATCAATAACTTAGCAATTTGCAAAAATTGAGCACTCCCGGGGATTAGTGCAGAAACTCCGGTTTCCCATGTTTGCGACACCGCGAGCCACGTCCAGCCTCAAGCCCGCTTGAGCTCGACCTGGCGTTTTTGGGCGCCAGCCGGGATAAGGCCAGAAATGACACATAAGCGGAAAAGTCATCAGAAGCGCCCGGCTTATGCGGTTTAACGCTGTTGCGCACCACGCCAAGCCTCACGCCTGCTCCTCTCTGTGGACATAGTGCAAGTTATGTCCAGAGATTCGTGGGCCTTCTGCGGTGGGTGGTCTGTTCCTTCATGGCAGCGAAGGGTTAACACCTGTTCGAAGCCGGGGATTTTTGCACCGAAACCGAGATCACCCCTTCCAGGCACGCGCCAAGGCCGCGACCGAAACCAGCGCCGAACAAAACACTTGCGATTCGCCGCCGTCAGGTTGATGCCGACCGCTCAGATACGGTTGAGTAGTTTCGTCCCATCTGGGCGCAATTCGCCTTTTGGGGAAATGTGTCTGTAGAGCGTCTGCCGCGTGATGCCGAGTTCCTGACAGAGATCGCCGACCTTGGTTTCAGGCTGCCCCATCGCCGCCATCGCCAGCCGCAGCTTGGCGGCGGTCATCTTGAACGGCCGGCCGCCTTTTCGGCCGCGTGCCCGCGCCGATGCCAGACCGGCAATCGTGCGCTCGGCGATCAATTCGCGCTCGAACTCGGCCAGCGCAGCAAAAATGCCGAAGACCAGTTTGCCGGCGGCGGTTGTGGTGTCGATGGCCGCCCCGTGCCCGGTCAGCACCTTCAGGCCGATACCGCGCCCGGTCAGGTCGTGCACGGTATTGATTAGATGCCGCAGGTCGCGCCCGAGCCGATCCAGTTTCCACACGACCAGCGTATCTCCCGGCCGCAATGCCTTCAGGCAGGCCACCAAGCCGGGGCGGTCTTCGCGCTTGCCAGATGCCTGATCTTCGTAGAGATGCACCGGATCGACATCGGCGGCGATCAGCGCGTCGCGCTGCAAATCGGTTGCTTGGGAGCCGTCCGCCTTCGACACCCGCATGTAGCTGTCATTTTTCAGAGTTGATGTCAGCGGATCGTCACAGTTGCTGTCAGCGCAACAACTCCAGATTGTCCGTTCGCCCACCCGTCGCATTGATTGCTCGGTACAGGGTGGCATGGTGACAGTTCAGTAGCTTGGCGGCATCACGCACCGATGTCCCTTCGGCAAGCAGCCGTTTACCCAGCGCTATCTGGTCGTCACTGAGCTTGGCCGGCCTGCCAAAAACTACCCCTTTCTTTTTGGCGGCCTGACGGCCGGCACTGGTCCTCTCCTTAATAAGGGGTCGCCACAGAAAACGGAAAAAACCGTACGCTAAGCCAGAGCGAATGATGTGCCGTTGAGTTGGCCACTTTCTGTAGCGCCCTGACCACTCACATCGCCGGAGGCCAGTGATGGGTCTCCCCCTGACACGACCGGCACCAGGCATACAGCGCGTCATACATCACCATCCCATGCCGCAACATCTCATGATCATCGGCAAAGTTCCGTGACAGCCCCAGGGAGAGCGCATACAGCCCGGCTGATTGTGGTGTCATGTCCAGTCGGGACGTATCCGCGCCGCGCACAATCATTGCCAGTTGCTGCAAGGCCGGATCGGTCAATGCGTATTTTTTGAGGAAGGCGTCGAAGCTGCACAACTCTCCGACATGGCTCAACTCCACATCGGGAATATCATAGGGAATTGCGCCGGTCTCGGCGGCAACCCGCAAGACTTCTCCTGACGGGACATACAAAAAATCAGCCTCCGGATCGATGAACCGGGCGACTAACCACGGGCAAGCGATACGGTCGATTTTGGGACGTTCACGGGTAATCCACTGCATGACTCTCTCCGGCAGGCCGCTTGCCTCAATGGTGCATCAACGGGTAAACCGCCAGGCCGATCAGGGCCGCCCCGATGACAATCATCGGTTCCTTCAGGGTCTTGTATTTCCACAGCAGGAAGCCGGTGCCCAGCGCCAGCAAGGCCGTCGGGATATCGACGATGGAGCGCTGCGCCAGCACCACCACTGACCCGGCAATCGCGCCGATGGCGGCGGCCGTAATACCGTCCACGGACGCAATCAGCGCCGGATGCTTGCCGTATTTCTTGAAGTACGGCGCGGGCAGAATAGTAAAAAGGTAGCAGGGAATGAACGTCGCCAGCGCCGTGATGCAGGCCCCGGGCAGCCCGGCAACCAGATAACCGATGAAGGCGGTGGTGATGACTACCGGCCCCGGCGTAATCATGGCCACGGCGACCGCATCGACAAACTGGTGCTCGGTCAGCCAGTGATGTTCGGTCACCACGCCGCCATACAGGAACGGCACGATGGCGAGTCCGGAGCCGAACACAAACGCCCCGGCCTTGGTGAAAAAGATGGCGATCTGGATCAGGGTGTTGCTGTCCGTGGCGGCAGTCAGTGCGACGTGCTGGAGCGGTAGCGGTGCCGCGAAAGCGGACAGCTTGCCGGTGCGGAAGTTTGGCTTGCAACGAACCACCCAGACCAGCGCCCCGGCCGCGAGGAACAGGAAAGCGGACTCCGATTCCGTGATGATGGTCACGGCCGCCAGCATCGTGAAAATGCCCCACAACAGCTTGTCCTTGCCAATACTCTTGGTGGTGAGCTTGTGGGCGCTGATGGCAATGATACCGATCACCGCCGCCCCGACCCCGTAAAACACCGACTGCATCCAGGTCAGGCCGCCGAAGCGGACGTAGGCCCAACCCAAGGCCAGTACCATCAGGAAGGACGGGATGACAAAGGCGAACCCGGCCAGCGTTGCCCCGAGGATGCGGTAATGGACATAGCCCAGGTAGATGGCCAACTGCGCCGCCAGCGGACCAGGGGCAATCTGGGACAGCGCCAGCCCTTCCTTGTAGTCCGACTCGGTGATCCAGCCCTTCCCTTCCACCAGATCACGGTGCATGTAGCCCACCAGCGCCACCGGGCCGCCAAAGCCGAAGGTGCCCAGGCGCAGGAAATAGAGAATCAATTGCCAGAGAGAGTAGATCGGTGTTTCGGGATTATTCATGGCGCCACTTTTCCAAGGTGAGTTTTCTTTTCAAAGGCCGTCAGCAGACCGTCAAACAGCGGGCTGGCGGCGGCCAGTAACTGGTCATCGTCGGTAATGCCTTCGCGCAACCCGGTGAGTACCCGCTCGATACCTTCGGCTTCCGGCGGTTGCACACCGCCCACATCCAGGAAGTGCACGATGCCGCCCAGACGATGAAGCGCCGGCGTTTCCAGATCAAAGCTGGCCAGCAGGGTTTCAAAGGTCACGCGACTGCCGACATGGGAAAATGTCGCGCCGTCAAAATCGAAGCCGAGTGCATCTGGAGGACAATCCGCCGGGGATGCCAGCCATAAAATGCGGGCATCACAGTCGATAAACCGGCGAATCAGCCAGGCGCTGGCCAACCGGTCCACCCAGGGGCGGGCGCGGGTCGCCCACACCCGGCCGTTATGATCATTGGGCGACAGCAGCGGGATCTCACGGACATCGGCCAGTGGCTCGTCCGGGGACATGGCCCGTCCTACAGCCACTTCCAGTTCCTGCAAGGCAGCCTCGACCTGCTTACGCGCTTCGCCCGGGAAGAAGTCGATGGCCACCAGTTGGGCAAAGGCTTTACGCATCTTACGGGCCAGCTTGAGGGTATCGGGCGCGTTATCCGGGGACAGCCTGGAACGGCTCTGGGTAATCTCCTGCATCAGTTCACCGAACTCAGCGGAACGATCGAAGAAGGCCGGGAAATCTGTGTTGTTTTCCGGTGTGGTCGGCAACAGATAGGCGGTACCGCCATTCTCACGGACATCATCGACAATGCCGGTCAAGGTTGCCGTGGCATTGCCCTGATCCGGCAGCAGATAAACGCCATCGCGTAGAACGGCGGCGCCGGAGGCCTTCAACGCCCGCCAGGCGCGCATGCGGGCGGTCGTGTTTTCGGTCGGGAGCGAAAGAATTAGTAAAAGCCACGTCATGATATTTTGTAGATATAGGGGTAGTTACCACGTCGGTGTAAAAAGTGCCATCTAGATCAGTCTGTCAGCATACTTTTTAAGTATAGCAACAAAAACAGTAAGTTATACTTTTGTTGAAAAATGAAGATTTATCAAAAAGCTATCAATAGAATCTAGGTGTTTTGATAATAAACCATCAATTTAAAAAACAAAGTCTATTGATAGCTTTTTAAGCATTTTTTCAGGCTATCACTAGGTCAAGGTCTATTGGTTGTAATGCCGATATAAATACGGATAAATTAGCCATGATTTGATAAATTTAGTCGTTTTTACGGAGTAAATGATTTATCAACATTTTGAGTGCGAATTAAAATCTATTATTAGATTGATTGTTTTGAGAGTGATATTTTCACCTATTTGATAGCACAGATGTCGCTTTTAGCAGCTATTTGGTAACTACCCCAAATGCGCTTGTGCAGATAATGCATGACACCATTGATTAAACCGCTGTCACCATTCTAAACAAAAAAGAGTTTTTTAGCTTGCTAGGACATCAGGAACACTCCAAATACAGAACAAAGATTAAGGATAATTATTCAGGCACAACCTGCCAGTTTGGGTCGGCAATCCAGTCCGCCGCGCCTTTTCGCCATTGATAGGCTTGATAGCCCTCTTCCTCTAACAATGTGACGGCATCAATTGACCACGCACAAAATGGCCCACGGCAATAAGCAACGACGGGTTTGTCTTTAGGAATTTGGCTCAAGCGTGAACGTAACTCAGCCAACGGAATGGAGCGGGCAAAAGGCATATGCTGCTGGGCATATTCGACGATAGGCCGTACATCAATCACGGTCACTTCGCCGCGTTGGGCTTTGCGCCACAAATTATTGCTATCAGTTTCTGTCCACGGCTCAGACGAGGCGGATAGCTCTTTTAACGAATGCTGCAACTCCAGTAAGCGGTCTCCAGCCACAGTACGCATCATCACCAACAAGCCCGCGACTTCTGGGCAGGAAATACGATAAATGACCTGCTTGCCCTGCTTTTCTTTATCAACCAAATGTGTAATGGATTAATAGAACGGGACACATTGATAGGTAGTATGTATACTGCACCGAGAGGTG
>JAMHWD010000037.1:0-2285 GCA_035911135.1 Alphaproteobacteria bacterium | reverse complement strand
ACCGGCGTTGCCGCCATGATGCGCGGTGGCAAGAAAACAGATTTTTAAACCTATCTAACCCCTACCCTGCAATTACCTAAGGAGCAAAATATGAAAGTCTATATGGATCAGGATTGCGATGTTGCCCTGATCAAATCCAAGAATGTCGTTATTTTCGGTTATGGATCGCAAGGTCACGCCCACGCGGCCAACCTGCGCGATAGCGGCGTCAAGAACGTCCGCATTGCCCTGCGTGCCGATAGCGCTACAAACAAAAAAGCCAAAGATGCTGGCTTTGAAACCATGACACCGGATGATGCCGCCAAATGGGCCGACGTCATCATGATGGCAACACCTGATGAACTTCAGCGCGACATCTATTACAAACACCTGCATGGTAATATGAAACAAGGTGCAGCCCTTGCCTTCGCGCACGGTCTCAACATCCATTTCAACCTGATCGAGCCACGTAAGGATCTTGATATCTTCATGGTCGCACCAAAAGGCCCTGGCCACACAGTACGCAGCGAATATGCCAAAGGCGGCGGCGTACCATGCCTGATTGCCGTTCACCAGAACCCGTCGGGCCAAGGCCATGATCTGGGCCTGTCTTATGCGGCAGCTATTGGTGGCGGTCGTTCCGGCATCATCGAAACATCGTTCCGCGAAGAATGTGAAACCGACCTGTTCGGCGAACAGGCTGTTCTGTGCGGTGGTCTCTGCGCCCTCATCAAGGCCGGCTACGAAACATTGACCGAAGCTGGTTATGCGCCAGAGATGGCGTATTTCGAATGCCTGCACGAAGTCAAACTGATCGTCGACCTGATATACGAAGGCGGCATGGCTAATATGCGTTATTCGATTTCCAACACGGCTGAATATGGCGATTATTCAACCGGCCCGCGCATTATCACGGCGGAAACCAAGGCCGAAATGAAGCGCGTTCTGGAAGATATCCAGTCTGGCCGCTTTACGCGTGACTGGATGTCGGAATGCAGCGTCGGCCAGCCAAGCTTCAAAGCGACCCGCCGCCTGCAAGCTGAGCATAATATCGAGGAAGTTGGCGCCCAGCTTCGTGCGATGATGCCATGGATTGCAAAGAACAAACTGGTTGATAAAGCCAAGAATTAGGCATACATAAGCCTTACGCAAAAACCCCGCATCTCTTTTGCGGGGTTTTTTATTCAGAAGTTTCGATCATGTCACAGCCCCATCAAGATCACCTGCTCAAAGGCATGGCCTGCGCTGCCACAGCCTATTTTATGCTGTCGACAATGATGGTGTTTTCGAAACTGTTGAGCCAGAATTACAGCGTCATCGAAGTTTCCTTTTATCGCAACGTGATGGCCTTCCTGCCATTGCTGGTTTACGCCCTTTTCATCGGGCACCGCCAGATCACGGAAATAAAATCCAGCCCCAAGATGCTGATTATGCGCGGCGTGTTTGGCACATTCGGAATGCTGCTGACCTTTGGCGCGTTCTCTCTGCTGCCGCTTGCCGATGCAACCGTCCTATTATTCTCGTCCTCTATCTTCCTGCCTATTTTGTCCTTTATCTTCCTCAAGGAACCGATCAGCCGCGCCCGCTGGAGTGCCATCGCACTGGGTATGGTTGGCGTGCTTATTATGGCGCGACCAACTGGTGAAGTGAATTTACTCGGTATTGGCGTTGCTCTCGCCGCCGCCTTCATGCACGGCGTACTGGGTACCATTCTGCGCCATCTGGGTAAATCCGAAGGGCCGATGACTGTAACCTTTTATTTCATGCTGATCGGTGCCTTGCTGAGTGCAATCCCGATGCCAGTGATTGCTGAACCACTGACGAATAATGCCTTATGGTTGATCGCAGGTTTAGGCATGACAGGTCTTGCAGGACAGCTTTTCCTGTCGGCGGCGTTTAAATTTGCCCCCGCCTCTGTTGTCACGATTTTCAACTACACAGGATTGATCTGGGCGACGATGTTTGGCTGGTGGTTGTGGAATGACTGGCCTGATACACCCGTCTGGATCGGCGGTGGTATCGTGATTGGATCCAACATCTTTATCGTGATGCGCGAGCGTTACCTGCTGAACCGCAGACGTGAAGAAACACGCCAGCGCGAGCAGGAAGAAAGCCTGTCCTAAGCTTTAGAATTATTGAAGAATAAGGCCTGACTGGGCCGTGTAAACACCAATCACTTTCTTAGTGATATGGTCTTTTACAAAGATCGTCTTTGGCGTTTTGTCTGTTACACGGAAAATATGATCGAGCGTCGACATAATGCGCCCCTTATCATACCCGGACAGATGATAGAAATTGATCCCGAC
>JAMHWD010000036.1:0-2299 GCA_035911135.1 Alphaproteobacteria bacterium | reverse complement strand
ATCGAAATCCCAGCCGATTTGAACGTCATCGCGAAATATCCGATTGCACCGCTGGTCAACTCTGAAAACACAGAACTCGCTGCTCAGTTTATTGAATACGTGCTCTCTGCCGAAGGACAATCCGTTTTGGCGAAGTGGGGATTTGCCCCGATTAAATAATTTTGAGTAAAATAAAAGTCGCGGGATGATCATCCCGCGACTTTTTATTCACATGACCAACTCTCGTAAACTTTTCAGCCGCTTTTTTGGAGAAGGATATTCAAAATGGATATTCCTTCTACCCAGTTTGATTCTGCTTGCTTTTTTCGCGCTTCCATTAATTGCGTTGGCATATCGTTCCATCGCGCCTGATTTTTTTGAGAACGCACTTTCACAACAGTCATTTCAGGCGCTTAAATTAAGTCTGGTCACCAGTTCCATTACCACGCTTATTGCTGTGGCACTGGGAACACCATTGGCCTATCTTCTGGCACGCTGGAAATTCAGGTTCAAAGCATGGCTGGAATTAATTCTCGACCTGCCGATTGTCTTGCCGCCTTCCGTGGCGGGGCTGGCGTTGCTGATCGCTTTTGGGCGTAGGGGGTTATTCGGCGCATTCCTGAATGATATCGGAATCAGCATTCCATTCACCACAACCGCAGTCATTATGGCGCAAATGTTTGTCGCCGCACCTTTGTATGTCCGGTCAGCGCGGATTGGATTCGCACACATTGATAAGCAGCTTGAAGAATCTGCCTATGTGGAAGGGGCAAATCAATGGCAATTATTTTACGAAGTCATGATTCCAATTGCCATCCGCGCACTTGCCAGTGGAGCCATCCTCACCTGGACGCGCGCCCTTGGTGAATTTGGCGCGACGATCTTATTTGCCGGGAATTTGGAAGGCGTCACCCAGACCATGCCGATCGCCATTTACATTGGGTTTGAACGCAACCTCGGCGTGGCAATGGCCTTGTCAGTGGTCTTGATTCTGGTTTCGGTGATTCTATTGCTGATCACCAAACAATTGGACAAGGAAGAAGAGTAGCATCTACGATCACAGCTTTCATATTGCGCGTACGCTGGCGAACACCAGCCGCAAGACAAATGATGGATATACTTATTAGACTTTATCCGTATAAATGATAAACTCAAGTCGAAAGGTAAATCACATCAGGAGTTCAATTGAAAACAAAACATTGGATCGTATTTATTGCCCTCGGCATTATTTGGAGTTCATCCTTCCTGTGGATCAAGATCGGCGTACAGGAAGTCGGCCCGATGGCGCTGGTCGCCTTCCGCATGTTATTTGGTGTAATCACCGCTGTCGCGATAGCGCTCTACCAAAAAGATGTATGGCCGCGTGATTGGAAAACCTGGGGCATCTACGCCATTCTCGGCCCCACCAGCCTCGCCATTCCGATCTTCCTCATCTCATGGGGCGAACAAAGCATAGACTCAGCCGTGGCTGCCATTCTTAATGCGACGGTGCCGCTCTTCACCTTGATCATCGCTCACTTCTATTTACATGATGACAAGATGACACTGCAAAAAGTCATCGGGCTGCTGGTTGGGTTTGTCGGCATCATCATCCTTTTAAGTGAAGATCTATTTGCAAGCCAGCATGTTTCAGTTTTAGGGCAGGCCGCAGTGATTCTAGCCTCGCTCTTTTATGCAGGCAGCGCCGTGTATGCCCGCAAAGTAACACAGCATGTCAAAGGCGCTGTGCGCGCCGCCGCTCCCCTGCTGACCGCCACCCTCTTCATGTGGATGATCGGCCCCGTGGCAGAAGTCCCGTTTAAAATCCCTGCTTTGCCCATCACATGGATCGCGGCCCTATGGCTCGGCATCCTTGGCTCAGGAATCGCCATGGCCCTCAATTATTATTTATTACATGAGATCGGCCCCACCCGCACCACCATGGTCACATACACTTTTCCCCCCGGCGGTGTTATCCTTGGTGTTATCTTCCTCAATGAAAAACTATCCTGGCAATTATTCGCAGGTGGCGCATTGATCATTGCAAGTCTTGCCGTTGTAAACTGGAAAACAAAACAATCATGACAAGTACAGCGCATCACTCAGGTTTTATCGCCATTATCGGACGCCCCAATGTGGGCAAGTCCACTTTGCTCAATGCGTTGCTTGGGCAAAAAGTTGCCGCCGTTTCACCGCGCCCGCAAACCACGCGCCGCCGTCAGCTTGGTATTCTCACCATTGAAAATGCCCAGCTCGTTTTTGTGGATACGCCCGGCATCCATCAAGCCCGTCATAAACTGGGCGAGTTCCTAAACTATGAAGCCGAAGAAGCCGCAGACGG
>JAMHWD010000035.1:0-1211 GCA_035911135.1 Alphaproteobacteria bacterium | reverse complement strand
CCCGCCTCCGGGGGTTACTTTTTGTGGCGATGTTTGTGCTCGGCCCCGGGGCTCGAATCCCTCCTTTTTCCGCATATTGTGCCACGGCATAGCGCTGCCCCAGCCTCTCCGATCGAACTTGGCGCGACGCGCGTTCCGCGCATTGGGCGCTATGGGTATCGTACGCCATACAAGAACAAAATCACTTATCATGCAATATTTAATATTGCTTATTGTGATCCGAGAACGCATCATGGCATCCCATGCGGCATTCGCTTGGCGAGGACGCTGCACTGAGGATACGTTCCGATCCGTGAATGAAGGATCGGAGCAAGTATATGGAAAGAAAGAAAAAGGCCCGGGTGCTGACCAGCTTTAATCTGCGAACCTTCATCGAGGGCGGCGGAAAGCTCCTTTTCAAACCGTTCGTCGATGAGGACGGAAGGCACTGCTGGGAGATGCTCGGAGTCTATCCCGATGGCGAGGAAAAGCCTGTGATCGAAGGTCGAACAGGCCTCCCTCGCATCGTTCGCACGCCGCGAGGCGTGGTTGCTTACTGGCGACTTTATCATCCCGACGACCTTATCGTTCCACTCCAGGTGCTGCCCCATGGCGAAGGCAAACTTTAACGTCATTCCTTTGCGCCGCTCCGCGGTCCGCGATCAGATGATGGATTCGGGCAACGTCATTCGCTTCCCCGATCGAGTCGCGGCGGCGCGCCGGTTCGGGCGTGGTGGAGCCAATGGTTCCGGCAATAAAATTGCGCGCCGCGACTCTCTCAAGTCCGTGATTATCGCCTTGGTGGTGTTGGGCGCGGATTATTGGTTTAGTTGGATCGCCGGCTTCAGCTTTGGGTTGTCTGTCGCGGTCGCCGCCACGGCCGTTTTCCTCGGATCTGTTGTTTGGGCGAATATTGGAAGATTTAACCATTATATACTTTATGTTTTCATGATAATGGTGATCACTTCTTACATAAATCTGCCTTTTATGCTTGCTACAGCCATAATGGCCGGTCTACTAATTTGGGCAAGGGGGATTGTGATGGGGCGGTTTTTATGACCAGGAAGCTCATCTTGGCCGCGATCGCCTCAGGCCTCGCTCTCCTGGCACCGTGCACGGCACGGGCCGAGGTCTGGGAGTTTGATCGCGAGGGGAGAGAGATCGTTTCTCCTCGCCGTCAGTATACTGGCACCGATAATGATACTTATGATGTAAATATAGTTCCGGCGACT
>JAMHWD010000034.1:0-247687 GCA_035911135.1 Alphaproteobacteria bacterium | reverse complement strand
TTGCCCGTCACGCCAATCTCGCGCAGAACCTCATCCATGCTGCGACCCTGACCAATCAACACCTCCGCCTGACGCAAATATCCGATAATTTGCTCCGCCGTATAACGCTTCCTTGCCATGCAATGCCTCCATAATTTGATGTCCGTTTCTTGATACCAGATTCACTCTAATACCGGACTCAATTATAGGGGGCGGGTCAATCTTTTATATCCCGTGAGTGCAGCTTTTTCTTTCAGCCTTGCAATCGCCAGATGCATCAGACCCGCGATCTCATCGAGGCGTTCATCTATTTTCATCGTTTCCGGCGGGGTTTGATCGACCATGCTTCCTCATCACGCAAATCATCTGAAAGGGTCGCTTGCATTTTGAATGAATGCAATATGGATAGAAAATCACCTGATTTTCCGATAATATTCCGCGGCGTAAAAAATTAATGATTTACAATCAACGTGTTAAGTGGATACTTGGTCTTTATTTAGACGCTCTGCTCCGCCATTAAAACAATAACGGGCCTTGGCCCCGCAGCAAAGTAATCCCTCCGTCTCCGCCATTTTAATAAAGAGCCGGGCTTGTCCCGGTTTTTTGTTAAAAAGATGATGTGGGTTTGAACCCGGTCAGGAGGGCCCTACCCCCAAACCCCCAGATGCTCCATCAAAATGGAATGGCCGATGGCGATCAGGCCCGCGCCGCCGGCAATCTCGGCCAGGCGCCCGTTTCTGGCCCCGATATAATGCCCGGCCATGATGCCGATGCTGGCCATGCAAAAGGTCGCAAGGCCGATTGAAAGGGCGGCGATAATAATGTTCATCTCCATAAAGGCCAGCGTCACGCCAACGGCCATGGCATCAATGCTGGTGCCGATGGCGGTCAGGACGATGATCTTGCGGGATGATTTTTTGTTGTCCTCCGGCGGGGGTGCGTTCTCAGTATCTTTATCTTCATGATGGATCAGGCCTTGCGTGATCATATGCGCGCCCACCAGTAATAAAATCACATAGGCAATCCAGTGATCATAGGCGGTGATGATCTGGTTGGCGGCCAATCCCGCGGCCCATCCCAAAATGGGCATGATGGTTTCGATGCTGCCGAATACGAAGGCTATTTTCAACGCATCAATCAGGCGCGGTTTTGTCATCACCGCGCCGCGCGCAATCGCGGCGGCAAAGGCATCGGCCGACATGCTGACGGCAAGGATAAAAACCGAGGCTGATGTCATGCCGCGCCTGCCGGTTCAAGCTTGTTGAATATGGCGCGGTTTAAAATGTGAAACGCGCCGCCCGCCAGAATATTGGCCAGCGCGATCCCGGCGAAGATACCGCCCACGCCCCATAGATGCTCCCCGATCAGGGCGGCGGGGATCAGGATCACAATCATCTTGAGGACAATCATCACAAAGGCGCGTTCCGGGCGGCCAATCGCATTAAAGGCCGAAGCCCATCCCATGACAAGATTACCCAGCGCATAGCTGAGCGGCACAATCCAGAAATAGAGCATCATGATGTGAATGATCGCCGGATCTGACGAGAACGCCGCGGCAATGGCCTCTCCGCCGATGATCAAAATAATCGCCATGGCCAATGACCAGATCACGTTAAAACCAATGCCCAGTTTTAATGTCTCGCGCACGCGCCCCATATCGCGCGCGCCCCAGTTTTGTCCGATGACCGGGGCCATGCCGGTGGCAAGGGCCATCAGGACAATAAAGGCAAAGGCCTCGATGCGGGTGACAATGCCAAATGCCGCCACGGCGGCCGTTCCATATCCGGTGAGCAGCGAAAGAATAAAAGCATTCACGGCGGGCTGGATCGCATTGGTCAGTCCAGCGGGCAGGGCAATGCTAAGAAGTTTTTTGGCAGAATTTTTAAAATCCCCCCAGTCAATCTCCCGGAAGGGAAGTAACATTTTTTTGCGGTATTTCATGATGTAGAGGCTTGCCGCCAACGCCCCGGCATTGGCAAAAACGGTGGTCAGGGCGGCGCCTTGAATCTCAAGACGCGGGAAGCCAAACAGCCCGAAAATAAAAATCGGATCCAGAATAATATTGATGATGGCGGCAACGCTCATGATGATGGCGGGTGTCATGGAATCGCCGCCGGCGCGCATGGCGGCATTGCCGATCATTGGCATGGCGACGAATATAATGCCGCCAAACCAGACCAGCATATAATCGCGGATCAACGGCATGGTTGTTTCATCCGCGCCCATGCTTTTGAAAATACCATCATGGAAATAAAGCCCCATGGCGGCAAATAAAAATCCGGCCCCGCCGACCAGTATCAATCCATGCATGACGCTCTGGCGCATCTGATCAATTTTTTTCTCCCCGATCAGGCGCGAGGCCAGCGAGGCCATGGCAATCTGGAACCCGATAAACAGGCTGAAAATTCCGTAAGTGACGGGGATGGTAAAGCTCAGCGCGGCAAGGGCTTCTGTGCCTAGATAGGAGATAAAAAATAAATCGGCGAGCTGAAAGCTGATTACCGCGAAAATCCCCCAGGTCATGGGGATTGTCAGGCGCATCAGATGGCGGGAAATCGGCCCTTCGGTTAAAACGCCCTTATTATAATGATGTGCGGCATTGTTTTTCATAAGGAATCTTTAATAGATGTGCTTTAGCTTAAATAAAGCCAAAACCAAGGGGATGCAAGACAATGATGAAGATCTTAACCTTTTACATAAAATTTTAAGAAATTTTCGCTAATATATTAAGATAAGCGGTTAACGCGGCCCATGGGGAAAAACTAGGGCAATAAAATCAAGGGGTAATAGATTAATGGCTACTAATGGTAATGATACCATCACCTTTTCCGGGACGCTCCAGCAGTTCACGGCGACACTCACCAATGCCTATTCGGGCTATACGCTTTCTATTGATGAGGAAAAGAATGTTAACAATACCGCTTATGATGGGCTGAACGGTACTGATACGCTCATTATGTCTTCGCTGGGCGATGTGCTGTTGATCGATAACGGGTCGGGCGTTCAGATGATCCGTAATGTCGAAAGCATTATCGCCAGTGCCGGCGGTGACGTTATCAACCTTGCCAGCACCACATATATTATTACCACCAATATGAATATTAATGGCGGCGCGGGGGATGATATTCTCTGGGCCAATTCCGGCAATGACACGATCCGCGGCCTTGATGGCAATGATATTATTGATGGCGGGCCGGGCTTTGACAATATTGATGGCGGCACGGGTAATGATTATCTCTCAGGCGGTACGGGTTCTGATACCTATACATTTTCGGATAATACATTCTTCGGCAATGATGTTATTTCAGAAGGCGCGGATGCCGAGATTAACAATATTCTCTTTACGCCGTTTTCGGATATCAATGATCTGACATTCACCATCAGCGGCTTTGATCTGATTATTGATGTCAATAATGGCGCCTTTGGCGGATCAATCACAATTCTGGGCCAGTTCAGCGCGCCGGGTGCGGGGATTGATAATATTTTCTTCTCCTCCAATGGCACGACCTTTGATTTGCGTAGCATTACCAAGCCGAACGAGGCGCCTGTGGCGGGTGATGATGCTTTCGGCGGCGATGAAGACAATACAATCACCGGCAATGTCCTTGGCAATGATACAGATTCCTATGGCGGGTCGATTTCTGCGGTGGCCGGAACGATCACAACGGCCGCTGGCGGCACTGTTGTGCTGGGTGCGGATGGAAACTTCACCTATACGCCGTTGGCAGATTTCTTTGGTGCGGACAGCTTCGATTATGAGGTTGTCGATGGTCAGGGCGGGTCTGATTTCGGGACGGTGACTTTAACAGTCGCGCCGGTAAATGATGCCCCTGTTGCTGGTGATGATAGTTTCGCCGGCGATGAGGACACGGCGATTGCGGGGAATGTCCTTGGCAATGATTCCGATATTGACGGCGATACGATTTATGTCTGGCCGCAGACGATCACGACGGCGGCGGGCGGCACGGTCGAAATCTTGTCCAATGGCGATTTCACCTATACGCCGGCGGCGGATTTCTATGGCGCGGACAGTTTTGATTACTACCTGAAAGATGGCAATGGCGGCATTGATATCGGCACGGTTGATCTGGCCGTGAATGATGTGCCTGATGCCATTGCGCCCAATATCGAGATACGCGTCAGCCATGGCAATATCGCGACACAATATATCGACAGCACCGATGGCTATGATCTTGTGCCGGATGCTTACGGCACATCCTATAGTGTGAAAAACAATGTGATGGGCGTTGCAGGCGTGGCCGCCAAGACGCAAGTAACCTATTCCTTCGCAGATGCCAATACGGCCGCCGTATCATTGGATACCGCCTGGAACAGCATGAAAAATGTCGAGGTTTCCTCGGATCAGGCAGGGAATATCACGCTTAGCAATTTCGTGCATACCGATGTGACTTTTGGTAATGGCGGCGATAGTTTTGTTCAGATCACCGATGCTAAGCGCGGCTTTATTACAACGGGTGATGGCAATGATACAGTGGTCATTGAGGCGCTGACGAATAATTCTGGCTGGTCCAATCTCTTTGATATCAAAACGAATGAAGGCAATGACACGATTGATTTTGCCGGTGATAAAGGCATCACCAAAGTAACGATCGAGGCCGGATCCGGTGATGATACGGTTTATCTGGATGGCAATTACAAGGCTTCGCAGGTTTATCTGGGCGAAGGCGATGATGTCATTTATGGCGGCGCGGGCAATGATGTGATTTATGGCGGCAACGGCGATGCGCTGAGCTATGTCGATAAGGCATTTGCCGACAGTGTTCTTTTCCCGACGCTCAAGGAACGCGTAGATATCAGAAATCTTACGCCTTCCGGTGAGACGGCGCTGGGGATTACCGATCCGAATTTGAATGTGAGCTGGGATGCCACGGCAACCATTACATTCCGCAAGGGTTATGCGGGCTATGATAATTCTCTGGGCATTTACAGCATTGCCGATGATGGCACGATCGTCTCGGCCAGCCTGCTGTGGGAAAATGTCAAAACGGCCGGCCTCAACACTGCCCATCAGATTGATATTCCGGGCGGCACTGATGGCGGGAATTACGGATTTTTCATTATCGCCGATGGCAATACATTGAATAACGGCTATGGCAATCTCGATACATCCGATCCCGGCAATATCAAATTTATCTATGGCTATGGCACGGCAGGTGAACGCGCCGCTACGATCCATGACAACGGCAATGATATTTCGGTTGTCTATGATGATGGCACGACAACGGCCTTGCTCAAGGGCGGGGTCTATCACACCACGGAACGCGGCGAAGCGGCAGATCTGAATGCCGATGGTAAAACACATGCTGTTTCGGGCCTACTGACCCAAGGCAACACGGATGTGCTGCGTATTGGTTTTGAGGACCTCAAGAATCTGGGCGATGGCGATTACGAGGATGTTCTTTTTGATCTGAACATTAACAAGGTCACCATCGACAACAGTGAAACCGGCAATGATACGCTTTATGGCGGCGCGGGTAATGACACGCTCTACGGCGAGGCCGGGGACGATATTCTGGCTGGCGGCGCTGGCAATGATACGCTCTATGGCGGATCGGGCGCGGATACGTTTGTGTTCGATAGTCTTGTCGGCAAGGATACAGTGAAGGATTTCCAAAAAGGCCAGGACAGGCTGGATATCTCGGATATTCTGGATGGCTATGATGCATCTGACAATCTGGCGGATTTCGTGAAATTCGCCATCAGCGGCAGCAACACCGATATCAAGGTGAATGTCGATGGTGTGGGTAATGATTTTGTGACGATTGCCACGATTGCAGGCGTTAAAATTACAGACAGCGTCGATACGCTGGCGGCCAACGGCACATTACTGGTGCTGTAGGAAAAAGGCAGAGCAAGGTTTTTGCGGGGAACTGCAAATTGGCCGCGCGGGGAAAAATCCGGAAATCGCCCACCCAATATTCCGGATTGTCTTTCCCGCGCGGTTTTGCCTTTTTATGATCGTCATTTGATCCTTGCGATGCTATTCTCCCCCGTATGAACGGCGCTTCCGATACCTTGTTTCTGGCCTTTTCTGCCTGCCCCGATAATGCGGGCGGCTGGCTGTTTGTGCATGGTACCCCGCATAAGGCCGCGCCGCGGGAATGCACCGCTATCCAACCCTATAAGCCGCATTATGATGAATGTCTGAAATCCGGCATGTCCTGCCATGCGCTTTGGGATGATCTGGATGAATCCCCCAATTTCAGCGGGGCCCTTATACTGGCCACGAAAAATATTACCGAGACGCAAGGCGATATTGCGCGCGCTGCGCTTCGGGTCAAAGACGGCGGTATCGTGATTGCGGCGGCCGATAATGATGCCGGCGGCAAGCGCCTGAAAAAAATAATGGCCGAGGCCGGGTTTGATATCGTCAATGAAATCATCAAAAACCGGGCGCGGGCCGTCATTGCGCGCAAAGGCGCGGGATTGCAGACCGGTATTGTTGCGAACTGGTCGGATAATCTTGCCGCGGCCCAGCACCCGCAAACGGAATTCATCACCCAGCCCGGCATTTATGGCTGGGAAAAGGTTGATTACGGATCGGCCATGCTGGCGGCGCTTTGTGATGATCGCTGTGCTGGCGCTGGCGCGGATTTTGGTTGCGGCTATGGGTATTTATCCTGTGAAATCCTGCAAGCCTCCCAGGCCGTGACATCCATGGCGCTGATCGAGGCTGACAAACGCGCCCTTGATTGCGCGCGCGAAAATCTGGATTTTGCCGCCGATAAAATTGAATGTATCTGGGCCGATATTACCCGCGATAAAATTATTCCCGATAATGCCTATGATTTTATCCTGATGAACCCGCCTTTTCATGATGGCAAGGCCACGGATATTGCGCTGGGCAAGGCCTTCATCGACCGGGCGGCGAAATCGCTCAAATCCGGCGGCACGCTCTGGCTGGTGGCCAATGCCCAGCTCCCTTACGAGGAGATATTACGCGCATCTTTCAAGCATGGCGAGATGCTGCTGCAAAAAGACGGATTTAAAATTTACCGGACGGAAAAATAAGGCAGAATTTTTTGATTGTATCAGGCGCGAGGCGTGAAGTAGCCGTATAAGGCCATGAGCAACGAAGCAACGCCATACAAACGAAAAAGACAAGGTTTTAGATATAATAAATATCTTCCTCGCCCTCGATCTGCATGACTTCCTTGATGATACGGTGGTATTTTTTCTCATCATGCAGGGCTTGCTTGTTCAGGCCCGTTTCACGGCCAACCATGTAATAAACCGAAGACATGTCACATTCCGTGCCCTGTCCATGCGTCTTGACGTGATAGGCCATGGCAGAATCCATCGTGATGATAGATTTATCGGGCTGGTTACGCTTTCGCATATGCTCGTCGGTCAGTTTGACGATCAGCATCAATTGGATATTCGATATGGTCACCTTGTGGTGCTTTTCAAATCCGGGGCGCAGGGATTTTAAAATCCGGTATGTCTCGACCTCGTTCGGGATATTCAGAAAGACTTTCTGGAAACGGCGGTCAAGGGCCGGGTCGGTGGCCACATACATACGAAATTCATCCAGCGTCGTCGCGCCGATGACCATCAGGTCACCTGCCGTCAGATAGGGCTTCATCACATCCGAAAGGCCCTTATAGGATGAGCCGACGCAGTTCGGCATGATCTGGTGGATCTCGTCAAGGAACAGGATCGTGCGCGGTAATTTGGGATCGTGATAACGTTCGGCCACGCCTTTGCATAGCGGGATAAAACGCTCCTGAAACTCGGCAGGGCTGGATGTTCCGGCGGCCATACGCGCCAGATCAACCTCCAGAACGCGGGCGTCTTGCAGATATTCGGGTACTTCGCGCGCGGCGACTTTCTGCGCCAGCGCCACCACCATGGCCGTCTTACCAACCCCGGCCGGGGCCAGCAGAACGGCGTTCTTGCGGCCCTTTTGCAGCAAAATCAGGATGGTTTCATCGACCTCGCGGTCACGGCCCGTAATAGGGCCATAGCGCCCGGCCTTGGCCAGCGCTGTAAAATCATTGCAATACGCGGTGAAGAGATTCTCCAGCTCCGGCGTGGTGACGAGATATTGCCATTGATCGCTCATGGTGAATTCCGAAATAAGAAATATGAATTTAAAGGAATAAAACGCAGATCAGTCTATGGGGCGAGCGCCCAGTGCTTGAAACACTATACTACCATACCCCGATTTTCAGTGTAAGGGCTTCGGGGTTAATGTTTGGTTTTGATATTATGTGAAAATAAACGGGGTTATTTCAGGCCACATTCCCGATTTGCTGGCTGGTATAGCCTTGTGCATACAGGGCTGCTGAAAGATCGCCATACAGGATCAGGTTTTCAATCTCGTCTATCACCGCCTGCTTGGGGTGATAACCCACACCCAGCCCCGCGGCTTTGAGCATCGGGATATCATTGGCCCCATCGCCGATCGTCATGACGTTGTCTTCCTTGAGGTTTAGATCAAGGCAGTAACGGCGCAGATGCTCCAGTTTTGATTGCTTGTCCTGGATAGGCTCGCCGACCTTGCCGGTCAGGATGTTGTTCTCGATGATCAGCTCGTTGCCGTGATGGTGATGAAAGCCCAACTGCTCGGCGATTGCCCCGGTAAAATAGGTAAACCCGCCCGAAACCAGAACGCAGGTCGCGCCGTTATCGCGCATCGTTTTGACAAGGGCCTGCGCGCCGGGATTGATTTCTGTCTTGCTCAAGGTCTCGGCCAGTTTTTCAGATGAGAGGCCCTTCAGCAGGCCAACGCGCTCCCGCAGGGCGGTGTGGAAATCCATCTTGCCTTCCATGGCTTGCTGCGTAATGGCGGCGATCTTGTCCTTAAGGCCTGCGTACTCCGCCAGCTCATCCAGTGTCTCGGTGGAAACGATAGTGGCATCCATATCCGCCAGCAGCAGTTTTTTACGGCGGCGCTCGATGGGCTGCGTGAAGATATCTATTTTGCCCGCGGCCAGAAATTCGCGCAAATGCGCCATCATGGCGCTTTGGGGTTTTTGCGCTATGCCAAGATCCGCGGCAATTTTAGGCGCCAGCCATATCGGCGCGGCCGTGAATTGCTGGTTGTAATACCCGATAATATTCCCGATCTCTTTAAAGTGGGAATCTTTCAGCGGGCTTTTCGGGGAGGACGCAACAAGGGTAAGGACGTAACTCATGGGCAGGCTTTTACTTTTGGTTTTTATGATTTTTTCTTTTGCTGCTCTATCAGCTTTTCAATGATAGGCGTGGAACTCAGCAAGTCGGTGAGCGCATTATTATTCTGATTGGACGGCATGACAATCACCATATTGCCTTTTTCGCCCACATCCCGGATCGTATCAAGGCGCATGGCCTCTTCCATGAACCGGTCGGCAATATCGGCATCCACCCCTTCGGTCATCAGGCTCTTGCGGATGCCGACATATCCTTCGGCGATGCTCTGGCGGAAACCGGCCACACCTTCCCCGATCAGGATGTTGCGCTGCTTGTCGGCTTCGGCGGCCTTGACGCTGCGGATATATTCGGCGGCGGCTTCGTTGGTGGCGGCATCTTTTTCGCGTTCGGATGCCCGCACCCGGTTGAATGAATCCTGTACATCCTTGGGCGCGGCGGGTTCGTCAATCACGATACGGCGGATATTGATGCCGTAATCCGATACCTGCTTTTTGACATCGTCAATAACGCCGCCGCTGATTTCATCACGCTCGGTGTAAAGTTCCTGAAATTCCTTGCCGGATGTATATTTCCGGACGGATGCCGAGACAATCTTGTTCATCTGCTCGATCGGGTGATTGGTATCAAAGAAGAACCGCCCTGTATCCACGACCTCATATTGAATGGTAATCGGCAGGCGCACGAACAGGTCGTCTTTGGTCTTGGTGTCGAGCTTTTCATCCACCTGGCGCAAATCGGTGGGGACCTTGGCGGTGACAATATTGAACGGCCAGGGCCATTTGATATTAAGGCCGGGGCGGTCTTCGGTGCGTACATGCTTGCCAAAAAAGGTAATAAGCGCTTCGGTACGCTGGGGGACGGTGAAAAGGCAAGTCACAAGATAGGCGGCTATGATAATGGCAAAAGGCACAAAAATTTCCATCTGAAGACTTCTCCGGTGTTGAAATTGAACAGCGCGTAGCATATTGTGACACCGAATTTAGGAGGCCACAACGGCTGATTTACAAGAAAGATGCATGAAGGATATCCCATGATCGCCAAGCCCGATAAAAAACCCGCCAATCCTTGCTTCTCGTCTGGCCCCTGCGCCAAGCGTCCGGGCTGGAGCTTTGATAATCTCAAATCCAATATGCTGGGCCGTTCGCACCGCGCCGCCCCGGCCAAGGCAAAATTAAAAGATGCGATTGACCGCCAGAAAAAAATCCTCGGCATCCCGGATGATTATTTCGTGGGTATCGTGCCGGCCTCGGATACGGGCGCGTTTGAGATGGCCATGTGGTCGCTGCTGGGGCCGCGCGGCGTTGATATTTTCGCCTGGGAAGCCTTCTCGACCGACTGGCTCAAGGATATCACCAAGGAATTGAAACTGGCTGATGTGAAATCCTACGAGGCCCCTTACGGCCAGCTGCCCGACCTGTCCAAGGCCGATCCGGCGCGCGATATTGTGTTTGTCTGGAACGGCACGACATCGGGCGTGCGTGTGCCCGATGGCAACTGGATTTCATCCTCCCGCGAAGGCTTGACCCTTTGCGATGCGACCTCGGCCGTGTTTGCCTATGATTTGCCATGGGAAAAACTCGATGTGGTGACGTGGAGCTGGCAGAAAGTGCTGGGCGGCGAAGGCGCGCATGGCATGCTGGTGCTCTCGCCCAAGGCCGTGGCAAGGCTGGAGAGCCATGACCCCGCATGGCCAATGCCCAAAATCTTCCGCATGACGAAAAAGGGCAAGGACGGCAAGAAAGTCCTGAACAAGGAAATCTTCGAAGGCGCGACAATCAATACGCCTTCCATGATGGCGGTTGAGGATTGCCTTGATGCGCTGATGTGGGTTGAGAATATCGGCGGCCTGAAAACCACGATCGCGCGCTGCGAGGAAAACTACAAAGCCATCGAGAATTGGGTGGCCAAAACCGACTGGGCCGAATTTCTGGCCGGTGATGCGGCGTCTCGTTCCATTACATCAGTCTGCCTGAAAATCTCCGACCCGTGGTTTGACGCCTTGAGCGCGGACGAGCAAGGCGCGATTGTGAAGGCGCTGGTGAAAATGCTGGATCAGGAAGGCGTGGCGTATGATATTGCGGGTTACCGCGATGCGCCTGTGGGTCTTCGTATCTGGTGCGGCGCAACCGTGCAGGCCAATGATGTCGAGGCGCTGATGCCCTGGATCGACTGGGCTTATCAGATGACCAAGGCCGAGGACCAGCGCAAGAAGGCCGCCTGATTTTTTCTAAAGTCTTAAGGTTTCGGCCGGGGCTTCATAGCCTTGCGCCTCCTCGATGATGGCGGCGATCTCATCGCCCAGCAATGTGCGCTGGATGGTCAGATTCTTGGCCAGTGCGCGCAATGATGGCTCATAAGCGCGCAGCAGAAAACTTGCTGTCTTTTCGGCGCGCTCCATTATCCGGATTTCGGCTTTTTCCATTTTTCTGACCAATTCCGGGCTGGGCTGGGTTTCTATGGGTGTGGATTTTTCCCAGACCACCAATCCTAAAAAACTCACCTTGCTATGGGCGATCTGCGGCAAGGTCTGCACCGGGGTAACGTTGCTCATATGATATTGGCGCACCATATTTCTGGCGCTTGAGCGGATATCTTCCAGATCGCCGCTGCACCCTCTTGAGGTCTCGCCATAAATAAGTTTTTCGGCGGCATAACCGCCGTAATTGATGCACATGTCATTGAATAACTCGCTCATGAGGCCTGTTTCGGCGACTTCGCTTTTGACCGCGGCATATCCCAGTGCATAGTTGCTATTGATGATGGTGGCTTTACGGGGCTGGCTATGCGGGTGCAATAAATATTGCAGCAAGCTATGCCCGGCCTCGTGATAGGCGGTCAATTCATCGTTATCAATCGTGGTAAGCCGGGCAATGCGGCGGTTGACTCGGTCAACGACTTCAGCTGAATCGTCCTTGCCCTTATTGTGAAATTTCTGGGAGAGATTCTCCAGCCTGTAAGTTATTCCCCGGCCAATGTCACCAAGCTTACTCATAGGCGTATATTCTCTTTAATCATATTCCGGCGGCATGGGCTGTCCGGTATAGGCGGCCTGCAACCGGTCCATGCTTTGCGCGTAATGGCGGCGGGCGCTCATCAGGCCCTTTTCATCGCAACCATTCAGGAAGGCATCCTGTAACCGTGCGGCCGCTGCGATCTGGTTTTGATCGCGGGAAAAAATGCCGATAATCACGATATGGGCGACATGCTCGGATAATATATCGCCGCGCTGGGGGTTGGCCTTTTCAATGGGCCATTCATTTTGAATATATTGTAACAGGGCAGCGGCAGAATCATGCCAGTTATCGGGGGACGGGATCAGGCGTTCGGCGCGGTCAAAGACGCGTTCATCCGGCGCGGGCTTTTTGGCTTCGGCTTTTTGCCGGAACTGATCCAGTGAAACAACTCTATTATCCAGTGCCATTTTTTAATCCCGCCTTTATCAAAAAATCCTTCATTGGATACTTGAAAACGTGCCGTCACTATAGCGCGTATGAGTAATTATGTCAAACATAAACAAGAGAATGCTTGCTAAAATAAGAAAAAATTCCTATTATAACTATACTCCGCCCCGCAAACCCCCGGCACAAGGATCAATGCATATGCCCCCCATATATAAGAATGACAGAATCTACACAGGCATCCATGACTTTAAAACGCATATCGCGCGTTATTTGCGTGAACTCGATAGTGGCAAGTATGAATCCCTGATCCTCACCTCGCGCCGGGGCGAATCTATTGCGTTGTTTATGTCCCATAAAGGTAACAAAATCCGGCAGAAACAGGCCCGCTTGGCTGAATTATCGGGTCTGCTGGGCGGGTCCGGTGTTGATCTGGCGGGTCTGATCGCGGCGCTCAAGGATGGTAAAATCGGCGGAAAATGATGGGAATGTGGCAGGCCTGCGTTAAAACACGCAATGCCCGCGGACTGGGTCCGTTCAGATGCTTTGGGGTGTTCTCAGGATTTCTCTTTCACAAGCCTGTAAAAGGTGATAACCCTGAACGCCTGTTTGCCTAGACAAGACAAAATTAGGAGTAAAATCGATGGCACAAGCTCAAACTACCCCCAAAGTCCTTATCAGCGATGCGCTGGACCCATTATCCGTAGATATTTTCAAAAAAGGCGGCTGTGACGTCGATTACAAGCCCGGCATGAAAGCCGATGAGCTGCTCGCCGTGATCGACCAGTATGACGGCTTGGCTGTGCGCTCTGAAACCAAGGTCACGCCCGAAGTGATGGCGAAGGCTTCCAAATTAAAAGTTATTGGCCGCGCCGGTATCGGCGTTGATAATATTGATGTCCCTGCCGCCACAGGCGCTGGTATCGTTGTTATGAACACGCCCTTTGGCAATTCGATCACCACGGCAGAACATGCCATTGCCATGATGTTTGCGCTGGCGCGCGAAATCCCGCAGGCCAATGCCTCCACCCATGCCGGCAAATGGGAAAAGAAACGCTTTATGGGTGTTGAGCTTTATGCCAAGACGCTGGGCGTTGTGGGCTGCGGCAATATCGGCGGGATTGTGGCCGACCGCGCCGTGGGCCTGAAAATGGATGTGATTGCATTCGACCCGTTCCTCACGGAAGAACGCGCTCTGGCGCTGGGTGTGCGTAAGGTTGAATTGGACGAGCTGTTTGAAAAATCCGATTTCATCACGCTGCACGTGCCCAAAAATGACAAGACTTCGAATCTGATCAATAAAAACACAATCGCCAAAATGAAAGATGGCGTCCGCATTATCAATTGCGCGCGCGGCGGTATCGTGAACGAGGCCGACCTTAAAGAGGCGCTTGATTCCGGCAAGGTCGCCGGGGCGGCGCTGGATGTGTTTGATATCGAACCCGCCAAGGAAAATATCCTCTTTGGTCATGACAAGGTGATCTGCACGCCGCATCTTGGTGCTTCGACGACGGAGGCGCAGGTCAATGTCGCCTTGCAGGTTGCGGAACAAATGTCCGATTATCTGGTGAACGGTGCGGTGACAAACGCGCTGAATATGCCATCCATTTCGGCAGAAGATGCGCCGCGCCTCAAGCCTTACCTGAAACTCGCCGAGCAGCTGGGCGAATTCGCCGGGCAGATCACGGAAAGCGGTATCCGCGAGATCGAGATCCAGTATGAAGGTACGGTCACGCAGATCAATACCGATCCTATTACCAATGTCCTGATTGCCCATCTTTTGGGCACGCAGATGGACAGCGTGAACATGGTCAACGCCCTGAAAGTCGCCGAGGCGCGCGGGATTAAAATCTCGCAAAGCTACAGCGCCACACCGAAAGAATGGCGCTCGATGATCAATCTGGTGGTCAAGACTGACCAGCGCGTGCGTAACGTGACTGGCACATTGTTCACAGGCAAGGAACCGCGCGTTGTGAATATCGAAGGCGTGCCGATCGAGGCCGCCATGACACCGCATATGCTCTTTATCCGCAACAAGGATAAGCCGGGCATGATCGGCGCATTGGGAACAATTCTGGGTGATGCCGGCCATAACATTGCGGATTTCCGTCTGGGCCGTAAGGAAAGCGGCGACACGGCAATCTGCCTTGTTGCGCTGGATGCTCATCTGCCGGATGAGCTTTTCGCCAAGGTTGAGGCCTTGCCGCAGATCGAAAGCGTTAAGCGCCTGAAATTCTGATTTCTGATTTAGGCTTTGCTGAAATAGCGGCGGCAAGCATCGCGGAGCTCTTGCTCCAGCTGCTTGCCGTATACGCCGCCATCACCTTGCATTTTTTTCAGGATAATCGCGGTCAGTGTTTTGTGATGCGCGTTGACGATTTCGATCACGGTTTTATCCAGTTGCTTGATCGATTCAAGAAAGCTCAGCATCACATTGGCCAGATTGCCAATCAGGTTATATTTAAAAATTGCCGCATTGGCCTTTAATTCCATGACCGGGCTGGTCATGGCGGCTCTGGCCTCTTCCAGCGAAATTTCGCCTTTCTGGGCGTTGAAGATGGCGGCGGCAAGGGCATCGAGATAGATTTTGGCCATGGGCGCAAAATCTACGGTATTGGCCTCCATGATTTTTTCGCAGACTTCAATTTTCTTGGCATCCAGCGGCCCTGATCCAACTTTGGCTTGCAAGACGTAGTTGGCCTTGATCACGCGTGGTTTTTTGATTTCTGCGCTCTGGGTATGCATGCCTGTTTTGATAACCTTTGCAGTAAAATAGCCGCATTATGAAACACTAATATAATCTGAAAACCTTAAATATATGATTAAAATCAGGATTTTCGGTCCTCATCTCGCCGGAATGGCCCTTTAAAGCCATCTGTAATTTTGCGCCGTCTATCCGGGCCGAAAAATTCCCCAATATCGATAAAATCGCGTGGTTTATTAATGACATAGGCAATGCGCCTTGCCAGATCATTGGCGGAGAATGGCTTGACGAGGAATTCAGTGGCACCGGAATCGCGCGCCTCTGAAACACGGGGCATGGCGCTATAACCCGTCATCATCACAATGGGCACCATTTTATTGGGGGATCGGGGGTGTTTGCGGATCATTTGCACCAGCTCGATACCGCTGACCGGGATCATGTGCCAATCTGCCAGAACAATATCGGGATTTTGACTGCAGAACAGCTCAAAGCCCTGTTCTCCGTCTTGTGCTGTGAATATTTTGCCCACCCCCAGTGCCTCCAGCACCGAGACCACGAGTTTCCGCATGGGAACGGTATCTTCCACAACCAAAACGCTCAAATTTTCAAACTTAAAGCCCATGAAAAATGGCCCGATATATGCAAAATGTACTTTGTCACAACGTCTTATACTACTACACCACATATCAATCGGCCTGAAAAGAGGCCGGACGGCGCGATGTTATTAAAAAAGTTTTAACATAATTATTGACAAGGGGTTAATGTTCTGTTAAAAAATTTGTACTTTCAGTTAAAAAAAGGTTAAGATCCGGCCAAATTTATAGGCCGCCTCTAAACGGCGACACAATTTATAAAGCAGTAATAGAAGGAGCTTTTATGACCAGCCCATCCATTAATACCGCAAACACAGAAACGCAAGGCGCCACGCAGGATGCAGCGCCTGTCAGCAACCAGAATGACAAGGTTGTTTGCGAATTGATCACAACGGAGGAAGGGAATGTGGTTATCGGCAAGCCCACAGCCAATGTAACGCAGGTAATCGAGCTTGAGGCCGGTCAGAACTATATGCTGAATTTCGCATCGACATCCGTTAAATCCGCGGAAGTCGATGGCAATAATCTGGTCATTAAATTTGATAACGGCTCAACGATTGTTCTGGAGAACTATAAAGAAGCCATGGCTGGCTCACCTGCGCCGGTTCTGACATTGGCCGATGGCAAGGTTGTTTCGGTCGATGACCTGATTACAGCTTTCTCTGCAAAAATTGATAGCGAAGATCCAAAATCCGAAGCCAATGCTGCCGAGGAAAAGCAGGTTGAAAACCTGATTGAACCGAGCGAAGACGAGCTGAGCGCTGTTGAGCCAGCTGCTGGTGAAGGTGAATCCGAAGCCAGCGTCGGTGAAGAAGTGGCCGATGCCGCCGCCGAAAAAACAGCAGAAGAAAAAGTAGCGGAAGATCTGGCGCAGAAAGAACCTGCCGCTGGTGATGATGCTGCACGTCTGGCCAATATCGAACCTGCCGCCGGTGAAGCGCAAGGCGCGCTGGGCAATTCCGGTTTTGGTTTTGGCAGCAGCTTTGATGCACAAGGTGTTATTCCTATCGGTGCGGTTGGCCCGATCGACCCCACAGCCCTGCAATATAATCTGCCTGAATTTGAAGACCGCCTGTTCATCGAGGAAGAAGAAGCCGAGCTTTCTGATCTGATCCCTGAATATGATGTTCAGCCAGCCCAGGTTCTGGAAGATGGCAGCGTTGCCCTGCAGATCGGCGTTGACCCGCAAGGTTCTAGCAGCACGACCGTGATCACCGTAACCGGCATTCCGGCCGGCTGGACCGTCAGCGGCGATGGCACGTATGATCCTGCGACAGGCACATGGACAATTACGCTTACAAACGGCGCCAATTACAATGGCGGCCCGGTTCTGACGCCTCCGGCCGATAGCGATGTTGATCTGCCGGGTCTGGTTGTTACGATCCGTGAAACAGACCCCTCCACAGGCCAGACAGGCACAGTGGTTGATACGATTGATGTTATCGTTGATGCGGTTGCCGATGCGCCGGAAGTTGATGGCCTGAATGATACCGGCCTTGAAGGCGAGACGCTGGATATTGAAATCCCCACAGCCCTGACAGGTGAAGAAGTCAATAACGGCATTGGCAATGACGATGGTTCGGAAGTCATTACATCCATCGTGATCGAAGCGGTTGATCCTGCCATTGACCTGAATGATTTCACATTCACGAATGCAAACGGCCCTGTGACACTGACAGGCGGTCAGCTGATCTTTACAGACCGCGCCGATCTGGTTGGTCTGACGATTACACCAAAAGACCCGAATTATGTGGGATCGTTTGATCTGCAAATTACAACCAACACGGCGGATGTCCCGACGGATACTGATTTCAACACTGGTAACAACACAGCCTCCGACAGCGATACAATCACGCTGACATGGAAGCCGGTTGCGGATGTGCCTGAAATTCTGGTGAATAACGGCGTGGAAGATGCGGTTGTTCTGGAAGATGGCACAGTAAATGTTCCCGTTGTTGCTTCGCTAAGCCCGGCTGGTTCCGGCAGCGAAATTCTTTCGCTGACAGTGACAGGAATTGATCTGACAAAGCTGGACAGCTTTGCCGCTTCGAATGGTCCGAATGGCGAAGTCTGGACACGCGTTCCCGGTTCGCCTGATACCAATGCCAGCTTCACAATTACATTGGCCCCTGGCACAAATTACACTGGCTCCTTTACCTTCACGCCTGCCGCCGACAGCGATATTGACCTGACGGGCATGAGTGCTACGGCAACGGCCGTAGAACCTGCCAGCGGCACAAGCGCGACAACAGCCCCTGACACATTCAATGTGATTGTGGATGCGGTTGCCGATGCGCCGGAAGTTATCGGTAACGATGATAGCGGCCTCGAAGGCGTGACATTGGATATCGAAATCCCCACAGCCCTGACAGGCGAGGAAGTCAATAACGGCATTGGCAATGATGATGGTTCTGAAATCATCACATCCATCGTGATTGAACTCACAACGCCGGGCGCGACACTGGATGCCTTTACATTTGCGAATGCAAACGGCCCGGTGACACTGACAGGCGGACAGCTGGTCTTTACGGACCGCGCCGATCTGGTTGGCCTGACGATCACGCCGAAAGACCCGAATTACTCCGGCTCGCTGGATTTCAAGGTGACGATCAACACAACAGAAAATCCGGTTTCCGATGCTGATACAATTGCCGGCAACAACAACGCCAGCGACAGCGACACATTCACATTAAGCTGGTCGCCGACAATCGACACGCCGTTCATCAAGGTGAATAACGGTGTTGATCAGGTTCAGGTGAAGGAAGATCATTCCGTAACGGTTCCGGTGACAGCTTCTCTGGCAGCTGGCGCGGCCCCTGCGGAAGTTCTGAAGCTTACATTGACCGGCCTTGACCTGACGAAGCTCGAAGGCGGCGCTGCCGGCTTTGTGGCCTCGAATGGCGCGAATGGCGAAGTCTGGACACGCGTTGCAGGTTCGCCTGATACAAATGCCAGCTACACAATCACACTGGCGCCCGGCACGAACTACACAGGTACATTCTCCTTTACGCCAACAGCGCAGGGTGATCTTGACCTGACCGGTCTTTCGGTTCAGGCCACAGCCACCGATTCCAGCGTTACACCGGCCATCAGCGCTTCGGCTTCTGATGCGTTCTATGTAACGGTTGATGCGGTTGCCGATGCGCCTTCGATCACGGCCAGTGGCGGCAGCGCCGAAGAAGGTCAGCCCATAGCGGTCAGCATTGACGGCTTCCTTGGTGCAGACCAGGATGGCTCGGAAAGCATCACAGGCTATGAGATCCGCGGTAACGCAGCCGAGATGGCCAATTTTAACTTCACAGTCAATGGCGTGATCCGCACGCCGGTTGCTGGCGTTCTCAGCCTGACACCTGCCGAAGCGGATGCTCTGGTGGTGACATCCAAGAGCAGCTCTTTCGCTGGCACGCTGAACCTGACAGCTGTGGTCCTGACACGTGATACACAAAATGATGGTGAATATGACACAACCGACAACACAAACTCTGCCTCCCAGCCGATCCGCCTGACATGGACGGATGATGATGAGCCTTCCATCGCCCAGCCTGAGAAAATCACGCTCGATGAAAGCAATCTGGTTGGCGCGCCGCGCACGACTTCGGTATCGGACCAGATCAGCGTTGATTTCGGCGATGATACAGCCGGCGCAACGATTACAGGCAATAATGTCTTTAATCTCGGCGGCGCGACATCGAACGGCAACCCTGTTGTTGTGACATATAATGCAGCAAGCTCGACCTACACAGGGACAGCCGGCGGCAAGGAAGTCTTCACGCTGACAATCGCCAATAACGGTTCCTACACATTCACGCTGAAAGACACGATTGATCATCTGGTTGATGGCTCCACGCCAGCAGCCCATGATGATGGTCTGGATTTCACGTTTGGCTTCACAGCCACGGATAGCGATGGCGATACAGCCAATGGCGTTATTACGGTCACGATCAAGGATGATGGTCCTGCGGCAACGAATGATATCGTTTCGTTCGAGCATAACGACAAGACAACATCCGGTAATGTCACAACCAACGACACACCAAGCGAAGACCTCGTCAACACGGTGACATCGGTAAACGGTACGGCAGTTGCCGCCAATGGCGAGACAACGATCAACGGCACATATGGTGTTCTGAAGATCAAAGCCGATGGTTCGTATATCTATACGATCAATCCGGGTGTGGCTGCGGATTCGAAAGACACATTCACTTACACGCTGACAGATGGCGATGGCGATACCGCGATTGCGAAGCTGGAAATTTCCGGCGCGTATGATGCGATCCCGCAAAACGTCAAGGGCGGCACAGTCACAGTCGATGAAACAGACTTTGGCGTGGCCCCGATCGGTCAGGACAGCGCCACAGGCAATGTCACTGCCGATTTCGGTCAGGATGCACCGGGCACATTTGAAGTGGGCAGCGCTGCTGGCGTGACATTCACCGGCGCGAAAAACAATGCGCTGACATCGCATGGCCAGGCCGTGACGATCACGGTTGAGGGTAATTCCTATGTCGGTAAAACTGCCGCCGGAACCGAAGTATTCAAACTGACGCTGCAGAGCAACGGTTCGTATAACTTCACGCTGTCCGAGCAGCTGGATCACGCCGATGGCACAAATCCTGATGATACGATTGCCCTGCAATTTGATGTCATTGCCAAGGATGCCGATGGCGATACAGCTGGCGGCAAGATCACAGTCAATGTGAAAGACGATGGCCCTGATGCCAAGAACGATGTGAACGGCTTTGCCGCAACAGAAACCAGCAAGGACTATAATATTGTTCTGGTTCTGGACGTTTCCGGTTCGATGGCCGGTAGCAAGCTGACGCTTCTGAAATCCTCGGTTGCCAATCTGCTGCAAGATTTCAGCGCGTATAATGCCGGCGATGTTAAAGTGCATATTGTACCGTTCTCCGACACGTCCAAACCAACCGGCACGTTTACGGTAACGGATGCAGGCGGTTATGATGCGGCTGTTGCTTATCTGAACGCCCTGTCGGCTGCCGGTAACACCAATTACGAAGCCCCGTTGCAATCGGCGATCAGCTGGCTGCAGGGCGCGACGGCGAATGATCCGATCCCCGGCGGCGAGACATATACATACTTCGTATCGGATGGTGAGCCGAACCGCTATGTCAACACAACAGGCGGCACTTCCAGCGGCAGCGCAGCAGGCGTGATGCAGGAAATCACAGGCACATCCACAACGGATACGGTCAGCGAAGTTGCGGCTCTTAAAGGTCTCAGCACGGTAATCAGCGTGGGTATCGGCGTAAGCGCCACCACACTGGCGCGTCTGGATGTTATTGACTCCAACGGCGATGCGCTGAATGTTCAAAATCCGGCTGATCTGGATGCGGCGCTGCAATCGGTCAATCCTTTGAGCGGATCGACCAGCGGTAACGTTATCACAGGCGTAAACGGCGGCGCGGGCGCAGCCGATCATCTGAGCGAAGATGTTGCCACAACGGTAACGCAGATCCAGTTCGGCGCGACTATTGTGAATGTTCCACAAGGCGGATCGGCGAATATCAACGGCCAGTACGGCACGCTGAAAATCTTTGCCGATGGCAGCTATACCTACACGCTGACAACGCAAAACACGAGCCAGCAGGCCCTGCAGGATGTGTTCACTTATTCGATCACAGACTTTGATGGCGATGGCGACAAGGCGACATTGACGATCAATATCTCGATCCCTGATGACAAGCCTGTGAACGTAACGTCCCAGACTGTAACCGTCGATGAGAGCGACTTCGCCGTTGCCCCTGTTGGCGAGGACAGCGCGGCCGGCACAGTATCGGCTGATTTCGGCAATGATGGTCCCGGTTCCTTCCTGGTTGGCAGCCCTTCGACGGTGACATTCACCGGCGCGAAGAATAATGTGCTGACATCGGGCGGTCAGGCCGTGACGATCACAGTTTCCGGCAATACATATGTCGGCAAGACAGCCGCCGGTACGGAAGTGTTCAAGCTGATCCTTCAGTCGAATGGTTCCTACACATTCACCTTGCTGGAGCAGCTGGATCATGCCAATGCCTCCAACCCTGATGATGTCATCCAGATCAAGTTCGATGTCGTGGCCCGTGATGCCGATGGCGATACAGCCACAGGCAAGATCACAATCGACATCAAGGATGATGGCCCGATTGCCAATAACGATGCCACAAGCATCGACTCGGCCAAGGTCGCATCGACAACCGGTAACGTTGTAACTGGCCAGAATGGCGGCGCAGGCGCAGCGGATGATCTGAGCGAGGATAAGGCCAATACAGTAACGAAGGTTACAATCGGCACGTCCACGGTTAATGTTCCGCAAGATGGCACGAACGTCACGATCACAGGCCAGTACGGCACACTCAAGATCAACATGAACGGTGCTTACACATACAGCGTCAAGCCGGGCAGCGAAGGCAAAGATATCTTTACCTACACGCTGACTGACCGTGATGGTGATTCCGATACGGCAACCTTGAGCGTTGATGCTTATGCCTCGAAACTGCTGGTTGGCAAGAATGTCAACGACATCAGCACATCGACGACCGTTCATCAGGTCGGCGGCGGCAAAGGCGAGATCATCGGCGGCAAGGGCTCCGATATTCTGGTTGGCGATGTCGGCGGCGCGAAATCGACGCCTGTTTCCAAGGACTATAACGTTCTCTTTATCGTGGACGTTTCCGGATCCATGGGATCGCTTTCTTCCTCCACTTCGCGCCTTTCGCTGCTGGTGGATGCGGTTGAAAACCTGATCAAGCAATTCGCCGAGTATCCATCGGGTGATGTGAAAATTCACTTCACGACATTTGGTACAGGCGCAACGCAAGGCGGCACATACATGGTCACCGATACCAAAGGCCTGACAGATGCGGTTGCGTATCTGAACTCGCTGAACGGCAACGGCTACACCAACTATGAAGCGGCTCTTCAGGGCGGTATCAACTGGTTGAAAGGCGCTGAGCCGATCAAGGGCGCCGAGACGATCACTTACTTCATCTCGGATGGCGAGCCAAACCGTTACAACAATGCCAGCGGCGCTGCGACATCGGGCTCGGCCTCGGTTGTGGTCAGCGAAATCAACGGCACACGTGATGGTTCGAACGAGATTGCCACGCTGCAATCCTTGAGCGATGAAGTCATCGGCGTTGGTATCAATGTCGGCGCGGCTATCTCGAATATCAATGTGATCGACAGCGACGGCAAGGCCATCAATGTCAAGAACGAGGCAGACCTTAAGGATATCCTTGAGGCAACCAACCCGATCAACACATTTGATAATGTCGGCGGCGACGTGCTTTCGGGCGGCGATAACAACGACATTATCTTCGGTGACTCGCTCTATACTGATATTCTGGCCAAGGCGCAGGGTCTTTCGACGCTGCCCGGCGCAGGATGGGATGTATTTGCCCGTCTTGAAAGCGGTCAGGGTACAGACAAGACATGGGACCGCGCTGATACGATTGAATATATCAGCACGCATTCCGCAGAGTTGGCCAAGGAATCGGTCAATGGCGCAGGCGCACGTGCCGGCGGTCATGACAAGATTACAGGCGGCGCGGGCAATGACACGATCTTCGGTCAGGAAGGCAACGACCTGATTGATGGCGGCGCCGGTAACGATGTGCTGTACGGCGGATCGGGCGATGATGTGTTTGTCATTTCTTCGGTCTCGAACGGCCTTGATACGATCAAGGACTTCACAGCCGGTGATGACAGGCTCGATTTCACCAATGTGATCGGCGGTTATGATGACCTGCAGGATGCTATTGACTCCTTCGTCTTCAGCAAGGCTGAAGTGGCTGGCAATACGGTTGTCTCGGTTGATCTGGATGGCACAGGCGCAGGCGCTTCGGTACAGGTTGCTGTACTGGAAGGCGTAACAGGCCTGACGCTGGATCAGATCCTGGGCAATACCGCATCAAGCACAACGGTCTAAGCGGTCATATAGACTGCATAAAATTAAGGAAAGGGGCGATGATTTTCATAATCATCGCCCCTTTCTTCATAAAGTCCGAAATTATGGAACATGGGCTTGCATCGTCTGGCCAAAAAAGGCATAAATAAGAACATCATGGGCCTGTGGATAACCTTCCGGGCTTTCAATTTAAAAAAATGAATAAAAGGATTATGGCTGTGATTTCCAGAAAATCAATTCACGCGCTCACGCTCGGTTCGGCATTATGCGCTTTCGTTGCATTACCTCAAGGCGCGCGCGCGCAAGATGGCGGCATGACGCCGATCGCAGCCCCTGCCCCGATGGCAGCGCCTGAAGCGCCCGTGCCCGGCAGCAATCTGCAGGTTTCCCTGCGTGATGCGGTGGCCGTTGGTATCTCGACAAATCCTGAATACGGTGTTGTCGCCGCCAGCCGCAGAGCCACAGATGAAGAACTGAATCAGGGCCGCGCCCTTTTCCTGCCCTCGATCGACGCACGCGCTGATGGCGGTTACGAGTACAGCGATGATCCGGGCACGCGCGCCGGTCTTGATGGCGATGACACAGAATCGCTCGGCCGTTATGAGGCAGGCGTAACATTGACACAGATGCTCTTTGATGGCTGGGAAGCCTGGTATGAAGTTGACCGTCAGAAGGCGCGTGTGAATTCTTCCGCGCACCGCGTTCGCGAAACCGCTGAACTGGTCGGCCTTTCTATCGTGGAAGCCTATCTCGAAGTTCTACGCCAGCGCGAATTGCTGACCACGGCCCGTCAGAACGTGGCTGATCACCTTTCCATCCTGGAGATGGTTAATCAGGGCGTAGAAGCCGGCCGCTCGACATCGGCTGATATGGAACAGATCAAGGCTCGTGTTGCACAGGCGCGCGCGACCGAAACCGATACGCGTCAGGCGCTGCGTAATGCTGAATCCCGCTATCGTCTGGAAGTGGGCGATGCGCCGGGTCAACTGAACCTGCCGCAAACGCCATTTGAAAAACTGGCCGCCGATGTTGATAACGAAGTTCTGCAGTCGCTGGCGCACAGCCCGACACTGGATATTTTCGCCTCCGATATCGAAGTGGCCTATGCCGAGGCACAAGGCACGCGCTCGACATTCTACCCGCAGCTCGACCTGCAGGTGAATGGCCGTCAGGGTCACAATCTGGGCGGCGTTGAAGGCCGTGACCGCAGCGCTTCGGCTCTGGTGGTTATGAACTGGAATCTCTATCGCGGCGGCGCCGATACGGCCCGCGCGAAGGAATTCATCCACCGTCACCAGCAATCAAAAGAAGCCCGCGCCGAAGCCGGCCGCGCTCTTGAAAATGACGTGCGCCAGACATGGGCCGCCATGGTTGCTGCCGGGGAACGTGCTGAACAATTCGGCGCGCAGGCTGCTGCCAATACTGAAGTGGTAAAATCCTACAAGGATCAGTTCAGCCTCGATCGCCGCACGCTGCTCGATGTTTTGGATTCGCAAAACGAATTATTCGTCTCACGCAGCAATACCGTCAATGCCGAGTTCCTGGAGATGCTGGCCGTTTATCGTCTGCTGGCCCTGAAAGGCACGCTGCTGCCAACACTCGAAGTGAACTATCCGCGCGAGAGCGCGATCAGTGCACGCGAGAGCTGGAGCAACGAAGACCGCATGAAGGCGCGTTAATTCAGGCGAGACTTTTTCTCAATATTCACGGGGGGTTGAAATCACGTGAGCGAATCTGACAAGAATCTGGCATCCAGCCCCGATGAGGCGGAGCAATCCGGTAATCATCAGGCGCAAAATGGGCCGGGTTCTTCCGCGGAATCGCGCATTGATGAAAGCCAGTGGCCACTGCAGGCGGACCGTGTGGCCATCCACAGCCCTTTGGTGGAATGTTTACGCATCATGGCCGGCTATTATGGCCGCAGGACCAGCGCCGTTTCATTAACGGCCGGTCTGCCGATACCAAAAGGCGGCATTACGCCGCTTTTGTTTTTCCGCGCGGCTGAACGCGCCGATCTCAAGGCATCATTGGCGGAACGTAATCTGGAATCGCTGGCGATTGCGCCTAATCTACCTTGCATTATTGCGCTGGAACAGGGGCAGGCCTGCATTATCTGGGATATCAAATTCCCCAAGGATGCCCCGCCGCAAAAAACCGAAGGTCAGGATGTCATTATTGATCCGCGCACAACCTTTACGGTGCAATTCCCGGAGACCGATAATGAAAAGCAGGTTCTGGCGCTTGAGGATCTGAAAAAACTCTATACCGGCTATGCGTTTTTTGTGCGCCCTGTCGCCCGCGCGGATGAACGCGCCGGCCCGGCCGAGATTGACAATGCCCGTGACTGGTTCTGGGCGGCGCTGAAGAAAAACCGCATCCTGTACAAAGAAGTCATTCTGGCCGCGGTTATGATTAACCTGTTTGGCCTGGCGGGCTCGATTTATGTGATGAATGTTTATGACCGGGTTGTACCGAATAACGCCTTTGACACGCTTTGGGTGCTCTCGATCGGTATTTTGGTCGTCTATGTTTTTGATTTTATCCTGAAAAACATGCGCGCCCATTTTCTGGATGTGGCTGGCCGCCGTGCCGATGTGCAGATATCGGCCTCGCTGTTCGAGCAGATTCTGGGTATGACCATGACGGCCCGTCCGGCCAGCGCCGGGGTTCTGGCCAGCAATATGAAAGAATTTGAAACGCTGCGGGATTTCTTTACCTCCGCCACGATGGTTTCCATCGTCGATCTGCCTTTTGTTTTATTGTTCATTGGCGTGATCGCCCTGATTGGCGGTTGGGTGGCGATTGTGCCCTTGGTGGCTATTCCGCTGGTGGTGGGCGTGGGCTGGCTGATGCAAAAGCCATTGGAAGCAATCATCAAGCAATCATTGAACGAAAGCGCCCTGAAAAGTGCGCTGCTGTTTGAGACTATTATTGGCCTTGAGACGATTAAGGTGCAAGCCGCCGAAGGCCATATCCAGCGCCGCTGGGAAGAGCTGAGCGTTAAATCTTCGGAGACTTCCGTGAAATCCCGCCGCCTGTCCTCCTGGGTTCAGAACTGGGCGCAATTCATCCAGCAGCTGGTCAGTGTTTTCATCATTATCGTGGGCGTTTATCAGATCAGCCTTGGCAATATTTCCATGGGCGCGTTGATTGCCTGCGTGCTGCTTTCGGGCCGGGCCATGGCGCCGTTGTCGCAGGTGGCCGGGCTGATGATCCGTTACAGCCAGTCCAAACAGGCGCTTATTCAACTCGATCAGCTCATGAAAAAGCCGGTCGAGCGCCCCAAGGGCAAGCATTTCATTGCCATGCCAGATATGCGCGGCCGTGTAGAGTTTCGGGATGTTGTGTTTAACTATCCGGGTCAGACGACCCCGGCGCTGAACGGTGTGCATTTTACCATCGAACCCGGCGAGCGCGTTGGCGTGATCGGCGCGGTGGGATCGGGCAAGACAACATTGGAGAGATTGCTGATCAATCTTTATGAACCCACCAGCGGTTCGGTACAGATTGATGGCACTGATGTCCGCCAGATTGATCCGGGCGATCTGCGCCGCAGTGTGGGCGCGGTCCAGCAAAGCCCGCAACTCTTCTTTGGCTCGGTGCGCGAGAATATCACCATGGGTCATGAAACCGCCCCTGATGCCGCCGTATTAAAGGCCGCCGAGATGTCAGGCGTGATGGAGTTTTTGAAAGATTCTTCCGCTGGCCTCGATACGCAAGTCGGCGAGCGCGGCGATGCGCTTTCAGGTGGTCAACGTCAGGCCGTGGCGATTGCCCGTGCCCTGCTCTATGATCCGCCGATTCTGATACTGGATGAACCCACGGCCGCGATGGATCCGGCCTCGGAGAACCGTTTGAAGAAACGCCTGCAATCGCTCTGTCAGAATAAGACAACGATCCTGATCACGCATAAGGGCTCGATGCTGGCGCTGGTCGATAAGCTGATCCTGATTGACCGCGGCCGCCTTGTGGCTTACGGCGAAAAAGATGAGGTGATCCGTAAATTGCAGGCCCGCCAATATGGCACAGCGGCTGAAGATACGGACGCATAAGGGCGGAGATGTAAGATCATGACAAAAGCAGCGCCGCAAAAAGACAAAAACCCCAAAGAGGCCACGCCGCCTGTCAATCCGGCTGCCAAAAATGGCGGCGGCATCAATAATGAATCTGACTGGGCGGGCATGCGCCAGAACTGGGCCAAGGAGCAGATGAAAATCGCCGAGGCCTATGCCACCAATTATTTCAATGTGGTGGATGAGGATCTGCCGCTTTCGCGCCATTTGCTGTTTGTGGCGATTATCGGGTTTTTCACATTGTTTTTCCTCTGGGCCAGCTTTGCCCAGCTGGATGAGGTCACAAGGGGTGATGGCAAGATTATCCCCTCCAGCGAAATCCAGTCCTTGCAGGTTCTGGAGGCCGGGCTTGTCGAGGCGTTTTTGGTGAAGGAAGGCGATCCCGTTACGGCGGGGCAAGTGCTGATGCGTCTCTCGGATGTTGAGGCTTCATCGGATCTCGGCGCGAATAATGCGCGTTATCTGGGGTTGCAGGCCTCGATTATTCGTTTGCAGGCCGAGGCCGAAGGCAAGCTCACGGTTGAATTCCCGGAAGAAGTCATGAAGGGCGCGCCGACATCCGTGACGGAGGAAATGAATACCTTCCGCGCCAACAGCCAGCAATTGCAAGGGCAGGTGAATGTATTCGAGCAGCAGTTGGCCCAGCGCGAACAGGAAGTGCGTGAGCTGGAAACCCGTGCCGGCGATGCCAGAGGCGTTATCAGCCTCCAGCGTCAGGAGCGTGATATGATTGCACCGCTGGTGGCCAAGGGTTCAGCCCCGAAACTCGAATTATTGCAGCTGGAGCGTACGATCAAGGAAAAAACCGCCGAATTAAATGGCTATCTCACAGGTTTGCCGCGCGCCAAATCAGCTGTGGGTGAGGCGCAGGCCAAGATCGAGGAAATCAAAAAAACCGCCCAGGCACAGGCCCAGACAGAATTATCAGCCAAGCTGATCGAGATGAACGAGATCAAGGAGCGCCTTGGCGCGCTGAAGGACCGCAAAACCCGCACCGAACTGAAATCCCCGGTGAATGGAACGGTCAAGGATATCATGGCCACGACGATTGGCGGGGTGGTCAAACCCGGCGAGGATATTATCCAGATCGTGCCCAAGGATGATCAGCTGCTGGTGGAGGCGCGCATCAGGCCTTCGGATATTGCCTTTTTGTATCCGGGCCAGAAAGCCATGGTAAAAATCACGGCCTATGATTTTTCGATTTATGGCGGCCTGAAGGCTGAAGTTCTGGATATTTCCGCCGATACGATTACCGATCATGAGGGTAAAAGTTTCTACCGTGTTCGCCTGCGTACGGAAGAAAATGAGCTAAAACGCGCGGGCGAGATATTACCGATCATCCCCGGCATGGTGACATCCGTCGATATATTGACCGGGCATAAGACGGTGATGCAATATCTACTCAAGCCTTTCTTCAAGACGCTGGACGGCGCGATGAATGAGCGTTAAAAAAGCCTATGCAGTTTTAAAGAGTTTTCGAGTTTTGATATGAATATGACAGCCCTTAAGCAAATCACAATCACCCTTCCCGATGGCGCGCAGCGTTCCTTCGCCCCCGGCGTTACGGGGCTGGAGATTGCCGAGAATATTTCCAAAAGCCTTGCCAAGGCTTCTATCGCCGTGACGGTGGATGGCGTGCAGCGCGATCTTAGCGATCCCATTCATGCGGATGCAAAAGTTTCTATTATCACCATGACCTCGCCGGAAGGGCTTGAGATCATGCGCCATACGGTAACGGCGCAATTGCTGGCGCGCGCGGTCAAAAATCTTTATCCCGATGCCAAGCTGGCGATTGGCCCGACGATCGAAAACGGTTTTTATTACGACATTGAATTTAAATCGCCGATCTCCACCGATGATCTTGAAGTCATCGAAAAGGAAATGCGCAAGATCAAGGAAACCAACGCGCCGATTATCAAATCGCTGAATACAAAATCCGAGGCGATCGAGGCCTTTAAAAAGCGCGGCGAGAATTACAAGATTGAGATTATCGAAGGCGCGGATCAGGCGGATAATTTCCAGCTTTATGCACAAGGCGACTCTACAATCGATGGGGGCTTCATCGACCTTTGCCGCGGTCCCCATCTGCCGAATCTGAAATTCGTGGGCGCGTTCAAGCTGATGAAGGTGGCGGGAGCCTATTGGCGCGGTGATTCCAAGAACCAGCAGCTCACACGTATCTATGGTACGGCCTGGCGCGACCAGAAAGAGCTGGATGCGTATTTGCTCCAGATCGAGGAAGCCGAAAAGCGCGATCATAGAAAACTCGGCAAGGAGATGGAATTATTCCATCTGCAGGAAGAGGCGCAAGGATCGGTTTTCTGGCATCCGAAAGGCTATACAATCTGGGTCGAGCTTGAGGCCTATATGCGCCGCCGCCTGAATGATGGCGGATATGCCGAAGTCAAAACGCCGCAATTGATGGATTCCCGTTTCTGGGAAGCCTCCGGCCATTGGGGTAAATACCGCGAGAATATGTTCGTCACCCCCGATGTCGTGCCCAACACCGATGAGGATGGCCCGGTATTCAAGGAAGAGCCCAAGCATTTTATGGCGCTCAAACCCATGAACTGCCCGGCGCACGTGCAGATTTTCAAGCAAGGGATCAAATCCTACCGCGATTTGCCGCTGCGCCTTGCCGAGTTTGGCTGCTGTCACCGGAATGAGGCGCATGGCGCGCTGCACGGGTTGATGCGCGTGCGTCAGTTTACGCAGGATGATGCCCATATTTTCTGCCGTGAAGGCCAGATCATGGAAGAATGCGTGAAATTCTGTGAACTGACCAAAGCCGTTTATAAGGATCTGGGGTTCAATGATTACACGGTGAAACTGGAGACGCGTCCGGAAAACCGTATCGGTTCGGATGCGCTCTGGGATAAGGCGGAAGCTGGCCTCGAAGATGCTTTGAAAAAGCTCGGCATGGATTATGTGGTCTCGCCCGGTGATGGCGCGTTTTATGGTCCCAAGCTGGCCTTTATTGTTAGGGATGCGATCGGCCGCGAATGGGGCTGCGGCACGATCCAGCTCGATTTTAACCTGCCCGAACGCCTTGATGCGCTTTATACCGCAGAAGATGGATCGCGCCAGCGCCCCGTTATGCTTCACCGCGCCATTCTGGGCTCGATCGAGCGCTTTATCGGCATCATGATTGAAAGCTATGCCGGGAAGCTCCCTCTTTGGCTCGCGCCCGTACAGGCCGTTATTGCCACGATTACGGATAAGGCCGATGATTATGCCATGCGCCTGTATGAGGAAATGAAGGCGGCCGGCATCCGCGTGGAGCTGGATACCAGAAACGAGAAAATTAACTACAAGGTGCGGGAGCATTCTTTGGCCAAGGTGCCAGTTTTGTATGTGCTGGGCGTACGCGAGGCCGAGGAAAACAAGGTGGCCATACGCCGCCTTGGGTCGCAGGATCAGGAAGTTCTGGAATGGCAGGCAGCATTTGAAGCGCTGAAATCACAAGCAAAACCGCCATTCTAATGCTGTCTTTTCCGATTTTTACGGCGCGTCTTGCCCATGCCTATACGCTTTGTATATTTCGCGTCTTGCGCCTGATAAAAAGCCCAAAATCAGCGGAATTAAGGTCGTTTTCAACGCCTCTTGCCATTGGCAGGGTTTTTTGCGTATAAATACCATATTCAATTACATAGGAGAGACGACCATCAACAAGCCATTCAGACCACCGCCACGCAATGACGATGGCCCTCGCGTGAACGAGGAAATTAAAGTCGATCGCGTTCGCCTGATTGACGAAGATGGTGAAATGTTGGGTGTGTTTCCGGTACGTGATGCTATCGCGCGCGCCTATGATGCGGGTCTGGATCTGGTTGAAGTCTCCCCGAATGCCGATCCGCCTGTTTGCAAAATTCTTGACTACGGCAAGTATAAATACGAGCAGCAGAAAAAAGCAGCCGAAGCCCGTAAGAAGCAAAAGACGATTGATATCAAGGAAATCAAATTGCGCCCCGGTATCGAGGATCATGATTACGGGGTAAAGCTCAAAGCTGCGCGCCGCTTCCTCGAAGAAGGTGACAAGGTGAAAGTTACCATGCGGTTCCGCGGTCGCGAGGTCGCGCATCAGGAAATCGGTATGGCGGTTCTGGAGCGCATGAAGGTTGAGCTGGCCGAGATTTCCAAGATCGAGCAGGAACCAAAGCTCGAAGGCCGTCAGGCAATCATGGTATTGGCCTCTTCCGCGGCATAATTTTTTCATGACCGATGTAACATCTTTATATGATCCGTTTTCACCGGTTCAGCTGATCGGCTATGTTGCTTTTGCGCTCGGCGTATCGGCCGTTTTGCAAAAAGATGATGTCCGCATGAAAATCCTGATGGTTTCCATGACCGGATTTATTGTCACGCATTTTATATGGCTGGGGGCTTATGCGGCGGCGGCCGGATGTCTGATTGCCGGGACGCGTACGGGCTTGTCGATTTTTGAACCTGTGCGCGCGCGCGCCAAATATTTTGCCGCCGTCTTTATGGGCGCGACGCTTGTTTTTGGCCTGATGACATATGCGCGCCCCCTTGATGCCATGCCGATTATCGCGGTTCTGGCCGGGCATTATGCGTTTTTCAATTTGCGCGGTTTGAAATTGCGTATGGCGTTGCTGGGGATTTCCAGCATGTGGCTGACGCATAATATTCTAGCCTATTCCTATGGCCCTGCCATGATGGAGGGTCTGATCATATTGGCCAATCTGACCACGATCCGGCGTTTGAAGATCCACCAAAAAAATCAGGCCGCGTTACCGGCCTGATTTTATGTTTCTTGTATAATGGGCTCTGTTAAACAGCCTTGGCGATCCATTCGGAAAGCTGGCTTTTGGGCATGCCGCCCACGCGCGTATCAACAACCTGTCCGTTTTTGAAAATCATCAATGTCGGGATGCCGCGCACGCCGTATTTTGTAGGGGCTTCGGGGCTTTCCTCGATATTGACCTTGACGATCTTGACCTTGTCGCCCATTTCCGTGGCAACCTCATCGACAATCGGCGAGAGCGCCTTGCACGGGCCGCACCATTCCGCCCAGAAATCAACGACAACTGGCGTGCCGGATTTTAAGACTTCGGTTTCAAATGTTGAATCTGTAACTGCTTTGCTGGACATTTTCTGAAATACCCCTTTTTGAAGAAGAAAACCCTAATATTTATAAAATATGGCGCGCAATGCCGCCCGGTCAAGGGGCCAAGGGCGCTTGACCGGCCTTAATCCCCATCATCCATCACCATCAGGCGCGGACCATCCGTCCAGAGCAGGGCGCTGATAATCGCCTTATCCGGATAAAGCGCGGCCAAAATATCGCGATAAGCCTGTAATTGTTTGCGGTATATATCAGGAACGTTCTTCAGATTATCCGGCGGCGGGCGGTTGGTTTTAAAATCAATAATATGAACCTGCTCCGCGCCGATACACAGCCGGTCGATTTGCCCGCTGATAAGGCGTCCATCGGGCAGATAACCGCTGATCGGTGTTTCTGCCATGGAACCGGCGGCAAAAAACGCGGCATAATCAGGATGATCCAGTATGGCCATGACTTCGGCGGCAATGGACTGGCGTATGGTTTCATCCAGATCGCCTGCCTGGCGTTGCAGATAGCGCCGGGCGGCTTCGGCTCTTATTGCCTGCGGCATATCAGGCAGGAATTGCAGCAAGCGATGCGTCAGATTACCGCGCCGGAACCGCGAAATCATGCCGGCGCTTTCATAGGGCGCCATGGCGGCAGGTTCCATTTCTGATGGCCGGGAGGGAACAAGCGGGCGCGGCGGCGAAGGTTCTGCCGGTGCGGCTTGATACATCCATTCTTGAATGGGGTCCGGCATGGTTTTTTCTTCATCCGGGGCCTTGTTATCCTGCAAAGGATTTTCACCTGCGTTATGCAGGATAATTTTGCCATCGGCCCCTTGGGCGGCGTAATCTTTCAATCCGGCAACAATCAGGTGATACCAGCTTTCCGGCATGGCGGGTTTCTTGCCCTCAAATCCCATAACATATAAACGTTCGGCCGCGCGCGTCATGGCAACATAAAGCAAGCGGTGATATTCTTCGTTTTCGCGCAGGCTCAGGCCTTTTTGTACCGTACGAAATTGTCCGAATATATCTTCGGCGGCGGGCGCCCATAATGGCACAGTCAGTCCTGTTTTGTGCGGCCATAAGATGTTTTTATCACCCCGGGCCGGCGCTTTGTAATGGAGGGTATCCGGCAGGAAAACAATAGGGGCCTGCAGGCCTTTGGATCCATGAATTGTCATGATGCGGACCTGATCGCCGGCTTCTTCCTGATCGCGCTTGATCTCGGTATTGCCCGATGAAAGCCATGCCAGAAAATCCTGCAGACGCGGGGTTTCACGCATTGTGAAATCAAGGGCGGTATTTAGAAATTCCTGCACCGGATCAAGGGCGTCCACGCCGAGTCGTGTCTCGATCGCATACAGGCCGCTGCGTTTGGGTGCTGCCGGGCAAGGTGTGTACAGCGCGCGGCTTAAAAAATCAAAAGGCGTATCGTTTTGCCCGTGATGGATAAAACGATGCAGATACGTGACAATCTCTCGGCATTCATCCAGCGATTGCAGGCTTTGCCACAGACTTTGTTTCCGGCCTTGCGCGGCCTTGTAAAGACTATCTTCCGATAAGCCAATGAAGGGTGATTTTAACAGGCAGGCCAGATTAAGATCATCGGCGGGGGCCAGCGCAAATTCCATTAACGCAACCAAATCCTGTACCGCGATCTGTGATTCCAGAATCATGCGGTCATGGCCGCTGACCGGGATGCCGCGGTATTTCAGGGCACGAATAAGGTTATGCACAAAGGGGCCGCGCTTTTTGACAAGCACCATAATATCGCCGGGCCGGATGGGTCTGTTTTGTCCGGCCAGAATTTCACCTGATTTCATCCAGCCGGCAATCAGATCCGCCATGCCTTCCGCGCATTGCCATGCGCCGGTTTTTATATCGCGGATAATAGCGGGGGATTGCCAGATTCCGGCATTCGTGTTTTCGCTTTCTTTGGCGCTTTCCGTCTTATAAGGCGGCCAGATTTCAACATGGCCGGGCCGTTTATCGTGAAAGGCGTGATGGGCAATGGCCTGAAATCCCGGTTCACGGACCAGCGGGTCTTGCGAGAACACCAGATCAACCGCTTTTAATATGCTGCGTGCGGAACGAAAGGATGTGTTGAGATTAATTTCTTCAAATTTTTTTCCGGCAGCGGCAATCTTGTCGTAAAAATAACTACGCATGGACCTGAATTCTTCAGGCGAGGCGCGTTGAAAACTATAGATGGACTGCTTTTCATCGCCGACAACGAAAACGGTGCGCTCTGATTCGCTTTGCACGCCAGCTCCATCAAAAAATTCATGGCTTAGAAGGCGGATAATATCCCATTGTTCCGGGTTGGTATCTTGCGCTTCGTCGATCAGAATGTGATCGATACCCTGATCCAGCTTGAACATTACCCATGATGTGCGGTTTTCCAGCAATTGCCGGGTTTTTAATATAAGGTCGGTAAAATCAAGGGCGGCTTGCCCGGCCTTGAGTTCCCCATAGCGGTGCAAAATGGCATCGGCCAGTAAAAATAGATCGCGGCCGGCATCGGCGCAGCGTATCTTGCGGCGCAGTTCCAGAAGCGCTTCAATGCGCGCGCATTCATCTTGCATGAAAATCAGCAGATCCGGATGATTTTTGACCGGGTCTTTGCTGAGCAGTTCGGCGCGCGGCTTGTTTTCGCCAGTCAGGAATAATGATATGTAACGATCCAGCAGGGGAAATCTATCTTCAGGCGCTGTGGCAATAAATTCACTTAAGGTCTGAATGATATTTTGTTCGCGCTTGTTTTTTTGAAATGCTGTCAGAGTTTTTGCCACATTTAAAATATCTGCGCGGCGTTCCTCGCTGCGTTGACAAAATTCAAGGATGGCGGCTTCTTCAGTGAGGCCGGGCCGCAGATCAATCATGCGGCAAAGCGCCGTGTAAATGCCATCATGATCCCAGTGATCGCGGCGCAGTTTATCAAGCGCCCGCCTTTCGCTGGATATGGCGGATAAAAGCGTCATAAAATCATTCTCGCCTACCAGTCCCGCAATATTACGCAAGGCCTGCGCCAACGGGCTGGATTTTTCCTGTCCTGTTTTTGCAAAAATCTCGGCTTTGGCCTGATTTAATATTTCCTTGCTTTGGCGCTCTTCCAGAATTTTAAAACCGGGAGAAAGACCAGCTTCTAATGGAAAGCGCCCCAAAACAGACTGGCAGAAAGAATGGATTGTCATGATCTGCAATCCTCCCGGCGCATCAATGACCTGCGCCAGTAATTTGCGGGCGGCGCTGATTTCATGATCTTGCGGCGCGCGCCCCAGAAGGCTGGAAAGTGTTTCTCTCAGGCTGGATTTCGGATCGGCGCTATCGAGCGGCAATACCGCCCATGCCGCCAGTACACCGGCAAGACGGATTTTCATCTCGCTGGCGGCGGCCTTGGTAAAGGTCAGGGCCATGATCTTGTGCGGCGGGCTGCCGGGTTGTTCTTTTGATCTTGGCAAAAGCAGGCGCAAAATTCTATCGGTCAGGACTTTGGTCTTGCCGCTGCCGGCTGATGCGCTGACCCAGACCGATTGCGCGGGATCAGCCGCGCTTAGTTGCCCGCGATTAGGGTTGAGGTCGCGCGCGGCCAGTGGGGCAGTGTTATCGGAGATGGCGGCATGTTCTGCAGTCATTCTATATCCCCGCCTTCGTTTTCATCCTCATCATCGCCTGCCGCGCCCCATTCCTTGTGGCGGGATAAATGTTCGTATTCATTAAAGCGCGGCATATTTGCCGGATCAGGCAGGCAGACATAAGGTGTTTGCGGATTGCGAAAATCAGCAACCAGCGTCATGAAAGATTCCTCAGCCTGATCAATAATGGCGGGAATATCGGCCTTGCCATCATGCCCAAAATTTTTCACCATGCCAGCTTTGCGCCCGCCCTTTAATATCCAGTATGAGAGCATGCTCGTATTTTTGCCGCGTATGCCAATATCGGCAAAGGCATTGTTTTTCAACATCACGCCTTCCAGCGGCAATTGCGGGTATTGTCCGGCCTTTATGCCTTTCAGGCTGAAATCGCCGCCTGTTTTATAATCCAGAATTGCACATTCCCCGGATGCCTGAATCAGGTCAATCCGGTCGGGTTTTCCGCTCAAGGCAAAGGGCGTGCCTGCAATATCGGCAGTCCATGTCCCTTTTGATTCAAGGGATAATATGCTGGATTGGCTTCGCCATTCGCCCTCCTGTTCGCTGATCCATGCGGCAATCCGTGCAAAGCGAAGACGCCAGTATGTCCAAAGAGCCTGATCATCCGGATAATTTTTTAGAATATTTTCTGCAAGCTCCATTAAGACCTGCGGCGTATTGACTGGCAGCGTCCGGGGATAGAGCTTGCCAAATTGCTCCATGACTTCATGAATGATCGTGCCAGTATCGCGTGGTTCAACCGGCCTTTCCAGTCTTTGCCATTTCTCCAACTTCAGAATATGGCGCGCATAAATTGCATAGGGGTCTTTTAGCCATGTCTCGATTTGTGTGACAGACAAGGCGTTCGGACGCACCGCAACAGGGGGGCAAGGGGCCGGGCGTTCACAAGGTGTGATGGAATCTGCCTTGTCCATGATTTTTGCCCGTAATATCTGCTCCGTGCCCTTATCAAGAGTTTTGGCCAAGCTGGTGGCTTCGAGAACCGTATAAAGCCGCTCTAGCCAGCGCGCGGGCACAGACGGGCTTTTGTCATTGATCTTTGCCCGGGTCAGAACAACGCGCTTTGCACAAAATCCCTGGATAAAGTCATGCGCCGCCAAGCCGATGGCCCGGTCAGCATCAGGAAGGCCGAATTCCTTTCTCATGGCGCGCGACATCCACGGATCATGCCCCGGATCAGGTGGCCATGATCCTTCGTTAAGGCCGCCAAGAATAAGCAGATCAGCCTCAACCAGACGTGCCTCCATCTGGCCCAATATCGAAAGGCGCGGATGCGCGCCATAGGCGGGGCGCACAATCTGCGCCTTCATGAAATGCTGCAGGGCTTCGCTGTAATCATCCGGGGTTATAGCCGGCGGGAATTCTTCCGAGTAATCCAAGAGCGTTGCGAGTAGATTGCTAAGGGCGTTTCCGGCATCGCCGCGCCAGCAGGGCAGGTCTGCCGATGGCATGCCGGGCCGGGCGCAGAGGGACTCGTATGCGTGCAGATGGGCGCGCATCAGAAGAAGCGGCGATAGATCATCGCCAGCAGAAAAATCAATCAACGGCGCAAACGCTTTTTCCAGATCATCAATAAATCCGGCAAGAATTTCAGGCGCTTTCTTTGATTCCGCTAAACGCGCTCTTATCCCGGAGAAGCCCGGCGCCGGTTTTAATCCGCGTAATATGGTTTCCTCCAGAGCATTCAATCCGGCGAAATAGCGCTCATCCGCAATCCCGGCGCGGCAGAAGGGATGCTTGAGACACGATAAAAGTGCAACAGGCGAAAAATCATGCTGCCATGCTGAAAGACACAATAGAAAAAACTCGCCAGCCGGGGTGAGGTCAAGCGCTATTCCGGCGCTGTCATCTATGGCGATATTCCATCTTTGGCATTGCGCGATAACACGCTTGGCCAGTTGGCGGTCAGGGGTAATCAGCGCGGCCGTTCTGGAGGGGTCTTCCAAGGTCTCGCGCAGATATAAGGCAATCACATTGGCTTCTTCTTGCTGGGTATCGGCTTCGATGACGCTGATGCCGTGCAGGGCGGATTCAATAGACGCATGCGCGGATTTATCATCTGGCAACGCCGACCATTGCGCGGTGGTTTCGGGGGGGCGCATAATCTCGCGCGCCAAAAGCAGGCGATTGTCATCGCCGCAGGATCCCGGCCATGTGTTCACATCCTTGCGGTGGACGCCCAGAATTTCCAGCAAGGCTTTAAGGCCGTATTGTGGATGCGCCGGCCCCAGATGATCCCAGCTTTCCTCATCCATTTCACGGTCCAGACCGGGCAGGATGATCTGACCGTTGGGAAGCTGGGCGATAATTTTCAGGATTTGTGCAGTGGCCGGGATTGATCCGGTTGTTCCGGCGGCGATGATGCGGTGCGCGGGCGGATTCTTTTGCCAATGCCGGGCAAGGCTGTGCATTAGTATGCTGCGCCGTTCTGCCGCATCTATCAGGCCGCGCGTGCGTAGAATTTTAGGCCATTCTTCTCGCAGTATTTCAAAAAACTTCAGTGTGATCTGCCAATGCTCGGCCAGGTTTTCAGGCGCCAGCTTGTCGAGATTATTCAGATCAAGCTCCTCGATATGCGCTTGGTCCAGAAAACGCCCCAGCGCCGAAGCCAGGCCAAGCGCCATGCCGAATGACCCCGCCATGCCGGGAATGAGGGCAATCAGTTTCGCCAGAATCAGATCGCGTTCGGCTGATGTTATGGCCGGCGGGATATCCAGATGATCGGCAGCCGAGCCCATCAGCGCAAAGGTCAGTTCTTCTTCATCAACATCACCCAAGGGCTGGAGGCGCGGGAGCAATAGAGCCGCGCCGTTGCTCTCGCGCAGAAAAGCCTCGCGCACTGTTCTTGCTGCGCGGCGGGTAGGCAAGAGGATATGTATCTGCGAGAGTGCGGCCGGATTGCCTTGCGTTTCTTCCAGCAATCTTCGCGCCAGCGCGGCGGCAAAACCTGATCCCGAAGGGATATTAAAAACAGGAAGTTTTGCAGGATGTTGCATCATTGCCTGCCTTTGAAATATTCGCTGGCAAGGGCCGCATCAGCCGGTGTGCTGATATGATGCCAAAGCCCATCATGGATGATGCCGTATAATCGTCCCTCGCGTTCGGCTTTATCCAGTAAATCCAGATAAGAAAACGAGCCATCGGGCGCGCCATTAAAAATCGAGGCTTTGTTGATGCGGGCGCTGGTAAACATGAGCGCGCCGTTTTTATTGCGGCTTCGTATGGCGCGGCCCTGATCATCCAGATCGTAATCGCCGCTGGCGCTTGTGGTCATGGCATCCAAAGGCTGCAGAAGGATTAATATGTCCATCTTTGCCGGATCCCAGAATTTTTCCAGCCGGGCAAGGGCGCTTTCTTGCGCGCCGTCCTCAAGGATGGAATCGCCGCTCAGGACAAAAAAATCATTCTGGCCAATGAGGGGCAGTGCATTTTTTAGCCCGCCGCCAGTCTCCAGAATTTCCGGCTCATAGGAAATCAGGGGGCGGGGTTCCGGCATCGCGGCAATATGATCGTGCAAAACCTGCGCCTGATAATGCGTGTTGATGATAATGCGCGCAATCCCGTGATTGTGCAGCTGATCAATTGTATAATCAATCATCGGCCTGCCGGCGATTTCCACCATGGGCTTGGGCCGCGTAGCGGTCAGGGGCATCATGCGTTTCCCAAAACCGGCCGCCAGAATAAAGCCCGTATCAATCTTTCTTTTGGTCATGGATATTCTCGCAGTTCCATATCGCGGGTATCGGGCCCGGTGATGGCAATATGAAGATCAAGGCGGCGTTTTGGCATATAAGGGCCGAGACGCTCCGGCCATTCAATCAGGCAAATGCCGTTCAAGGCCTCGTCCCATCCCAGATTGAAAATCTCATCAGGGTCTTTGAGGCGATAGAGATCAAAATGATATAAAGGCCCTTGTGCCGTTTCGTAATATTGCACCAGCGTGAAGGTCGGGCTGGGCACTTCCAGCCCCGGATCGCCGCATAAATGGCGGATCAGCGCCCGCGCCAGCAATGATTTTCCGGCCCCCAGATCGCCGTAAAGGCACAGAGGCCGGCCGGGTATGATGCGGGGGGCAATTTGCGGGGCGAGAAGCTCCGTTTCTTCTGGGCGGCGCGGTTGGAAGATCATACCCCACTCTAGCGCCAAGGGATTGAAATTTCATCCATTTTTTAAGGGGATTCTACGGCGATGCACAAGGTTTCTTTATGGGCGGGCCATGAAAAATCATGTTAGAATGAAGATATGAGACAGATCATATTCATGGCCATTTTTATGGTATTTTTTGCACAAGGCGCGCAGGCGCAGGACATCGTGCAGGATCCTATATGCTTTACGATCAGAAACACGGCTGATTTTACGATGTTCGGCAATATCGCCACGGATTTTTACACCGCGCCGGATGGCACGCAATCCCGCCATCGGTCCAATTTCCGTCTGGATAAGGCCGGATCAAAAGATGCGGAAGGATATGATTCCGACCGTGCCGAGTTTTGCTCTTACGGGCCGTTTTTTGAAGACCGAAAACTCGAAGTGGTCCTGCGGACGCTTTTTCCGGTTTTCTCCTGCAAGACAAAAATTGATCAGGGCGAGATCATCGTCAAGGCCAAACGCAAGGCCGATGACAGCGGCGTTGATATCTGGGCCGAATGTTTTGAATGATAATTTCTAGTTTTTGATAAAGTTCAGCTTTTTACCCAGCTTGATGCTGGTTGAATCTGCGCCGGTATTAAAGGGCAGGAATAAAATAACATCCGTGCCTTTGCCGGGCTCGCTCTCCAGCCGGACCTCGCCGCCATGCAGGGCCATGATATTTTTCACCAGTGATAATCCCAGGCCAGCCCCGCCGCGGTTTTTGATGAAATTGCTGCTGTCATTGACATCGGTCGTGCCGGCCAGCGCGCGCTCGAAGGGTTCAAAGATGCGGATCTGATTTTCACGGGCAATGCCGATACCGGTATCGCTGACGCGGATCTCGATGCCGTCCTGACGGCGGCTCGCGCCCAGCGTAATCGCCCCGCCGGCGGGTGTGAAATTAATGGCATTGCGGATCAGGTTCATGAGCGCTTGCTTGAGGCGCAGCGGATCAGCCTCGATCTCCCCGATATTGGCCGGGGCCGAAAGCGAGACGGTGATATTTTCCTTGCGCGCCCATTCGCGCACCAGATCGGCAACGGCTTCCAGAATCTCGTGAATCTTTAACGGCTCTTTCTCCAGCTTCAGATAGCCCGCTTCGATAGTGGAGAGATCAAGAATGTCGTTAATCAGGGATAAAAGGCGCTCGCTCGCCGTTCTGATATCGCCGGTATATTCCTTTTGCTTTTTGTTCAGCCCGCCGAAATATTCCTGATCGAGAATGTCGTTAAAGCCCATAATGGCGCTCAACGGCGTACGCAACTGGTAGGAGACATTGGCAAGGAAATCAATCTTGAGGCGTTCGGCAGTCTCCAGCGCGGCATTTTTCTCGCGCAGCGCATTTTCGACCTGCACGCTGTCCGTTACATCGGCATAGGTCACCAGCACCCCGCCATCGGGCAAGGGGACGGTTGAATAATCAATCAGCACATCATCATTGCGCTTGAAACGCCCTTCATGCAGCAGGCGTTCCAGCGCCAGCGACATAAGCTCTTCCTTGCGGCGCTGCCATTCGGGCGCGCTGAAAAATGATTTTTGTTTTTCGGACAAGACGGTGATATGCGGCTGGCCTTCGAGGTCTTCGGGGTGCATGTTCCAAAGCCGTCCATAGGCCGGATTCCAGAGCTTTAAGCGGCCATCCCCGCCAAACACCGCCACCCCTTCGGAGAGGTTATCAAGCGTCTCGCGCTGTACAGCAATCAGCGTGTTATACGATGATTCCAGTTCAAGGCGGCTGGTGAAATCTTCAAATGTCATCATCAGACCGCCCGCGCTTTGTGGCACAACCAGCATCCGCAGTGCCGATCCGCTTGGCAAATAGAGCATATCCTCATGCGGGTGGATCAATGTGGTGAACATATCCAGCCAGCCCTGCTTGAAGCGGCGGAAATCGGCCTGTTCCGGCAGGCGGCGCTGCTCGCGGAGTTTTTCCATGATATCGCCAAGGCGGGGTTTGGAATTCAGCCATTGATCTTCCAGCCCCCAGAGCTGGGCAAAGGCAGAATTATAAAATTCCAGTTTCTGGTCCGTGCCGTAAATGCCAATGGCGGTGCGGAGCTGTTCCAGCAATTCCCGGTTGGTGGCTTCATACCGGGCGAGCTTTGATTCAATTTCTTCCTGCGCGGAAATATCCTGCGCCACGCCATAGGTGATGGATTTTTCCGGGATCGGCGTTTCCGAGATCGAGAGCAACAAGCGTTTGCCTTGCGAGATGACATGCTTTTTGGTGAAGGTCTGTTTGCCGCTTTCCAGCGCGTTGCGGGCCAGATCACGGCCACTGGTCGGGGTTTTGGTTTCGGTTTTTTTCTTGAGGCGTGAGGCCGGCTCGATTTCAATTTGCTGGGTTACAACTTCTTCGGCGGTTTTGCCGACCAGTTCGGCATAGGCCGGGTTGCACCAGATAATGTCAAAACTGGCATCGCGCTTCCAGATGGGCGCCGGATATTTTTCCAGCAAAAGCATCAGATGCGAAAGCGCCGTTTCGGCCGCAGAAAATTCTTCGGATATTCGCTCATGCTGCTCGCTCTGGCGGGTGATATCCTCGATCCAGAGGACATCAACATGATCTTCGCCCCGCAAATCGCGCCCCTTATGGCCGGAGATACGAAATATCCGTAAATCATCTCCCGACCGCGCCGTGATCTGAAAGCCGATGCTTTCTGATCGCAGGCGGTTGAAGACCCCCTCCAGCGCGGCGCCGTCGGAAGCGGATAAGGCGTTTTGAATATCAGCAATGGAGGAGAGTTTTTCCAGCCCCAGCATCTTTAAAAATCCGGTGCTGTATGCCACGGCCCCGTCACGGCTCCAGCCGCAATAATCCCCCGGCACAGCGGATAAAAACGCCTCCAGCCTTGATCGCTCGGCTTCCAGATTCTCGCGCCCCGATAATCCTTTAATCAGGCGGGCAAGGGCGTTTTGTTTTTTATGCGGGGTAAGGGCGTTCACAGGTTTTTGTTTTTATTGCGTTGGCAGACCGGAAATATTTTGATCCTTGGGCCAGAATAATTTCCACCCCAGATCAATGGATGTTTTTTCCGATGATTTCAAGGGCATTTTCCACCGGATCAGGCCTTTGACTTTATCGGCATCCATCTCATATCCTTTGGTGGTTTTATCTGCCGTGATTTCAAGGCGGATATCTTCATGGCGCGGCGCGGGAACCGTCTCCAGCACGACCAGAGACACATCGGTTTTGCGAAGATTTTCAACTTCCGTGCTATAGGCGCGCTCGGCGACATTCTCCACGCCGATCAACATGCCCGACTGGCCCGATTCATCCGATAACGTATCGCGTTTCACGGCGATCTGATCGTCAATCCCAAAGGCCAGTTCCGTTTCTTTCCCGGCGCGGATCAGGGGGAATTTGCTGTTGCCGATGAAATCCCCATCCCTGAACAAGGATACAGGGCCGGGCAGGATGGGGTTCTCGCCTTCGATCTTGGCCTTGGCCACCAGATAGGCGGATGTGCTGATTTGCGGCTGTACTTGAATCTCGATCTGGTTTTCGGTCTTGAAATTGCCAATCAGGAGTTTGGTCTCCGTCCCGTCCGATTTCACATCATTGGCCCCGGCGATTTTATATTCGGCATTCATCCCGCCGGTTTCGATGGTGGCGGCAACAAGGGCGATTTGTTGTTTTTGCTTTCTCATGGGGGGTTCATGGTCAGAAAAATCGGCTTGGCTAAGCGAGCTTTCTATAGGAGCTGCAGCTGCTACGGCCATCTCATTACTCATGCCGCGCGCAATCATGTAGCTAGGTGATGTTGGTTGAGGCACAAAAATATCCACCCAGCTTGGCTGCGGTTTGGGCAGGCCCGCGCCAACATTGGGCCGCGCGGTGGAAAGCGTGAGGGTAATATTATCCCAGTCCTCGCCGGTATTTTGCGTGACCGCGCCATATTGAATAATCTCAAGGCCCCCTGTCTTGGTATCGAGGCGCGCATCATAAACCGGCATCCATCTGGCACCGGGGATCTGGTAGGACAGATCAATCTCCAGCGTGCCTGCCGTCTTGGCTTCAACCGGGATTGAAACCTGCAAGGTGCTTTTATCACCGGTGTAAAGCTGGTTGAGGTTGTTCTGGATCGCCTCGATTTCCTTATCCACCTGCGCCAGCGCCGCATCCTTGTCGATGATCCCGGCAGAAGCTTCGGCAAGGCCGGATTGAATGGTTTTGGAGGCCGCAATCCATTGATCGGTGTTAAAAACAAACTGCGTCAATTCTTCCTTGGTCTTGGTGATGGCTTCGGCCTTCAAGGATTCAAGGAAATTTTTCTGCTGCAGCAGGGCAGCTTTTTCGGCTTCGATTTTCTGGCGGGAAATCTGGCGCTCCTCTAATTCCTTTTGCAGGGCGGCTTCGCGCTCGCCGGATAATTCGGCCTGATTGACAATTTTGTGGCTGATCGCGCCAAGGCTCATGCTCTCTATGCTTTCACCTTTGGTACGCAGGGAATCGCCCATGATCTGCGGCGAAAGTCCTTCGATAATAATCATATGCGCGCCGGCCGGAACGTGAATTTCCGCATGGCGGCTTAACATGGCGCGGTCGCCATAGACGGTGGCGCTGGAGAGTTTTGTCTCAGCCTTGATGTCATCGGCTAAGGCGGGGGCGCTTAAGAATGTAAAGGCAGCAAGTGCAAGGGCGAGGCGGTTCATGAAAATCCTTAATCGTTTAAAAAATTGAAATGAAAACGCGATAGAGTATTTAAGCCCGGCGATCATACCATAAACAAGGCCTTGGCCAAAGCCCTCGCGGTTATGAGGGCTGGATTTGAACCATTTTTGCGCTAGGCTTGTTTGTAAAAGCTATAGAAGGAGGATAGGAGATGAGCCATCTGATATGGAATGAACAGGCCGGACGCCATGAGATGGATTTTGGCGGGCATAAGGTCTTTGCCCGTACAAGGATCAATGAAGGCGTGATGAGCATCGATTATGTCGAGGCCCCGCCGGAACTGCGCGGCCAGGGGGCGGCCGGGGAATTTATGGCCTCCTTGATGGAAGAAGCGCAAAAGCAAAATCTTAAAGTGCGCCCTATTTGCGGCTATGCGGTGTCATGGCTGCGCCGGCATGAGGAATATAGCGCGCAGATAATCTCGTAAGGCCCAGTCCTTGGCCGCATTATAACGCCCGATTGTTAAATTTTTCATAATTTAAAGAAATCTTAACCAAGTTTTAAGAAATTCTTTGTATTTATGAAAATACTATTAACATAAAAAATTATAAAGGGAGTGTTTGATGTCGTTTTTCTTAGGCTATGTGATGGGTAGGAGCGCGGGTGGTTCTGGCGGCGGGCATGGCCGCGGCGGTGGAGGGGGCGGCATGGATATCGGCCCTATATTAAAGGGCTTGGAAGATATCGAGGCCGCCATGGAACGGGGCTTTGATTTTGCCGATCGCGCGGAAGAGGCGCAGATTTTATATTACCTGCGGGAGGATCTGCGTGAAAACCCGGTCCGCGAGGTGACGCAAGAGCAATATAAATCCTATATTTCCATGATCGAAGGATTGTCAGGCAAAAGCGATGATGAACGCGTTCTGGCCGGACTTATCAATCCGGAATTAAGCGCGGTGCAAGAGCCTTTCACCCCTGAACAGCTGCGTGAACTCAAAGAGGCCCTGCAAGATAATATGCTGCGGACAGAATTCAACGCTATGCTTGAAAAAATGGATGCAGGCGAAGATTATAGCGCCCTTACGCATTTTAGAAATTTCAATCAAATACTGGTGGATACGGGCGCGGGTTTTGGCCTGATGACTGATGCGGATCGCTATAATCGCACCCTTTATCATCAGATCAGCCCACATAATGCCGCTATCGAGGCTGGCATTGGACTGAACGCCGAGCAGTATGATGCCTTTGTGTTTGATGTCCTCAAAAGCAAGATGGCGGATGATGTACAAAGAACAACCACAGCCCAAAATTATGATCGGATTGATGATGCCTATGATGCATTGCACGGGGATGTGCATCTCGCAATGCTGTATGTGGCAGGCCGTGACGGGCTTGATCTGAATGATCCGCTGCATCTGGAGCAGGTCGAGGAGGAAATAAAGGCGCGAACTGGATTCTCGGTTGAAACTATTGAAGCGCAGCAGCTGGAAAGTGCAAAGATCCATGTGCAAAGATTGCTGGACGAAGCCAATGAACGTTACAGCCTTGCTGAAAATTCCGATCTGGAACAGGTATGCGAGGATGAAGGGTATGACGATGTGGCAGATGGCTTGGCGCGATACTATAAAGAGATCCGCAGCATAGCGCATACAACAGGCATTTCTTCCTCGCAATGGGGTGCGGCCGGGTTTCCGGTTGAGGAAATTGATGCGCTGGGGCAACGGATCACGGCTATGCAATTACCGGAACGCGGCGCGATCGCCTCTTTCTTTTTGGGTGATAAGACAGAAGAAAACAAGATGGCCTGTATGGGTATGAGGCCCTCTGGCATGTAGATAATTTTCTTATTAAAAAACCCGGCCTTTCGATAATGGGGCCGGGTTTTGTATTTTAAGAACTTATGAGCGCTTAGTAGCGGTATTCGTCTTTCTTGAACGGGCCTTTTGGCGATACGCCGATATATTCGGCTTGCTCGTTGCTAAGCGTCGAAAGCGTTGCGCCGACTTTCGCCAGGTGCAGCATTGCTACTTTTTCATCCAGGTGTTTCGGCAGAACATAAACCTTGTTCTCGTAAGCCGATGCATTGGTCCAGAGCTCGATCTGGGCCAGTGTCTGGTTTGTGAACGAAGCCGACATAACGAAAGATGGGTGACCTGTCGCGCAGCCTAAGTTCACAAGGCGGCCTTCAGCCAGCAGGATAATGCGCTTGCCCGATGGGAATTCGATCTGATCGACCTGCGGCTTGATGTTGACCCATTTCAGGTTACGCAGCGGCTGTGTCTGGATCTCGTTATCGAAGTGACCGATATTGCAGACAATCGCGTTGTCTTTCATCTCGCGCATGTGATCCATTGTGATCACGTCTTTGTTGCCTGTTGTGGTCACAAAGATATCGGCGCGTGTTGCGGCCATTTCCATGGTTACAACTTCAAAGCCTTCCATCGCGGCCTGCAGGGCGCAGATCGGATCGACTTCGGATACCATCACGCGGCAACCGGCCTGACGCAGCGATTCGGCTGTGCCTTTGCCCACATCGCCAAAACCGCAAACCATGGCGACCTTGCCGGCCATCATGATGTCGGTTGCGCGGCGGATCGCATCGACGCAAGATTCGCGGCAGCCATATTTGTTGTCGAATTTGGATTTGGTCACGGAATCATTCACGTTGATCACCGGGGAGCGCAGCTGGCCTTTTGTGGCCAGAGCGGCAAGGCGCAGAACGCCTGTTGTGGTTTCCTCGGAGATACCTTTGATCTCGTTGAACAGCTCAGGGTATTTGTCATGCACCATCAGCGACAAATCAGCGCCATCATCCAAAATCATGTTGGGCGTCCAGCCATTCGGGCCTTTGATGGTTTGTTCGATGCACCATTCATATTCTTCTTCCGTCTCGCCTTTCCATGCGAAAACAGGTGTGCCGCGTGCGGCAATCGCAGCCGCGGCGTGATCCTGTGTCGAGAAGATGTTACAGGAAGACCAGCGGACTTCCGCGCCCAGCGCCTGCAGTGTCTCGATCAGGACGGCAGTCTGGATGGTCATGTGCAAACAGCCGGCAATGCGGGCGTTTTTCAAAGGCTGTTTCGCGCCATATTCCGCGCGCAGCGCCATCAGGCCGGGCATCTCGCCTTCGGCCAGTTCGATTTCCTTGCGGCCCCATTCGGCCAGTGTGATATCTTTTACTTTGTAATCGTTCTGCACGGCTTGCGGCATGGCGGACATGGTCATTTCTCCTAACACTTGATCTTGGTTTTTCGCGCTTTTCAAAAGGCTTTGAATTCTTTACCCTTATTACCGGGATAATCCAAGTGTTAATTTCAGCGCAAAACCCCCGTTTTTAGGCATTTTTCATGAGTATCAAGGATTTTAAAGAAGAAAGCGAACGCCCGGAATTTATCACCCGGCCCAGCCCCGTGACGGCGCGTTCCTATCAGATTTGCCAGTTCAAGGAAAATAAGGGCGATTATGAGCCTGTCGGCAGCTATACAGTGCTGGAGTTGACCGAGGCCAAGGAGCTGACCGAGAGCCGCCTTGTCAATCTGATGGCCCTGATGAACGGCCGGAAACGGACCTTGAACTTAAGTAATTTGACGAAAGCCCGAATTTTATATACTATTGTTCCAGATAGTCCGGACGAAACAGACCATAAGGTCATTTTCCGTAGTCATGACGGAGCCGGAACGTCTATAGAGAATGCTATAATGGTTATAGAAAAGGGTGTATTCGATGGCTTCCAAACTTGAACTTAAAGATCTGTGCAGCGCTTTTGCGGATGTTTGCAATCCCGAAAGAGGCTCATTTACTTTCACGGCTGATCCCGGCGCTCCCGGCATGGGCCGCTAGGTCTGGACTGATTTTCAGCTTTTCCCTTGATTGAGAATAACGGTGAAACGCGCGCCGGTTGTCTGGCCGGCGTCATCCTTTTTATTCTCGGCAAAGATGCGCCCTTGATGCGCCTCGATGATCTGGCGGCAGATAAACAGCCCCAGACCTGAGTGGTTGCCAAAGTCCTCGCTTTCGGGGCGTTCGGAATAAAACCGGTCGAAGATGGTCTCCAGCTTGCTTTCGGGTATGCCCGGCCCTTCATCCTCAATGGTGACAATCACCGCGCCCAGACGTTTTGAGAGCGTCATGATAATATTGCCGCCTTCGGGCGAGAATGACTGGGCGTTATCCAGCAGGTTTTGAAAAACCTGCGCCAGCCTTCCGGCAGAACCGATGACCATATACGGGCCTTCATGTTCGATCGTAAAATTGATCGTGACATTATGCCGTGTCGTGATAGCGCTGGCGGTTTTCTTGCGTCCGCGTTCCAGCGGCGCTTTGAGATTGTCCAGCAGGTTCTGCAACAGGCTTTGTGTATCGACAGGCGTAAAGATCGAGCGCGAGAGTTCCGCATCGAGTTTTGAGGCGCTTGAGATATCGGTGATCAGCCGGTCAAGGCGCGTGACATCATGCTGGATGATATCCAGCAATTTATCCAGATCCTCTTTCTTTTTGACGATCAGGGCGGTCTCTACGGCGCTTTTGAGAGAGGTCAGCGGATTTTTCAATTCATGCGCCACATCGGCGGCAAAGGCCTCGATCGTATCCATCCTGTCTTTCAGGGCCTTGACCATGTTGCGAAGAACCACAGACAATTCGCCAATCTCATCATGGCGCGCGCTCAGGTCCGGGATATCGGAAGCATCACCGTATTTCTTGCGAAAATTCTCTGCCGCCCCGGCCAGTCTTTTCAAGGGCCTTGCAATCGTGCCGGAGAAATAGATGGAAATCAGGATGGTGATCAGCAGCGTGCCCAGAAAGATGCGGATAATATCCAGCCAGACATCAACGATTTCGGATTCAATATCCGTGGCAAGGCGGCTTAGCAGGATGGCGCCCTTGATGTCGCCCTTGGCATGCAAAGGTCCGGCGGCGGTCAGGATGATGTTGTTGCTTTTGTCGGTCCAGGCGGTAATGGCAATATTGCCATCCAGCGCCGCAATCACATCGGGTTGCCAGTTCAGGAAGGATTCGTAATCCTCCTTTAAAGGATATGTCGGCAAAACCCGGCCATCGGGCAGCAGTGAGATGATAAAGGCGGTGAAATCTTTCAGGATCTGGATCGTGAAAAACCGGTTCAGATCCTCCGGCGCCAGCGCGGCTTTTTGATGCGGTATGAAAGGCTTGTTGAGATCCAGCAACAACTTGCCCTGCGCATCTACAATCTTGATATTGCTGCGGATCGAGCTGCCCAGCTCCCGCACGATCTGGCGAATGGCTTGTTCATGGGAGGCCAGCGCATTTTCCCCGGCGCTCACCTCATCCAGCGCGCCGGCTGAGATGGCGGCGGATAAGAGGCTGATTTCGGTATCCAGAGTCTGCAGCTTGGCTTCGATAATATAATTTTGCGATTGTCCCAGATATAAAACGCCCAGCATCAGGATAAGCAAGGCAATGGCGTTTACGCCCATGATTTTGATGGTCAGGCCGGTAATGCGCCGTTCAGCCCCGCCCCAGTAGAGATCGAGCAGGCGATCAAGCTCCGCGCTTTCGGATGGGCGCGGTTCAGGCGTTGTAACGGTATCCGATGCCATAGAGGGTTTCGATCCGGTTGAAATCCGGGTCGATGGCTTTGAATTTTTTGCGGACTCGTTTGATGTGGGAATCGACGGTTCTGTCATCTACATAGATATTCTCACCATATGCCATGTCGATCAACTGGTCTCTGTTGCGGACATGGCCGGGATTGGAGGCAAGGGCCTTGATCAGCAGATATTCCGTCACCGTCAGGCTCAGCGGTTCGCCTTTCCATGTGCAAAGATGGCGGTTATCATCCAGCATCAGATCGCCCGATACAATGCCCTCATCCGGGGTTTCGGCGGCAGGGCTGCGTAGTTCCGCACTCTGGCGGCGCAGCAGCGCCCGGATGCGCTCGATCAGCAGGCGCTGGGAAAAAGGCTTGGTAATGTAATCATCCGCGCCCATACGCAGGCCGATAATCTCGTCAACCTCATCATCCTTGGAGGTCAGGAATATCACGGGCAGGTTCGAGCTTTCGCGTAATTTTGTCAGAAGCTCCAGCCCGTCCATGCGCGGCATCTTGATGTCCAGAACCGCCATATTGGGTTTGTTCTCGGTAATGCCTTTCAGGCCGGCCTCGCCGTCATGAAAAATAATGACCTTGTACCCTTCAGCCTCCAGTGCCATCGACACAGAGGTGGTAATGTTACGGTCATCATCCACCAGGGCAATGACGGGGCTTGAGGATGTATCGGTTTCTATGCTCATGTTCTATGCGGGTCCTGTTTGCTGGATATATTGTGGGGTCAAAAGCAAACGGATGCAAGGGCAGCCCGGGCCGTGATTTTAAACCCCTGCAAAGCCGGGGATTTTGGCGGCCAGATATAATGACCCTGTTATCAGGATATGGCCGCGCTCCGCCGGATCGCGCCTGATAATGCTTTCCATAGCATCTGTGAGGTCGGCATGATAACCGCAATATAATACAGGCGCATGCTCCAGATGGCTCTTCAATGTGGCCTCATCCAGTTGCCCGCCCGTATCAGGCAAAGCGGTCAGGGTGATGGATTGTAGATGCGGCAATAACGGCTTTAAAAAACGTCCTGCATCCTTATCGTCCTTCATGCCCAGAATGAGATGGGTTTTGTGGCCTGTTTGCGTCTGCCAGATTTTGAGCTGGGCGGCGATGGCATCCGCGGCGCTGTCGTTGTGCCCGCCATCATACCAGAGAGACCAGCCCGGCTTATGGGTCAGCAAATGACCAAGGCGTTGCATGCGGCCCGGCCAGTGCACCGATGTGAGGCCTTGTGCGATATGTTGGTCCGTGATCTTGAAATGCGGCGATAAAATCCGGATCGCTGCGATTGCTGCCCCGGCATTTTCAATCTGATGATCCCCTTCCAAAGCGGGGCGGGGATATTCGGTGCTCTGGCCATCCCGGATGAAGCGCATCCCGGTGCGTGATGGTTCAGCGCGCCAATCGCGCTCCGCCGCAGAAATCTGGCATTTTTTATCCCCGGAAACACCCACAAACATATCCATAAGGGATTCTCGTTCCGGGCCATGCATTTGATATCCCAGAATGCAAGGAACGCTTTCTTTCATGATTCCGGCTTTTTCCGCGCCGATGGCGACAAGATCATCCCCTAAAAACTGGGTATGGTCGTAGGATATCTTGCTGATAATCGAAACGTATGGTTTCGCAATGATGTTAGTACAATCGGCCCGTCCGCCCAGACCCGTCTCCAGGATCAGGATATCCGCTGGATTGCGGCTGAACGCGGCAAAGGCCATCGCGGTGGTGATTTCAAAAAATGTAACAGGTTCATCACCATTGGCCGCCAGCGCCTCATCAATCAGGGCCTCAAGCGCGGTATCATCAATGACCGCACCGCCCAAAACGATCCGTTCATTGAACCGCAGCAGATGCGGGGATGTATAAACATGGGCCTTGTATCCGGCGGCTGTGAATATCGCGCGCAGCATGGCGGCAATGGATCCCTTGCCATTGGTTCCGGCGATATGGATGATGGGCGGCAGGTTTAAATGCGGATTGCCCAGCCGCGCCAGTAACTTTGTATAGGCAGGGCGAAAGCCCGGTTCAATGGCCCGCCCGCCTTTATTCAAGCCAAAGAGACACTCCAGCTTGGCTGTCAAAGCCGGGCTGGGATGGGTGAGATCGGCGGGGTGCATCTATCTGGTTTCAGGCGGCCGATTTTTTGTCGGCATTGTCATCTTCATTCGCCGCGGAGAGCGAAAATCCGGATGCGGATCCGCCCTGATGGAACGGCTTGCCGCTGCCATTGGTGTAGCCTGTGCCGGGGCCACCGGCGCGCGCGGATTTGGCGCTTTTGAGCATCAGCAAATTCAGGATGCGCCCGATTGTGGCATGGAGTTCCTTGCGCGGCACGACCATATCGACCATGCCGTGATCACGTAAGTATTCAGCCGTCTGGAAATCTTTGGGCAGTTTCTCGCGGACGGTTTCCTCAATCACGCGGCGTCCGGCAAAGCCGATCATGCTGCCCGGTTCGGCCATCTGGATATCGCCCAGCATGGCAAAGGATGCGCTGACCCCGCCGGTGGTGGGGTCGGTCAGAAGAACGATATAAGGAAGCCCGGCATCCTTGACCATTTCCACCGCGATAATCGAGCGCGGCATCTGGACAAGGGAGAGCATGCCTTCTTGCATGCGCGCCCCGCCCGAAGCCGGAATAGCAATCAGCGCCGCACGGTCCACCAGGGCAATCTCGGCGGCCTTGACGATGGATTCGCCCACCGCCATGCCCATGGATCCGCCCATGAAATTGAAATTAAAGGCGGCAATCACCGCGCGCTGGCCGCCAATCGTGCCCTTGGCAATCGTCATGGCGTCTTTCAAGCCTGTCTTGCCTTGCGTTTCCTTCAGGCGGTCCGTGTATTTCTTGGTGTCGCGGAATTTTAAAGGATCAAGCGCCACCTTGGGCAGCTCGATATTCTCATACTTGCCGTCATCGAAAATAATCGCAAGGCGTTCTTTCACGCCGATCCGCAGATGATGGCCGCAGTGATAGCAGACATTCAAGTTGTCTTTCAGGTCGCGGTGAAACAGCATGCCTTCGCAGGAATCGCATTTCTGCCAGAGATTATCCGGGATCTCCTTTGATTCTACAAAGGAGCTGATTTTGGGACGGATAAAATTTGAAAGCCAGTTCATATCAGTTTTCTCTTATATACCTTGGTTCAAGGACGCTTAAAATCGCAGATATCGGGGGCAAAAGTCAAGGCTAATATATTGACATAATAAAAACTTTGTTTTAGGGTTGCTCATGCCATCAAAACCTGATTTTGACAAGGTCGCCCGTAATATGACTGCCCGGCCCCGCCATCAGGGGCTGGATGTGCATTATCTATGGATCAATGCACATCCGGATGCGCCGGGACGCGCGGCTTTGTGTTCCGTTCCTTTGAGCGCTGTGGATATGGCGCTGGAGAATGCCGCCCGTTATAAGGGGGCGCGCTTTACGCTCTGGACGGATACGGCATTACTGGATGATACCAGCGGCTTTATGCTCCAATCGCATCTTTATATCGCCAATGCGCCCAATTTTCGTCTGCGCTCCTTGCAGGAAATTGCGGAATACCGCGGTGATCCCGAAGTATTTGACCCCAACCACCGCGCCAAGATGATGGCACAGGGCCAAAAACCAGCCGGGCGCGGCACGACAATCTGGGGGCGCGTCGATTATGCAAGGTTGCTGATCCTGAGCCATGTGCTTAGCGAAGGGGCGGGTTGCGCGATATATAGCGATCTGGATAACGCTGATTTGCGTCTGGATGCTCCGCGCCTGCATAACCGCCTGAAAAACCACGGTCTGGCTTTTGGCATGGTCAAGAAAGATGACGGAAGAGTAATTTATGAAAATGGATTTATGGCTGTGACTGAGCAGCGCCGGGTCTGTAACTTCCTGCAGGAGATGATTGACGATACGCGTGTGGCTGTTAGCAATATGGATAACGGCTATGCCGTTTACCGCCGGGCCATCGGCCATTATGAAGAGTTATGCGGCCTTGCGCCTTCCCAAAAAATGCTGGGCGTCATGAGCCAGTGCCCGCCCATGGGAACGCCCTTGCGGGACAAGTCTTTATACATCGAGAACGGCATCAATTCCGGCCAGCATATGATGCCGGATTTCTTCGGGTCCTAAGCCCTCTTTTGAAGACCCGCCGCCAGATCCTTGACTTGAGTCTGGAGCTGCGTTATCGGGTCATCAGATCCAGCAATCGTGGCAATCAGCGCTGATCCTACCACCACCGCATCGGCAACTTGCGCTATGGCCGCCGCATCACCCGGCGTTCTGATCCCAAAGCCGATGGCAATGGGCAGGTCAGTATGGCGGCGGATCATATCCAGATGCGGCTTTAAAGCTTTCGGGTCGGCCTTGGCCGCGCCGGTCACGCCGGTGATCGAGACATAATAAAGAAATCCGGATGCCCCTTCTAATAATAGCGGCAAGCGGGCCTCGTCACTGGTCGGCGTCAAAAGACGGATAAGATCAATGCCCCCAGCCGCGCAGGAATTTCGAAACGCCCCGTCCTCTTCAGGCGGGAGATCGACAATAATCAGCCCGTCCACCCCGGCCTCTTGCGCGGCCTTGATGAACCGCTCCGGCCCAAAGGCATGTATGGGGTTGAAATATCCCATTAATACAATCGGCGTGCTTTGGTTTTCCTTGCGAAATTCGGAAACCATGGACAGGGTTTTGATCATGCTTGCGCCGCCATTCAAGGCGCGCTGACCCGCCAGCTGGATCGCTGGACCATCGGCGGCCGGGTCTGTAAAAGGCATGCCAAGTTCAATGATATCCGCGCCCGATTGGGGAAGGGATTTCAGATAGGACAGCGATTTCTCATGATCAGGGTCGCCCGCCATGATGAAGGTCACAAGCGCCTTGCGGTTTTCGGATTTCAAGGTTTCAAAAGTGGTTTTGATGCGGCTCATGGCGTTTGCAACCCTATATGGATCAGGACTTCATGCAGGCCTTCTTCAAAAAAGCGAGGCCCGTATATTTCAAAATCGGTCTTATATGTGCGCGGCAGATCGCCCGACCAGATGGCTTCCCATGTTTCAATCAGGGCCTTGGGCTGGGGCCCGGCCGCCGAGAGAACCGCATAGGATTGATCGGCAATTTCCACGCGTTCCAACCCATCGGGCATTTTATGGCCGGGCTGCACGCGATAGCCCAGCGTATAGCGGTAGGGGGCCTCATGATCGCCTTCATATTGGCTATAAACGGCTATGATCATATCATCGGTTTTACCCGGAATGGTCTGGCCCACGCGCTCGGCAAAAAGACGCTCCCAAAGGGCGTTGATATCTTCAGATGCCTTGGTGTTATCCGTCCGTACCGAGAGGCCAATCACATCAAAAGGCTCGATCTCCACCAGCCCGGCTCTGGCCTCGTACTGGCTCATATCTTCACGCCCAGACGATCGGCAATGGCAAAGATATCCTTATCGCCCCGGCCGCATAAATTCATGACCAGAATATGATCCTTTGGCAAAGTCCCGGCGATCTTGGCCACATGGGCAAAGGCATGGGCTGGCTCCAGCGCCGGGATAATGCCTTCCAGTTTCGCGCAAAGCTGGAACGCATCCAGCGCTTCCTGATCCGTCACTGAGACATAATTGATCCGTTTCTGATCGAACAGCCAGGCATGTTCCGGCCCGATGCCAGGGTAATCAAGCCCTGCGGAAATCGAATGCGCCTCGGTGATCTGGCCGTCTGCATCCTGCAGGAAATAGCTTTTCATGCCGTGCAGAACGCCCGGCTTCCCGCCGCTTAACGATGCGGCATGCTGATCCGTGTCAACGCCATGCCCGCCGGCTTCCACGCCGATCATGGAAACGCCGGCATCATCCAGAAACGGGTAAAACAGGCCCATGGCGTTCGACCCGCCGCCAATGCAAGCCACCAAACTATCCGGCAGGCGGCCTTCGCGCGCCATCATCTGTTCTTTTAATTCCGTGCCAATCACACTCTGGAAATCGCGCACCATCATGGGAAAAGGGTGCGGCCCGGCCACAGTGCCGATCAGATAATAGGTGTTATGGACATTGGTCACCCAGTCGCGCATGGCTTCGTTCATGGCATCTTTCAGTGTGCCCGCGCCGGATGTCACCGCCCGGACCTCCGCGCCCAGCAATTTCATGCGGAACACATTGGGGGCCTGACGTTCGATGTCGGTTGCGCCCATGAAAATGGTGCAAGGGATCTTGAACAGCGCGCAAACCGTAGCCGTGGCCACGCCATGCTGACCCGCGCCGGTTTCGGCGATGATCCGCGTCTTGCCCATGCGTTTGGCGAGTAAAACCTGCCCCACGCAGTGATTGATCTTATGCGCGCCGGTATGGTTGAGCTCATCGCGTTTGAAATAAATCTTCGCGCCGCCGAAATGCTCGCTTGTTTGCTCCGCATAATAAAGGGGCGACGGGCGACCGATATAATGCGTGGCCAGCTCCTCAAATTCCGCCCAGAATGCGGGGTCGTCCTTGGCGGCCTTATAGGCCTTTTCCACCTCTAAAATCAGCGGCATCAAGGTTTCGGCGACATAACGCCCGCCATAGGGGCCGAAATGACCCTTATCATCGGGCATGTTTTTCAAGGAATTAAGGCTCATGGGCCTATGTTATGACTCTTTTACGGCCTGAATAAAAGCCCTAATTTTGTTCTCGTCCTTGACTCCGCGTGAAGATTCCACCCCGCTGGAGACATCAAGGGCATCGGGTTTGAGGATGGCAAGCGCACCGGCCAGATTATCGGCCCTGAGCCCCCCCGATAGCATCCATGGCTTGGAAAAATTCTGATCTTGCAAGATGCTCCAGTCAAAAGATTGTCCTGTGCCGCCCGGAATAGCCCCTGCCGGCGGTTTGGCATCGAAAACCAGCCAATCGGCGGAATCTTCAAAAGCGCGGGCCTTTTCAAGATCGGCCGCGCTGGAAATTCCGATGGCTTTCATGACCGGCATGGCGAATCTGGCCTTGATTTCCATGATCCGCTCTGGCGTTTCCGACCCGTGAAGCTGGATCATATCAAGGGGCACGCCGCTTAAGACCTCTTCCAGCAGCGCATCATCGGGATCAACGAATAATGCCACCGACCGGACGCTTGTGGGGATCATGCGGGCAAGCTCTGCCGCGCGTTCGATGGATATGTTGCGCGGTGAGGGCGGGTAGAAGACAAATCCCACGAAACGCGCCCCGGCTTCGGTGGCGGCCTGCAAGGTTTTGGGTTCGGACAGGCCGCAGATTTTAACGGGGATGCTCATGCGGCTGCGGCAAGGCTCGCCATAATGTCAGAAGCGGCGCGGGCTGGGTCGGAGGATTCCGTGATGGGTCGCCCGATCACAAGATGGCTGGCCCCTAGATGAAGGGCCTGTCTGGGGGTCATGACCCGCTTTTGATCCCCTGTTGCGGCGCCTTCGGGCCGAATACCGGGAACCATCAGGCGAAAATCCGGGCCGCAGGCGGCGCGCAGGGTTTCGATTTCATGGGAAGAACAAACCACACCATCCAGCCCCGCCTTTTGTGTCAAAAGCGCCAGATCCCTGACCCGTGCCTCCAGCCCGTCCCCTTTGTAGCCCACCTCATCAACGGCTTGCTGGTTGAGGGATGTCAGCAAGGTCACGGCCAGTAATCTGGTCTCGTCCCGGCAGGCGGCTTTGGCGGCCTGCATCATCTCAAGGCCCCCGGAGGCATGGACATTCAGGTAAGCCGGCGCAAAACGCGAACAGATGGAGCGCACCGCCCCTGCCACTGTGTTGGGGATGTCGTGGAATTTCAGATCAATAAACAAGGCGCAATCGGGGGCGGCCTTTAATACGGCCTCGATTCCGGCCGGGCCGTTCGCATTGAAAAACTCAAGCCCCAGCTTGACCCCGCATAAGGGGCTTAAATCTCGCGCCAGATCAGCGGCGCGCGTGATATCGGGCGTATCAATAGCGCAGAATATAACGGGGCTATTCTTCATGATGATGCCGGTCTCTTATATCCCAAAAGCGCCATGAATCCACCCGGCTTGGCCGAGGTCAGGGATGGCGCGCTTTTTAGGGTTTCAATTTCTTTCTCCAGCGCTTCAATTTTTTTCTGCTGGCGGCGGATGGTCGCGCGGTGGCCGATCTCGGCAGTCCAGATCAGACCCGCGCCCAATATAAAGGCAAGGCCGGAAAGTACCAGAACGGGTAAATACAAAGGTATGCTGATGGGGTCGTATAAAGGATGCAGCGTCAGGTCAACTTGCTGGCGGTTATAAACCGCAAAAACAGTCAGCGCCAGCGCCAGAGCAGCCCCGGCCAGCCAGCGCAGCAACCCGATCATTCCGCGCCCGATCCGCCATTCAGGCGCTCGCGCAGGCCCTTGCCGGTTTTGTAAAAGGGCAGGCGCTTGGATTCGACATGAACGGTCTCACCGGTGCGCGGGTTACGGCCAACGCGGTTTTCGCGGTGCTTGACCGAGAACGCGCCAAAGCCGCGCAGCTCCACACGGTCGCCGCGCACCATGGCGGCGGTGATTTCTTCAAAGACCGTCTCGACAATTTTCTCGATGTCGCGCAGGAAAAGATGCGGGTTCTTTTCGGCCAGGCGCTGGATCAGCTCGGATTTGGTCATGACTCTTGTTCTCCGTACTTTCTCAAGATTCGTGCTTCCTAAGGCTTGAGATTGCACCAATCGAAGGTTAAGCGCAAGTAAAACACATTGATTGATAAGGATTTTTTGTTTGTCCTAATAATCATTCGCAATTGGCGCGGCGGGCATAAAAAAGCCGGACATTTCTGCCCGGCTTTAGAAATTTATTTAGAGGAACAGGGGAGAAATTACTCGCCCTTCTTGCCTTTCTTGGGCTTTTCTGCGGAGGATTCCTGCAGGGCCGCGCCAAGGATATCGCCCAGCGATGCGCCGGATTCGGTCGAGCCGAATTCCTTCATCGCTTGCTTGTCTTCGTCGATTTCGCGAGCCTTGATGGACAAGGAGACCTTCTTGGTCTTTTTGTCAACCAGCAGGATTTTCGCATCGACCTTCTCGCCAACGGCGAAGCGGTCTGGGCGCTGCTCGGAACGCTCGCGGGAGAGATCGGCCTTCTTGATGAAGCCGGTCATGCCATCGCTGAGCGATACATCGATACCGCCGCTGGTGATGGCTGTGACTGTGCAGGTCACAACCTCGCCCTTGCCAAGGCCTGCGGCGCTCGCGCCGGAAGCCGAGGATGTCGGGCCCTGACCATCGTAAGGGTCTTTGGAGAGTTGCTTGATGCCCAGCGCAACGCGCTCTTTCTCGGCGTCGATTTCCAGGATTTTTGCCTTGACCTTATCGCCTTTTTTGAAGGCTTTCAGGGCTTCCTCGCTGGAATCTTCCCATGACACATCGGAGAGGTGAACCATACCGTCCAGCTCGTCTGTAAGGGCCACGAAGAGACCGAATTCCGTGATATTGCGGATTTCGCCTTCGATTTCCTCGCCGGATTTATGAGCCGATGCGTAAGCTTTCCATGGGTTGTCCATGCATTGCTTGAGGCCCAGCGAAATGCGGCGTTTTTCGGAATCGATATCCAGAACCATGACTTCAACTTCCTGCGAAGTGGAAACGATCTTGTTCGGATGAGCGTTCTTCTTCGTCCAGGACATTTCAGATACGTGCACGAGACCCTCGATACCGTTCTCCAGCTCAACAAACGCGCCGTAATCGGCAATGTTTGTTACGCGGCCCTTGAAGCGTTCGCCAACAGAGTATTTGCCGGCAACCGCGCCCCATGGGTCGGATTCGAGTTGTTTCATACCCAGCGAGATACGCTGTGTATCTTCGTTGTAGCGGATGACCTGTACTTCGACGCTCTGGCCGATTTGCAGGACTTCGGATGGGTGGTTGACGCGCTTCCAGGAGATGTCTGTGACGTGCAGAAGACCATCAACGCCGCCAAGGTCAATGAACGCGCCGTAATCGGTGATGTTCTTGACAACGCCGGTCAGGATCTGGCCTTCGTTCAGGTTGCCCAGCAGGTCGGATTTCGCGCTTTCGCGGGATTCTTCCAGAACAGCGCGGCGCGAGACCACGATATTGCCGCGGGCGCGGTCCATTTTCAGGATCTGGAATGGCTGAGGCGTGCCCATCAGAGGCGATACATCGCGCACAGGGCGGATATCAACCTGGGAGCCGGGCAGGAAGGCCACAGCGCCGCCCAGATCGACTGTAAAGCCGCCCTTGACGCGGCCGAAGATAACGCCAGTGACGCGCTCGGCCTTTTTGGATTTTTCTTCCAGTTCAATCCAGACTTCTTCGCGGCGCGCTTTCTCGCGGGAGAGAACGCATTCGCCGGCGCGGTTTTCCATGCGCTCAACGAAAACTTCAACGACATCGCCAATCTTGATTTCGGGATCTTCGCCGGGTTTGGAGAATTCCTGAAGCGCAACGCGTCCTTCGGATTTCAGTCCAACATCAACGGTTACGAATTCGCGGTCAACGGCGATAACTGTGCCGTTTACAACGGTGCCGACAAAGCCGGACTGGCCTTTCAGTGTTTCACCCAGCAGAGCGGCGAACTCTGTGGATTCTGTATTATCAAGTAAATTTGCGGCTGCATGTGCCATAGTGGTAACAATTCCTTTCTTGGGGGGAAAAGCTTCGTCTTTTTACCGTGTACTGCGTTGCTTCGTTGCTCATGTACGATTTGTACATTTCGCGCCTTGCGCCTGAGACACGCCAAAAATTCTTTGCTTTATGAGCCGGGAGACCTCTTAAGGTTTTTGGATTTTCCGCGGTTTAAGGCGGAAGAACCTTAACAAAGGTGCCAGCATTTTGTGTTTTTGGATCAGATTTTTGGATTTACAAAGAACGGGCCGGGAACGTGTATCTTCCTCCGTTGGATCAGGCTTTCTCTATGATTTCGAGGGCCTTTTTAAACACTTCATCAGGGCCTAGTGTCGATGTGTCCAGTATATTGGTCACGTATCCGGGCTCGAAATGTCTATCCAGCGTATGAGAGTCACGCGCGTCGCGTTCCTGCATATCTGCCAAAACGGTGCTATATGTAGCCTCAATTCCCTTGGATTGCAACTCTTTTAAGCGCCGCTCCGCCCGCGCTTCGACGCTGGCGGTGACAAAGAGCTTGAAATCAGCCTCAGGCCAGATCACCGTGCCGATATCCCGCCCGTCCAGAACCGCGCCGGACATGGTGTTTCGCGGTTCGCGTGCAAAATCGCGCTGGATCGCCAAAAGGGCGGCGCGCACGGGCTGGATCGCGGCAACTTTGGAGGCTGTAAGCCCCACCGTATCATCCCGCAGGGCCGGATTGCTTAATATCGCTTCTGCGCCTTGGGTTTTAATATGCTGGCTTAAATGATTGGCGGCAGTGATGGCGTCATTTTCCATCCAGTTTTCAAGGCCGCTTTCGATCAGATTCAAGGCTACGGCCCGGTATAGCGCCCCGGTATCCATGATATCGAGATTGTAATGCCGGGCGAGTTTTTTGGCCAATGTGCCTTTTCCCGAAGCCGCCGGACCGTCTATGGCGATAATCATCATCCGATATCGCATCCCAGATCGTTCATTAATTTCACGAAATTGGGGAAGCTGGTGCGGATCGGCGCGGCATCATCAATGGAAATCGGCTCGATGCTCACGCCGCCCAGTATCAAAAACGCCATGGCAATACGGTGATCCAGCGCCGTTTCGATGCTGGCCCCGCCTTTGGGCGGTTTGCCATTGCCGTGAATGGTCAAGGAATCCTCGCCCATTTCCAGCTTCACGCCGCAAGCCTCTAATCCTTGCGCGATCATGGCGAGGCGATCACTTTCCTTGACGCGCAGCTCCGATAACCCTGTCATTTTTGTCGTGCCATCGGCGCAGGATGCGGCCATGGCAAAAACCGGGAATTCATCAATCATGGACGGTACGCGCTCTTCCGGCACGGTGATGCCCTTGAGCGTGTTGCCGCCCTTGATATAAAGATCGCCGACTTTCTCGCCGGCCTCGATGCGGATGTTTTTCCACTCTATACCAGCGCCCATTTCAATCAGGCATTCAAATATCCCGGTGCGGCGGATATTCATGCCGATGCGCGATAATGTGATTTCCGATCCCGGTGTTATCGCGGCGGCCACAGCCGGAAAAGCCGCAGATGATGGGTCGCCCGGCACATCAACCGCGCAAGGGGACAAACTCTGCTGGCCTATCACATGGATGGCTTGCGCGCCATTGCCGATATCCTCGGTTTTGATATCAAGGCCAAAATGGCGCAGCATGTTTTCGCTGTGATCGCGCGTAGGGTGATCTTCGATCACCGTGGTGGTTCCGGCGGCGCTAAGCCCGGCCAGCATAATCGCGGATTTGACTTGTGCCGAGGCCACCGGCAGGCGGTATTCAATGCTAAGCGTATCTTTTGCGCCCTGCAGGGTCATGGGTAATTTACCGCCCGATCGCCCTAAAAATTTTGCGCCCATCATCTCCAGCGGTGTAATAACGCGCTGCATCGGGCGTTTGTTCAGCGAGGCATCACCGGTGAAGGTCGCCGCGATAGGATGCCCGGCAATCAGACCCATCAAAAGCCGTGTTGATGTACCGCTATTGCCCATATCCAAAATATCGGAAGGCTCGCGCAATCCGCCCACGCCCACGCCATGAATGCGCCAGAGGCCATCATCACCCTTTTCAATTTTCGCGCCTAGTGCGCGCATGGCCGCCGCCGTATGCAGCACATCTTCGCCTTCCAGCAGACCCGAAATCATCGTCTCGCCAATGGCTAGTGCGCCGAACATCAGGGCGCGGTGCGATATGGATTTATCACCCGGAATGCGGGCGGCCCCTTTCAAGGGGCTTGATGGGCGGGATGTCAGAATTTCCTGCGAAGCGTTCATATTCATGGCGATCATTAAAGCCATGGGGCGGGCATGATTGCAAGGGGGCGATTAAACCCGCACTCAGGATTTGCTGTTAAATGTCGCCAGATCGCCGGTATAGCCGGTAATAAATTCCATGAATTTCTCATGCGGAACAGGGCGTGAATAACGGAATCCTTGGACCTCGTCGCATTTATGCTGCTGCAGGAATTGTTCGTGCTCGGCCGTCTCCACACCTTCCGCGATGACCTTGAGGTTCAGCGAATGGCCAAGGCCGATAATTGTGCGTGCGATCGAGGCATCATCCGGGTTGTTCAGCGCATTGCGGATAAAGGACTGGTCGATTTTCAGGCGGTCAATCGGGAACTGGCGCAGGTATGAGAGCGAGGAATAACCTGTACCAAAGTCGTCAATCGCCAGTTCCAGCCCCAGCGAGTGCAGATTCTGCAAGGTCTGGATGGTGTGCTGGATATCGACCATGAACACGCTTTCGGTCACTTCCAGCTCCAGCATATGCGGCGGCAGCTGTGTTTCCTGCAATACTTTTTGCGTATAGGCGCAGATATCGCTTTGCGAGAATTGCATGGCCGATACGTTCACCGCAATGCGAAGATCCTGACCTGTTTTGGCGCGCCATTCCATGGCAGCCTTGCAGGCGGTCATCATAACCCATTCTCCGATTGGAACAATGAGTCCGGATTGTTCGGCTACCGGGATAAATTCGCCGGGTGAGATAAACTGCCCGCCATTCTTGCTATTGTCCACTTTCCACCAGCGCAGCAAGGCTTCGGCGCCGATTACCTTGCCGGTATTCAGGTCAAGCTGCGGCTGGTAATGCAGGGAGAGCTCGTTGTTCTCCAGCGCGTTCCTGAGATCACGCAGCATCTGGAAACGCTGTTGGACGGCGCGGTCGAAATCTTCTGAATATTCCTTGATGGTGTCGCGCCCTTCTTCCTTGGCGCGGTTCAGGGCAATGTCAGCATTTTTCAAAACCTGATCGGGATCGCGCCCGTCATCAGGGAATGTGGAAACCCCGATCGAGGACCGGATCTGGAATTGCTCGTTAAAGACCTTGAAAGGCTCGCTGCGGATCACGGCATAGATTTTATCGGCGACAATGCGCGCGCTTTCGAGTTCCGGGGTGAGGGCCATGGTCACGGCAAATTCATCCTCGCCGGTACGGGAGACCATCGCGGCTTCGGGCATGGCGGCACGCAGGCGTTTTCCCACGCCGCGCAAAATCGCATCGCCCACATTATGGCCCATGGAATCATTCACGTCCTTGAAATGGTCAAGGTCGATGGTGATGACGGCAAAACGCTCCGGCTTTTCCGCGTTGACGTTTTTGGTGTTCTCGGAAAGCGTCTGGATAAAGAGCGTCCTGTTAGGCAGGCCGGTCAATGTATCGTAATAGGCAAGCTTGTGGATCTTGTCCTCGGCCGCGCTTTTGATGCGGGTGATGTTATCGGCGTTCTGGCGGATCAGGCGCTGGGCAAGTTCAATCGCGCCGCCAATCTCATCGCCGGGATCAAACGGGGAATCGGGGATCTGCGGGTTTTCCGGGTTCTTGGATGCCGCCATCAGATTGTTACGCATGAACAAGATCGGCTCCAGCAGCCAGTGACCCAGCGCAATCATCAAAACGGTCGTTACAAAGGCCGACATCAGCAGCATGATCAGGATCGTCTGCTCGACATAGGCCTTGACCTCGCTCTGGACATTGGATGAATCCAGCTTGGCCACGATGATATAAGGTTTTTGCAGATCGCTGGAGCGGTAGATAATCTCGTAGGATCCGCCATCACCGGAACGAAACGTCTTGGTCAGCATGTTCAGATCATGAATGATCAGGGCCACAGGCTCACCATAGGTTTTTAGTAAATCAAGCTGGTTGGAATACACAGCCAGGCCTTGAATCTTGGTCGAGCTGATCAGCTTGCGGGCGTTTTCATCGGAAATCGGCGAGGCCAGAAAATCGCTCAGGCGTGTATCGATCAAAGGAACAATGGCCGAGCGCCCCACTTCGCGCAGGTCATTCAGCCGCGCTTGTTCGAAATCGCGCAAGGTAAAATTCAAAATGATGGCCTGAACGGCCAGAATCGTCAAAAACACGGCCAGCGCAATACGCCAGCTGATGCGGCTTCTCCATATCTGCGCCGGAGAGGAGGAAGTCAGGAACGATAACGATTTCCCATTGCGGGGCTTATTCTGCTGCGTCACGTTTATTACAGGTCCTTGTACCGTTTTTGATTTTTTTTCCGAATTGGCTTCGGTTTTTTTAGAGGATGGGAATTTGACTATCGTCATGAATCTGACTTTTTTTCTTTAATTATTGTATGCGAGAAACGATTGCGTAAACAGCCTGTAAATAAAGATTTTCAGCTTCGAATTACCCCTCACCCTAGAACCCAGTCTAGCCGTTAAATATTAACATTCCATGTAGTTTTGCTAATTTTCAGCAGTCAAAATGCAGACTAATTTATTGATTAATAACAGATATATTATTATAGAAATAAATTTTTTAAAATTTGAAATATATTCTATTCAAAATGATCGTACTTATAGGCTGGCTTCTTTGGTTTCTATTTTCCGGCACAGGATCAAGGCTTTTTCACCCGCAGCCAGCGTGGCGGCAAAAATTGTCACATCGCCCCCATCCTCCAATTTTAGTGTTTTGCGTAAATGATCCGGGCTGGCGGGGAAATTGCGGATTGTGATATTGGCGCGTCCTTCCGGCAGGTGTTTTTGCAGGATTTTCCGGTCGGCCGGAATGATGGTCTCGATCCGAAAGCCCCGGCCCGGAAAATCAGGCAAGGCCGTATTGCCAGTATAAAGATGTGTGGCCGGATGCAGTTTTGCCAGGCCATAACGCGCGGCCAGTGTTTTATACGCGCCCGATTTTAAAAAGGCCGGGCCGGGTTCGTAAAGATATTCCTGCGGCGGCCCGGTCATATTTTCGGCTTGGCGTTCTGCGGCGGCGCTAAATTCCAGCGACCGCTCAACCGCGCCATGGGCATCCAGCGCCGTGGCCATAATGATATAATCTTCGGCCGGACCTTCATTTTGCAGATCGATATCATACAGGACTTCCTTGCATTCAGACTGGCGCTCTATGACGATCACGCGGCGAAGGCCGGGCAAGGCGCTGGCGGCTTGCGCGATATCCAGCATCGGTGAGGTCTTGATCACAAGCTTTGCGGCGTGGCGACGGATCAAGGGCAGCAGGGCAATGATATCGGGGCTGCCATCGGCAAAGGCATTTAAGCCCTTTTGCTGGCCCTTGCGGCGCTGGGGGTCGATATAAATCAGGTCAAATTTTTGCGTGTTGCTTTCCAGAAATTCCCGCGCGCCCGATTGTACGGTCTCCAGATTATCAATGCCCAGCACGGCGGCATTATGTTTCAGCAGCGCGGCATGGGTTTCATCCTGTTCAACGCAGATGCCGGTTTTAAACGATCCGGCCAGCATAAAGGCATCCATGCCGCTTCCGGCTGTAAGATCGGCAAAATGATTGCCCTGAAACAGGCTGGCCCGAAACCGGGCGCAGGCCTCCGATGAGGCTTGCTCGATCAGATCCGGCGGGGGCAGGATAAACCCCGGCGCGTTGTAAAAGAATGGCAATTTGGCTTTGGATTTTTGCCGGGATTTGATCTGATCCAGTATAAGCCTGTAGGGCCAATTGCCTTGCGGCGGCTTGCGCAGGGCAAGGCTGGCCACATCTTCATGCTCATGCGCCTTGATGAAGTCTTGTATCTCTTTTTGCGCTAATGCTTGCCAGTCCATGGCCACATGGTAGAGTATCTGCAGCAAAATACGATTATTTTTTACAAAGGCCCGCTTATGAATTTTACCCTTCCGCTCTGGTATGATCTGCATACACATTTAAGGCAGGATGGCTTGCTTGCGCCCATTATAAAATCCCAGATCGAGATGGGCTGCGCGGGGGTGCTGGCCATGCCCAATACAAGACCCCCTGCCGCCAAGGTGTTTGAGGCCGATCCGCTGCCCTATGCTTCGGTGGAGGGCTATAAAAAAGCCATTCTGGCCGCTGGCGGTGATCAATTTTCCGAACTGATTGTGCCGCTTTATCTGACCAAGGATACAACGCCTGCCATGATCGAGGCCGGCGCGAAGGCCGGGGTTTTAAAAGCCTGTAAATATTACCCGCCCCATGGCACAACCGGCGCGGATTTCGGCGCGCCGCTTAGCGCTTATATGGGCAATGATGTCTTGAAAGCCATGGCCGATAACGGGGTTGTTCTTTGCGTCCATGGCGAGGAACATCACATGGACCCGGAAGCCTATTTTGATAAATTCGGCAATGCCGAGGAAGTATTCTACACCCAGCGATTGCCCCGCGTGGTTGAACAATATCCGGCCCTTAAAATTGCCTGCGAACATATCACGACAAAAACGGCAACGGAATTTGTACAAGGCGCAGGCGATAATATCGCCGCCAGCGTCACGCCCCAGCATATTCTGTATACGGTGGGTCATTTGCTCAAAGGTCTGCATTATCATCTTTACTGCCTGCCGCTCCTGAAGTTTGAGGAAGACCGCGCCGCCATCCGCAAAGCCATCACCGCGCCGGGCCAGCGTAAATTCTATGCCGGGACCGATTCCGCGGCTCATACCAAAAAGACAACGGAATGCGGCTGCGCGGCCGGATGTTTTACCGGCGGCATCGCGCCGCAGCTCTACGCGCAAGGCTTGGAAGAATCCGGGCTGGATCTGGCAACGCAAAGGGGGCAGGATATTTTCCGCGCCTTTTTATGCGAAAATGGCCCGCGTTTTTACGGGCTTCCGGTATTGACGGACGCGGCAATGAGGCTCTCCCGCAAGCCGCAAGCCGTATCCCGCATCGATACAGCCGAAGGGCCGATAACACCGCTTCCCTTGGGGCTTTCGCAGGATAATATCCCCTGGAGCCTTGAAATCCTTGGGAATTGAATAAAATCCGTTGCAAAATATAGGCTATTTTAAACTTGTTCCGGCATAATAGGGACAGGGTAAGGCTTTGCCCGCGGAGGCAGGGCCAAAAAATTACAAGGGGTTAAAAGTAACGGCCATGGAATCGGTGCGCAAAAGCGCGGAACATCACTTCCTGACCATATTGCAGAAATTGAAAAAAGCGCCGCAAGGCTGGGCGCTTCTCTATTTCGGCTTTTCGCGCCTGCATTCCCACAAGGATCTCATTAAAAATCCCTTTGCCATGAACAAGGCGCTCTCATCGGGGCGCGAGCAGGCCGAGGCCATGTATCAGCAGCTTTTTGAAAATACGCAAGTGCTGGCCAAGGGGTATCTCTATTTCTTTGATGATAATGACATTCTGATTTTATGCCCCTTCCGCGGCGAGGAAGATCGCTTGCTTTTGCAGGGCATATATAAAAATGCCATTCAAGGGCTGGATCAGCAGCTTTGCGATTTCGGCATTCTGGAGCATGAATTTTATAATTATCAAAAGCTCGCCGATCAGAAATTTTTAAGCGCAAGGCGTATCAGCGCCTATCGCGAAATGGCCGATAAACTAAAGGTCGGCAGCATCCCGGTCCGGCGTGACCGGCGCGATCATCCGCTCGTGCAGGTGATTGAGGATGATCGGTTCACCTCATCCTATGCCGCCAATATATTAAACCGGGAATATGATATTATCCTCTCGCGCCATGGCGAGGACGGGATTATCCATTACATTGAAAATGCGCCGGATATCGTCTTGATTGATATTCACCTGCCCGGCCTTTCAGGGCATGAGGTGCTGGAGAGTATCCGGGCGATTGACCCCAATGCCTTTGCCGTGATGCTGAGCGTTGATACGATGAAAAGCAATATCATGCAGGCCGCCGAAGGGGGCGCGAATAATTTCCTCAAAAAACCGTTTTCGAAAGAACGGCTTTTGAATATCGTCAAAACCTCGCCCTATATCCAAAGCATCATGCGCCGGAATTCATCCAGCCTGACCACGCAATAAATAAGATCCAAAAATCAGATTTTCAGCTTGTTCAGGAAACGGTGCTGCACATCCAGATTGTCCTTGAATACGCCGGTGAACATTGAGGTCGTGGTCGAGGAGTCGAATTTGTTGACGCCGCGGATGGACATGCACTGATGGTTCGCATCAATCAGGACCGCCGCGCCTTTGGGGGCCAATGCCTTCTCGATGGTCTGGATGATATTGATGGTCATGGTTTCCTGCGAGACCATGCGCTTGGCATAGATATCGACAATGCGGGCCAGTTTGGAAATGCCGACAACTTTTTCATCCGGCCAATAGGCAACATGCGCCTTGCCGATAATGGGAACCATGTGATGTTCGCAATGCGAGACGAAATGGATGTCCTTGACCAGAACCATATCGTCGAAGCCCTGGATATCTTCGAAGGTTTTGGCGAGTTCTTTTTCAGCGTTCAGCGCATAGCCGGCAAAAAATTCTTCATAGGCGCGGGCAACGCGCGCCGGTGTTTCTTTCAATCCCTCGCGCGCGGGATCATCCCCGGCCCAGCGGATCAGGACTTCGACGGCGGCCTCGGCTTCGGCGCGGGTCGGGCGGCCTTGAATGCTCGTTAAATCGGCCTGTTTTGGCGTTTTGGACGTCATGGGCATTGTCTTTCCCTTGTTTCATGTCTCATTTAAGGCTTGGTCTTAGCCGGAATTTCGCTTATTTTCCAGTAAAAACCGTCATTTGCAGAAAAAGAACATATGTCAGCGCTGAAACTATACAACTCCCTGACCCGGCAAAAAGAAGAATTTGTTCCTCTGGACCTTTCGCATATCCGGCTTTATGCTTGCGGACCAACGGTTTACAGCTTTGCCCATATCGGCAATGCCCGCATGGCGGTGGTGTTTGACCTGCTTTCGCGCGTGCTGCGCGAGGCGTATCCTGCCGCCAAGGTTACCTACGCCTCCAATATCACCGATGTGGATGACAAGATCATGGCCGCCAGTGCCGAGACCGGCGAGGCGATCGAGACCATCACCCGCAAATATGAGGGAATTTACAATGCCGATATGGCGGCTTTGGGCTGCGCCGCGCCGGATATCCAGCCCCGCGCCACCGAACATATTGCCGAGATGATTGATCTGTGCCGGGCGCTGATTGAACGGGGCCATGCCTATGAGGCCGATGGACATGTGCTGTTTCATGTGCCATCCTTCCCGGCCTATGGCGGGCTATCGGGGCGCAGCCGCGATGAACAGATTGCCGGCGCGCGGGTCGAGGTTGCGTCTTACAAGAAAGACCCGGCTGATTTTGTGCTTTGGAAACCATCTGCCGAAAATGAGCCGGGATGGGATTCCCCCTTTGGTTTTGGCCGTCCGGGCTGGCATATCGAATGTTCGGCCATGGCGGAAAAACATCTCGGCCTGCCCTTTGATATCCATGGCGGCGGCGCGGATCTAAAATTCCCGCATCATGAAAATGAAATCGCGCAAAGCTGCTGCGTGCACGGGGCCGTGAATGATCTCTCGGCCTTTGCCAAAACATGGGTGCATAACGGCTTTGTGACGGTGGAGGGCGAGAAGATGTCCAAATCACTGGGCAATTTTGTCACCGTCCATGATCTGCTGGAGGAATATGATGGCGAGATTTTGCGCCTGACTTTGTTATCCGCCCATTACCGCCAGCCGCTGGACTGGTCGAAAGACAAGCTGGAGCAGAGCAAGAAAGTTCTCGATAAATTATATGCAAGGCTCAAGGGCGGCGCAGGTGTAGTTGATGCCGATGTTATGGGCGCGCTGCTGGATGATCTCAATACACCGCTGGCGGTCAGCAAATTAATTGCCGCCAATGACATCGATTTAAAATCTACGGGCGCGGTGCTGGGATTGCTGCAGCAAGACCCCGATATCTGGTTCGGGCGCGGCGGCGAGAATGCTGAGATTGACGCGCTTCTTCTGGAGCGCACACAAGCCAAGAAAGACAAAAACTTTGCAAGGGCCGATCAGATCCGCGATGAACTGGCCGCGCAGGGGATTGTTATCGAAGATACGCCCCAAGGCCCAAAATGGCGGCGCGGCTGATTTACGCCGGTGCGGATTCTGGCGGCCCGGAATTTTCAGGCCTGCGTTCTGTGATAATCATATCCCGCTCAGGTTTAAGCCCCATATCCTCCAGAAGGATCAAGGCTTTTGACCTGTAATTATCCAGAATTGATCCCGGCTTGATGTTGTCTGCACCTTTCAAGCCGGAAAAAAAGAAGCCCAGCCTTTCGAGCTGACCGGACAGGATTGCATATGTGCATCCCAGATCGGCAATTTTGCGGCGCTGGGTCAGGGCGTTAAATGGCTCCGCGATGGCGGCCACGGTATTGGACCAATCGCCGGATAATTTTCCATGAGAGAGTTCCTCTGCCGCCTTGTCGCGCCATTTCCCATCCATGCCGCGCGCGTCAAGGCGGGTATGGGCCTGTTCATATTGCGCGAGGGATGTAAAGCTCAAGGCCTCGCTCAAGGCTTGAAAATCCGCCTTGTCAAAATCCATATGCTGGTTGACCAGGCACTCAACGGAACCATCGCAATCGCTCGCCTGGGCGGAAAACTTCTCCAGCAGTTCCTTTGAGATAAGGGCGTGCATAACCAGATTGGCTATTGCTTCTAATCTGTCCTTTCGGGACTGGTCATTCGTCGTGCTCATGCGTCATTCATAATACAAAAGAGTTGGGATTGGCAAATATGGCGGTATCGCCCTAGCGCGCCAGCAAAACCTTGTAAAAATGATATCCGCCGGCCGGGTTGGAATCGCCCTGAAAGCATCCGGCCTGTTTGCCATCCAGAATATTCCCGGCATCTTGCAGGATTACGCCCCCATCAAAGGTGCCGGTAAATTCGGTATTGGTATTGCTCCAGGCCTGCCCGTCATCAACGGGCGGGGCCGCGCCGGCCGTGCCAACACTTAATTTAGCATTGAGGGTTTCGCAAATCTCGCGCTTGATAAAGGGCATCACGAATATCAGATCCGCCGCGCCCACGCCGGCGCTATCGCACCCGCCGCTGCCGCTGCCCACATCATCAATGCAGGTTGCCGCCGTAAAGAGCAGGTCGCCATATAATGCATCGGCGGAGAAGCCGGAATCCAGCCATTCATTCAGCGGTTTCTTGATTTCAACGCCGCCGCCATTCACATGAAAGATATCGCAGCTATTATCGCCCGGCGCATCCGTATTGGTATAACCGCCGAAAAAATTATTGGCGTAATTCATCTCCCCCGGCTTGCAGCCGCGCAGCTTTAACTGCGACGTGGCCGATAGCAAGACATTGGCGTAATCCAGAATTTCCGAGGCCGCCAGATTGCGGCGCTCCTCGCCCATGGCCTCGGCGCTGCCGCGGCTGCTTTGCGATACGGCGTATGACAAGGCGGCAATCAGGGCAATGGCGACAAGGATATAAATCAGGACATTGCCGCGTTCATTGCGGCGGCTTGTTTTATCAGCCTGCGGGGCGGGGCGAAAAATGCTCATCCTTTTATTGTACCGTTTTTGATAAAGGGCTTGAAATCCTTTTCGCAGGATTTTGGGATATAGACCGGAATTTCATGATACCCTCTGGCGGCCAGTGTCAGGAATTCGGCGCGGCCAGCACCGATTTCAACATTATCCATCAGGCCAATGCCTAAAACCGGGCGGCTTATGCTTTGGCCCGATTGCAGGGCATCCTCGACAGCGCGGCGGCGCTCCTGCTCTCGGAAAGGCAGTTCATCCATGGATTTGATCGTGCCATCGGGCCTCATCCATTCAAAGCTGTACAGCGAGAGCTTCCAGCTTTTGAGGATGGCGGCCGTATTGACCACCACTTCGGCATAGGCGCTGCGGTTGGCCTGGATCGCTTCGTTATCGGCGAAGGATACGGAATTATTTTCGGCAGACAGAGCTTTTGACATGGCAAGTGCTTTCCCGTTGAAATCAGGTCGTCATGCCCTTAAAATGCCATGCAAAGGGTAAAAATACCCCTAAACGCTTATGGGAAGAATAGAATATGACTGCGCCGCAGCCTGAAATCATTGAAGTTGATCCTCACGCCGATGAGGTGATGTGCGATGGCGGTGGCGGCGCGCTGGGTCACCCCAAGGTCTGGTACACATTTGACGGGCAGGATGTCGTGGAATGCGGCTATTGCGATCGCCGTTTTGTGAAATCCGGCAGCGCGGCCGCCTAGATTGCCATAATTTATCCCGGCCTTGAAACGGCCATCATGCAATTCTATATTACAGATATGGATATTTCCGCGGTGCTGCCTTGTGCGGGCCTTGGGCGATATCGGTAATCTTGCTCATATGGAGGAGAGACATCATGAATTCAAGCCGTTTATCCCTGTTCGATAGCCCGCTTTTTTTGGGATTTGATCATTTTGAGAAAACTTTTGACCGGTTGAGGAAATCCGCGGGCGAAGGTTATCCGCCTTATAATATTGAGCAGATTGGCGATGATGGTTTGCGGATTACGCTGGCCGTTGCTGGTTTTCCGCTGGAAGCACTGGATGTCGAGGTGGAGAATAACCAGCTGACCATACGCGGCAAGCAGCCTGACGATGAGGCCCGTATTTATATTCACCGCGGCATTGCCGCGCGGCAGTTCCAGCGCAGTTTTGTGCTGGCGGACGGGATCGAGATTACGGGCGCGCATACGGATAATGGTTTGTTGCATATTGATTTGAAGCGCGTGATTCCGGAGACGAACGCCCGCAAGATCGAGATCAAAAATCAAGGAAACTCAATGTCTTCGCAGAAATCCATTGATTTAAAGCCCGGAAATACGGCACAATAATTGAGGACAGGCAGAAGAAGGGTGCATAAAAATGAATAATGATAAAATCACAGATCCCAGATCCATTCTTAAAACGCTTGATGCACAGGACTTTCGAAATTTCGGCGTCCAGCAGATTGCTTATATCAAGCCGGTAACAGCTTCTGATCAGGTGCGGCGCTTTGCGATTTGCGGTGCTGACGGGGCCGTTTTATCGGTCCTGCCCACGGCCAATGCCGCCATGGCAGCCATCCTGCATAACGACCTCGAAGCCGTCACGCTCCATTAAATTTTAATTTTCTTAAGCGGCCAGTCTCGTTTCATCCGCACTGGTAAAGAGCGCGCGCAAGACAGCCGGATTTTTGGCCTCGCGTAGTTTGCGGCAGAATTTTTCTTCCCGCAGCAGACGCGTCATGCGCGAAAGGCGGCGCAGATGCCCGGTCTTGTCGCTGGCTGGCGCGATCATCAGGCAAATGAGATCAACAGGCTGGTTATCCGGCGCATCGCCGTCAACGCCTTCGCGCAGTTGCAGAAAAATCGTATAAGGCTGGCTGATTTCCGCAAGGGCCAGCACAGGTATGGCAACGCCCTGACCGATGGCGCAGCTGCGGCGCTGTTCTTCCTCTTCAAGCTTGCTCAGTAAAATGGAGGGCGCAATGCGTAATCTTAAGGCTGCCTCATGGGCCGCCAGTGTCAGGCCATGCGTTAAGTGACGGGCCGGTACATCCATCATGACATCATTAATGGCGATATCGCGGCCGTAATTATTATTGAAATGAAGCATATTCCTGAATTTCCCCCTTCAGCGCCCAAGCATTGAACCACACATTTCACGCGCATCAATAAAGCGTGAATCTCTTAAAATCCAGTAAAACTTATGCGGCCCTGCATAAATTATTCTCTCCCGTTTTGTGGAGACAAAAAAACGGGCAAAAATGCCCGTTTTTCGGTATTCGGATTATTGTATAACGCCTCGATCAGGCGGCGCGTTCCTTGGCTTCGGCCGGATCCACCCAGCCGACATTGCCATCGCCCCGGCGATAGACGAGATTAAGGCCGTTATGGCTGGCGTTGCGGAACAGCAAAGCCGGCTCGCCCGACAGATCAAGGCGCATGACCGCGTCCGAGACGCTTAAAGTTTCAATGCGCGTCATCATCTCGGCGATGACAACCGGATCCTCGCCCAGCGGTACGCCATCATCGTGATTGTTCTGTTCGGTTGCCCCGGCCAGATCCGCCATGGCCAATGTGTAATTGGTGGCCTTGAGGATTTCTGTTTCGGGCGTTTTTTCCGCGCGGTCTTGATGATCGCGCAGGCGGCGCTTGTTGCGGCGCAGGCGTTTGCCTGCCTTATCCGCGGCCTGATCGAACGCGCCATACGCATCGCCGGCCTCGCCTTCGGTGTTGACCGATATATGCTTGCTGACATTATAGGCAATCGTCACCTTGACGGTTCCATGGCCATGACCTTGCTTGCTGAAGATAACAACGGCCTTGGTCGCGTGATTGAAATATTTGGAATCGATCTCTTCAAGTTTGGCGGTGACATGCTGACGGAGCGCATCGCCCAGATCTATATGCTTGCCGTGAATTTCAATTTCCATCTCTTGTTATCCTTCTTGAATAGAGGTTTGGCGATATAGAGGTAAACTAGGCAGTTTACAGACGCGGTTCAACCTGCCAACGCATGAACGGCGCCTTTATCTCATAAAAATGAAGGTTTTTTGGGAAATACTCCTGATAATAGGGACATGATACTTCCATTATGCGCCCGGAAAGTTACCGAATCGTTATTATATTAGGGAAACTATTGTCAGCCCGCATAATAATTGACATAATTTGCGTTATGTGATAAAAAAGCGCAGTTTTTAAATATATTATTCAAAGCTGCAGGAGATTCTCATGCCCAAGGAACCAGCCCCTCTTTCAACAGAAAGCACAGGAAAATCCCGTATTCCCGGATATCTGGCTTTGGCCGCGGCAGTGGGGTTTGTGGGCTATGTGGGCTTGAATGACTGGAGCAAGGAGCCGGAAGCTGAAGCACAGCCGATCGCTTCTAATCTGCCGACAACCCAAGAAGTCGCCCGGACGATCTTTGATGAACAGCTCAGACCCATTCTGGCCTCTTATATTGATGCCCATGCGGATGAGAATTTTATCACCCCGGCGCAAAAAGACGAATTTATCGCAGAGCTGGCCAATCGCCAGGGTGATGAATCTGAAATTATCATGGAAATTGCGGCTGAAATTATTGATACAGCCAGAGCCAATGACGAGAATATCAATATACCCAATTTCGACATCTGGCTTCAGGATCAATGGCTTTACCAGGATGTCCTGACGGATTTTATGCCCACTTTGGAGAGTATCAGCAACGAATTCCCCAATAGCAATCACTGTGTGCGTGATCGCCGCGAGGGCGCGGAAACTGAACAGCGCGACTGGACGATTGTTTGCGACCCGGAAAATCCCAATACCATTGATTATATCACCCTGCCGCAGGCGAAGGGCGTTACCCGCACTTATAATTTTGAAGAAGGGGCTGTGTATTTCGCCACCGAAGGCAACCGTTATGAGGACAAGGAAGCCAGTCTTTCTGTCCTGCCATTTTCTCAAATTGATGCCGATCGCATTCTTGAGATGAAAGGCCAGAAAAATCGCCTTGAGGCCGTATTCGCGCAAAATGTAACACAGCGCGCTGAACGGTATCAGGAACAATGGCCCAAGATCATGGAAGAAATCAAAGCCGGCCCGGCAGCTTTGTCTGCTGATCCCGCGCCATAAAAATTCAGGGCATCATGAGCGAAGATAATAATCAAGAGCCACCCATTTATAACCAATCCGTTCACATCGAAGGCGATATGCATGGCGATGTTATCGTATATGTAAATGCCGCTGAAAAAGCTGCACCGCCTGCCCGTCCTGTTTTGAAACCCGATCCTGATCGCTGCATCGATTACTGGAAGGGCGTGGCCACCACGCAAACATCCCGCGCGATCCGCAACCGGGAAATCGGAATCAAGGCCGCAGGTCTTACTTTTGTCGGTGGGGTGCTGACAGGGCTCTGGCTCTGTTGCAATACATGCGATAAGACCTCGGCAGAATTATCATCAGACTGGGTTGATACGCTGCCCGGCCTTTCGGAAGACGCGCCGATGCCGAGCTTGCCTTTGCCCTTCCCCTTGTCACCGCTGGACCCTTATGGAGTTCCGCCGCTGCCGTCTCCGGTGTTGCCGCCACTATTGCCGCCTTTGCCGTTGCCGGAATTTCAGATCCCGGATGCGCCCGGCGATAATATTGTGCCGGATATGGCGCCTGAATTTTATGATGAACATCATATGCCGCCCGTGTCTCAATCTCTTCTGACGGGTAATGAATGCGTCTGGAGCCTTGATTTTTCGATGATAGATTTTCCGGTCTTTGACGGGAATTCATCCACGCTTAATCCAGCGCAGGAAACTTGTTTGCGTGAACTGGCAGATGTGGCCTCATCGGAATATGTCCTGGGTACTTTAACCATGCTCGTGATTGGCGGGTATACCGATCCGCAAGGATCGCGCGCTGATAATATCGATCTTTCGCGGGACCGCGCTCTGGCGGTGAAGGAATTCCTGAAAGCCGAACTGGAAACTTGGAATGCGGGCGATATGCCTTTGATTATCGCGCCGCATGGTGAAACACGCCTCATCGGGGATTACAGCGATAATGTCATTGATCATGATGCAGAACCACGTCCGGAAGAAATCGATGAACGCGACCGCCGCTTTACGATTGGCCGCATTGATCTGCCCGAACATGACGCCAGCAACCGGATCAGCGGTATCTATCCCAATCTCAATCCCGAGATTTAAGAATCGCCGTAGCGTATTGGCGCTTCATCGCAGTTGTTTTTTCTGCCGCCGGCGCTGAACGGAAGATCCGATATTCATCGCTTCGCGGTATTTGGCGATGGTGCGCCGGGCAATATCAATGCCGGATTCTTTCAAGCGCTCGACAATCGTATCATCGGATAAAATATCGGCCGGGTCTTCCGCATCAATCATGGTTTTAATGCGCGCCTTGATGGCTTCGGCGCTGTGCGCGATACCGCCATCCTCGCCGCCCAATGCCGTTGAGAAGAAAAATTTCAGCTCGAAAATCCCGCGCGGCGTGCCGATATATTTATTGGTGGTTACGCGGCTGACGGTGCTTTCATGCATCTCGATGGCTTCAGCGATATCGACCAGTTTCATGGGCCGTAAGTATTCAATCCCGTAATTGAAGAATGCGTCCTGCTCCTCGACGATCGCGCTGGCGACTTTGAGGATCGTCTTGGCGCGCTGGTCCATGGCTTTCACCAGCCAGCTGGCATTATTCATCTGCGTATTGAGATATTCTTTCGAGGCCTTGTCCTTGGCCGCCGTTTTGACTTCGGCGTAATATTCCTGATTGATCAGCACGCGGGGCAGGGTCTCGTTGTTCAGCTCCACGCGCCACCCGCCGCCCAGATTTTTCGGCAGGCGTTTCATCAGAACATCGGGCACGGCAGTCTGGACGACCAGATGATCGAACGCGCTGGCCGGTTTTGGATTGCATTCCCTGATCTCGGCGATCATATCGGCGAGGTATGTTTCATTCACGCCGCAAATCGAGGCCAGTTTCTTATGCTCATACGACCCCAGCAGCTGGATATTATCAAGAAGGGCCTGCATCGGCGCATCCAGCCCCCCCTTATCGGCCAGTTGCAGCGCAAGACATTCGGCCAGATCGCGGGCGAACACGCCGGGCGGGTCAAAGGATTTCAGGAGGGATATGAGGCGCTCCATGCGCTCAACCGCGCATCCCAAAGTCTCGGCAAGGTCCTTGGGGTCGGCGCGCAGATATCCGCTCTCATCCAGCTGGTCAATCAATAATGACCCGATCATCCGGTCGCGGCCGTCATCACAGGCCATGAATAATTGTTCCTGCAAATGATCGCGAAGCGTTGTTTCCGAGGCGATGCGGTTTTCGAGGGAAAAATCCGGATCATCGAATTTGGAACTGCCGCCGCTCCCCGATTGCAAGGTGCCGGCATCAAAATCATGGGGGGATAAGGCGCTCTCATACGCGCTCTCGAACGCGCCCTCCATATCGTCTTTTTCGGTTTTTTGTTCGGGCGGTGTATCGGCCTCGCTTGCGCCGCCATCCGGCGCGCTTTCATCTTTTTCCAGCAAAGGATTTTGCGAAAGCTCTTCCTCGATAAATTCCGCCAGCTCAATATTGCTCAGCTGCAACAGCTTGATCGCCTGTTGCAATTGCGGGGTCATGACAAGATTTTGGGACTGCCTTAGATCAAGGCTCTGGGTGGGCTTGTTCATTAAGGATGATTATATCACAAAGGCGGGCCTGGCTTAAAGACTGAAACCATCGCCCAGGTAAACGCGGCGGACATCCTTGTGATTGACGATCTCATCGGGGGAGCCTTCCATCAGGACCTTGCCATCATGCAAGATATAGGCGCGGTCTACGATGCCAAGGCAATCCCGGACATTGTGATCGGTGATCAAAACGCCAATGCCGCGGTTTTTCAAATGCGTGATCAGCTTGCGGATCTCGCCCACGGCGATCGGGTCAATCCCGGCCAAAGGTTCATCAAGGAGGATAAAATCAGGCCGCGCGGCCAGCGCCCGGGCAATCTCAACGCGGCGGCGTTCCCCGCCCGATAATGCAATAGCCGGGGTGCGGCGCAGATGCTCGATACCAAATTCGGCCATCAGATCCTCGATCATCATGTCCTGATCGTCTTTGGAGAGGCCGAGTGTTTCGACCACGGCGCGGAGGTTTTCCTCGACATTTAAGCCCCGGAAAATCGAGCTTTCCTGCGGCAGATATCCCACGCCAAGGCGCGCGCGCCGGTACATGGGCAATGTCGTGACATCCTGCCCGTCGAGCAAAATATAACCGCTATCGGATTCAATCAGGCCGGTAATGATATAAAAACAGGTGGTTTTCCCCGCGCCGTTCGGGCCAAGCAAAGCCACCGCCTCGCCGCGCTGGATGCTGAAGGAGACATCGCGCAATACGGGGCGTTTCTTGTAAGTCTTTGACAAATGCACAGCCATCAGCCCCTTGGGGACTTCTTTGAGGCGCGGCGGTTTCGAGGTATTGGTCATGGCGATCAGATATATAGGCCTACTCTAGGGCTAATCTAGCACCCAAGAGCAGAAAAAGTCCACCACAGATTCTGTCAATCCATTGGGCATGGGCTAGAAAACGGCGGCGCATGGGCCGTGCCGAGAGCATGACGGCCACGGCGCTGAACCATAAAATCGCGACAATCGGGGCCACCAGACCCAGCAAGGCGGTCTGCGCGAAGCCAAGCCCATCGGCAAATTGCGGGAAAAGCGAGAGATAGAAAATCGTTGCCTTGGGGTTCAAAAGATTGGTGACCAGCCCTTGCCGGAAGGCCTTTGAGGCCGGGATATCAGCGGGCGGGGCTTGGTTTTGGTCATCGTCCTGATCGCCGATGATGCGCTGGTTTTCGTATCCGGGCGAGCGTATCGCCTTGATCCCGACATAGGCGAGATAGGCCGCGCCTGCATATTTCAGGGCCGAAAACAACAAGGGCGATTGCTGGATCAGGGCCGCAAGGCCAATCACGCAATAGGTGGTATGCCCCAGATTGCCAAGAGCAATCCCGGCCGCGGTCCAGAGCCCCGCCTTGCGGGAGCGCAGCACCGCATTGCGGATCACCATGACGAAATCCGGTCCCGGCGAGGCGGCGGCCACAAACACCACGGCGAAAAACGCCGCCCATGTCAGCAAAAATTCAGGGGTGAAAATCTCAAAGGCAGAGGGCAAGGCGTATTACCGTTTTTGCTCGCTGCCCGGATAGAATACGCCGCGCACGCGCTGGCGGCCTTGCGGGCTTCCGAATATGCGGCTGATGCCGGTATTCATATCAACATCCGCCCGCGCCCCTTCCAATATGTTGGGTCCGCGCATGATTTTTACCTGCCCTTCGATTTCAGCAATATTGGTGGCGGCGTTATAAATGCCTTTTGTGCCGGTCAGGGTTTCGGTGGGGGTCTTGATGGTGACGCTGCCTTCGGCCTCAAGGCGGTCCAGCGCGCGTTTGCCTTGCGCGTCATCTTTGAGGTAAGCGGTCAGCCTGTCGGATTTAAGTGTATTGATCTCGCCCTTTTCATTCTTACGCAAGATCGTGGCATCGCCAATGGCGATCAATTTTCCTTCCGTGACCCAGTATTCAAAACGTTCCTTGGCGGTGACGGTCTGGTCGGGGGCGACAAGGCGCAGGTTTTCGCCCGTCATCTCGGCATAGCCGGTTTTCAGGTCGTATCGCGCCTTTTGCCCGTGGGCGGTGCTGTCTTTTGATTCCAGAATGACATCGGTATCGGCAAATACTTCGCTGATGTCGAAATTCGCACCTTCGCTGCCGCTATCATATTTTGCGGTCAGGGTCTTGGCGCTGACTGCCACATCACCTTGCTTGGCCTTGGCATTTTCGCGGGCCACAAACTGGCTCTCGTTGCGGTGCCATTCCAGCGTGCCATCGGCGGTGATCTCCAGCGGCGCATTGCTGTTGGATGCCGGTGTTTGCGCTTGCGCGGGTATGCTCATGCCAAGCATAGCAATGACAAAAAGTGGATAATGGCGGGCTGGCATTTAGAATTACTCCCATGTGAGGGCCGCAGGGGCCAGTGCTGAAGATTGTACGTCTCTTAGAATGACACGAGCCGGGCCTTTCAGGATCAGGCGTCCGGCGACGTTATCGGCCTCCATTCCCATGGCCTCCAATTCGCCGCCCGGTCCGGAGCCTGTAACGGGCTTGGCTGTGTTTGCCGTTCCGGCCTTGAGATTAAGGGCGAGGTCTTGCATCTTGACCTCATAGCCATCGTCATGAAACAGGCGCACGCCATCTGATAAATTCAAATCCTGCGTGTCCTGATTATAAAGGCCTGTTTTGGCTTCGCCGGCCAGCCAGTTCTCGCCGGAAAGCATGATATCGGCAAAGGGCGCCTCAAGCCGGATCATCGCCTTGTTGCTGGGATCATCCTGAAAGGCGCGTTTGGCCGATATCGTATAGGGCTGCTGCTTGTCATCCTTGCTCTCAAAGCGGGGGTTCAGCAATTCATTCCGCGCGGCCTGATCTAACTCTTCCATCGAAGGCGCCTCTGTTTTGACGATGGGGTTCTGGCGTGACGGCCATGTGAAAACAATCGCCAGTATGATGACACCCAAAAGCGGCAGGATCAGTTTGGCCTTGCGGATGATTTTGGAATGCAAAACGCCCGAATCCGACGCGCGTTGCGGGGCGTTCCGCCCGCCGATCCGGTCAAGGCGGTGCGCGGTCAGCGGCGGAACGCTGCTCTCATGTTCTGGGAAATTATCGTGATCCTCGGCCATGGCGCGCAGGTCCGGTTCTTACGCCAGGCCAGCGCGGAGGCAATCCTGCAGGCGGATCAGCCCGGCCAGATTGCCGGCATCATCAACCACCACCAGACAGGACAGATATTTGCCGGGCGTACGCGTCATGATCTCCAGCGCCTTGGCGGCCAGTTCGTCTTTGCCGATTGTCTTGGGCTGGCCGCTCATGACCGATGAAACCGGCTTGGTCAAAAGATCGGCGGCCATATGGCGTTTAAGATCGCCATCGGTAAAAATTCCGCATAAATTGCCAGCCGCATCCGTGACCAGCAACGCGCCCAGATTTTTTTCCGCCATGACGATCAAGGCCTTGTCCATGGTGGTATCGGGCCGCACCAGCGCAAGACCTTCGGCCGGGACCATCATTTCGCTGACTTTCATCAGTTTCTGGCCCAGCTTGCCGCCGGGATGAAAGACCTTGTAATCATCCGGCGTTAAACCCATGCGCTCCAGCAGCGCCACGGCCAACGCATCGCCCAGCGCAATCATCATCGTGGTGGATGTTGTCGGGGCCAGACCATTCGGGCAGGCTTCGGGCAGGGCCGGCAATATCAGGGAAATATCGGCATTCTTGCCCAATGTGCTGGCCGGCCGGGATGTCATGGCGATCAGCGGGATATTATAACGGCGCGTATAAAAAATCAGATCCGATAATTCCGGGTTCTCGCCGGAATTGGACAGCATCAGGACAATATCGGCCTGTGTGATCATGCCCATATCGCCGTGGCTGGCTTCGCCGGGATGGACGAAGTAGGACGGCGTGCCGGTCGAGGCCAGTGTGGCGGCAATCTTGCGGGCGACATGGCCGCTTTTACCGATGCCGGCCACAATCAGGCGGCCGCGCTCGGCTTTCATGGCATGGATTGCCTCTACAGCGCGCGGGAAATGATCATCGAGCGCCGCGGCGAGCGCTGCCAAAGCTTTGGATTCTTCCAGCAAAACCCGGCGGCCGTGATCGCTGTTCAGGCTCATTTGCTGATCGGGAGTGCTCGAAGGGGCGGTGGGATTTTTCATGGCGGCGGGGGCGGACATCTTTTGCAGGACGCCTTTCTGTTTCAATGATCGAACAGATCGGTTGCAAAACCCATCAGATCAAGGCGCGCGCGCACCGGAATAAAGTCAAAAACCTGCCGCGCCAGTTTTGTGCGGCCTTCGCGGGCCAGCATGATATCAAATTTTTCGCGCAGGGCATGCAGATGGAAAACATCACTGGCGGCATAGGCCATTTGCTCGCGGCTCAGCGTGTCCGCGCCCCAGTCCGAAGACTGGAATTGCTTGGAAATTTCAACACCCAGCAATTCACGGCAGACATCGCGCAAACCATGTTTATCCGTATATGTACGTGCCAGTTTCGAGGCCGTACGCGTGCAGTAGATGGGTGTGCAGGTGATGTTGAGATAAAATTCCAGCACCGCAACGTCAAAACGGGCAAAGTGAAACAGCTTCTCGACTTTTTGGTCATTCAGCAATTTTTTAAGATTGGGGGCGTCATAGGTGCTGCGGTCAAGCTGGACCAGATGCGCTACGCCATCGCCGGATGAAAGCTGGACAAGGCATAATTTGTCGCGGCGGGGCTTGAGGCCCATTGTCTCGGTATCGACGGCTACGCAGGATCCCAGATTTACATCGCCCGGAAGGTCGCCTTTATGCAAAAAAACAGTATCCATAGGCTGTCCTAGCGTCCTCATACGGCGCAAGGCCGTTTTCTTTCGGAAATTATGGTGCCCAGAAGAGGACTCGAACCTCCACTCCCTTGCGGGAACTAGCACCTGAAGCTAGCGCGTCTACCAATTCCACCATCTGGGCATCTTAACATCGCCATATATAACGATGCGCTACTGGTAAATCAAGCCCCTTGCTTTGTCAAACAAAACGCCGCGGCAAGGCCTGAAAAATTTCAAGCCGTTTGCATTTTGGTCTTTTGTTAACCTCTATAATGCGACACTATAGTAAAATTGCGTCTCTCTGATTTGAAACATCATTTTACAAAGCTCGCCGGGTATATTTATGAAAATATTGATCGTGGATCGTGATGTCAGCAATGCCGAACTTTTGACTGCCAGACTGGACGGCAAAGGGCATAGGGTCGTGCAGGAAGTGGCGAAAAATACGGCTGTGGACCGGATCGCCAGCGAAGGCTTTGATCTGATTTTCCTGGATCCGGCCCCGCTCACCAGCCCGCGCCCGCTGGTCCTGAATATCCGCCGCGGGATGCGCTCCTATCCTTATATTGTCATGATGTCCGGCAGCACCAGCACCGAAGAGGCGCTTAAGGCCGGCACGAATGACCTGCTGTCCAAGCCCATTGATCCGCAAAAACTGGAAAGCATTCTGGTCAATGCCTACAACCTGACGGAACTGGTGCGCCGCATCGGCGATGATTCCGAGGATTTCCCCAGCGCCGGCGGCGTGATTGCCAAATCGGCCTTTAACCAGCTTTTTTTATCCGCAATCGACCGCGCCGATCGTTATGGCGAACGGACCTATGTGCTTTTTATCTCGCTTTCCAATTATGGCGAGATCCTGCAGCTTGACGGGCATTATATGGCGGAATACGCCGTGGCAAAGCTTTCGCAGTATCTGGTGCGCCTGCGCCGCCAGAGCGATATTATCGGCCAGACAGCCAAGAATGAATATGCGCTGCTGCTGCAACGCCCGCTTTATGAGACCGAACCCGTAGAGGCCGCCAACCGTTTCGCCGAGGCTCTGTCCAAATTCGATGCCAGCCTGCCGGATGGCAAACGCTCGATTGAAATCACCATCAGCCTGATTGAAATCCCTGTGGGCGCGACGGTTACTGAGCATGTTATCACCCTCGAAGGCAGCAAAGCCGCTTCCAGAGCCTGATTAATGCCGTCAGTGGCGATCAAGACAGCAGAAAAAGCCATTATTGCCCTTTTTGTATTTGTGATGCCCTGATTTTGCGATTATCATTGAATATAAGCGGCGCATGATTTGCGCTTGTCCTCTTTGTTTTTTCAACATTCCTGCGGCTCTCGCAATGCTACTCAAAGTTTTAATTCGTACGCTGATTTTCAGTGGGTTCATGATTCTGGCCATCCTGCAGGGACAGGTCATGGCCGGCGACAACCAATCCAGCCCTATCGAGATCATGAAAATTGAAGATATGCAGATCAAGGACACTCATCCTGTATCCGCAAAAATGCCGGAAATATCCGGGAATCCTCAAGCGCTCTCTCCTGCGGCCGGTCATCCTGATGAAGAGGCGCAGGCCCCTGCCGCGCTGCCATCGCAGAGCGGATTTTCCGCTTATCGTCTGGGGCCGGGGGATAAAATCAAGATTACAATATACGGCGAAGAAGATCTTTCCGGTGTTTATACCGTGAATGAAAAAGGCATGATTGCCATGCCGCTGGCCGGGGATATCAATGCACAAGGCCTGAATGTCGCCGAGCTTAAAAACAAGCTCTTTGCCGCGTTTTCCGATGGGTATCTCATCAATCCCAGTATCGCCATCGAGGTTGAACAATTCAGGGCCGTTTATATCATGGGCGAAGTTCGTACACCCGGCAGTTTTAACTATGCCGCCGGGATGAGCATTATGAATCTTGTCGCCACGGCCGGAGGCTTTACCTACCGGGCTGATGATGATTGCGTTGAAATTCTAAGAGAAAACGGCGCTGCGCAAATCAAGCTTGAAGATGTCAAGCTCGATGAAAAAGTCATGCCAGGCGATATAATTCTGGTCAAGGAACGGTTTTTTTAATTTTCAAGGAATGATCTGATAGACATGAACACCGCATCTGGATATTACGAGCCCTTGCAAAAACCGCATACCGCGCCTGCGGCTGGTGCTTCTACGGCAATGGATATGGATATTGATATCCGCTCCACGCTTTTGATGCTCTGGCGGCGCAAATACGTCATATTTTCCATCATGCTGATCGGCCTGAGTTTGACGGTGATCGGCCTGTCATTCATCCAGCCTTTATATACCGCGCGGTCGCTGGTGATGATCGAGGATAATTCAATCCAGAAAAAAATGTCGGACGAGCTGAAATTGATGGTGGGCGATTATGTCCGCTTTGACAATTCGCTGATCATGAATGAGATCGAAGTCATCAAATCGCGTAGCATGGCGCGTGATGTTATCGGGCGCCTGAATTTGATGGCCAATCCTGATCTTAATCCGTATTACCGCCGCTTTGTTGTGCAAGATGGCGCAGAAGAAAGCGTCAAGACCGAGGGCTTTAAATCCTTGAGCATCTATAAGGATGATCTGGCAAGCCTGCCACCTGAAATCAGGGAGCAGCAAATCAATATCGTTGTGAACAATTTTCTTGAGAATCTGGATGTTCGCATGATCACCGGGTCATTTGCCATCCAGATCCAGTACTCTTCCAGCGATCCCAATCAGGCCGCACTTGTGGCCAATGCGATGGCCGATATTTATATTGAAAAGCGGCTGGAGACAAAATTTAACACCAGTAAAAAATTTACCACCTGGCTGGATCAACGTCTGAAAGAGCTTCGGGAGCAGGTTCGTAATTCGGATCTGGCTGTGGCGGAATATGCCGCCAAGAACAATCTCGCCCAAGGCACACGTACAATTATTTCCGCAGAGCAGCTGACAGCATTGAATTCCCAGTTGATTGATGCAAAGGCAGAACGAGCCGAAGCGCAGGCACGCTTTGAACAGGTCCAGCATCTATCTGCTGGTGATAATAACATCGATAGTTCGGTTGAGATCATTAATTCCGGATTTATTCAGGGCCTCAAGAGCGAAGAGGGTGAACTTTTGCGCCGGCAAGCGGAGCTTTCTGAGCGTTATGGCCCGCGCCATCCGTCCATGATCGAGATCAGAAGCGAAATTGCGGATCATCGAAATAAAATGACGGCGGAGATGAATAAGATCGCCGAAAGCATCAATAATGAGCTCTCCGTGGCTGATGCGCGCGTCAAGGCGCTGGAAGCCAGCCTCGATGAAGTTATGGGTGTTCGCAATACCGATAATGAGAAAATGATCAAGCTCAACGAGCTCACGCGCGAAGCGGAATCCAGCCGCCTGATCTTTGATAATTTTCTCCAGACCTATAAACGATCGGACGAGCAGGATAAACTTCAGGAGCCCGAAGCGCGTGTGCTCTCCTATGCCGCCGCCCCGAATCGTGCGGCCTATCCTGATCGCATGCTGTTTCTGGCCTTGGCTACTGCGATTTCATTGTTCCTGGGCATTTTTATATCATTTTTCCTAGAAAAAATGGATAACACCTTCCGCAGCGCCGGGCAGTTGGAACGTAATATCGGTTTTCCCTGTTTTGCCCTGATCCCGCAGGTAGAAAATATGGATCAAAGGGCCTTGGCCAAATTTGTCCTCGATAAGCCTTCCTCCATCGTGGCGGAATCTGTCCGTACCTTGCGTACCGTCTTGCGTTTGCGCGGCAGTGTGAATGGAAAGTCTCCCAAAATTGTTACCATTACATCGTCTTTCCCCGGCGAGGGCAAGACCACGCTCTCTTGCTGGCTGGGGCGTCTTGCGGCCAAATCCGGCGACAAGGTTATTTTGATTGATGGTGATCTGCGCCGGCCCAATGTGCACAAGACGCTGGGTGCGTCCAATGATGTAACCTTGATTGATTATCTCACCGATAAGGCCACGCTGGAAGAAACCATCCGCAAGGATGATCCCAGCGGGTTGCATGTCATATACGCCAAGGCCGTGCCCAACAGCGCCCTTGATCTTATCAGCGGCGACCGGATGCGCCGTCTTGTGGAATCTCTGGGGCAGGCCTATGACATGGTGATTATCGATTCGCCGGCTTGCCTGGCCGTATCGGATGCCCGCGTCTTTTCCATGATGTCCGATCAGACGATCTACAGTGTCGCCTGGGATAGGACACCGCGCGAGGTTGTCAGCGGCGGGGTCAAACAATTTGCCGATATGGGATATACCAATCTCTCGCTGGTATTGACCAATGTTGATGTCAAACGCCATGTGCGCTATGGCTATGGTGATACTATTTATTACTACGGCAATTACAGTGAGGAGCCCGAACGGGCCTGATAATTGCCGATGCGCCGTTTGGCTTTGCTGATTATTCTGGTTCCGGTTTTTATCTGTGATCTTGCAGGGTTTTCTCTTATTTTACTGCGGGATCCGCTGGCGGATTCAACCTATTTGTATGAACAATCAGTATTGCGCGCAGTGCAATCCCGCGAAAATCCGGCCGGCGGCACAGCGGAGATCAAGGCGCTGAACGAGGCAAAAGCCTATTTGCTGGCGGCGTTGCAATCAGATCCTTTGAATGAATTCTACTGGGCGCGGCTCTCACGTCTTGCCGCCATGATTGAAACCCGGCAATCGGGCGATGATCAGAAGGCGCACAAAATTGCGGGGAAGGATTTGCGGCTCTCTGCCGAGGCCGCGCGGATTGAAGGCATATTGCGGGGACAATCCCGGTTCTTGCCCGTAGCCGTTGATAGCGCGCAAGATGGGGCCTCTATCCCCGCTAAGGCTGCGCCATGAAATATCCCTTTTTCTCCTTGCTGCTTAGTTTGTATTCCACGTTCATAATTGCGACATGCTGCTTTTTTTCACTGATTGATATTGGTCCTGTGTTTTTGGGATTTATCTATCTGGGTTGGTCGGTATTGACCCTGATGGCGGCGCTTTGGGCGTATGAACGGGCCTATTATTACACGCAAGGCCGCCGCAATCCTGCTCAGGAATTGTCGCACCGCCTTATCAGCAGTATGGATCGCCTGAAAACATATAATCTTGGCTTTCGGGGGTTAAAGGCGCTGAACCGCGTCAGTGCCCTGGTCATGGGGATGGGGCTTGTTTATGGGCTTTTTGTATTTGCGGTTTTACTGCATCCGCCTGCCAATGATGCCTATTCTGCGCTGATGGCGGGCATCGAAGGCGTTTTCACCCAATATGCCGGCGGCCAGGAAGAGGATTGGAGGCAAGGCCTACAAATCCATAAATTTCAAAATTTTGCACAGAATGCGGGTCAGATTGGTTTGATCGGTATGGTGTTCTGGCTGGGACAATTTTTTCTGTTTTCATCGGAAAGCGGACGGATTGCGCTTTGGGCATCCAGTCTGGCTTTTGCCGTGAGCATTCTGGCGCTCAGTGTCCATGGCGCGGCACTTATGCCATCTTATGCATTGCCGATTGCGCCCTGGCATGGTTATGGCTGGGGGGCTATGGCCTGGCTTGTGCCGCTGGGGGAAGTGCCGCAGAATCTGACCCCATTTCAGATACGGCTTTATGAAACCGGTCATATTGGCGTGGTTCTGGCCTATATTCCTCCCTTTATAATTTTATTGGCTTTATTGCGTAATCTGATGGAGCGCGCCATGGTGCGCGTGATGGCAGGTTACGGCGTGGCGGTGCTGGTAATTCTGGCCTATGCCGATCTTTGCATGAGCGCCGATCCGGGACATGCGGCGTTGAATATCGCCGGATTTTCCGTTCTGGGTTCTTGTATCGTGCGCGACCGTGTCTCCATGCGCCGCATTTACCGCATTTATAATTAGGTCATTAAAAAAGCCGGAGATTTTGGTCTCCGGCTTTTGAAAAATTTATGCGTGATTTCTAGACGCGCAGCGGCATCAGAACGTAGAGTGCCGAAGTGTCGCTGTTATCCTGAATGATCGTGGGCGATGCCGCATCCGCCAGCGTCAGGCGGCAGCCTTCACCTTCGATGCATTCTGCGATATCCATCAGATAACGGGCGTTAAACCCGATTTCGATAGTGGTATCGCCATTAACCTCGATCTGCTCCGTACCCGATCCTGCCTCAACCGAAGAGGCCGAGATGGTCATCGTCTTGCCGGCCAGCGCAATTTTCACCGCGCGGGATTTGCCGTCAGAGATTGTGGAAACACGGTCAATCGCACCGCGGAAGATTTTAGGATCCACTTCGACGATCTTGTCATTGCCTTGCGGGATGACGCGCTGGTAGTCCGGGAATTTCCCGTCAATCAGCTTGGATGTCAGGACGATATGATCGAACTCGAAACGCATTTTCGTCTCGGAAATGTTCAGCTTGATCGTATCGGCGGCATCATCCGAGAGCTTGCGCAGCTCGGCGATTGTCTTGCGCGGAATGATGATTCCTGGCATGCCGGCAGCCCCTTCAGGCAGCGGCATTTCAAACCGGGCGAGGCGGTGACCGTCCGTCGCCACAGCGCGCAGGACCTTCACACCGCCCTGATCGGCTTCATGCAGGTAAATCCCGTTCAGGTAATAGCGCGTTTCCTCGGTGGACATGGCAAATTTCGTGCGGTCAATGATCGCGCGAAGATCGGAGGCCGGCAGGGAAAATTCATGCGCGAATTGCCCGGCACCCAGCGCCGGGAAATCGGCAACCGGCAGGCAGCTCAGCTTGAAGTTGGAACGTCCGGCGCGGACTGTAATCTGCGTGCCCTCGCTGTTCAGCTCGACCTCGACTTCCGATCCATCGGGCAATTTACGCACGATGTCGTGGAATGTGTGGGCCGGGGCAGTCGTAGCGCCGGGCTTGGAGACGGTGGCGGCGACGGATTCGTTGATTTCAAGATCCATATCCGTGGCGGTCATGGTCAGAACGCCATCCTGCGCCTTCATGAGGACGTTGGAGAGGATAGGAATAGTATTCCGCTTCTCCACCACGCTTTGCATGTGGTTCAGGGCTCTTAAAAGCGCGGCGCGATCAATGCTCAGTTTCATGGCATAGTTTCCCGTAAAAAGTGACAAATGTTTCAAAAGTGCTAGAGAATCATACCCTAGCAAGGCTTTTGAGAGGTGAGAAGCCCTAAAATCAGGCTGCAGCCTTGATTTTCACAGGATTTTCAATCTGTGCCCAGAGTTTTGCAAACAGGGAGGTCTCATACGCGCTTAATTCTCTTAAGCGTTTTGTGTCCGATCCGCACATGGCATACATCTCTTCCAGATGGCCATCTTCCTCGGCGATCAGGCTTTTCAGCGATAACTGGTAATCGCTTTCCTCCAAGGCCGCCTGATAGATGTTATAGAGCCAGCAAGCGCGCAATTCGATGATCAGCGAAACCCAGCCATAGGCGGCATCGTTTCCAACAATCTTGGAAATTCCGGCATCCATGCGCCCGAAATACATCAGGGCCGGAACGCGGGCGGTTGTGTTTTCCTCGCGCCAGCCATCAAGGCTCCGGCCTGCGGCCCGTTCGGCCTGACGTTTGAAGAAATACGCATGGCGGGCTTCTTCAGCAAGGTGCTTGAGCGTATCTTCGGTCAAGCTATCGCCCTTATCCATCTGCGAGACCATGATTTTGCGGCTGCCCATATGCTCCAGCATCGAGAGCATATTCATGAATTTCGCATGTTCTTCTTTATCGGCGATAATGCGGGCCAGATAATTTTTAACGGGCGCTTCATGCGGCGCGTTGGCTTCCCGCATGCCGGATATGATCAAGGGATCGGATGATGGTGTCATAGATACGCTCCAGTTCTGCGGCGGTGATGCAATAAGGAGGCAGAACATACACTGTATTGCCCAGCGGGCGCAAGAGAAGCCCGTTTTCAAGATAAAAATCGTAGAGAATCGGCCCTATGGAAGACAAATAACCAATGCTTTCCGCCACGATATCAAAGGCCGCAATCGTGCCGCATTGGCGGATATTGATGATTTCATCCCGGCCGCGCAGGCGATCCAGATTATCCGCCTGACATTTTGCCAGATTTTTGATGCGCTCCCTCACGGGCTCATCATCCCAGATCTGCAAGCTGGCATTGGCGGCGGCGCAGGCAATCGGGTTGGCGGTATAGGAGGAAGAGTGAAAGAACATTTTTGCGCGGTCGGTATCATAAAACGCGTCAAATATTTCCTGCCGGCAGAGTGTTACTGCTAAGGGGAGCGATCCATTTGTCAGCCCTTTGGAAAGGCATAAAATATCGGGCGTAAATCCGGCCTGCTCGCAGGCGAACATCGTTCCTGTCCGCCCCCATCCGGTCATGACCTCATCGGCGATGAAAAATACATCATGCGCCTTGCACAGATCGTACATGTCTTTCAAAATTTCGGGCGCGTAGATTTTCATGCCGCCTGCGCCAAGGACAAGGGGTTCGGCGATCAGGGCGGCAATCTCATGGCCTTGGGTTTTAAGAATTTGTGCAAGTGCCTCTTGTGCCGCGCCGCTTTCATCCGGGAAAGGCAGGCGAATGACATCAAATAAAAACGGCTCATAAGCGGCATTGTAAACGCCGCGCGCACCGGCCGCCATCGTGCCGATCGTATCGCCGTGATACCCGTGTTCCAGCGCGATAATCTTGCCGCGTGCCTTGCCCTTGTTGTGCCAGTATCCGGCCGCCATTTTCAAGGCGACCTCAACGGATGTTGATCCGCTATCGGAGAAAAACACTTTGGGAAGGCCGCTCAGTTTTACCAATCGTGCGGCCAGCTCTTCGGCGGGGTCATGCGTGAACCCGGCAAAAATCACCTGATCCATCTTTCCGGCCTGCGCCTGTATGGCCGCGGTGATGGCGGGATGATTATGGCCGTGGATATTGATCCACCAGCTGGAAATTCCATCAATGATTTTCTGCCCGTCCGGCTTCTCCAGATAAATGCCGTTTGTGGATTTTATCGTGATGGCTTCTTGCATCAATCCATGCTGGGTGAAGGGATGCCAGACGGGGGATGTCATGATAGAAAATCCTCGCGCCGGAAATTGCGCTCGAAACAGATATCAAGGGTGGTCGGGTTGATTTCCTCAAGCATCGGCATATGCCCCAGAACTCTCACACTGGAAAATTCGGCGATGGTACGGATATTGTCGTCATTAGCCGGGCCGCTGAAGATAATGCCGTGAACCGGAATTTTTCGCGCCCACAAGGCTTCGAGCGAAAGCAAGGTGTGATTGATCGTGCCCAGACCCGTGCGCGCCACTAGAATAACCGGCAGGCCCCATGACTTGAAAATATTGATCTGCAAATTCTTGCGGGTCAGGGGAACCATCAATCCGCCTGCCCCTTCAATAATCAGCGGTCTGTCGGAGGCCGGTAATGTCAGGTTTTGGATATCCACGCTTGCCCCGTCAATTTCCGCTGCGCGGTGCGGGGAAAGGGCCTCGGAAAAAACATATTTTTCGGGGAGGAACCGCTCATCGGGCAAATCAGTCATTTTCTGGACGCGGCGCGTATCAACCCCGCCATCCTCGATACCCGATTGCAAGGGTTTCCAGTAATTATACCCCAAAGCCTGGACCAGCATGGCGCTGGCCACGGTCTTGCCGACATTGGTATCTGTGCCGCTGATGATAAAGGAATTGCTCATAGTCCTAATGTATTAGCAAAAAAATTGATGCCGGGCAGCGTTTTTTTAAAGGAACCGGAGCCAGCTTCCGCGCATTGGCCATCTACAGGTTATAAATTCTTATAAAAATATCAGGAGATTTATCATGAAAAGCTTATATATGGCATTCCTCACGCCGGTGGCTGTGTGCCTTTTGGCCGTAACAGCCGGGGCCGAGACCGGAATTTCCGATTCTTCAAATACAACGACCACCACAACCACAACCACGACCAGATATTACACATATGACATCAATCAGGACATGAATATGGACCAGAATGAATATGTGACACATTCTTACCGCCTGATTGATTATGACCGTGATGGCCGCGTTGACCGTACGGAATGGAATAAATACACAACCGTGTTCTATCAACCCATTGGTCTGACGGCAGAACCTGCCCGTGTTGATTTCGTCGGGTATGATGTGAATGGCGACGGGTTTATCGACACGACCGAATATACCAAGGCTTATGATGTAAAAGTCTATGAAGCCTGGGATGCCGACCGTAATGGCGTTGTTGATGCGGCCGAATATCAGAAAGTTACAACGACATATCATGACTTCGACAATGATGGGATTTATGACTGGGTAACCACGAATTAATCCGAGTGACATCATTGCTCGCGGGGGGAACCTCGGTCATTATCGGCCGGGGTTCTTCAGCGTCCGGCCAGGCTTTGGATCTGCGCGAGACAGGCTTTTAAATCACTTTCCCTGATATCGGCATTTAATGACAGGCGCAATCTTGCCGTATTTTCCGGCACTGTTGGCGGGCGGATGGCGCGGATATCATATCCGGCCTGTTGCAGTTTTTGCGCGGCCATAAGGGCCGCCTCATCAGCTCCCAGGATGACCGGGATAATCTGCGTGCCATGGCCGCCGATTTCCTGCTGCGCGGTCCGGCACAGGGATTGCAGTCTTGCCCGGCGCTGATCGCCATCAGTGCCGGCGCAAAATTCGATGGCCTTCAGGGCCAGATGCGCCTGCAAGGGCGGCGGGGCGGTGGAATAAATAAAAGGCCGCGCGGCATTGATCAGATAATCAATGATTGATTTGTCAGCTGTTATAATCCCGCCAGCCACGCCCAGCGCCTTGCCGCATGTGTGCAGGACAATCAGATTATCGCGCGGCAAGCCGGCGCATAATCCCTTGCCCTGATCGCCGTACACGCCGGTGCTGTGGGCTTCATCGACGATCAGGATAGCGCCGTATTGTTGCGCCAGTGCATATAGCGCTTCGAGCGGCGCGATATCGCCATCCATGGAATAGAGCGATTCAACGGCGATATAAATCTGCTGCGCCTGATCCCGGCTGCGTTTCAGGGCATCTTCAAAGGCGTTTAAATCGTTATGCGGAATCTTGATGGATTTTGCCGCGCCCGCATGAATGCCATCGCGCACGCTGGCATGAACCAGCGCATCATAAATCACCACATCATGGCGCGTGGGCAAAGTTGTAAAAACCGCATAATTGGCAATAAATCCATTGGCAAAAAATAGGGCCGCTTCATGGCCGTAATGCTGCGCGGCGAAGCTTTCCAGTGCTTCATGTTCGGGTGCATTGCCGCGCAAAAGGCGCGATGCCCCCGCGCCAAGGCCCACCCCATTTTCAATGGCCTCAAGGGCGGCGCGCTTCAGGGCCGGATGGTCCTTAAAGCCCAGATAATCATTCGAGGAGAAATCCAGCCCGCGCGGCAGGCTGAGTTCACGATAACGGTTTATCGTTTTTAACTGGGCGGTCTTTTTTTGAAAGGCGGTATCAATCAAGATGTCACAGGCATCTTATCGGACTATGACGGGGTCCATTCTTTTTGTGCCTTATGCTGTTCCTCAAGCACATGCAGGGCCTGAATTGTTTCTGCATAGGCAATCGCGCCAAGGGCAATCTTGGCCTTATCCTCAGGGCTCATTTTGTGGCCGCTATCTATGGGGCCGGCTTTAGCCTTGTCCCATTGTGCGGCATAATGCTGTTTTATTTCCCAAAGGCGTTCCATGTCGCTTTTTGTTTTGGTGGTATCGGCCATGATTTTTGCTCCGTGGATGTTTATTCGTAGAATGTATCAAGCGCAGTGACAGTCGTGCCGTAAGCTTGGGCGATAGCGCGCTTTTCTTCCGGCGCGGCATTTGATTGCACGGCCTTGTCCCATTGCGCGCCAAGCTCTGATTCCATCGCAAGCAGGCGGCTTTTTGATCCGCGGCGGCGTATAATGGAATTCGATATGGAATCGGGATTGGTATCAGGCACTTTAGCTTGTTTATCCAGCCAGTCTGTAATTTTTTTAAACATCTTCAAAGTAACTCCCTGTTTAATAGTTTTAAAAAATAATCATACCTCCTTCGCGCAGCCGCAACCCGTTCCGCATCCGGCTTGCGCGGACTCTTCTTTAAAGGGCGCGCGCGGCTTTATTCCTAGCTCATGAAGAAGATTTTTGTCAAAATCTTCCTCCGGATTGGCGGTGGTCAGCAGTTTTTCGCCGGTGAATATCGCATTGGCCCCAGCCATGAATGCCAGTGTTTGCGCTTCTTTGGAAATCTGCAAACGCCCGGCCGAGAGGCGCACCATGGCATGCGGCATGAGAATGCGCGCCGCAGCGATGCAGCGTATCCATTCAAAGATATCCAGCTTTTCAGCATTTTCCAGCGGCGTGCCTGATACCGGCACCAGCATATTGATCGGCACGCTTTCTGGCTGCGGATCAAGATTGGCCAGCGTATGCAACAGGGATATGCGGTCTTCCTTGCTTTCGCCCATGCCCAAAATCCCGCCGCAGCAAGCCGATATACCCGCCTTGGCTACATTTTTCAGCGTGTCCAAACGCTCGTCATAGGTGCGGGTGGTGATAATCTTATCGTAGAATTCACGGGATGTATCCAGATTGTGATTATAGGCGCTTAAACCCGCTTCTTTAAGGCGCATGGCCTGATCGAAGGTCAGCATGCCCAATGTCACGCAGGCTTCCATACCCATATCGGATACGCCCTTGACCATGTCGCATACGCGGTCAAACGCACGGCCATCCAGAACGCGCGGCCAGGCGGCTCCCATGCAAAACCGGGTTGATCCCGCTTCTTTGGCGGCTCTGGCCTGCGCCAGAACATCATCGGTTTTCATCAGGATTTCTTTTTCAAGATCCGTATTGTTGTAAATGGATTGCGAGCAATATTTGCAATCCTCGGTGCAGCCTCCTGTCTTGATCGACAGCAATGTGCACATCTGCATTTCATTGGCGGCATGATGGGCGCGGTGAACGGATGCGGCTTCAAAAACCAGATCCATAAAGGGGCGGTCATAAAGGGCCGTTATCTCGGCCAGCGTGAATTTTTCTTGGGTCATGCGGGGGATGCTACGGCGCATATCGTATCAGGTCAATTTACTTTTTCGGGAAGCCCCTTAAAGTCTGAAAGCATGATATTGCGAAAGCCTAACATGATATTTTCATAAAATCAACACAATATTCACAATGTGGAGAAATATGTTCAAAATATGTCAAAAATATCAAAATTTGTGTTTATTATGTGAAAATCATGTGGTGAGATGAACTTTATAAGCTGACATCAACAATTATTTTATGGGGTAAATTATGGCTACAATCCAACAAATCGAAACCAATTTATTAAACGCCAGCAGAGCCGGGAATGTGACGCTGCTTAACAGCACGCTTGCCAGTATTACGACGGCACAAATCGGCGTGATCGATCCCAGTGTGCTGGGACAATCTCTGCGTAACATTACGTTTTTAAGCAATGATGCCACAGCCGCCACCATGACGCGCAGCCTGATGGCGAAATTAGGCGCGGGCGTTCATGGCATAGAAATTGGCGCGGCGGCGCAGATGTTTGCGGCCAGCGGTAATTACGCGGCCCTTGATGCGCTGACAGATTATCTGACATCAGCGCAAAAGACGCAGGCCGATCCCGGTGATCTGGGCAGAGTGGTGCGGGAGATTGTCTTTAATGATAATCCGGGCAGCACATCTGATGATGCAACCCACGCCAATGCGCTTCGTGATTTCATGGCAAAACTGGGTTCCAAGGTGCATGGCATAGAAATTGGCGCGGCGGCGCAGATGTTTGCGGCCAGCGGTAATTACGCGGCCCTTGATGCGCTGACAGATTATCTGACATCAGCGCAAAAGACGCAGGCCGATCCGGGTGATCTGGGCCGTGTGGTGCGGGAGATTGTCTTTAACGATAATCCAGGCACGACTGCCGATGATGCAACCCATGCCAACGCGCTTCGCGATTTCATGGCGAAACTGGGCGCGGGCGTTCATGGCATAGAGATTGGCGCGGCGGCGCAGATGTTTGCGGCCAGCGGTAATTATGCGGCCCTTGATGCGCTGACGGATTACCTGACTTCCACACAAAAAACGCAGGCCGATCCCGGTGATCTGGGCAGAGTGGTGCGGGAGATTGTCTTTAACGATAATCCGGGCACGACTGCCGATGATGCAACCCACGCCAATGCGCTGCGTGATTTCATGGCGAAACTGGGCTCCAAGGTGCATGGCATAGAGATCGGCGCAGCGGCGCAGATGTTTGCGGCCAGCGGTAATTATGCCGCCCTTGATGCGCTGACGGATTACCTGACCGCCACACAAAAGACGCAGGCCGATCCCGGCGATCTGGGCAGAGTGGTACGGGAGATTGTCTTTAACGATAATCCGGGCAGCACATCTGATGATGCGACTCACGCCAATGCGCTTCGTGATTTCATGGCGAAATTAGGCGCGGGCGTTCATGTGCAGGAGGAAATCAGCGCCATTGAAATCTTCGCCGATAGCAAAAATTATCATGCAATTGATGCGATATTTGGTGAGATCTCCAATGCCGATATCGCCACTATTCTGGCGGATCCCCATGCGGCGCAGGCTTTGGCTCAAAGCGGGGCAAGGCTGGGCACGAATGCCGTCGATACTATAAACGGCAGTGCTGCTGCCGATAATATCTATGGCCTTGGCGGGAATGATACGATCCGCGGCGGGTCGGGGGCTGATAAATTATACGGCGATTCCGGTAATGACTGGCTTTACGGCGATAATGACAATGATTATCTGCATGGCGGTTCCGGGAATGATGTCATTGTCGGCGGCGCAGGCAATGACCAGATCCATGGCGGTCAGGGCGCGGATGATCTGACAGGCGGAACGGGGGCTGATACATTTGTGTTTGATAGCCGTGATGTCGGAATTGGCGTTGACCGTATTGCTGATTTCAGCATTGCCCAAGGCGACAAGATCAATATCAGCGATATCCTGGATACCTATGATGCTGGTGATGTGATTGCCAATTTTGTCAAGGTTACGCATTCCTCCGGCGTTGCAACGCTCTCGGTTGATATAAACGGCGCAGATGGCGGCGCGAATTTCGTGGCCGTGGCCTCAATCGTGGGTCTCACTGCCGGCACAACCGCCGAGCAACTGGCTACAAGCGGATCGCTGGTGCTGTAAGATTTTCCCAAACCTCTTGATTTAAACTAAATAAACCGGCCTTCGATGAGAAGGCCGGTCTTTTCTTATTGGCAAAACGAGTGGTGAACCAGTCAGATCAGCCGGTCAGGGCGCGGCGGATAATATCCGTATCCTGCGCGATCTGGGCATCGGCCTCGATCAGCTCCTCAACCTTGCGGACCGCGTGCATAACCGTCGTATGGTCGCGGCCGCCGAATTTCCGGCCGATTTCAGGGAGCGAACGCGCGGTCAGCTGCTTGGCCAGATACATGGCGATCTGACGCGGTCTTGCGACATTGCGCGCGCGGCGCGATGAATGCATATCCGTGATTTTGAGATTGTAATGCTCGGCAACCTTGCGCTGGATCTCATCAATCGTGATGCGGCGGTCATGCGCGCGCAGCAGATCCTGCAGGACTTCCTGCGTGGATTCCAGCGTGATCTTCTGCCCGACCACATCGGCATGGGCAACGATCCGGTTCAGCGCGCCTTCAAGCTCGCGGATATTGCTGGTGACTTTCAGCGCCAGGAATTCCAGAACGCTTTCCGGCACGTTTGCTTCCAATTGGGCGCGTTTTGCCTGCAAGATACCAAGACGAAGGTCATAGGTTGTCGGGTGGATATCGGCCACCAGACCCCAGGCCAGGCGCGATCTCAGGCGCTCGTCAATGCCTGTCAGATCGGACGGAGATTTATCCGCCGAAATGATAATCTGCTTGTTCTGGTCAACCAGCGCATTGAATGTATGGAAGAATTCTTCCTGCGTGGATTCCTTGCCGGCGATGAACTGAATGTCATCAATCATCAAAACATCAACCGAACGGAAGCATTCCTTGAAATTCATGGTCTCGTTCGAGCGCAACGCCTTGACGAACTGGTACATGAATTTCTCAGCCGAGAGATACATGACAGTTTTTGAAGGGTTGGCTTCAGCAATCGCATGAGCGATCGCGTGCATCAAATGCGTTTTCCCAAGGCCGACGCCGCCATATATAAAGAGCGGGTTAAACGGCACGCTGGCCGATTCGACAACGCGCCGCGCCGCGGCATGGGCCAGCGCATTGGGTTTGCCGACAACAAAAGTGTCAAATTTAAAGCGCTGGTCAAGCGGGGAGGAAATCTGTTCGATCTCGCCGCGGATATTCTCATTCGCCTTGGCAGCCTTGAGATCATCGGATCCTTTGCTGATTTCAACATCATCCGCAACGGCGCTCTGGACGACAACAATCTGCAGACGCTTGATATCGGCGTTCATCTCGCTGCACATGCCAAGAATGCGTTCGGCGTAGTGATTCTGGATCCAGTCGCGCATGAATCGCGTGGGGACGGAAACTTCCATCGTGCCATGGTAATAGGCCTGAAGATTCAGAGGCTTCAGCCAGCTGCGGAAGATCGCCTCGCCGAATTCTGTTCGCATGTTCTTATGGACGCTCTTCCAGAGATCGAGAATCTCCTTGCTGGGCTGCAGCGAGCCTTCTTTATAGGCTTCCATGCTCGGTATATCCTTATCAAGGGCAAGGCTTTTTCCGCCGGCATCTGACATAGTAATACTCTCCACTCCAAATTAATATGTTTTCAAATTTTTTCGTGCCGTTGATACGCGCAGAAGAATAAAAAACCGGCCTTGCGAATGTTTGTGAAAAAATTCGCAGTTTTTCTTCTTATATATAGTCTGGCGTTTTTGGTCTTTGGCTGAACATTCTGTGCTTTCCCCCAGCATGTTCAACGACCCTGTTTTTGTTTTTACGCAGAAGGTCTTTTTGTTTTCCTGTGTGTCGGAATTTTAAAAGACTTCATCGCTGCGCTGTGAATTTTTTTATTCGTGTCCGCAAGCAACGATCACAAGCTACAACAAATTTTTACGCACATGCAATCGGAATAAATGCAGAACAAAAAAAAAGATTTTTTTTGCGCGCGAAGGATTGACACACATCACGCAGAAATAAAAAAAACCGGAAGATTTTTCTTCCGGTTTTTTGAAAATTTTCTTTGCAGAAAAAGCGATAAAAAAATTACATCGCCTTGATGCGTGCCGACAGGCGGGAGAGTTTTCTCGCGGCTGTGTTTTTCGGGATCAGGCCCTTGCCAACATTGCGAAGAATTTCAGGCTGCATTTCCTGAAAAGCTGTTTTCGCTTCGTCGGAATTTCCGCCAGCGATTGCGGTTTCAACTTTCTTGATGAATGTGCGCATGCGGCTTTTGCGATTCATGTTGATCGCGGCGCGGCGTCCGTTCGTGCGGGTGCGTTTTTTTGCAGAAGCATGGTTTGCCATGATGAGTATCTCTCTTTTTCAATTTCAATACCGGCAAGCCCATATCAATCAATTCTTTGGCTGCCAGGTTAAGGATGGAATGTAATACTCTTGGAAGGCCGGGCCTGTCAAGCATTTCTTGCGCTTTCCCGGCAGGGGGGCATAAGTGCCGAATCGTTGCAAATGCTGGGATTTAGGGCGTCCGGGCAGGTAAAACAGTCCTATTTCTGGCATTTCGGGCAAAAAAATGTGGAGCGCCCGGCCTGTACAATCCGCTGGATATCGCCCTTTTGGCTGCCCTGAACGCAGCGGGGGCAAGGCTCGCCTTGGTGGTCATAGACCTTGAAATTATGCTGGAAATACCCGGCCGATCCATCGGTCTGGGCATAATCGCGCAAGGTGGATCCCCCGGCGGCAATGGCATCTTCCAGAACCACCTTGATTGCGGCGGCCAGTTTCTGCGCTTCGGCAGGTTTGATTGTGCCTGATAAACGTTGCGGATTGATGCCGGCACTATATAAGGACTCGCAGGCATAGATATTACCAACGCCGGCGACGATACCCTGATCCAGCAGCGCCACCTTAACGGCCAGATTTTTCCGGCGCTGTAATTGGCGCCATAAGGCGGGGCCATCGAAATCATCTATCAAGGGCTCCGGCCCCATTTTGTTAAAGGGCGCTGTTGTCTCGATGGCAGATGATGGCTCCAGGCGTATAAAGCCAAAGCGGCGCGGGTCGTTATATGCCAGAACCACGCCATTGCTGAAATGAAAGACGGCATGATCATGCTTGATCGGCATGTAAGAATCGCCGGGTACGAAAATACGCACGCGCCCCGACATCCCCAGATGCCAGATCAGGCTGCGGCCATTATCAAGGGCGCTGATGATATATTTGCCGCGTCTTTGCATGCCGGCAATATGGCTTCCCGTTACACCGGGAATAAATCCGCTGCCAAAGGGCACGCGCAGGGCCGGGACATTTAAGACGCAGCTTGTGATTTTCTTACCCAGTATGGCCTGCATCATGCCGCGCATGACGGTTTCAACTTCGGGCAGTTCCGGCATGGGTCTATTGATCCTTCTGGCGCTGCCAGGCGATATAGCTGTCCTTGCGGCCTGCCTTCACAAAGATCGGGTGCGTTTGATAAAGACTGCCATCATCCTTCACATAGGGTTTCCAGATCATATCGCCGCTATTGCTGTCAATCAGGGTGATTATGCTATGGGCGCGGGATGTCAGCGTGCGGATGGTCACGCCCTTTATTTCAGGGGGGGTTGCGCTGTAATCCGGGGCCAGTTCCAAAATTCCCTGATCTTCATCATATTTATATGTGCCGCTGGCGAAGTCATGATCGTAACGCGGATCGGCGGGGATGATAAAAATTGTTTCGCGTCCGTCCTTTATTGTCAGAGTTAACCGTTGGCCCGGAACTCTGGCTTCCCATTGCCCTTCTATTTCTCCGGCCTGTGCCTTACGCAGGTCCAGCGCCCTTTGGGATGTTTGGGCAGAAGGAGGTGTCGCGGCGGCGGCCTGTATATCGGTTGCAGATCCGGGGCTTGCGGCGGTGTCGGTGTGCGGGGGCTGGCGCGAATCCATCACCTTATTATAGGCCAGATATCCAACCCCGATAATCATGCCAAGGCCCAGCGCCAGAACCAGCACGCCAATCAGGTTTTGCTGCGTGGTACTTTGCCGTTTGCGGGGATGGGGGTGCGGATTATGGCGGCGCTTGGGCGGCGTTGGGGTTGCCGGTGGTTTTGCGGGCGATGTGGCCATGGGCGGTCAAACTTTCCGGGCGTCGTTAATAGTCTCTGATCGGGTCTGGAATCGGAATGCGAGGATCATACCAGCCGGATGAAACCCGAACAAAAGAAAAAGTCGGCCTGGGGGGGGCCAAGCCGACTTCGTAGGTTTACGTGTGTGGGGATTCATCAAAAGAGATAAACTGTATGTATAGTTTATGTCTTAGATGGCATTTTATAGCCGCACAACAGTTGCTATGTCAACAGGAATCGAATTTTTTTTATAAAAGAATATATTTTTTATTCCTCATATTTTACTTTTTTTCTGGACAGCATAATAAATTCGTACTAGAAATACGACAAATAACCCAACCCCACAAATTTGCGGTGAATATTTTATGCCCACCTTGGAACAAATCAGAGCGGCACGCGCCCTGCTAGGCTGGAGCCAGTCGGACCTTGCGGATATCGCAGGCCTTTCCCAGACCGGTATCGCCCGCATAGAAAATGGCACCAACCATCCCAATCTGCAAACCATCGCCAAGATCGAGAAGGCGTTTGAAGAGCATGATATCGAATTTATCGACACTTCGGGTGTACGCAAACGCAGCGGCGAGATCAAAACACTGCGCGGCCGCGATGGTTTTACGACCTTTTTGCAAGATGTTTATAACACGGCCAAGGATGTCGGCGGGTTGTTTTGCCTGCATAACTCCAAGCCGGATAACTGGATCAAATGGGTCGGCGAGGAATATTACCGCGAACATGCCAAGCGCATGGCCGCAATCCAGCGCGAAGATTTTGAATTCCGGATTACCGCCAAGGAAGGCGAGATGAATCTCATCTCCAAAAGCTTTGCTGAATATCGCTGGATCCCCAATTTCATGTTCAACGAGCATTCGATCTATGCTTATGGTCACAAGCTCGCATTTATTACTTTTGAATCCGAAACAGTTATAGTAAGGATATTAGAAAATAGGGCCTTCGCCGAAGCATTCCAGGGATTGTTCAATATCGCCTGGGAGCATGTGGCAAAAGAGCCTGAGAATAATAACGAGCAGGGATAATGACTGAGTACAACCAAGCGCCGGCACAGGGCGTTACGCCGCCATTTGTGCGTGCGTCCGAGCTATCAAAACCAAAATTCGATGTCTTTTTGGGCAATGATATTTTGTGCATGCAGATCGCCAATGATCTGGCCGAGCCGCTGAAGGATCTGGGCTTCAAGCCCGTCTTTATTTTCTCGAATTATAAATACCCCAAGGAATTCAAGCATCCTTTGCTCGCGGATATGGCTTTTCATGGCCGTTTGCTGAATGAAGTTGTCCTGCCGCATCTGGACCGCGGCCTCGCCCCGCATGGCAGCGCCTATCTGACGCCGGAGCGCCTGAAGGCTGTACCGGGGGTTAAAGTGCTGGAAGAAGACAGCATGAATGATCCGAATTTCGTTGGCTATGTTGCCAATCCTGCGAACCGCGTGGGTATGGGCGTTGTGTTTCGCCTGTATGAAAAATTGCAAAAGCCCTTGATTGATGCCTTTGAAGGCATTGAAATTCAAACCGCTTTTCGCGGGGCCGATGCCAATGATACCGGCAAGCGCAAAGGATTTTTGTTTAATATCCACCCGGCCATGAATGACAAGCGCGGCGTTATTCCGCCTTTCCGCACCATGCAGGAAATCCAGCGCGCCGTGAAGGCCGCCGGCAAGGATCCAGCCAAGTTAAGCTCGGCCGAGCAATTGGATATCGCCCGTCAGGCAGGTGTCGATACCGCCCAGCCCGCCATGACGCACCGCGTGGATGAAGAATTTGATACCGGCCCTATCGTGGCCATACGCCGCAACCCGGTGGAGTTCGACATGAAAAAATCCATGTGGGAAAACTATATGGGCATGAAGGATTTTATCGTGGCGCAGATTCTGGATCTGGCCAAGCGTTACAAAAACGGCGAGGATTTAAGCGGCACACCCCAGCCCCGCACAGGCCCCGGCATTCATTATAATACATGGCCTTCGGATCAGGAGCTGGACGAGTTTCAGGCCGGCGGCGGCACGTTGGTGGATATCAAGCACACCTTGCGTGAAATTCTGGGCGATGCCAGCCTGCAGGCGCAAGGCCATAAACATGGCTTTGCCATTCCCGGTACGGCAACGCACCGCGTGCTGGATCAGCGCCTGAAGGAAGCCCTCAAGGACCGTGATGCCATGGAAGGCCGTAACCGCGGTGCGGCTGGCCCTGTGCGGCACACGCCATCAACGCCTGCCGGCGGCGGTATTGTGCCGGGCGGTAATGATGGCGATCAGCCTTCCGCCCCGGCGGCATAATAGTTTCCTATGAAGATTTAATCGAATTCAGACCGGGATATAATGCCCTCCGGAGGAGTCCCTATATCTGACGTTTTGTGGTCCAGATCAAAGCTGGTACGCCGGCCTTGTTATCATTATAAATCAGATTGATAATAAAATAAATTATCGGAATTGAGATAATTAAAAACCGGAAACCCATTCCGGGTGCATTTGCGTGCGGGCCTGAGCAACTTTGGCCCCGTGGGCCGGATTGTATTTTTCATTCAGGGTAATTTCGACCGGCATCCCTTCGCGCAGTCCAAGTTCCTTGACGGCGGCTTCGGATATCTTGGCATGAAAAACATAGTTCTCTCGGTTCTTGCCGATTTTAAGTTCTTGAATCTCATCCAGCAATATCACCGGGTCGTTCGGCCCTTGCACCGTCACACCTAAAGTCGGTCCTAATCCGGCCAATATACGCATATGGCTGATGGCGTTATAGCTTGATCGCGTGAAAGTTCCGGTGATGACGGCCATGATGATTGCTCCCTGTATTTTTTATTATTCATAATATATTTTGCGCTTTTCGTCAATATGCATGAAAAAACCCCGCCGGATGGGCGGGGTTTTCGGAATTTAAAAGCTTTGAAAAGCAAAGGGTTATGAACCGCGGGGCAAAGAATTTTTAATTATCACAAGGCGCGAGGCGCGAAGTGTACAAATGTACACGAGCAACGCAGCAACGCGGTGAAAATCAAAAAGACGAAGCCGCCTTAGAAGTCCATACCGCCCATGCCGCCCATGCCGCCCATACCGCCAGCTGCACCGGCGGAGGCTTTGTCGTCATCAGCGGCATCTGTGATGATGGCTTCTGTCGTGATCAGCAGGCTGGCAACGGATGCTGCATCCTGCAGAGCTGTACGCACAACTTTCACCGGGTCAATGATACCGGCCTTGACCAGATCCTTGAACTTGCCTTCCTGGGCATCGAAACCGTAATTGGTTTCTTTTTGCTCCAGCAGCTTGCCGACGATAACCGAACCTTCATGACCGGCGTTCTCGGCGATCTGACGGATCGGGGCCTGAATGGCGCGGCGGATGATTTCGATACCAACATTCTGGTCATCGTTATCGCCGCTCAGCTTGTCCAGCACCTTTGTCGCATACAGCAAAGCTGTACCGCCGCCGGCAATAATGCCTTCCTCGACGGCTGCGCGTGTGGCATGCATGGCATCATCCACGCGGTCCTTACGCTCTTTCACTTCGACTTCTGTCGCACCGCCAACGCGCAGGACGGCAACGCCGCCGGAAAGCTTCGCCAGACGCTCCTGCAGTTTTTCCTTGTCGTAGTCGGAGGATGTTTCCTCGACCTGACGGCGGATCTGGTTCACGCGGGCTTCGATGTCTTTCTTCTTGCCGGCGCCATCAACAATTGTTGTATCGTCTTTTGTGATGGTGATTTTCTTCGCCGTACCCAGCATGTTGGGTGTGACGTTTTCCAGCTTGATGCCGAGGTCTTCGGAGATAACCTGACCACCTGTCAGGATCGCCATGTCTTCCAGCATTGCCTTGCGGCGGTCGCCAAAGCCAGGAGCTTTAACGGCAGCAACTTTCAGGCCACCGCGGAGCTTGTTGACGACCAGCGTAGCCAAAGCTTCGCCTTCAACATCTTCCGCCACGATCAGCAGCGGACGGCCCGACTGGACAACCGCTTCGAGGATCGGCAGCATCGCTTGCAGGTTCGAAAGCTTGCTCTCATGCAGCAGGATGTAAGGGTTTTCAAGAACCGCGCGCATCTTGTCCGCATCCGTGATGAAGTAAGGCGAGAGGTAACCGCGGTCGAACTGCATGCCTTCAACAACGCTCAGCTCGTTTTCCAGCGACTTGTTTTCTTCAACCGTGATCACGCCTTCATTGCCGACTTTTTTCATGGCTTCGGCGATCAGGGCGCCGATTTCAACTTCGCCATTGGCGGAAATTGTGCCGACCTGCTTGATCTCGTTGTTCGTCTTGACGTTCTGACCGCGCTTTTTGATGTCTTCAATAACGGCAACAACCGCCTTGTCGATACCGCGCTTCAGATCCATCGGGTTACGGCCCGAAGATACAGCCTTCACGCCTTCACGGGCGATGGCTTGTGCCAGAACCGTGGCTGTCGTTGTGCCGTCACCAGCGTGATCGTTGGCTTTTGAGGCCACTTCACGGATCAGCTGTGCGCCGACGTTCTGTTGCTTGTTCTTCAGTGTGATTTCCTTGGCAACCGTTACACCGTCTTTTGTGGTGCGGGGCGAACCGAAGGATTTTTCAATCACAACGTTACGGCCTTTCGGGCCCAGTGTTACTTTCACCGCGTTGGCGATGACGTCCACGCCTTTGAGCAGTTGCTCTCTGGCGTCTTCTCTGAAACGTACTTCTTTAGCAGACATTTTAGTTTCCTTTTTATAGGTTTAAGTTCTTAAATTTTTAGGTCAAAGCATGTTTTGACGAGGCCAGGCGAATGAGGCGAAGCGTATAAATTATACGTGAGCCGAAATTCAACGCCGCCTGCGGCGAAACAGGGTCAGACCTTAACCGATGATGCCGATGATGTCGGACTCTTTCATCACCATCAGGTCTTCGCCGTTCAGCTTGATTTCCGTGCCGGCCCATTTGGAAAACAGCACTTTGTCGCCCTTCTTGACGGCCAGCGCGCGTGTGTCGCCGTTGTCGTTGATGTAACCTGTTCCGACTTCCAGGATTACGCCTTCCATCGGCTTTTCCTGTACGGAATCCGGCAGGATGATTCCGCCTTTGGTTTTTTCATCGTTGCTGGCGCGGCGGACAAGCACGCGGTCATGCAAGGGACGAAATTTGACTTTACTCATATTCACTTCTCCTAATATGTTGAGGTTAAGGGGGCTTAAACCCCTTGTAATCTGTCATTCTTGATGCTGTTTTAGCACTCTGACCGATTAAGTGCTAAGTATGTAATATGATGGCGCGAAAATTTCAAGTTTTTTGCAGATTTTTTCATGCGGATGAATGTCCATTTTCCAATATGCCTTGATGGTTTTTTAATCGGCCTTTGCAAATATAGTAACAAGCCAGAATTTTTTTATGTGATACTACGCATGTATGTTTTTTTGAAAGAGGAGTGGGAATGAAGTTTTTTATCAGGGCTTTTAACAGCATCAATATCAGGCTTCAGGTCGCTACATTATTCCTCTCCGCCGTTGGTTTGTTCTTTGGTATCCGTAGCTATCTCCATGTGCGCGACCAGTTCGGTCTGGAGGCCAGTCAGAGTTTTTATGAAGATCTGATGATCCAGATTGCTGTGGCGATTATTGCCAATGCGCTGGTGGCTTTTGGTATTTTGACAACCATCACGCGCCCGATTGATTCCCTGACACGGGCGATGGATTCACTGGTCAAGGGCGATCTTTCTGCCGAAGTGCCGGGCCAGAAAATCCAGAGCCAGATCGGCTCCATGGCGCGGCGCGTCCAGTATTTCAAGAACAGTGCGATCGAAAAGCGGGATATGGAACGCCAGCAGGAAGATAATGCGCTCAAGGCCGAGGAAGACAAAAAGCGCATGATGAATAATCTGGCTTCGGATTTTGAGAGCCATGTCGGGCTGGTCATGCAGGCCTTGCGCGATTCATCCGCCCGCCTCGAAAATACGGCCAGCACGCTGGGCGGGATCGTCGATGATACGAATAACCGCGTGCTGCATGTGACATCCGCAACCCAGCAGGCCGCCAGCAATGTCGATACCGTGGCCGCCGCCGCGCAGCAGCTCTCCGGCGCGATTGATCAGGTCAGCCAGCTTGTCAGTCAGTCCTCGCATATTACTGTCTCGGCGGTGGAGCAGATGGGCGCGGCCAATAGCCAGGTTGAAAAACTCACGCAAGCCATGGCCCAGATCGGCGATGTCACCAATCTGATCCGGGATATCGCCGAGCAGACCAATCTGTTGGCGCTGAATGCCACGATCGAGGCCGCGCGCGCCGGCGAGGCCGGGAAAGGTTTTGCCGTGGTGGCTTCGGAAGTTAAAAATCTTGCCAGCCAGACAGCCACTGCCACGGAGCGCATCACGAAAAATGTCAGCGAAATTCAGGTCGAGGCCCGTGAAGTGCTCGAGGCCATTCGCAGCGCCTCCATGACCGTGAACAAGATCAATGAGATTGCCGGTGATATCTCGGCCTGTGTCGAGCAGGAACGTGCCGCCACGATCGACATCAGCCGCAGCGTGCAGGAAGCATCGGAACAGACCAATACCGTCTCCAGCAGTATCAACGGCGTGGCCGATGCCGCGCAAAATACCGATCGTTCGGCGCGGGAGCTGCGGGAATCCGTCACTGCCCTGACCCAGCACACGCGAGAGCTGGACGATAAAGTCACCGGTTTCCTGAATACTGTCCGCGCGGCATAAGGGCCGCTGCCGGCCCCCCGGCCGATTGCACTTTTTGTATTTGCCGCCCCCTTCATGATAAAATGAGAGAGGGAACGGGCAAGATATAAGGAGGATATTATCCGCATGGCGGATCTGACCTTACAATTTGCAAAAAACTACCGCCTCACCACAGCGCGGATTCTCTATCACATGCCTGATTACGAGGCCCTGTTGCAGGAATATATCTGGCAGGATTACGATCTGGCCCCGCAATTTCCCACGCTTAGTAAATTTCTGGATTTCTGGAGCCGCGAGATTGATGGCAAGCTGCACTCGGTCTATGTGGCCGATACGGCGCTGATTACGCCGGGTGATTACCGCTTCGCCGCCTGGCAGGGCACGATCCAATAAGAATGATTTATGCCATATCGGCGTGAAGGCCGGGCCATCCCGCGCCATGCTCGCGCGTTTGAATATCGCGGTGCAGGGTTTCCTTGATTTCTGCCACGATAGGGGCGTTATGCGGAATGTAATATCCGGCCTCGCGCGCCGGGGTGGCGTAAAGCTGATAGACGGGCATCAGGCGCGTTGATTTATCGCAGATGCTGTTGCCGGCCGAAGTATTCAAAAGCCTGTCATACCGATCATCATCCAGAACATAGGATGAGACGGGGACGGTCATTTTGCCTTCGAGATGAAAATGCGTTCTGGGTGTATGACGCTCGGATGTGAAGGTCACGCATTCCAGACTCTCGCGCAAAATGGCGCATTGTTCTGTTGTTGATTCCTTGACCCATTCCGACATGAACGATGCCAGACCGCCGCCCGTGCGCGTCAGGTCGCAAAATACGAATCTCTCGCCGTCTTGCGCGCGCGCTGCCAGATCTTCCGGCGCGATATGATGGCGTTTTAAAAATCCCTGATAGGCGGCCGATGATTCGGCGCTGACATTGCGATTGGCCATGGCCTTGAAGCTTTGGACAAGGCGCGGCTTTTCCGGGTCGGGATCGCTGGCTCTGGCAGGCATCTCACGCGTGCTGGCGGCTTCCATGAAGCACCCGGTAAAGGGAATATAGCTGACGCCGGCCTTTTGGCCTTGCATCTTGCGAATCATGCCGATGCCCATGGTAATCCATGCTGGCGATTGCCCAACGGAGATGATTGTCTTGTCCGCGTATTTCTCGGACATATCCTTGGAGATCAGGGTTATATCGGCAACCCATTTCGGGTCGTTCCACCATTGAGGCTCATTCATGCTAAAATTTTACATATGTTTCATGTAAAAAGCAAGAAATTCTATAGATTTCAGAGTGTTAAAGAATGATTAAACAGTCTTGGCCAATGTGACCCGCAAGCCGTCCAGATCTTCTTCCATGATGATCTGGCAGGACAGGCGGGAATTATCCTGCACGTCAAAGGCCTCATCCAGCATCTGGTTTTCTTCATCGCGCATGGGCGGGATCTTCTCCAGCCATTCCGGCTCCACATAAACATGACAGGTCGCGCAGGCGCAGGCCCCGCCGCATTCCGCCTTGATCGGCAGGCCATGATCGCGGATAATCTCCATCACGCGCCATCCATCAATGGCTTCAAGTTCGTGCGTGTGGCCGCTTTGGTCAGTGACAATAATTTTCATGGCTTTATGATCCCATGTTCTTTTCGGCAGGCGGGCGCATGATCGCGCATATGCCAAGGGCAATGGCAATGCCTGAAACCAGATTGATAATAATCTCCACCCCGGCCTGAACGCCCAGCATGATAAAATGAAAGGCCATTGACGGGGTTTCGGGCGTGTGGCCCATGGCTACGGCCATAATATCGGCCAGCAGAAAAGTCGCGGCCGCCAGTGGCACAACGCATAAAAGCCACGTCCCCAGAACAAATAATGATGATTTGATGCCGCGCATTTTCTCGAAATAGGATTTAAGGTCAAAGCCCAGAATTACGGGTATATGCAGCCAGAAAATACGCACCGCCCATATCGAACCGTACATGGCGGCCATCGCCAGCATGAACATCGCAAGGCTGGGTTCTTCACGGCTTGGCGGGGCCATCGGGCGTTCCTGCGGCAGCAGCAGCCCCCAAAGCAAGGAGGTAACCAGATTCAGCAACACATAAAGCAGCGCCCCGGCCAGCATTGAATCCAATATAATCTTGTTCCGGCGGCGGCTATGCTCATCACCAGCCGCCAGCGTGAATATATTTTCCTGAAATACGGCAAGGCGGATGAAATAAGCCATCAGCCATCCTTCCAGAAAATAGCTCGGCAGCATCAATAAACCCTGCCGCAGATAATTATCCTGCAGGCCCGATAGAATAATCAAAATCAAAGTGACCCATTTGATCGCAAAGGGGATCAGGGCCATGCGTGTCACTATGGCGCGATTATCCCATATAAAGGAAAATCCCATGCCAGCAGCCTTGATAATATCGAAAGAGGCCATAAACCTTCCCTTGCAGGGTATTCAGATCCCTAAAAACAGCCGGGGCATTGATTTCACCGACGGATAAACCTAGTCTGGTTCGCGCATTTTGTCCATTGCCCAGCATGTGGTAAAGGCCAATAAATGACTTGCCTGAAAAGGAATAATTTCCTATAGTCTGTGTGGGTATTGTGGCCGAGAAATGAGCCGCACCGGCAAGAAGAAAAGCAGATAGAGCATACGCATTATAGAAAAATAAGTACAATTAAGAAAAAGTGCAAAAATGGAAAACGAACTGAGTAACTCAAATTATTCTTTAATATCAGCCCCAAAAACTTCCCTTATGGGAATATGTTTTGTGTGTTCTGGCGGTTTTTGGGGATAGATAAAACCATGGCCATAATTGTACGTCCTGCTGTACCTGTTCAGACTTCGCGCCGCGCTTTGGTATTATGGCTTTTGGCTGTGGCCGTATGCGTCTTTATTATGGTGATTGTCGGGGCGGTAACGCGTCTGACGGAATCGGGGCTTTCGATGGTGGAATGGCGGCCATTGATCGGGGCGGTTCCACCGCTATCGGCTGCTGATTGGCAAAATGAATTTGATCTCTATCGCCAGACGCCCGAGTTTCAGAAAAAAAATTCCTGGATGGAGATCGGCGATTTCAAACGCATCTATTTCTGGGAATGGTTTCATCGCCTTTGGGGGCGGATGATCGGCATTATATTTGCGCTGCCTTTGCTGTATTTCTGGCTGCGTGGCCGTATTCCGCCGGGTTATGGTCTGCCGATGCTAGGGCTGCTCGCATTGGGCGGGGCGCAGGGGTTTATGGGGTGGTACATGGTCCAAAGTGGCCTTGTCGATATTCCGGCCGTCTCTCATTACCGCCTTGCCGCGCATCTTGCGCTGGCCTTTCTGATTTTTTCGCTGCTTATTTTTATGGCCCTGAAAATTTCGGCGGCCGCGCGTACGCCTTCACGCCCGTTATTTTTTCATGCGCTGGCCGGGCTGGTTATGCTGGTGGTCACCATTACATGGGGCGCGTTTGTGGCGGGTAAGGATGCGGGGCTTATCTATAACGAATTCCCGCGAATGGGCGCTGGTTTTATGCCGCCGGATATGTGGCATCTCGATCCGCCATGGCTCAATATTTTTGAACATATCCCTTCTATCCAATTTGTGCATCGCTGGCTGGGTGTATCGACGGGCCTTGTGATTTTTGCGCTGGGATTTCATGCCCTGCGCCTTCATGCCTTGCGCGGCGGCTTACCCGATGTACGCGCGTACATGGCGGCGTCGCTGCTGGCGCTTGTGCAGGTTGGGCTGGGCATTGCGACGCTGCTTTCGGGGGTGAATATCGTGCTGGCGGCGCTGCATCAGGCCACGGCGCTTTTACTTTTGGGGGCGCTGGTTGTATGCCTGTACAAAAGCGCGCCGCAAAGGCGGAAATCTTAAGACGATGATTCCGATCCCGGAATCGGCGGGTAATTTTTTTTCTCTGATTCTGCCGCAGGCTGCTCCGTCAGACCCGGCGGCGTTTGCGGCGGCTGGGGCCGGGCGGTGGCTGTGTCCTGATTTTGCGCCTGATAGGCGCGAAGCCCCATAGACCCAGAAGGGGCGGCCGTTGCCGGGGGGGGCGAGGCAGGCGGGATAGACTGCGTTTCGGGCGCTGCGGGAGCGGGAGCCGGCGGGGTGGCTGGGGTTTGCTGTGATGGTTGCGCTGGCTGATCAGGGGCGCTTGTGCTGATCGGGGTGATCTGGTCCAGATCATCTTCCGGCGGCGTATTTAACCAATCCATGGCTTCTTCCGCTTCGGCCTGTGCGGCGGCAACGCGGGCCGGGCTATTGGTCTGGGCGGATGGGCGATACCCGTAATCTTGTTTTTGCGGGCGCGTGGCCAGCGAGTGATCGGTATGGCCAACCGCGGCAAGGTCGGATATCTCGGCGGGCGGCGGCGTTGTCTGATAAGCGGCGGCCTGCGCCGGGGTGACGGGGCGTGAGGGTTGCGCGGCCTCTGGCCGGGGCGGCAGCGGTGCGTTCACGATCGTATCTGTTTCCGGGTCCTTGTGCTGGATTACCTGCGGTGGGAAGAAACGCTCGACGATATTCTTCTCGAACACACATTCCGCCAGTTCCCTGTCGATCTGCACCATGATCTTTTTCAGCTCCTCCATCTGGAGGCTGCCATGCACCACAAGGCGCGGCGTCATGTTGGAAAATATTTCGGCCATGGCCGCACGTTTTTCCTCAGCTTGCTCTTCCAGAGCGCTGCGGCGTGCGCGATCTTCATCGCTGTTGACGCCGACATGATCGAATTGCACCAGTTCTTCCGGCAGGATGCGCGCGGCGGCGACGGGCCATTTATTGCGAAACATCAAGCGGCCGCTGTGATTACCGCGCAGGTAAAAGGATTCCAGCGCCTCCAAAAAGGCGACCTTTTGCTCGCTGTAGAGAACCTTTTCGGCTTCCAGAATACTTTGCCGGGGGCTGGGGGGTGGAGGGGCGGCCTGTGTCATACTTTAGATTATACAACAAAGCGCCTATCGTGAAAATACCCCTGTCATACGCGGCAGGATTATACGTGCGGGCGCATGGCGGCGGCAGGCTTGATGGAATCATCAGCGGCGAGCAAGACGGGCGGCGCGGCCGTAATATCGGTCATGTTATCCCGCAATTCCGCATAGCGTGTGCCGGTATCGGGCATCACATCATAGGTCGGCGGGATATCGTTCAGGCCCTGCTGGCGGACATGATGCGGCGGCGGGGGTGCGCCGCGTTCCAGCCATTCGACAAAACCCATGATGCTGCCGGGCGTGCCGGTTACTTCCGGCCTTCCGGGCGGCAGAATATCCATTTGCAAAATGCGGTCACGCAGCGCCGCATAAGCATCCGGATCGGTGATATCTTCCACCACGGCTGGCTTTGAGGCATCATAACGGCCATTGATGTCCACTTCCGGCGAGACATACAAAATACGTCCGCTTTGTTCATCCATATAGATGAAATGCGAAGTCTGGTCTGTTTCCGGGCGCTGCGAATTGGCCAGCGTGATACGTGCGAGGGTTTCCGTATCGGTCACAACCTCATAATTTTCCTGCAGCCGCAGATCAAAATCACGCGGGTGATCAAAAAATTCAGCGATATCGGTTTTGCCCGTCGCCCGCGCCATGGCTTCCAGTACGCCGTCACCAGAGCCATATCCATCAAGCCGATGCGCGTAATTGCCGCGCAGGAAGGCATAGGCAGGATCTTCGGCCATATAGGTTGCGGAATCGCGGGCGAATAATTCCTGCGTATTTGTAAAGACGCGGTTACGCGCCTTGTCCATGGTCACAAAATCAGGATCAATCGGCACGATTGAAAAGGCCCGTGTATTGCCATCCAGCCCGGCGACAAAAACCTGATCGCCGATATTGAAGAAATAAGGATCATGCACGCCGGCCGAGGGCTTGCCCGCATTCAGGGCCTGATAGCCGGCCTGCGCAGCCGAGATCATGGCCTGATCCGTTTCCGTGTGATGGCGCATCGGCAAAACAGGAACCCGGTCAACCTCGCCGATGCCGGCCTGATTGAGATAGCGGATTTCCAGCGCGCCGCCAGCGCCGCGGCTGACAAAGAAATTCTCACCTGATTGCGACCGGATCACTGCCGGTTCGGTGCGGTCACCAAAAGTTTCAATGATATGATCGCGCAGTTCAGCAATGGCGGTATCAGCCTCGGCCACCGCGCGGGAGGAGGGCGCATCACGCCGGATATCAATCAGCAAATCCTGCAGCAGCGGCAGCGCGAGAACGTCTTCGCGGGTTGCGCTGCGCTGTTCTATGGCTCCGGCATATTCGGGCATGACGGCCGGCGCATTGCGTATATATTGTGCATCACCGGCATAAACGTCGCGGTTTTGAGGCCCATGGGCGGCGATAAATTCTCCCATGCCGGGAATCTTGTCGGCAAAGGTAACGGCGGCGGCATTTTGCTGTTGTTCCAGTGATCCTTCGGCGGCCTCGTACGCGTCCAGCGCCTTATCTGTGGCAACGCGTACGTATTCCCGTAAATATTGCGCGCGTACAAGGTTAAAGGCCGGATTATCATCAATCACCGTATTCAGGTGGAACATGATACGTTCATTCATTTCCGCGCGCAGTTTTTCAGGGTCGCCAGCGGCCACGGCTTCGGATTCTTCCAGCACATAAGCAAACATGGCCTGCAAGGCAACTTGTGGATCATCGGAGGCTGCCTGCAGTGCTGATTCCTGTAACGGGTTCAGGCTGCCGGTGGGTACAAGATCCTCGATCCCGTATCCGGTCATGGTCAAAAACAAGGCGTTCGTTCCAGCCAGTTGCGGGGCGGGAAGACGATCAATCGCCGCGCCGAGCTGCGCGACTTCCGCATGGGTCATGGCGGGTTTGCGGATCAGAATTTCAGTTGTGATATCGGAATCAAGACCGGCAATAGGCGGCTGGCCGGCATAGCTATCAAGGCTGAGCAGAAGGCTGGGCACGAGGGATGCATTGCCATCCAAATAACGATCGGCGATCAGCTGTGCCTTGGCCGGATCCTGCAAAGCCGTGGCCAGCGAAGACCGCAATGAGGAGCGGTAACGCCCGTCATAGGGATTGCCTGTATCCGGGCCGGGCAGGCCGAGTTGTTCCTGCATGTCGATCAGCAGCATCTGCGTGGCCATGCGGGCTTCCATGGTAAAGCCGCCTTGCAGGTTCACATCAAAAGAAGTCTCGCCCAGATCTTTGAAATTATTGAGCGCAGCCTGCAAGATGGGCCGCGCCTGATTGATATCCATGGCATTCTGGTTTGTGCTGGCGGGCTGTATATAAATGCCAGCATCAATAACGCCCTTCATGACGGCTTGAAAATCCGTGGCGGCGCGCAGCGTCTGATAACCGTCTTCTTCCTGCGGGGTGCGGGATGTCTTGCCGGCCAGATCATTCATCATCTGCACATATTGTGCGTTCATTAATGTGGCCAGATGCGCGGCATAATCAATTGTGTAATTGCCGGAGGTCTCGCTCTGCCATTTGGTGAAGCTGTTGCTTTGCTGCATATAGCGCGTGTAGATACGCAAGGCTTCGGCGGTGCCCGCGCTATAGGTTTCATTTGCGCCGCCCTCGGCGGTAATCAGCGCGGCAGCGGCTTCAAGCTGCGTTGCACTTTGTTCCTGATGAGTTTTAACGGCCGGTTCGGTGGCCGTGGCTGCGGCTGCGCGGTTAAGCGCGGCAAGGCGTGCCAGATCTTCCAGCAGAAATTCTTCCAGCGCCTTGACGGACGGATGATCGGCCATGAAAAGCAATACCCTCTAATTCTAGTGCCAAGCCTTTGTTATTATTATCGTTCAAGGCTTAAAAATATCTTTACCGCTGACCCGGTTTTTCCACCGCGATCAGGCTCATAATGCCATAAAATCAGGGCGTTTTCAAATTTTCCTCAAGGCCGGGCGGTTTGGGCCGTTGCGATCAGGCCCTGGGCGCGGGATTTTTGGTAAAAATCGAGATAGGATTTCAGGGTTTTTTCCTTGGTAAATTCTTCCGTATAGCGCGCATAGCCCTTCTGGATCATCGCGGCGGCAAGGGCGGGATCGCCTTTAAGGCGCATGATGGCGCTTTCAAAGGCTTGCTGGTCGTCGATGGCAACGGTCAGCCCGTCCTGCCCGTCGCGGACAAATTGCCGGGGACCATCCGCAAGCGTTGTAATGAGGGGGGTTTTCTGCGCCCAGGCCTGCACGAAGACAGTACCAAAGGGTTCGTAACGGGAGGAGAAAAAACAGGCGCTGGAGGCTTGGAACAGCGCGGCGCGGTCGCTGCGCCAGCCCAGCAGTTTAATACGCTTTTCCCCGCCCAGATCGGCAATCAGCTTTTCCAGATTTTCACGCTCCGGCCCTTCGCCGGCAATCCAGAGATAGACATCATCTGGAAGTGCCATTACCGCGCGGATCAGCGTATCAAACGCCTTGGCGGTGTGCAGGCGGCCCAGCCCCAGCAGCAGATAGGCATTATCAGGAATGCCAAAATCAGCGCGGGCAAGCGGCGTGGCGGCGGTTTCGGTCTCGGCGAAATTATTGATATGGGTGATGGCCTCAGGCGTGATGCCTTTTTCGATCAGATAACGCCCGATATCCGGTGTGATGGTGATAAAAGAATCAACCGATTTGAAATATTTGATTTTGTAATAGCCGCCCAGCCGGGCAATGACGGGATAATAAGGAATGCCCATGGCAGGGCTCCAGCGCGGTGTTTTCCATGGCGCGCGCGACATCCATGTCTGGACGATATCGGGCCTGAACGCCTTGATGATCCGGCGCATGGCAAAGGGGGTATAAATGTCGATTTTACTGCCAAAGGGCAGGGTATGGACGGTAAGGCCTGCGGCTTTTAATTGCGGCACGCGCAGGTCATTGGCCCGGGTGACGACTTCGATGGTTTCCCCGGCTTTATGCTGGGCGATGCACATATCGACAAAGGCTGTCTCCGCCCCGCCGCGCTCGCCCCCGGCCATGACTTGCAGGATTTTCATTGCGGATTGATCCGTCTTTTTGGTCTGGGATTATTCTGAATCTGTGGCTTTTTCGCCCGGTTCAACTGCGGGATCGGATTCTGCGGCAGGCTCAGCATCATCTTTCTTTTCAACCTTGTCGGCCTCTTCTTCCAGATAAGTCGGGTCATTTTGCAGGGCTTGCGGGAAGGTGATCAGCGTCTGACGCAGCAGGTTGGAGAGCGCATCTTGCGTCTCGGTCATCTTGTTCAGCAGATAATCGCAGGCTTCCTTGGTGGTCACAGGAGTTTTTTCAATTTTCATCTGCGTTTCCTCGCGCAGTTCATCGGCCTTTTTGTTGATGGCGCGGATGGCTTCGGGCTTGGCGTAATCTTGCGCGGCGATCAGGCCATCGCGATTGGCCTCGGCTTTTTCAAGCAGGCCTGAAACGGTGCTTTCCCAGTCGGCAAAACGCAAATCGAGCGGTTTTTGCAGGTCGGGATTGTTCTTGCCGCAGGCCGCCACGGCATTTTTGACATCGGTGCGAACGGTTTTAACCGCGCTGATGATGTTGTTGTTGTTATAAATCATGAAAAAGTGACGGCGCTGAAGCCCGTCCATATCCATGGTCATCTTGCCAATGGATTTTTGAAGGTCTTTCATGCCGGGGCTGGGTTCGGGCGCTTTATTTTCCGGGGACTTGCCCTGTGCAACAGGGGCGGGAGCCTCGTCCTTGGCTTCTGCAGGCGATTCATCTTGCGCGGCATCGGGGGCCGGGGCGGCATCTTCAGCCAGTACCGGGAAGGCGGCAGCAAATGTCAGAAGCAGGGTGCAGATAAGAGCGGCGTGACGCATGGCTAAGACGATGTCCTTGATTATATGTGGGCCGTAAAAAAGAATACCCATCATGACTAGCAGAATTTGCGCCAAAAAAAAAGCCGCTGGATTTTAAGCCAGCGGCCAGATTGACCTGTCGTTTCGGTACGGACTGATGAAACTGCGGGGCAACACAATTCGCACGTCCTAAAACTTTACCGCCTCAACAGATCTCGCACATGACATCAGAGATAAAACTTGCGAAACCTGTTTGTTTTGGCTTTGTAAAAAAGCCCCCTCTTCCCCTAAATACTGCCTGTTTGTCTCCCGCGCATCATCGGCCTTGTTATCTTTTTTGGTGATGAAGCACCCTTATATATTTACCATATCATCGAAGCGGTAAATACAAAGTAAATAAAATGTGATATGAATTTGTTTTTATTTTGTTTTTCATTCTTTTCTTTCCCATTTTCTGCTTCAAATTTGAATAAAATTTTATCTATCGCGCCATTCCGCTATTTTCCCGTCTTTTTACCCCCTTGCGATTGCGATAAAGCGCGTTTCATGGTTTAAAGGGAATAAGAAATATTGCCTTAATTTTGAGAGGGACCATGGCCATCAAGCTTTCAAAACGCTCCGGGATCGAGAGTTTTCGCGCGCTGGATAATCTACGTATTGCCAATGAAAAGGTTGCCATGGGCGAGGATCTCGTTCGTTTAGAGGCCGGACAGCCCTGTTTCGGCGTACCCGAAGCCGTTTTGAAATATAGCCAGCAGGTTCTGAGCAACGATCCGCGCCAAGGTTATACCGAGGCGCTGGGCATGAAATTGCTGCGCGACCGGATCGCCGTTTATTACCGCGATACTTACGGCCATGACCTGGATTATACGCGCATTGCCATTACGGCCGGTTCATCGGCCGCCTTTATCATGGCATTTCTGGCGGCCTTTGATGCCGGGGACACCATCGCCCTGTGCACGCCCACCTATGCCGCTTATAAAAACATTCTGGGCGCGCTGGATTTAAAGATTGTCGAGATCCAGACCGATGCCGAGACGAATTTCCAGCCCTCCGCCGCGTTGCTGGAGAAGGCCTTCAAGAAGGTGCGGTTCAACGGCATTATTATCAATTCGCCGTCCAACCCCACCGGAACGCTCCTGGATGAGGCCGAATTTCAAAAGATTGCCGATTGGTGCGAGGATCACGATGTGCGCCTGATTTCGGATGAGGCTTATCACGGCATCACTTATGAGAAAAAAGCCCAGACCGCCCTTAAATTTTCCAAAAGCGCGATAGTCCTGAACACATTTTCAAAATATTTCGCCATGACCGGCTGGCGGCTGGGGTGGGTGGTGACGCCCGAAGATATGACGGGCCGTATCAAGAACCTGACGGAAAGCCTGCTGGTGGCCCCGCCCACAATCTCGCAGCATGCCGCCTACAAGATTTTCGATCATCTGGATGTTCTGGATGGGTATGTGGCCCATTATCGCCGCAACCGCGATATTCTGAAAGACCAACTGCCAAAGATAGGATTGGATAAATTATCAGCAGGAGACGGGGCATTTTATCTTTATGCCGATGTCAGCGATTATACCACGGACAGCGAGGCATTATGCCGCGCTATGCTGGAAGAGGCCAAGGTTTCGGTGACGGCCGGGATTGATTTCGACCCCAGCCGCGGCCGTCAGTTCATCCGCATGTCCTATGCGGGCAGCGCCGAGGATATGCAGGAATCCTGCCGCCGCCTTGAGAAATTTCTTTCGGTACAAAACGCTCGCCCGGCCCGCGCGAAGGCGGTATAATTTATCCATGAGCACGCAATCGCAACAAGCACGGCAGAATGAAAAAGGCAGCGCCCTTTGGTTTATTCTTGTTGCTGTGGTGCTGATTGGCCTGCTGACGGTGGTTTTGAGCCGTTCAGGCAGTAGCGTCAACCAGACTGCGGATGTCGAGCAGGCCAGCATCAAGATCAGCCAGCTGATGCGCTATGCCCAAGGCCTTGCCGCGGCTGTGCAGCAAATGACAATGAGCGGCATATCCGAAAGCGATGTCAGTTTTGAAAATGCAGGCGCAAATGTAAATGCCAATTGCGCGGGAAGTAATGCCTGCAAGATTTTTCATGTCGAGGGCGCGGGGCAGGGTTATACCGCGCCGCCATCAGGTTTAGGGACAACGGCCGATTGGCTGATTACGGCGGCCAATGATGTCGAGGGTGTTGGCGAAGCGGGGCAGGCCGATCTTGTCCTGATGCTGACCGGGATTGATCCTGAGATTTGCACATTGATCAACCGTCAGGCCGGGCAGACTTATGCCGCGGATGGCGATGTTGATTTCACGCCTTTTGCCGGGTCCTATACCATGGCCGAGACCATTGATGGCGCAGGCGGCAAGACAACAGGCTGCCTTGCCTATGATAATGCCGGAACGGAAGAGCCTTTCTTTTATTACGTGCTGCTGGCGCGTTAGAGCTATCTTTTTTAACCTGAATGGCGTTGCGGCGTTCTTGACGTAGAATTTCTACGCATCACCGCTTGCGCCTAATCCCAGTTAAAAAAATTCTTGTTTGATGTTCTTGTGCCGGAATAAAAAAGCCGCCTGTTGCGAGGCGGCTTTTATGTGTTTTTGAGAAACCCTGAGATCATTCCACCAGACGGTTCCACCAGCCCTTTTTACGCTCCTGCGAGGGGGCTTCGGTGATGGTTTCATATTCCGCCGAGGCAATCGGCTTGCGGGATTGTTGCTCGACCTTGGGCATGGCAACCTCGATTTCGCGGCGTGGCTGTCTTTCCGGTTTTGCGGCTGCAGGTTTTTCTGCTGCCTGTGTTTCACGTTCAGCGGGAGCCTCTTCACGGAAGGAAGGCTGCTCATCGCCGTCATCTGCTGCGCCGGATGATGCCTCACCGGCATTGCGATCGCGGTTCTGACCGCCTCGGCGATTGCGTCCGCCGCGTCTGCGGTTGTTATTGCGTCCACCGCGCTCGGAGCGCTCGGAACGATTGCCGCGATCATCGCCGTCTTCGCTGTCCTGTTCGAATGATGGTTGCTCATCGGCATAATCATCTTCGTTCTGTCCGGATTCAGAGAATTCCTTTTCTTCGCCGTCATTTTCATGGCCGGCTTCGGATGGGCGGTCATCACGGTTGCGATTGCGGTTGCGTCCGCGCCCGCCGCGACGTCCCCGGCGGCGGCGTCCTTCGCCATCACCGCGTCCTTCGCGGTTTTGATCGCCACGGCTTTCGCGGTCCTCATTCTGATCATCGCCGGATTCATCGCCGGATTCCAGCGCCTCATCCTGATCATCATCCTGGTCGTCATTGCGAACCGCGCGTTCATGACGGCGCTCGCCCTGTTGCGGCTGCGCGCCGCCCTCGGCAGGCTTGGTGACTTCGAGACGGAAACCATCCGCGCCCAGTGTTTCATCGGTGCGAATGACAACCGAAAAACCATAGCGGCGCTCGATATCATCGAGATAGGCACGTTTATAATTCAGGATATAAAGCGCAACTTCCGCGGCCACATAAACCATGACCTGACCGGCTCTGCCCTTGATGCCTTCATGTTCGAGGGCGCGGATCAGCATGATGGATGTCGATTCGCGGTTTCTGACCACGCCGCGGCCCGCACAATGCTTGCAAGCCTCGAATTGCGCCTCGGTAAGGCTGGGGTTGAGGCGCTGGCGGGAAAGCTCCAGCAATCCGAAGGACGAGATGCGTCCCATCTGGATACGGGCGCGGTCCTGTGAGAGCGCTTCTTTCAGTTTGCGTTCGACGCGCGCGTTGTTACGGCGGTCTTCCATGTCGATAAAGTCGATAACGATCAAACCACCCAGATCGCGCAGGCGTAATTGTCTTGCGACTTCCTCGGCGGCTTCAAGATTGGTGTTGAGCGCCGTTTCTTCGATATGGCGTTCTTTTGTGGCGCGGCCGGAGTTCACGTCAATCGAGACAAGCGCTTCGGTCGGGTTGATGACCAGATAACCGCCGGATTTCAGCTTGGCCGATGTCTCGCCCATTTCAGCAATCTGATTTTCAACATGATAGCGGTGGAAGAGAGGCGTTTTCTCATCCGTGTATTCGGAAATCTTTTTCATGTGGGATGGGATCAGCATCTTCATGAATTTCTTCGCGGCCTTGAAACCTTCATCGCCGCTGACGAGGATTTCCTCGACATCGCGGGTATAAAGATCGCGCACAGCCTTTTTGATCAAATCGGCTTCTTCGTAGATCATCGAAGGCGCAGAGGATTTTAATGTCAGCTCGCGGATATCATCCCAAAGCCGCATCAGATATTCAACATCGCGCTTGATTTCCAGTTTCGTACGGGAAACGCCGGCGGTACGCAGGATCACCGACATGCCCTTGGGCACATCCATTTCCTTGAGCATATCGCGCATGCGCGCGCGGTCCTGATAATTGGCAATCTTGCGGGAAACGCCGCCCGAACGCGGGCTGTTGGGCATCAATACGCCGTAACGGCCGGGCAGGGACAGATAAGTCGTTACCGCAGCGCCCTTGTTGCCGCGCTCTTCGCGGGAAACCTGGATCAGCATGATCTGGCCGCGCTTGATAACTTCCTGGATTTTGTACTGACGGCGCAAATTCATGCGGAAGCGCTGCTCGCCGCTATTGCCATCATCTTCATATTCGGTGCCGCCCAGAATTTCTACGCGCTGGGAACGGTGCGCGGCATGACGGCCACGGCCACCACCACCACCGCCATTGCGCCCGCCTCTGCGGCCGCGGCCATGACGGTTACGGCGGCGGTTCTGTCCACCTTCTTCCGCGCCTTCGGCGCTGGACATTCTCTGGTGGGTTTCCGCGCCGGCGCGGTTGCCATCAACATCATTCTCGCTTTCCTCGTCGCCATCTTCGCGCGGGGCGCGATTGCCAACGGAATCGCCTTCGTCTTCGTCCACATCATGGCTGGCGGCGTATGGCGCAGCAGCTTCGATGGCGGCGCTTTCTTGCGTCTCATCGTCTTCAATTTCTTCTGCAGGCGCATGATTATCCTGCGCCTCGATACCATCATCAGCCGTATTCTGTTCGGCTTCATTGTCGTCTTCGTCCGTTTCATCAGACGGCGGGGCCATGTTGTCGGGGCCGTCGGCGTTCAGCTCCTCAAAGCCGTCCTCGTCCTCGTAATCATCCTCATCTTCTTCCTCGGCGGATTCCTCGATGGTCTCGCCTTGGGCGCGGCGGGCATCCTCATCAGCCTTGCGCTGTTCTTCCTCGCGTTCGCGGGCGGCGCGGCGTTCTTCCTCGGCCGCCAGATAGGCTTCCTGTTCGGCCATCAGGGCTTCGCGGTCGGAAATGGGAATCCGGTAATAATCAGGGTGGATCTCGGAAAACGGCAGGAAGCCGTGGCGATTGCCGCCGAAATTTACGAAAGCCGCCTGCAGGGAAGGCTCAACCCGCGTGACCTTGGCAAGGAAGATGCTCCCTTTCAAAGGCTTGCGCGCTTTGCTTTCATAATCAAATTCGAGAAGGCGGTGGTTTTTGTCGTCAACGACCGCAACCCGGGTTTCTTCCGCATGGGTTGCGTCAATAAGCATACGCTTTGTCATATGTATCTCCATCTGCGCAGTGCAGCCGGCCATGTGAAGCGCTTGCTTTTCAAGCGGTTTTTTTCAAAAAATGGCGGCGCTGGATTGCGCGAATTCTATTGTTAAAATTTATGGTGCTGCCCGCGAAACCTAACAAAACATCATACTTGCCAAGGGCAAGAAGCGCGGATGCAATCCCATATAAACCAACTGCACCATACACCCCTGATGCGAACATCACAAGCGGCAAATGCGGCGAAAATCAAAAATATTTTTTACCATAATTTCTAAAATCGAGACGCAAGACAAAAGCCGGTATCCGCGTCATAATATAGGCCATGGATATCATCAGACAATTAAAACCGGGCGCGAATATCACGATTTTGACCGGCGCGGGTATTTCCGCTGAAAGCGGGCTGAAAACTTTTCGGGCTTCGGATGGCCTGTGGGAAGGACATAGGGTCGAGGATGTCGCCACGCCCGAAGCCTTCGCCCGCAATGCCGCCATGGTGCATCAGTTTTATAACGAGCGAAGGCGCGGATTGCTGGATGTGGCGGTCAAGCCCAATCCCGCGCATGAGGCGCTGGCAAGGCTGGAGCGCGAATGGCCGGGTGTGGGTAAGGGGCAGGTCTGGGTGGTGACGCAAAATATCGATGATCTGCACGAACGCGCGGGAAGCAAAAATCTGATTCATATGCATGGCGAATTGCTGAAGATGTTCTGTGCCAATTGCGCGCGTGGCACGGCGTATGAGAATGCCGAGAAGATGACGATTGAAGATGATCTAAACGAAGGCGCATCCTGTCAGCGTTGCAAGATGGCAGGGGGTCTGCGCCCCGATATTGTCTGGTTCGGCGAGATGCCCTATCAGATGGATAAGATCCAGGAAGTTCTGGAAGATACCGATCTGTTCATCTCGATCGGCACATCCGGCAATGTCTATCCGGCAGCCGGATTTGTGAGCCAAGCCCAGTTCTATGGCGCATTAACCGCCGAGATCAATCTGGAGCCATCCTTGAACGCGCGCAATTTTCATGATGGTCTTTACGGACCGGCCAGCGAGAAGGTCCCGGCATTTGTATCCGTATTATTAGGCGGATGTGATTAAAATTTATGATATGAGGCCATTTCCCAGCGCTTTCCCTTTGCAAAGCGCCGCGGAAGAGGAGTATTGTTAGGGATATATTCGTTTGTGCTTGGGCGTTTCTTCATCGTGTTTTCTAGGATTTATAGTCTGGTTTTGATGATATTGGCGGGGTTTATCTCCATGGCCATGCCTGCCTATGCCCTTGATGTCAGTAACGCGCGTTACGGCGTTCACCCGGATAAGACGCGCTTTGTGCTGGAGACCAGCGAGATCGCCGATTTTCGCGTCTTTACCATGGAATCCCCCTACCGGATCGTTCTGGACATGCCTGCATTTTCATGGCGCGGCGCGCCGCTGATGGCCAATGGCAAGGCGGGGGTGAAGGCCGTGCGTATGGGCAGCGTGAGCGATGGCGTCTCGCGCATAATTCTGGAATTTGGCAATCCGGTTTCTGTACTGAATGCTTTTTCCATACCGCCGCAAGATGGCAAGCCCAGCCGTCTGGTCGTGGATTTTGCGCCTGCCAGCGCCGGTGATTTCAAGGCCGCGCAATCCCGCGTTTTTGGCACGATGACCGCGGGCGAGGGCGTTGAACGCCAGATGGCGGCCATGGAAAATAGCCAAGCGGCCGCGCCTGTTGTCCATGATGCGCCCATGAAATTACAAGCCGTTTCGCAAAATGAGGATCCGCAGGATTTGAGGGCCCAGCCTAACGCGCCCAAGCCTTTGATCGTGCTGGACCCCGGCCATGGCGGTCAGGATCCCGGCGCGCGCGGGGCCAATGGCGTGGATGAAAAGAATGTTGTTCTTAATCTGGCGCGTGAACTCAAGAACCAATTGGAAGCATCCGGGCGTTACCGCGTGATGATGACGCGCGAAAGCGATGTATTTATCAAGTTGGCGAACCGGGTGAAATTTGCCCGTGATCACGGCGCGGATCTGTTTGTCTCGATCCATGCCGATTCGCTGGATAAACCCCATGTGCAAGGCGCTTCGGTCTATACGCTTTCCGATAAGGCATCCGATGAACAAACCGAAAAGCTGGCCGCGCGCGAGAACCGCTCGGACCTGATTGCCGGGCTGGATTTAAGCACCGAGGATGAGGATGTGGTCAGCATCCTGATGGATCTGGCCATGCGTGATACCATGAATCAATCGCGGTATTTCGCCGGGGCAATTGTCGATAATTTCGGCAACCATGACATGAAATTGCTGGAGCGCCCCCATCGTTATGCGGGCTTTGCCGTGTTGAAGGCGCCGGATGTGCCATCGGTGCTGATTGAGGCGGGATTTATGTCCAATAGTGCCGAGGCCGCCATGCTATCGAACCCCGAGCACCGCGCCCGTGTGGCCCGCGCGATCAGGGCCGGGATTGATACGTATTTTCAAGCCGTTAATGAAGGCAAGCGGACATAATATTGGGTCCAACTGTTGCACAATTATCACAGTTAAATAAATAATATGCGGAGTTTTTAAAAAATTCATAAAACGGGTATTCAATCCCGCCCGACATGCTGTATAAGAGATGTGAAATTGAATTGAACCCTTAGAAATGGGGGGGAAAAATGTTTCGTCTAACAATATTTAAAACAATGAGGACTTCCATGAAAAAAGTTATCGCTACAGTTTGCATCATCGGTTCCGCTCTGTCTCTGGCAGCTTGCGCTTCTGACGGCAGCACAACAGGCAACCGCGACACAGCAGCTCCTTACGCTCAAGAGCGTACAGCTGGTGGCGCAGTTCGTGAAGACGCTGACCGCGTATTCCAACGCGCTCAAAGCAAGTAATTGCTGAGAGTTTGATCTCATTAAAAAGGCTGTCGCATATTAGCGGCAGCCTTTTTTAATGCTTTTTGTCTTTGGCTGTATATTTCGCCGCATCAGATCGCTTTGTCATTTGCACGCTCGATGGCTTGGGATAGACTTCTTGTCATGAAAACACGCCTTACTGATTTTCTGTTTATTATTATCTGCGCCGGGATCGGTTTTTTCAGCGTTGGAATTGCCTCGCATATTGCCTACGCGCTGGGGTTGGTGAGTATGGAAGGCATTGAGGCGAATATCGAGCAGGTGCGCCTGTGGTTTATGGCGGGTACGTTGATGGTCTGGGGGGTGTGCGCGCTGTTTGCGCTTTCCGGTCTTTTTGTGCCCGGAAAATCGCGCTATGTCCTGATTTTATCGCCGCTTTACGTGCCGATGATTTACGGATTTACAACGCTGCTGCTTTTTGCGGGCGTATCTTCTGCGCCGCTTTCCTGATCGGCCGCAGTTTCGGCAGTTTCCGCGCTGGCTTCAATAATTTTTGGCTCATCCGCTTTTTCAGCCTTTTCAGCCGCGGCCGCTTTTACTGGAACTTCCGGCTTTTCTTCACCAGCCTGAGGCTCGGTTTTTTCCGGTACGATTTCTACTTCGGCTTTTTTCAGCTCTTCGCGTTTTTGGTTGTTCTCCGAGAAATCATTCAAGTCCACTTCATTCGCGCGGATGACTTCGGGGCGTGAATCATCGACAACCGCCCCCGGCTTGCGGGCGATAATGATCGGCGTGCCGGTGCGGTCGCGCACGGCATTGCGGATGGTCGCCCAGTCCAGCTTGTTCTCGAACTCGCCGGCGGCGCTGATGATGAAGGCCATGTCCTGCGTGGTCATTTTTGCGGAATAAACCTCGCCGGTTTCCTCCATTTGCAGGGCCTGATCCATATCCGGGTGGGCTTCCATGTATAAAACGCCATCAATCCAGGCCAGCTTGATCGGCTGGTTGACAACAGTAACCTTCATGCCGACTGGCACGACCTTATAAAGCGAGATGATATCTTCAGGGTATAGACGCAGGCATCCGCTGGAGGAACGGCGGCCAATCCCATAGGGCTTGTTCGTGCCGTGAATGCGGTATTGCGGCCAGCCCAGATACATGGCGTGCGTACCCAGCGGGTTATCGGGGCCGGGCTGAACGACAGGTTTCAGCGTAGGATCTTCGCGCAGCATGCGGGGCGTGGGGCGCCAGACGGGGCCAACTTTCTTGCTCTCGACGCTTGTTGTGCCGATGGGTGTTTCCAGACCTTCGCGGCCGATGCCCAGAGGGAAACTGAGAGGGGCTTCGTTGCCATTCACAAAGGCATAAAGGCGCATTTCGGGCAGGTTAATCACAAGGCCGCTGCGCGGGGCATCGGGCAGCAAATGACGGCCGGGCAGGAATACTTCCGCGCCCTTGCCGGGGATCCAGGGGTCCATGGACGGGTTGGCGGCGCGAAGCTCGACAAAGCCCAGATCAAAGCGCCGGGCAATATGGGTCAGCGTATCTTCCGCGCCGGCGATATAGACTTTTTCCTCGCCAATAAACGCGCCGTCATAGGCGGCCTGAGCGGGGGCGGGGGCAGAAAAGCCAAGAGCCGCAAGAGCTGCGATTGCAAGGGTATAACGCGCGTATTTCATAGGTTCTAGGCCGCCTTCGCCATTTTCAGTTCGAGATTTTCAACGATCTTGTCCAAAAACTGCTCGGTGGTCAGCCATTTTTGATCCGGGCCGACCAGAAGGGCAAGATCCTTGGTCATGAACCCGCTTTCTACAGTATCTATGCAGGTTTGTTCAAGATTTTCCGCAAATTTAATAAGGGCCGGGTTGTTGTCGAACTTGCCCCGGTATGTCAGACCTTGTGTCCAGGCGAAGATCGAGGCAATCGGATTGGTCGAGGTTGGCTTGCCTTTCTGGTGTTCCCGGTAATGGCGCGTGACTGTGCCATGCGCGGCTTCGGCCTCAACGCACTGGCCATCGGGCGTGAGCAGAACCGAGGTCATCAGCCCCAGCGATCCAAAGCCCTGTGCCACGATATCGGATTGTACGTCCCCGTCATAATTCTTGCAGGCCCAGACAAAACCGCCCGATGATTTGATAGCCTGCGCCACCATATCGTCAATCAGGCGGTGTTCGTACCAAAGGCTTTTCGCCTCGAAAGCGGATTTGAATTCATCGGCATAGACGCGCTGGAAGATATCGATGAAACGGCCGTCATAGGCCTTGAGGATCGTATTCTTGGTGGACATATAGAGCGGGAAGTTCAGATTGAGCGCGTAGTTAAAGCAAGCCCGCGCAAAGCCTTCGATGGAATCATCCAGATTGTACATCCCCATCGCCACGCCCGCCGCCGGAAAGTCAAACACGCGCAAGTCTTGCTCCGGCCCGCCGTCAGCCGGCTTGAACGTCATGGTCAGCGTACCGGGGCCGGGGATTTTAAAATCGGTGGCGCGGTATTGATCGCCGTAAGCATGGCGGCCAATGACGATAGGCTTTTTCCAGCCCGGCACATATTTCGGGATATTGTGAATGGCGATCGGTTCGCGGAACACCGTGCCGCCCAGAATGTTGCGGATCGTGCCATTGGGCGATTTCCACATTTTCTTCAGGTTAAATTCCTCAACGCGGGCCTCATCCGGTGTGATGGTCGCGCATTTTACGCCCACGCGGTAATGTTTGATGGCATTGGCCGCGTCAATCGTGACCTGATCGTCCGTGGCATCACGGTTTTGGATCGAGAGATCGAAATATTTCAGGTTGATATCAAGATACGGCAGGATCAGGCGCTCGCGGATAAACTGCCAGATGACGCGTGTCATTTCATCGCCGTCGATTTCAACGATTGGATTGCTGACTTTGATTTTGCTCATAATGCGATGCCTGTCTTTGTTATTATGTATTAAAGCCATCCAAGAATAAGCTTCTGGGCGGAATTATCAAGGCAGGCTGGTGCAGATTCTTGAAAAAAGCTGATGAGCGCCTAAGGGCAAATATCAAAGGGCGTGGATTTCAGCTTCGAGGCGTTCGAAGGCGCGCTCAAACAGGCCGCTTTTGGCAATTTTGCCCTTGCCCTGCTGATAGACCTCAAACATTTTCGTCTGTGGCCCGACTTTGCGGATGATGAATTGCAGATAGGGCGCATCCCCGCTTTTTTTGTAATATGTGAAATATGCAGCCGGCTCTTCAAAATCGCATTCCACGGCCCGGTCTGTCAGGGTCTTGCGCGCGGCAGCCTGAAGAAAAAGCCCGTCCAGCTTTTTGAACTGCCAGCGGGAGAAGCCTGAAATTTCCTCGGATGTATTGGCGGAGCCGCCAATTCTGATTATATTTTCACTCATGTATTTACCAGTATATCAGAAAGCAATTTTTCAAGGAACGAAAAACTATGGCTCTTTTGCAGACGCCCCGCGTCGATAATGATTTCCAAGCCCCTGATTTTACATTGAAAAATATCGACGGGCGGATGATTTCGCTCAAGGATATCCACGGCGAGAAAGGCTTTGTGATAGCCTTTATTTGCAATCACTGCCCTTATGTGAAAGCCATTATCGAGCGATTGACACATACGGCGCGTACGCTTGCCGGCGAAGGGTTCGGGATTGCCGCCATTATGCCCAATGATGCGGCCAAATATCCGGCGGATTCATTTGAAAAAATGACAGAGTTTGCGAGCCAGTACGGCTGGAATTTTCCTTATCTGATTGACGAGACGCAAGAGGTCGCCCGTGCATATGGCGCGGTCTGTACGCCTGATATATTCGGGTTTAATGCAGGCCGGCAATTGCAGTACCGGGGCCGTCTTGACAGCGCCGGGCCGAACCCGGCTGATGCCGCCACAAAGCCTGAATTGCTGGAGGCCATGCGTCGGATTGCCGATATTGGCGCGGGCCCGCATCAGCAGTTCCCGTCCATGGGATGTTCGATCAAGTGGAAAGATTAAAAGCATCCCTCGATTCGCCCGATTCAGACAAAACGATGTTTGCTTTTGGGGAAAGAAGCAGCAAAAACACTGGAAACTCAAATAAATAACGCTATGATGGCAGCGCAATTTAAACGGATCGCTGCGGCGAGCCCACAAGCAAGAGAGTAAGAAAAAATGTCTGATATTTTCCGCGAAGTCGATGAGATGATGCAGCGTGAGCGCGCCGCGGCGTTCTGGAAGAAAAATGGATCGGCGATCATTACCGGGGCGGTGGCGCTGGTGGTTCTGACGGGCGTTTATTCCGGTTATCAAAGCTGGAACCGCGGTGTAAGCGAGGCACAGACCAAAGTCCTGATCGAGGCGCTGGAGAAATCCGATTTTGCAGAAAAGGCCGGCGACATCGCCCCTGATTTGCGCCCTGGTTTGCGCGGCGTGGCGCTGTTGACTGCGGCGGGCACATTGCATGATGGGAAAAAAGCGGATGAGGCGCTCGTGCTTTATAAACAGGCCGCGGCCGATATGAGCATCCCCGCCGATTTACGCGGCCTTGCGGCACTGGCCGCCATTCAGCTTGATACGGCACTTACGGCCGATGAAAAGCAGGCGGCGCTGGAGAAGATCTATGCCGAGGCCGATAATCCCTGGGCGCCTTATGCAAGGCTGGAGGCCGCGACATTGCTGGCTTCTGGCGGCGATTACAAGGGCGCGCGTGATCATTTAAGCATTCTGGAGCAGACCAAGGATATCCCTGATTCCCTGTATCAAAAGGCAGCGGCACTGGCGCATGTGTATCGCCTGAAATCGCAGGATGCCCCGGCACTCGCGCCGGAAGCCGGCACAGAAGGAGATAAAGGCTGATGCGTAATATTTCCCCCGTACTTGTCATGATGGTTACGAGCGCGATTGCTCTTGGCGCGTGCTCGAAAGTCGAAAAGATTTTTAATCCGCGTGAAGAGCGCCGCCTTGGCGGCGAGCGTGTCTCGATCATGGAGATGCAACAATCCCTGCGCCCTGATGCGCCTTCTGGTCAGGCCGCGGAAGGCGAGGCTGCCGCCGCGCCGACCATGATGAATATTCCTGCCGCCTGGGCCAATGAATTCTGGCCACAGGCCGGCGGTTATCCTAATCACTCGATGCAGCATCTCGCCTTGAGAGATGGCGCGTTGTCTGTGGCCTGGGAAGTGAGCATCGGCGAAGGCAGCAGCGATGAAATCCCTCTGGTCGCCCAGCCTGTCGTGGTGGATGGACGTATTTTCACATTGGATACGGATTCGCATCTTTCCGCCTTTAACATTGAAAATGGCGCAACGCTTTGGGGTATCAATGTACGCGCCAAGGATGAAGATGATGCGGTGATCGGCGGCGGCATGGGATTTGCCGATGGCATTCTTTATGTGACGACAGGATATGATGAGGTGCTGGCCGTTAATCCGCAAAATGGCGGTATTATCTGGCGCGTGACGATCCCCTCTGCCGCCCGCGCGGCACCGACTGTTATGGATGGGCGCATTTATGTCAGCACATTGGATAACCGCCTGATTGCCTTGAACGCCCGTGATGGTGCGATGCTGTGGGAACATTCCGGCTTTAGTGAAAGTGCCGGGCTTGTCGGTGCGGCCAGCCCCACCGCCACGCGCAGCATTGTGATCCCGGCCTTCTCATCCGGCGAGGTCACCGCGCTTCGCGTCGAAAACGGATCGGTGGCATGGTCTGAAAATCTGGCAGGCATTCGCAATATGGGCGGGCTATCCAGCCTTGCCGATATCAAGGGCCTTCCCGTCGTGGATAACGGCCTTGTTATTGCCATCAGTTTCAGCGGCAAGATCGCAGCCATGGAAGAATTATCCGGCACGCGCGTCTGGCAGCGCGATATCGGCGGATCGCAAACGCCCTGGGTGGCCGGTGATTACGTTTATGTCGTCTCGGTTGATAACGAACTGGTGGCGCTGGACCGTAAGACAGGGTCCATTCTTTGGGTAAGCCAGCTGGATAAATACACAGACCCCGAAGATCTGGAAGGTAAAATTCTCTGGGCCGGGCCGGTGCTGGCCGGGGGGCGTTTGATCCTGACCGGATCGGATGGGCGTATGGTAGAATTTCATCCGCAAACCGGCGCGGCGATCGCGCAATCGGATCTGGGCCGGATGATGATTCTGCCGCCTGTGGTGGCCAATGGCACGCTGTATATCCTGAGCGAAAATGGCATGTTGGCGGCGCTGCGCTAGAAGAAAAAAAAGAGTATAGTTTAATCCATGTTCACACTCGCGATTATCGGCCGCCCCAATGTCGGCAAATCGACCTTGTTCAACCGTCTTGCGGGAAAACAACTGGCTATCGTTGATGATCGCCCCGGCGTAACACGCGACTGGCGCGAAGCTCCGGCCGATCTCTTTGGCCGCCAGTTTCGCATTCTGGATACGGCCGGGTTAGAGGAAACATTTGATGATTCCATCCCGGGGCGCATGAGAAAACAAACCGAAGGCGCGTTAAAGCTCGCCGATGCGGTTGTATTCGTGATTGATGGGCGCGCCGGCGTCACCCCGATGGATGAGCATTTTGCCCAGTGGCTGCGCCGCCAGAAAAAGCCCGTCATTCTGGCCGTGAACAAGGCCGAAACTGACCGCGCCGTACAAACCGCCATGGCCGAGGCCTATGGGCTGGGCCTTGGTGATCCGATCGCAATTTCTGCCGCGCATGGTACGGGGCTGGAGGAGATTTTCCACGCGCTCGACCCGTATTTTCCGGAGGAGGAACAGGAAGAGGAAGAAACACACAGCGATCATGAATATGCCGATCTTGATGAAATCGAAGGCGATGAGAATTTCGAATTCAAGCAGGAAGAAGATGATCCTGAAAAGCCGATCAAGATTGCCATCGTAGGCCGCCCCAATGTCGGCAAATCCACCTTGATGAATACAATTCTGGGCGATCAGCGCGTCATGACAGGGCCAGAGGCCGGGATCACCCGTGATGCCATTACCGTGGAATGGGAATATAAGGGACGCCCGTTTCGTCTGGTGGATACCGCCGGGATGCGCCGTAAATCCAAAGTTGTCGATGCCATTGAGCGCATGTCGGTTGAGGATTCTTTGCGGGCCATACGTCTGGCGCAGGTTGTCGTGCTGGTGCTGGATGGGAATGCGATTTTCGACAAGCAGGATCTGCAGATCGCCGATCACATTATTCAGGAAGGCCGCGCCCTGATTATCGCGCTGAATAAATGGGATGCGGTGGATGACAAGAACGATGCCATGGCCGAGCTTAACCATAAATTGGAGACTTCGCTGGCGCAGGTGCGGGATGTGCCCTATGCGCTGATTTCTGCCTTGAACGGGCGTAATATTGATAAATTGCTGGATGGGGTTTTGGATATTTATGCGCTCTGGAACAAGCGAATTGGCACGGGCGGATTGAACCGCTGGCTGGGCCGGATGGAAAGCCAGAACCCGGCCCCGCTGGCTGAAGGCCGGCAGAACAGATTGAAATATATCACCCAGATCAAAACGCGCCCGCCGACTTTTGCGATGTGGGTTTCGCGCCCTGATGAGCTGCCCGGTTCCTATCAGCGATACATTATTAACGGCCTGCGCCGTGATTTTGATATCCCGGGTACGCCTGTACGTCTGGTGTTAAGACGATCAAAGAATCCGTTTACGGATTAAAGCTTTATGATTTCGCCGTGATGCGTGCATCCATCCGCGGCCAGCGCCAGATAGCCGGGCAGAACATCTTCCGGTTTTTTGGTTGGAAAATCCGTTCCGCCGGGGAAGGCTTCTTCCATCATTTTTGTCCAGACCGCGCCGGGATGAACGGCGTTGATGCGTAAGGATGTATTGTTATTCTCAGCCGCGTAGGTTTTCACAAACCCGTTCAGCGCGGCCTTGCTCGCGGCATATGGCCCCCAATAGGCCGGGCAATCATCAGCCAGTGCGGAAGTCGTAAAAATCGCGCGGCCAGCCTTGGCATTACGCAGCAGCGGATCGACTGAGCGCACAAGGCGAACATTGGAGAAGAAATTCAAGTTCATCACGCGTTCCCAGTCTTTGGGCTTTACATGACCCACCGGGCTTAGCGGCCCCAGCATCCCGGCATTGGCAATCAGGATATCAAGGCTGCCCCCGAAACGCTCGGCCAGTGTCGGGCCGATTTTATCGACATCATCGAGGCGCGCCAGATCAATGGGCAGCAGTGTGGCCTTACCCTTGCCACCTGATTTAATCTGATCGTCAATAGCCTCAAGACAGGCTGTGCCGCGTGCGGCGAGTACAACATGCGCGCCAGCATTGGCAAAACCAACAGCCAGCGCCGCGCCAATGCCGCGCGATGCGCCGGTGATAAGAGCCAGTTTTCCGGTAAGGTCAGGTGCGGCGGTCATGAGGATTATTCTTGGTTAATGGCCTAGTTCTTACCCTGACGCTCACGCAGGCTGGAGACTTTTGTCCCGGTCCAGTTATTTTCGTGATCTTTCAGGGAAACAGGATAATCGCCTGTGAAGCAGGCATCGCAGAATTGCGGTTGCTTTTGGTTGCGCCCTGCTTCGCCCACGGCGCGGTAGAGACCATCAATCGAGACATAGGCTAAAGAATCCGCGCCGATGAATTTGCAGATTTCATCCGTGTTCATTTTATGCGCCAGCAATTCCTCGGTCGAGGGCGTATCGATCCCGTAAAAGCAGCTATGGGCTGTTGGCGGGGAGGAAATACGCATATGCACTTCGCGCGCGCCCGCATTGCGGATCATCTCGACAATCTTGCGCGATGTTGTGCCGCGTACGATGGAATCATCGACCAGAACAACGCTTTTTCCCTCAATATAGGCGCGGTTGGCGTTGTGTTTCAAACGTACACCTAAGTGCCGGATTTTATCGGTGGGTTCAATGAACGTTCGGCCCACATAATGATTGCGGATAATGCCCAGCTCGAATGGTTTGCCGGAAGCCTCCGCATAACCAATGGCCGAAGGGACGCCGCTATCGGGGACGGGTACGATGACATCCGCGCCTGCCACTGGCGATTCCTTGGCCAGTTCGGCGCCGATATTTTTCCGCATCGCGTAAACCGAGCGGCCTTCCATGAAGCTGTCGGGCCTTGCGAAATACACATATTCAAAAATGCAAAAGCGTGATGGCTTGCGCGCAAAGGGGAAGCTGGAGGTGATGCCATCTTTGGTGATGACGACCATCTCGCCGGCTTCGATATCGCGCACGTAATCAGCGCCGATAATATCAAAGGCGCAGGTTTCCGAGGCCAGAACATAGATATCGCCGAGCTGGCCAAGACAAAGCGGACGCAGACCGTACGCATCGCGTACGCCGATCATGATATCCTGCGCGCAGGCCACCAAGGCATAGCCGCCCTCGATCCGGGCCAGCGTGTCGATCAACCGGTCGGTGACCTTGGATTTATGGGATTGCGCCACCAGATGCACGATGACTTCGGTATCGCTGGTGGATTGGAAGATCGCGCCTTTGTTCACCAGCTCATGACGCAGCATATGGGCATTGGTCAGGTTGCCGTTATGCGCGACGGCAAAACCACCAATGGCGATATCGGCATACATGGGCTGTACGTTGCGGATCATACCTTCGCCGGTGGTGGCGTAACGGTTATGGCCAATGGCCGCATAGCCTTTGAGGCGGTCAATCGTGGCGGCATCGCCAAAAGTGGAATCAACAAGGCCGAGGGCTTTTTTCGAGAAGAAATTCTCGCCATCAAATGTCACAATTCCGCAGGCTTCCTGTCCGCGGTGCTGGAGGGCGTGCAGCCCCAGAGCCGTCAACGCCGCCGCATCATCATGGCCATAAATGCCAAACACGCCGCATTCTTCATGGAATTTATCATCATCTGTTATCATGGCGTTTTGGCTGGCTCTTCGCTTTTCTTTTTAAACAAATTATCAATCTCGTTACGCAATTGCTGGCCGTAGCCCTGATTGTTGTTTTGTGGCTCCTGCGGGGCGGGTGCATCAGGGTCAGGCGCTGTGCTATTATCCGCAGGCTTTTGCTCTTCGTCTTTTTCCGCGTTATTGCCCAGAAGATCCATTTTCTGCAGCATGCCTTGCGCGCCATCCTTGGCGGCTTCGGATTGCTCCTCGGCCTGTTCCTGCAGGCGCTGAAGCATTTCTTCGGGCAGGAATGCCGTGGCTCTTTCGGCCGCGCCATCCAGATAGAAATAGGACTGGCTGCCGGTGAACCATTGGGCTTTGGTTTCATCATCCACAAACAGATGAACGGGCATGTACAGCAGTACGAGCAAGATTACTCCCCGCGCCAGACCGAAAAACACGCCAAGCGTCCGGTCGATTGCGCCTAGGCCGATGGATTTTATCGTCTCGGCAAGCATATGGGAGATAATGGAAAGGACAATCACCACGGTAATAAAAATTGCGCCGTAGGAAAGCGCATCGGAGACCATGGCATAGGGCACGATGCCGAATAATTGCTGGGGCGGTTCCACCGTTTCATCCACGCCCAGCCAGCCGCGCATATGGGGCTGGAGATGCGGAGCGAAATAATACGCCGCCACCATACCGCCCAATACCCCGGCGATCGTCAGGACCTCGCGGATAAAACCGCGCAAAAACGCAATCAGGGCTGAAAAAACCAGAATAATAAGAACAAGTACGTCTATGATCATGGTGCCTAGGGGGCTGTTGCTATCAGGGATAAGGGGTTAACAGAGTATCTAGATAGGCAAAGCCTTGTGTAAAATCAAGTGAAATCCGTTCCTTAGCCCTGGCCAAGCCTATTCCGATAAAAATTTGGCGGCCAGATCCTGAATATGGTTAAGCGCGCTGATTTTAAAATCGGGCGATGGCTTCTCGCCGCCTTTTTTGGATTGCGGGATGATGGCACCCTTAAATCCCAGCTTGGCGGCTTCTTTCAGGCGCAGATCAGGCTGGGCCACGGGTCGGATTTCCCCGGCAAGGCCAATCTCGCCGAAGAATATTGTCTCCGGCGGCAAAGGTTCTTGTGACAGGGCGCTGATCAGCGCGGCGGCAACAGCCATATCAGCGGCGGGTTCATTCACCCTGATGCCGCCGGCAATATTGAGGAATATATCATGCCCGGAGAGACGTACACCGCAGCGTGTCTCCAGCACCGCCACAATCATGGCCAGGCGGTTAGGGTCCCAGCCCAGCACAGAACGCCGCGGCGCAGCCAGCGAAGATGGCGCGACCAAAGCCTGCACCTCGACCAGCAAGGGGCGCGTACCTTCCAGCGCCGCGAGTACGGCACTGCCCGCTACGTCTTGTGATCTTTGGGCCAGAAACAGGGCGGAAGGATTTTCAACTTCCGCCAATCCGCTGCCGGCCATCTCGAACACGCCGATTTCATCGGTCGGGCCAAAGCGGTTCTTGACGGAACGCAGAATACGGAAATGATGGCTGCGATCGCCTTCGAAATAAAGAACCGTATCCACCATATGTTCCAGAACGCGGGGGCCGGCGATCTGCCCGTCCTTGGTGACATGACCGACGAAGATGACGGCGATATTGGAGGTTTTGGCCAGACGTATGATTTCCTGCGCGGATGTCCGTACTTGTGTGACCGTACCGGGCGCAGAATCGATATTGTCGATAAACATGGTCTGGATGGAATCAATAATAACAAGGCCCACGGGGTTGGTCTTATCCTGCAGCGAGGCCAGAATATCGCGCACATTGGTGCTGGAGGCCAGCTCGACAGGGGATTGTTCAAGGCCAAGGCGCTGAGCGCGCATTCGCACCTGATCGACGGCTTCCTCGCCGGACACGTACAGGCAGCGTTCGCCCTTGGAAGAGAGCGCGCAGACGAGTTGTAACAACAGGGTGGATTTACCAATACCGGGATCGCCGCCAATCAGAACCGCGCTGCCCGGCACAAGGCCGCCGCCGCAAACCCGGTCAAATTCGCCAATGCCGCTGATCAGGCGCTTATAGGTTTTGCGCTCTTTATCCGCAAGCGATACAAAATCAATCACCCGGCCCTTTTGGCCCGTGGAAAGCCCCTTAGGCAAAGCGGCCAGCGGCGCGTCTTCGGAGATGGAATTCCACTCTCCGCAGGATTCGCACTTCCCGGCCCATTTATTGGTAACCGCGCCACATGCATTGCAGGAGAATGATTTTTGTACCTTTGCCAAATCTTACTCGCTTTTTCTTTTTGAGAGTGTTGCCGCGCTCCTTAAGGTACGTTTGTACCTTTCGCCGCTTGCGCTTTCTTAAAAAGAAAAATCAAACGACATTACAGGAATCAAAATAGCAGATTCAAAATGAGAACAAAAGGTGAAAATCCAAAGACTAAACTTCCGGCGGATTTTGATCCGGTTGGCGGTTTAGTCTGCTGAGAAGCTCTTGCCGCACCAGATTCATCGTTTGAATATCTTCCGGCGCTGGCCTTGCGGCATCCATGGCGCTCGAATCCTTCATCCAGCGGTATCCAATATAGCCCAGCCCGCCAATAACCACCGCCGCCGCGCCCAGAAACAGGGTTGTCAGGGTGCTGCTTTGTTCGGCTGTGGTCTTTTGACCAATGGCAATACCAATGGCAAGGGCTGAAAAGGCGACGCTCAGGGTTGTAAGATCGCCTGTACGCTTTATAAAATTTCTTTGAAGATCTGCTTTTGCGTTATCGTGGTTTTGAATGTTTTCGCGGGCTTGCCGGGCCATGCGCTCCCAAAGGCCGGGATCCGTGCTATCGGCCAGTTGCCGTAATTGGCGGCGGTCATGGGTAATTTTTTTCGCCATGCCGATCAGTTTATGCACGGCAAGGCTATGAACGTTTCCTGACGGTTCGTTTTCTTCAGACATGGCGACCTCGATTTATGCAAAATTTATGCAAGGCGAGGGCGCGGATGTCAAGGGTAATGGCAGAGGCTTTAAATCCCCTCGCGCTGCAGAGCCCATTTAATCTGCAGGTGGTCGTCATCCATCGGGATGCTGATGACGAGCTGTTTGGAGCGCCGCGGCTGGCCGCCTTCGCCAAGATAAACAGAATTATCAAGACTCAAAGTCCCGCCTGTATGCTGGAAACGCCAGCCCACGCCGCTCGGCAGGCGCAGCAGGGCTTCCTGCCCGTCCTGTACCAGTGAAACCAGCACGCGGGGGTGGATATGAAAGCGGATCGAAACATCATGTGTACGTGTGGGAACAATCGCCGATTCCAGCGTATCCTCGCCGCGCAGATCGCTGCCGTGTTCGCATAAAAACAGGCGGCGCGAATGCGTAATGCCGCTGAGCTGCATATAACCATCATGCGCCCCTTCAATAAGCGCCGCGTGGCGCCCATCTTCGCGCCGGATAAAGGGCATTTTGACCTTGCGGCCGAAATGGCCATCCGCCCGGATCTCGCAGGCATTGCGGTGATCAATGCAAAGCGTGTTATGCGCGGCCGTGGCGCGCAGCGATTCATTCCATTCCCCTGATGAAGGATGCGCCCCGCAGGAGACAAAAATCCGTTCCTTGCCATAGGAAAATTCAAAGGATAAGGGCGCGGCATGGGCTTCGGCATCATAAGGCCATGGCGGGGATTTTCCGGCGTCGAATATCAGCAGGGAGCGCCCTTGCGAGATGCGCTCATAGCCTGTGGCCGGCAGGCTCTCGATCCCTTTGCCGCGCATTCCGGATTGGGCCAGCAAGGAATCGATGAAATTGGGATTGCCGCTTTGCGCGCCGTTCATCAGGGCGTAATGGCGATCGCCGCCGGTAAAGAATTTTAGCGCCGGGCCCATGCGGTCGATGGCAAATTGCAGACGTTCGGGCAGGGGGTATCCAGCGGAAGAGAGCGCATTTTTGGCATCGAGGAATATCTGCAAGGCCCCCTCAAGCAAGCGGGGTGAGCGGGAGATATGCCCGCCATCGGATAGAACCTGCTTGGCAGACTCGCGCTCGAAGATATCCAGCGCCTGTTCAATCATGCTTTCGCGCCCCTGCAGTCCCAGCCCCGCATATAAAAGGCCCTTGGCAGCTTCCAGCAGTGGGATGCCAGTTAATGTGCCGGGCAGGAGTTTTTGCAGATGCCGCGCCTGACGGTTCAGCGCGGAGAAAAAGAGATCCTGAACATCTTCATCGGCATGTTCCAAAAAATAATCGTAATGCGATATCCAGATGGATAGGCGCCGTCCCGTCACATCAGGGGCCCAGGCTATCGGATCCCATAATTTATGAGCCTGCAGCCAGCTCTCGATCATGGCATAGCCTTGTTGCTGGGCGCGGCCGGTTCCGCTGGCACGCAGATCACGTAACCAGGAAAATCCATGAATATTATTTAGCCATTTTTGGCTAACTCCTGGTGGATTCCAGCAGTTGCCGCGGATTTGCAGCGTATCATCATCCAGCGAGAACAAACCTTCGCATAAGGTCGCCCCGCGTTCGGCGCAGCCTGTCCATGCATCGGGCGGGCGTACGATCAGACGGTCCGGGACGGCAGATTTGAGGATGAGACCATCGAGGCTCAGGTTATATAAAAAGCTCGCATGCTTGATGCCGTCTATCTTGTTCTTTAATGAGCGAAACGGTGCAAAGGCCATGAGGTTTTTCTTATCCCCTCAAGGCCGCAATATTGCGGGCGTAATCTTCTGATTTTCCGGTAAAGACGGCCGTGCCGGCCACCAGCGTATCAGCCCCGGCGGCAATGACCTGCTTGGCGGTGGCGGGATTAATACCGCCATCCACCTCAAGCAAAATTGGCCGATTTTGGCTAACAATCATCTGGCGGGCCGTGGAAATCTTATTCATCAGGGGAATAAAGCTTTGTCCGCCAAAGCCCGGATTAACGGTCATGATCAGGATCAAATCGACCAGATCCAGCACATGGCGGATGGAATCAATGGGCGTGGCCGGATTGATCGCCACCCCGGCCTTAACCCCCAGCGCTTTGATCGCCTGGAGCGTGCGGTGGATATGTGGCCCGGCTTCGACATGGGCGGTGATGATATCGGCCCCGGCATCGGCAAAACCCTGCAGCAGCGGATCAACCGGGGAAATCATCAGATGAACATCGAATGTCTTTTGCGTGTGCGAACGCAGCCATTTCACAACGGGCGCGCCAAAGGTCAGATTGGGCACGAAATGCCCATCCATCACGTCGATATGAATGAAATCAGCCCCGGCAGCATCAATGGCCCGGATTTCTTCGCCGAGCCGGGAAAAATCAGCCGATAAAATTGACGGCGCTATGTGAACGCTGGACGCACCCATTTTTTTATTCTTTTCTGCTGATGCAGTCTTGTGGATAAGTATGTGAGTAAGCACAGGAGTTATGCTATTTACAAGTGTAACAGCAAGGCGATTCGTTTTCCAAGATCGAAATGCATAAAAATGAAATTTTTTATGCGCCTCTTATGCCGGAATGATGTTTTTATTGCGGGGCCTTGCCGATGCGGCTGATGAAAAATCCGTCCATCCCGCCGGCTTCGCCCTGATGGAAGGGCAGAATCCGGACATCACCATGTTCGGTGACGATTTCCTTGATATCGCCGACTTCACCCGCAGCTATTCCCAGTTTGAAGGCTGATTTTTGCTGGCGCAGCAGATTATTGACCTGATCTTCGCCTTCGGATTTTTGCAGCGAGCAGGTGCAATAGATTAAGATTCCGCCCGGCTCCAGCATGCTAAAGGCATTGGCCAGCAGGCGGGATTGAACATTTTTCAGGCTCTCGATATCGCGCGGTGATTTCAGATGTTGCAGATCCGGATGGCGGCGCATCGTGCCGGTCGCGGAACAGGGCGCATCCAGCAAGATGTAATCGGCGCTTACCTTGGGCTGCCAGACGGCGGCATCGGCGGCGATCATCTCGATTTTATCCCGCAGCCGCAGGCGCTCCAGATTGGTCTCCATCTTGCGAAGGCGCTGGGCGGAACGGTCAAGGGCAATGACATTGGCCCCCATGGCGGCCAGCTGCGCCGATTTGCCGCCGGGCGCGGCGCAAAGATCAATCACGGTCTTGCCTTCGATATTGCCAAACAGCGTTGCGGGCAGGGAAGCAGCGGCATCTTGTATCCACCAATGCCCGTCATCATAGCCTTCGAGATCGAAAATGCTTCCGCCCTCAAGGCGGCGCAGGGATCCGGTGGGGAATATTTCGGCGCGCAGCACATCCGCCCAGCGCTCCAGCGTATCACTATCCTTGACCGTGATATCAAGCGGGGCCTCTTTGAGATTGGCGCTCATGATCTGCGCCGCGCCTTTCAGGCCGTAATCCTCGATCCAGATCTTCAGCAGCCATTCCGGCGTGTTGATGCGGCCCTCATCCTGTGCCTTGATCATGCTCTCGCCCTCGCGGGTGACATGGCGCAGCAAGCCATTGACGAAGCCTTTTTGATGTTCCATCTCCGCGCCGGCAATCAGGCGTACGGATGTATCCACGGCAGCATGATCGGGCACGTTCATAAACAGGATCTGGGTAACGCCAAGGCGCAGAATATTCATGAGTACAGGTGTACGTGCTGCGCTGCCCGGCTTGTCTTCGGAGCGGCGGATGATATCGTCAATCTGGCCAAGCCGTCTAAGGGCCGTGGAGGTCAGCATCCGCACAAAGGCGCGGTCGCGGCTGGGCAGGGACAAAAACCCCTCATGATCATCCAGCGCCTGATCAAGGGCGATTTTACGCATCAGGACGGCATCCAGAATATCCAGCGCCACTTGCCGCGCTGCCAGCATCTCGACGCTATCGGCGCCCGGTTCGCCGTATAATTTATGATCGTTAACCGCGTTCATGCCTGTCCTTGATGTCATATTCCATCACATGCGCCAGATCGACCATATCGGTATAGAATTTGCGGATAAAATCAGGGTCGATATTTTTCTCGGCCGCCATTTGCGCGGCGCGTTCAATAACCAGCTTGGCGCGTTCTGATTGCACGATCGCAATGTTGTTTTCTGTCTTCAGACGGCCAACGGCACGAATGACATCAAAGCGCCGCGCCAGAATATCCATAAGCTGGTGGTCGAGCGCGTCAATTTCGAGGCGGTATTTTTGCAGTTTTGCGGCGGCATCATCCATGGTCTGATTAAAAAAAGCTTCTCTGTTTGTGATTATTGCCCTAGATAATTCCTTATGACAGAGAAAAAGCCAAGCCTTAATGGCCAAAATCCTCAAGATATGGGGCAAAAAGCGGATAAAAATCCGCCCAAGGATGAAAAAGGCGGTTTTGCGGATCAGGGATTGCTCGAACCCACACGTTTTGGCGATTGGGAAGTGCGCGGGCGCTGTTCCGATTTTTAGTCCGGCATAGCCGCGCATGATCCGCATCATCAATTTCCTTGGATGATGTTCTGATCCCTTGTGATATAATCAAGCATGCGCCTGCGATTTTTGCCTTATGTCTGTTTTGCTCTGCTTGCCGGCTTTGCCGGTACAGCTATGCCGGCAAAGGCGCAGATGGCCGTTATCGAGAATTTTGTAGCGCGCACATGCTCAGGTTCTGCGCCCAGCAACAAACATCTTCATTCTCTTTTGGAAAATCGTACGGATGCGCTTTTGCTGACCTGTCATCTGCCGGATGGCGGCGATGAAACCGGGCCGCCTGTCGGGATGGAAGAATGCACGGACCGGATGATGAAATATGTTACGCAGTACACGCTGCGGATGGCGGCAACGCCCAATATTGTTATCAACGGCAAGTACCAGACAATAGGCACATATGAAGGTATTGTTAAATCCGGTTTGGCTTTGGCGGTGTCGGAAAATGTTGTTCAGCCGATTGCGCTGACCATAACCGATAACGCCATCGCGGCGGTTTTACCAGAATTGAAGCAGGCCGGTGATTATGAATTATGGCTCTATGCGTATGACAAGACGGTTGATATCACGTTTCAGGCACCTGATTTTTCCAAGGATGATGGTGTCAGTGAAGAAATCCCGATGATGAGTGTAACCGAGCGCTACGATAATATGGTCAAGGCTGTAAAATTGTTAGGGCCGTGGGAAGGCGCAGGTGAGAGCATTGAAATACCTTTGCATGCCATCAAGGCCGAGGGATTTGCCTTGATCGCGCAGGAAAAAGGGCAAGGCCCTATTGTGGCATCCGGCAAGATCGAAACGCCTGGCAAAACGCATTAAAATTGCAGATCGACAATCACCGGCACATGGTCTGAAGGCTGGGTCCAGTCGCGGATATCCATGAGGGAATCGTAGGAATGAAGGTTGTTTTTCAAAGGCTGCGTGACCCAGATATGATCCAGCCTGCGGCCGCGATTGGATTTGCGCCAGTCCTTGTTGCGGTATGACCACCAGCTATAGGCTTTTTCTTCCATGGGGATGAAATGCCGCGCTGTATCTACCCAGTCCAGGGATTGACGCATTTTCTCCAGCCGCTCGGTTTCCGGCGGGGTGTGAGAGACAACATTCAATAACTGCTTGTGCGACCACACATCATGTTCATGCGGGGCGATGTTGAAATCTCCCAGAACAATGACGGGCTGCTTTTTATCATGGCTGTCTTTCAGCCATGCAGTCATTTCATCGACAAAATCAAGCTTGTGCGCGTATTTGTCGTTGATCACCGGATCCGGTTCATCACCGCCTGCCGGAATATAAAGATTATGCAGGGTGAATTTTTGTGTCTCAACCGTGATATGGCGGGAATCCTCGCGGCCGACGCGGTTATGGATGCCATGCGTCACAAAGGGCATCTTGGAAAGGATGGCAACGCCGTTATAGCCCTTCATGCCGTTGAAATGGATATGTTCATATCCTTCGGCCTTGAGTGCCTCCAGCGGGAAATGCTCATCCGGTGTCTTTGTTTCCTGCAAGGCCAGAATGTCAGGCTTATATTCACGGCAAAATTTTTGAACCGATGGCAGGCGCAGGCGCACCGAGTTGATATTCCATGTTGCAATGCGGATTTTATCACCCATCAGCTGTGCCCGCCCAGTTTTCCGGCGTAAAAAACAAAGGCCGCACCAGCGGCAATCAATGAAAATCCGATGCCGTGATAGATGGTGATTTTCTCGCCAAAGACCAGAACGGCAAATCCGGCAAAAACAATCAGGGTAATGACTTCTTGTATGGTTTTTAGTTCGGCCAGTGAGAAAAATTTATGGCCCATGCGGTTGGCCGGAACGGCAAAGCAATATTCGATAAAGGCAATTGCCCATGCCAGAAAAATGGCGGCAATTAATGTCATTTCCGGCATTTTAAGATGGTAATACCACGCAAAGGACATAAAGACGTTGGAGATCACTAGCAAGAGGATCGGAATGTAGGGATAAAGCGTAGCCATTAGAATAAATCAGAACGGCAGCTTGCCACCCTCCGGCAAGCCAAGCGCTTTCATCATGGCTTGCGTTTCGCTGGCCACGCGTTGCTCCTTGTTTTCGCCGGCATTATTCAGCGCAGCAACAACCAGATCTTCAAGGATTTCTTTTTCCGCCGGGTTGATCAGATTCGGATTGATGTCGATGCTCAGGATTTCACCCTTGCAGGTCATGCGGACCTTGACCATGCCGCCGCCGGCCTCGCCTTCGACTTCGATATCAGCGAGCTTTTCCTGCATTTCCTGCAGTTTGAACTGCATTTGCTGGGCCTGCTGCATCATTTTCTGAAAGTTCATCATGGGGCAATTTCCTTATCTTGTTATTCGGCGTCCGTTATAGCGGTAATTTCCGCATCGGGGAAGAGGTGGAAAATTTCTGCCACCAGCGGGTGATTGCGGATGGCCTCGCGCTCGGCCCCGGTTTTTGCCTTCTCGACTTCGGCCAATGTCGGCGCACCCGGCGCGCTGGATAGGCTGAGCATCCATCCCGGCGCATGCTGGCGCAGGATTTTGGAAAGATCCGATGAGATATGCGGCATCGTTTCGGCCTTAAGGCGCATTTCAATCACGCCGCCTTGTGGCTTGGCTTCGATGCGGACCAGATGCGCCATGTGATAGAGCGTATTGGCCAGCACGACTTCCTTGATGTCTTCCAGAAATGTAATCACATCCTGCAGGGAATGAAACGGCTCGCGGGCTAGCGAGGTTTCGGGTTGATGATAGGGGGAAGGCGCAGCGGATAAGGCCATCATGCTTGCCCCGCCATTATTGCCGCCAGAGATGGCCGTTGTTGTCGCCATACCCGCATGTGCCGTTTCCGTTTCGCGGGAGCGTGCCGCGCTTTGGCCTGTTGCGCCGGCGCTGATTGTGCCGCCGGTGGAAAGTTTTTTCAGCAGATCGGCCGGATCAGGGAGATCGGCCGCATAGCAAAGCCGCAGGACAACCATTTCGGCGGCGGCCTGCGGGTTGGGTGCCATGGAAACTTCGGGCAGGCCTTTGAGCAATATTTGCCATGCCTTGGAGAGGCTGGGCATCGAGAGCTTCTCAGCCAGCGGCACGATCCGCGCATAGCCATCTACGCCCTTGGTCTGGGCGGCATCTTTTAAGGCTGGAACAGCGCGCAAGCGGCTGAGCTGATGAATGACATCCAGCAAATCCTGCAGGACAATCAAAGGATCCGCGCCGGAGCGATAAAGTGAATCCAGAATTTCCAGCGCTGCATCGGGCTTGCCGCTTAAGATATGTTCCAGAAGATCGATATTCCGGGCGCGGTCGGCAAGGCCCAGCATGTCCTGCGTAGCGGCCGCCGTTACATTGCCGCCGCTTAAGGATATGGCGCGGTCAAGAATGCTCAGGCCATCACGCACCGAACCATCGGCGGCGCGGGCGATCATGGCAAGGGCTTCGTCTTCGGCCGAAACATTTTCCTTGGCGCTGATATTTTTAAAATGGGCAATCAGCGTATCGGCATCGACGCGGCGCAGGTCAAAGCGCTGGCAGCGCGAGAGCACCGTGATCGGAACCTTGCGGATTTCTGTCGTGGCAAAAATAAATTTCACATGCGGCGGCGGTTCTTCCAGCGTTTTCAGCAGGGCGTTAAACGCCTGCTTGGAGAGCATATGCACCTCGTCAATAATATAAATCTTGTACCGTGCCTCGACGGGGGCATAGCGGACGCTGTCCAGTATCTCGCGGATATCATCCACGCCGGTGCGCGAGGCCGCATCCATCTCAATAACATCGGGATGACGGTCTTCGGCGATTGCCTTGCAAAGCGGGCAATCATCCGTGGGGCCTGTGGTGGGGCCCGATGTGCCATCCGGGCCGATGTAATTCAGCGCCTTGGCGATAATGCGGGCGGTGGTTGTCTTTCCAACACCGCGTACGCCGGTCAGCATAAAGGCATGGGCGATCCGGCCTGAATCAATGGCATTGGTAAGCGTACGCACCAGCGCATCCTGCCCGATCAGCTGGTCAAAATTCTGTGGGCGGTATTTCAGCGCCAGAACGCGATAGGGCGTTTTTTGTGATTCTGTTTCCATGATGAGTTTAGCCTAGGATGATTCAAGGCCCAAGGGCAATCAAAATTGAACCGCAATTCAGAGCTTTACAAAGCCGGTAAAATAGATTAGGATAATAATCCTAAATACCAGAAATGTATGCAAAGCCCGTCTTTTTGAAAAAGGCCGGGCTTTTATTTTTCAAACCTCTCAAATTTTATCTGATTTAAGGAGATTTCTTCATGACCATGTTGCCTGTTGATTCCAATAACAACCCGATCCCGGCCCTTCGCCTTCGCAGCGGCGGCGCGCACAGTATCGCGGCAGGTGCAAGTTCCGCACGCAATTCCACCGCCTTTGATTCAGCCACAAAGGTGGTAAGCGTTTATGCCACCGTTCCCATCTATATCAAGATGGGCGGGTCTGGCGTCACGGCGGCCAGCACCGATCATTATTTTCCGGCCGAGACCTATTACGATTTCGCGATCGAGGGCGCATCGGGCGCACATATGACGCATATCGCGGTGTTGCGCGCATCTGGTGATGGTATGGTTTATATCTCGGAGAAGGTGTAACGTCAGTTTTATATAATTTATACCGTCATTGCGAGGGCGTGAAACGCCCGCGGCAATCCATAAAAAATTCTGTGCCTGTTTCGTATTGCTTCTGGATTGCTTCGGCTACGCCTCGCAATGACAAATGCCTTCTATTAAGCCGCGCTGCGCGATTTGAGCGCGGTGGTGATTGTGCCATCATCCAGATAATCCAGCTCCCCGCCGACCGGTACGCCATGCGCCAGACGTGTGATGGTGATGTCAAATCCGGCAAATTGATCCGCCACGCAATGCGCGGTCGATTGCCCGTTCACAGTGGCGCTCAAGGCAAGAATAATTTCTTGCGCGTTTAAATCCTGCGCGCGGGCAATCAGCTTATGAAGCTGTAATTCCTCTGGCCCGATCCCATCCAGCGCCGAAAGCAATCCGCCCAGTACGTGATAAAGGCCTTTATACGCGCCGGTTCGCTCAATCGCCCAAAGATCGCCGACATTGGCCACGACGCAGATTTTCTGGCGTTCCCGGCGTTCATCGGCGCAGATTTTACAAGGCTGGATCATATCCAGATTGCCGCATTCGGTGCAGGTTTTGACCTGCTCGGCTGCTTCTTTTAGCGCATAAGCCAGCGGCAGCATGGCGTTGTCGCGCTTTTTGAGAAGATGCAAGGCAATGCGCCGCGCCGAACGGTTGCCCAGTCCCGGCAAGGCGCTGAGCATACGGATCAGATTATCCAGCGGCCCCTGATTGGCATTGAATTGATTCATGCGCTTATTCTAGCGGTTATATTGCGGTGCTTGCCCGGTTTTCGGGTCTTTATACACAAAAAGTCCATCGGCATGTTTGATATCGGTTTTGAGATAAAACAGCTCGACCTCGGTAATCAGGCCTTGTGCATCAACCACGCGCCATTTCTTCAGGGTCAGCGGATTGGCATCAAAGGCGAGAAATAATGTGCCTGCGGCCGGGTCGGCGGTCTGCGCCAGTTCCAGCGAGATCAGGTCGCCCTCGCGCTTTTGATTTTTGATGGTGATATCGCCGCTGAGTTTGAGGTCGGAGCGCAGGATAAAATCGGCCAGAGTCTGACCGATCGGCGCGTTGGTTTGTTCCCCGGCTTCGGAATCATAGAAGTAGATAAAGAAACCATCGGCCACCACGAAATCTTTTACCGGCTCGTCATATTCGAAACGTAGTTTGCCGGGACGCTGAAGGTAGAATGTCCCCACCAGCTGGCTGCCGTTATGGGTCGTCTGGACAAAGCGCGCGCGGGCGCTGTTTAAGGATTGCAGGTAATTCTCGATGGCCGGGATGTCGATATCGGCTTTATCGTTTTTCTTGGCATTTACCGGAAAGGCAAACACCATCAGCATCATCAGTAAAATTGCAGCAAGCGAGTATTTATGGCGCATGAAAAATCCTAGCATCTCATGAAGTATTACGCCGCACTCTAGGAAATCCTTTGCCGTGTGGCAATGGTTTCCTTATATCCCGGTATTATTCAAGGTAGAGATCCGGGATCAATTTATGTCCCGGCGCAATGCTATAGGCGGTGAAATCCTTGATACCATGGGCGCTGAGAACGTCTTCATCAATATAGAAGTTACCGCTATGGGTTTTGGAATCGCTGGTCAGGATGCAATGGGCGGCATCGGCCACGATCTGTTCGTTGCGGCAATTCTCCGGTTTGATATTGCCGATCATTTTCATCGCCGCCGTATAGATAAGCGTCCGTGGCCAGAGGGAATTACAGGCAATATTGCTCTCCTTCAGCTCCGCCGCCATGCCCAGCATGCACATGCTCATCCCGAATTTGGAAATCGTATAGGCGCAGTGATTTTCAAACCATTTGGGATTGAGGTCGATGGGCGGGGAGAGGGTCAGGATATGCGGATTTTTTGACTTCTTTAAATACGGAATGGCCTTCTGGCAGGCCATGAACGTGCCCCGGATATTGATCTGGTGCATCAGGTCGTAACGCTTCATGGGCGTATCTGTTGTTCCGGCCAGAAAAATAGCGCTGGCATTATTCACCAAAATATCAATCCCGCCGAAATGATCGGCGGCTTGTTTGATTGCGGCTTCGACTTGCGCCTCTTCGCGGATATCCATGCGAATACCCAGTGCCTTGCCGCCGGCTTGCTCGATCTCTGCCGCGGCCGTGTGGATCGTGCCGGGCAGATCGGGATGCGGCGCATCGGTCTTGGCGGCGATCACCACATTGGCCCCGTCTTTGGCCGCGCGCAGCGCAATGGCAAGGCCAATCCCGCGGCTGCCGCCGGTGATGAAAATGGTTTTGTCTTTAAGGCTGGCTGTCATGAAGGCTCCCGTTCCGTATCAGGCTCTTATGATAGCAAAACTGCGATCTTATGGGGCAAATTTGTAATTTATTTCTCAATTTGCTATGAACTTGGATATGAAAAAACAAGCCCCCAACGCCGCTGCCCTTTCCATCTTTGGCATGATCGAGGATGAGCGCGCCCGTAAATTATCGGATTTCTGGGATGCGGCGCAGTCCAAGCTGGATGCGATGCCGCGTGCCGAGGCCGAAGCAGCAAAAACGCGCATGGGCGAGATTTTGATTCACAAGCTGGGGCAGGTTTGCGACGAGGAAGTTGCCACGGATGCACGAGGCCGCCCGATGCTGCCATCCGATATCCATGTTGATGCCAATGTCCTCAAGCAGGTTGAAGTTGAGGCAGTTGCCGAAGCCCTGAATATGGACATCCCTTAACGGCGATCAATAATCGCTGAAATCCTGTACCAGTATCTCGCGCTTGCCTTAGAGTGATTGATCTCTTTGTTTTGATTTTCGGGCTTGTATTTATAATTTAGCCATACGCGCTCTTGTTGTGGTTTTTGTTATAGCGAGCAGAAGTATTTTAAGTGAAAATTATAAGTAAGTCCTAGTGATAATTAAAGAAGCATTGTAATTAATAATATATAATATATTGATAAATATAATATATATTGATATTTAATGTAACTAATAAATTTTAAAAAGCAAAGTGCATGACAACAGAAATTTATGTACCATCGCCAGATTGGAATAGTGATCTATCTCGAACTATTTTGGAGCTTGAGAAGCTTCGCAGTCCTAGGTTGTATGGGGAAGTCCCGTTTCATATTTTTTTTCAGCTTAAGACTATTTTCCAAATTCTTGAAACATTGGGTTCAGCTCGGATTGAAGGAAATAATACAACCCTGTCAGAATATGTTGAAAAAATTATAGAAAACAGGGCATCTGAAGATGAAAAAAAGCAGGAGCTCAATAACTTAGAGGCCGCTATACAATTTATTGAACGGCAGACATCTCCCGATACAATTATTAATCGTGCCTATATTTCCGAGTTGCATAAAATCGTCGTCCATAAACTCACTCCTCCAGAGAAAGGAGAAGGATCGCGTTATCCCGGTGAATTGAGAAAGCACAACGTAGGAATCAAAAAATCTAAGCTGGAACCTCCGAAGGTAGAAGTCTTGCCGGAGTATTTTGACAATTTCATCGAATTCATAAATAAAAGGTATGCTGAGCAGAATCAGCTTTTGATGGTAGCGATCGCTCATCATCGGTTCATGTATATTCATCCATTTGATAATGGGAATGGGCGTATGGGCCGTCTTTTAAATTATGCGTTATTAATTAAGTTAGGTTTTAATGTTCAGGCAGGGGGCCGCATTTTTAATCCGTCGTCGGTATTCTATGCGGATCGAGACAAGTATTACGAGATGTTGGCAAACGCAGACAGCTTGAAAGATTCTGATTTGCTTGGTTGGGCGGAGTATTTTTTGAAAGGATTAAAAAATCAAATTCAAAAAATTGATCATTTAATGCAAAGCCAATATACAAGAGACAAGATCCTGTTGCCTGCCCTTCATAGGGCGTTGGATAGAAAGCACATTACAAAACAAGAATTCGATATTTTATCGCATCTCATTAAAAGTGAAGACATGTCGATGAAATCATCTGAACTCGATCGGTTTGGAATTCGTAATTCAGTTAAAAAATCTTACGTCATGGGAAAGTTGCGTGAAAAAGGAATGGTAGCGCCTGTGAAAGAGAATGGTCGAATTTACACAATACAATTTATAAATAATTATCTTTTGCGAAGTGTTATTCAAATATTGGAATCGCAAGGATTTGTAGCGGAGTTTTTAATTCGCAATATCAATAATCGCTGAAATCTTGTACCAGAATTTCCCGTTTTCCTGTCGCGCTGGCTTTTGAGATCACGCCCTGACGCTCCATTTCCTCAACGATTCTGGCGGCGCGGTTATAACCGATCTGCAGATGTCGCTGGATGAAGCTGGTCGAGACCTTGCCCTCGCGTGCCACAATCGCCACGGCCTGATCATAAAGCTCGTCCACGCCTTCGCCATCCCCGGATCTGTTCGAGAAGATCGCGTTCATGATTTCCGAATTGCCAAAATCATTGTTTTCGGTGATGTCGGAAAGATAGGCGGGTTTGCCTTGGGATTTAAGGTATTTCACCACGTCCTCGACTTCATCGTCGCTGACGAAGGGCCCGTGAACGCGGGTGACGCGGCCACCCGGCGCCATATACAGCATATCGCCCATGCCCAGTAACTGCTCGGCTCCTGATTCGCCTAAGATTGTACGGGAGTCGATCTTGGATGTGACCTGAAATGAAATCCGTGTCGGGAAGTTCGCCTTGATCACGCCGGTAATAACATCCACGGACGGCCTTTGCGTGGCCATGATCAGGTGAATTCCGGCCGCACGCGCCATCTGCGCGAGGCGCTGGATCGCGTTCTCGACATCCTTGCCAGCAACCAGCATCAGATCGGCAAATTCATCCACCACCACCACGATATAGGGCAGTTCGGTGAGATCCATGGGCTGTTCTTCGTAAATCGCCTGGCCCGTTTCGGGGTCGAATCCTGTCTGCACCCGGCGCATGATATTCTCGCCCTTTTTGCGGGCCTCGCGCAGGCGCTCGTTATAGCCTTCGATATTGCGAACGCCTAGCTTCGACATGGAGCGGTAGCGATCTTCCATCTCGGCAACCGTCCATTTCAGGGCGACAATCGCCTTGCCGGGTTCGGTAACCACGGGCGTTAAAAGATGCGGGATATCATCATAAACAGAAAGCTCCAGCATCTTGGGGTCGATCATGATAAAGCGGCATTTCTCCGGCGAGAGACGGAAGAGCAGCGATAAGATCATCGTATTGACGGCAACCGATTTCCCCGAACCTGTCGTTCCGGCCACCAGCAAATGCGGCATTTTTGCCAGATCCGCCATGATGGGCTGGCCGCCGATATCCTTGCCTAGAATAAGCGGCAGGAGCGCCGTTGATTTTTCGTAGATGCGCGATGCCAGAAGTTCCCGCATCAGCACGAACTGGCGCTGTTTATTGGGCAGCTCGATACCAATCACGTTACGCCCCGGCACAACCGCGCAGCGCACCGATACGGCCGACATGGACCGCGCGATATCATCGCTTAGGGATATAACGCGGGAGGATTTCGTGCCCGGCGCAGGCTCAAGTTCATAAAGCGTCACAACAGGGCCGGGATGAATGCTGACGATATCGCCCTGCACGCTGAAATCGGAAAGCACGTTTTGCAGCAGCTCGGCATTCTTACGCAGGGCATCTTCGCTGGGGACGGATGTCTTGGTTTCGGCGGGTGGTTCCTGCAGCAGGTCCAGCGGCGGCAATTCCCATTGGCCATCTTCCTGCAGGGCAAAACGTTTTTGCGGGGCTTCGCGCGTGGCTTTGGCCTTGGGCTTTTCCGCTTCGGCGGGCGCGGATTTTACCGGGATGACAGGCGCGGATTTTTCGCGGGAAGCCGTTTTGGGGCGCGGCGTTTTCCGGGCGGGTTTTTCATCAAAATCATCCTCTTCATCGCCTTCCAGTTCCAGATCGGACACAGGGCCTTTGAACAGGTTTAAGCGAAAGCGTGGCCATGAGAATAGGCTGCCTTGCGGGGCTTCATCCTCTTCGGCCAGCTCATAGGTCTCGGCTCTGGCGGCAACAGGATTATGCGTGCGTAGCCATGATGTAAAGGCCAGCATCAGCGCGGCCATCTGGCTGATGATATACAGGCTGGTTTGTGTGCAGACCTGCAGGAACCGGCTGACATGGTTGACGGTGAAGCCCGCCGCATACACAAAAAGGGCAATCGCCATCAAGGCACAGGTCAAGGAGATTACAACCGGCCCTATAAAGCGGTAAATGCTTGTGGGCAGAGCCATGGAGGCCAGTTCATTCAGCCGCGCCAGTAATATGGTTCCGGCGCTGCTGCCCAGATAGGGATGCAGAATCAGGTCAAAGGAGGGAATAAGCGCAAGGCCAATCGCGCCCAGCAGCGAGGCGCTCATGATCGCGACAAGGCGCAGCGGCATGGCAGAAAGCCCCATGCGCCGCCAAAGCCGCCAGCCCCATACGCTCAGACACAGCGCCGGCAAATAAGCGGCAAAGCCGATAGTCTGGAGCAGGAGATCGGATATAACGGCCCCTGCGCCGCCCATCCAGTTGGCGGGTGCGAATAATTCCCCGTCCTCCGTAGTGGGCAGTTCTGTCAGGGCCGCATTCAATGAAGGGTCGGTATTGCTGTAGCTGATCAGGGCCAGTAGCAAAAACACCCCGGCCCCGCATACCGCAAAGGCTATTCCGTCCATCAGGCGGCGTGCCGCGAAAAGCTGGAGCCGGTCGGGAACGAATGGAATACGTATAAAGGCGGGTTTTTTGGCGGGATTGGCCCGCTTGGCGATAGTGGCTTTATTCATGGCGCGCGAAAAGCTTGAGAGTTTGGGAATTAAGTTTGAAAAAATTGGAATATGGAAGATCCGGGTCCGGCTCCGCCATCAGGGAAGATGCCTTCAGAATAGCCTGATTTGGGACAATTTACAACAAAGCCGCAAAAAAGCGCTTTCGCATAATTTATTCAGTTTTTAAAACTTTTTTTGCAAAGCGATTCATATAATAATGATTGCCGCGGTTTTATATATTTTATGAATTTTCATTGCGGGGAGTTTTGGGAAGCCATGGGAGCGAATACGGCGAAGGCTGCGGAAGCGCAGGGAATTGAATATTCTGTCTATGTTTATAATGATCCTCACAAATCGCAGGGAAAAACCCCTTGGGAGATGAAAACCGTCACCGATAACATGGATAAGGCCATGAGCGCGGCGCATCAGCTGCACGAAAGCCGCCAGTACACCAAAATCGAAGTGAAGAAAAAATATTTCGATCAGAAAAACAACCGCACCGTGGATATGACGCTCAAGGTTCTGGAAGGCAATCTCAAGCGCGAGATCAGTATTTTGACGATTCTTTTCTCATGTATCGCGCTGAGCGCGGCGGCCTTTGCGGCGGCTTATTTCCTCACCGCGCAATAACCGGCGCCGGATTTAATTACTATTCTAAAATGCCCAGCGGGTTTTGCCGGACCAGTTCGCCGACTTGCTCGAACACATTGGCATTTTCCAGCATTTGTTCCTTGATGGGTTCGTTGCCCTCGGCAAGATCCCGGAAAAATCCGGCTGCATCCTGCAGCAGGTTGCCTGTCAGCTCGCTAAAGGCTGTGCCCTGCAATGACCCTGTAGGGTCGGCTTCCATCATATCGGCCATCTGCTCGAAAATATCGGCATTCTGGGTCATTTGTTCGTCCAGTTCCGGCGTTTGCGATCCTAAGGTGCGGAAAAATCCGGCTGCATCACTAAGAAGCCTGATGGCGAGTTCGGCGTGTGTTGGCATAGATTGAGGATCCTTTCCTTGCGGGATAATTGAGAGTTTTTAAGAAAATTCGCGGCCCGAAGCATTGCGGGAGGTATGGCCGGGATAGGCGCCTACGAATTGTACCATCTTGGCATAAAAACCAAGTTCTTCCAAAGCCAGCTTGAAAGAAGGTGATTCCGGGTGGCCTTCAATATCAACCAGAAAGCGCGCAGCCTCAAAATTTTCATTCACATAAGATTCCAGCTTGGTGATGTTAAAGCCGTTTGTGGCAAACCCGCCCAGACATTTATAAAGCGCGGCCGGAATATTGCGGACCTCGAAAATCAGGCTGGTGACAATGGTTTTTCCTTCTGTAATCTCAGGGATTTCAGGCTCCGGTGCCAAAATCAAAAAGCGCGTCGTGTTGTGATTGGCATCCTGCACGTCTTCTTCCAGAACCGCCAGATCGTATATCTCGGCGGCAAGCAGCGAGGCAATCACGCCGTGTGTTTTATCGCCGCGCGCGGCCAGCTCGGCGGCAGCCCCGGCCGTATCGGCAGCAACATGCGCCTGCAGCCCTAAACGCTGGATCATCTTGCGGCATTGCGGCAGGGCATGGATATGGCTGTGGACATGCTTCAGATCGGCTTTTTGTGTGCCTTTTAAACCTAAAAGCGCATGGCGGATCGGCTGGAAATGCTCGCCAATGATATAAAGATCGCCTTGGGGCATCAGGCGGTGAACATCAGCCACGCGGCCCGCCAGTGTATTATCAACCGGAATCATCGCCAGATCGGCCTTGCCGTCCTGTACGGCGGCGAATGCATCCTCGAAAGCATGGCAGGGCATGGTTTCCACGCCTGGAAAGACGGTGCGGCAGGCCAGATCGGAATAGGCGCCATATGCTCCTTGAAAGGCTATTTTTTTAATATTTTTGGCCATGGATATTCCCGCCTTGAATTTTTGGTTGATTGACTATAGTCAAACGGCTAAACACCATCGACAAGTAGAATATTGCTGCTATAGTAGCAACCGATATTTTGCCTCATACGCAAAGCATAACAAGGCTTAAAAGAAGCACAAAAGAACAAAAGCACCATGTCCAGTTTTGAATTTAATAAAATTTTTGCCGCCATTCTTGTAGCAGGTATCGTAGCCTATCTCGGCGCATTTGTTGGCGATCACCTGGTTGTGCCCAAGGCGCTGGAGAAGAACGCGGTTGAGGTCGAAGGCGGCCCGGTTGAGGGCGGCGGCGCGGCCGGCCCGACGGGACCTGAGCCCATTATGCATTTGCTGGCCACGGCCGATGTCGCGGCAGGCGAGAAGCTTTCCAAGGCCTGCGCGGCGTGCCATTCCTTTGATAATGGCGGCCCGAACAAGGTCGGCCCCAATCTTTGGAATGTTGTCACGGCTGAAAAAGGCCATCATGCCGGTTTCGCCTATTCGGATGCCATGAAGGCCAAGGGCGGCACATGGTCGTATGATTCCCTGAACAAGTTCCTTTACAAGCCCAAGGCCTATGTTGAAGGCACGGCCATGAATTACGTGGGCCTGAAAAAACCGGAAGAGCGCGCCAATATCATTGCATGGCTGCGGACACATTCGCCATCGCCTGCGGCGCTGCCGTCTGAGGCTGATATCGCGGCGGAAAAGGCTGAATTGGCACCTGAGCCTGCCCCTGCGGCAGAAGAAGGCGCTGTGCCTGCAGATGGCGCGGCTGCTGCCCCGGCTGATGCAGCGGCCCCGGCCGCAGAAGAAGCGCCCAACAAGGCAGGTGGACATTGATCTTTGTCCTGTCTTCGATGATTGTTGTTGGTCTGCGCCGCGTGGTTCAATCGCGTAGCGGCAGATCATCACAGTAAATGTGCCTGCCGCCTTTATAATCCGTGATTTCATAACGGCCATGCGCCAGCATGCGTACATTCCCCTCATGCAAGGGGATTTTCCCAAATCCGCCCGGAATATCCAGCATATAGCTCGCCTGGGCTATGCCGCTTAACCGTCCTTGTAATTGTTTCATGATTGCCATGCCCGTGCTGATGGGCAGGCGGAAATGTCCGGTCCCGCGCGCCAGATCGGGATGGTGGATGTAATAAGGTTTGATGCCATGTTCCAGACACGTACGGAACAGATTTTCCAAAACATCGGCATTATCATTCACGCCGCGCAGAAGTACAGATTGCGATAACAGCAAACATCCCGCCTGTCGCAGCGCAGCGAGTTTTTCGATGACGGCGGGTGTAAATTCATCCGCGTGATTAACATGCAATGCCATAACTATTGGCTTTTTTCGGCTAAGAATATTGAGAATATCACCGGTAATGCGCGATGGATCGGCAATGGGAACACGCGTATGAATTCTCATAATTTTGATATGTGGAATAGTTTCAATTTTTTCCAGAATATCATCAAGCTGCCGGGCAGAAAGGATCAGCGGATCACCGCCGGTTAAAATCACCTCGCGTACATGCGGGGCATTTCTGACATAATCAAGGGCGGCATTGATTTCATCCGCAGAGAGAATGCCAGTGCCCGGACCGATCATCTCGCGCCGGAAGCAATAGCGGCAATAAACGGCGCAGGCGCTGGCGACCTTGAACAAGAGGCGATCAGGATAACGATGCACGATACCTTTCACCGGGGTGTACGCCTCATCACTGATCGGATCATCAAGCTCGGCGGGGGTGGTGATCAGTTCTGCGCGTTGTGGCAGGTATTGGGCGCTTATTGCCGCGGATCCGGGCATGGCGGCGGCCAGATGATCGCTGATGCCTATGGCAAACTCTGTCGCCACGGCCTCCAGCTCGGGCTGATCATCGGGCGCGGCAAGACCCGCCGCGATCAGATCGCTGGCGCTGGAGAGGCGGCGTTTGAGTTTGGAAGGCTGCGTTTTGCCGGAATTTATGCTCATGCCGGCGGTTATACTAGTCTTCGTAATTTTCCGCAATCCAGTCGCAGAGCAGGCGCACGCCAAAGCCGGAGCCGAATTTCGGCACGGTCGGTTTATCGGCATTGCGCCAGGCGGTTCCGGCAATATCCAGATGCGCCCATGGCGTGCCGGGCTCGATGAAATGCTCTAAAAACGCGGCGGCTGTGCAGGATCCGGCGCGGCCAGTGCTTTTGCCGATATTCTGGATATCAGCAAAATTGGCCTCGATATCCTTGCGCCAGACCTCATCAAGGGGCATGCGCCAGAGTTTTTCATCGGTATTGGCGCTGGCGGCGTTCAACGCCCCCCAGAGCTTGTCGTCATTGGCAAATGTTCCGCAATATTCATGGCCCAGAGCCACCAGAATAGCGCCTGTCAGCGTGGCCAGATCAATGACCACCTGGGGTTTGAAGGTTTGCTGGACGTAAGACAGGCAATCCCCCAGCACAAGGCGGCCTTCGGCATCGGTATTCAAAACCTCAACACTGGTCCCGTTATGCATGGTCAGGATATCGGCCGGGCGGTAAGCGTTGCCGGAAGGCATGTTTTCGGCAATCCCGACAATACCCACGACATTGGCCTTGGATTTCTTCAAGGCCAGCGCCATCATTGTGCCGACCACGGCGGCCGATCCGCCCATATCCATTTTCATCTCATCCATGCCGGCGGCGGGTTTGATAGAAATACCGCCAGTATCAAAGGTCATGCCCTTGCCCACCAGTGCGACGGGCTTGTTCTTGGTTTTCTTGGAACCGCCATCCCAGCGCATGACAACGATGCGGGGCGGTTTTTCGGAGCCTTGGCCTACGCCTAAAATGCCGCCCATGCCAAGCTTTGCCAGTTTCTTCTCATCCATGATTTCCACGGATACGCCCAAGGGTTTCAGGGTCGCGGCAATGCGCTTGGCATAGCTGTCGGGGTATAAAACATTCGGGGGTTCATTGACCAGATCGCGGGCAAAGAACACGCCCTTGATTTCGGCATCCAAAGGCGCGAAGGCCTTTTGCGCGGCCGGGGCATCGTCCAGAACAAGTTCAAGGCTTGAGAGTTGCGGCGCGGCATCCTTGTCTTTCTTTTTCGTCTTGTAATGATCGAATGTATAAGAGCGCAAGGCAAAGCCAGCGGCAATCTGCGCCGCCAGCGCCGCTGCCGGGAAAGATTTCGATCCGTCATTCTTGGCCAGATGAAGGGCTGGTGCTTTTACGCCTTGGGTCTTCAGCGCGGCGCATAATTTGCCGCCGGCTTCCTGCGCCTTGAGCGCGGTGATCTTGCCGGCTTCGCCCAGACCCAGAAGAACATAACGTACAGCCTTGCCATTTGAGGAGAGCGTCAGCGGGAGTATCTGGCCAAGGCCCCCGGTGAAGGCGGGGTTTTTAAGGGCGGCTGCGCCTAAGGCCTGTGCATCAGTCTTGCTGGCAGGTCCTGTGCCAATGTTCAGGGTTTTACCCTTCCAGACAGGCAGGATGTGCAGGTCGGCCTGCGCGGAGGATTTTTTGGAAAAGCGGGGTGTGATGGCCATATTGTCCTTCTATGATGCGATAACCGGAAAGCGCTTTCCGCTCTTGAGAAGCGGGCGTATTTACTATAAGCCTTAAAGAGAATTTGAAAACCCCTTAAAAAAATCCATGCTTGCGCGTTTTGATCTTTATCTGCTGAAAAATCTTGCGATCGCCACGCTTTTTATCGCGCTGGTGCTCACGGCCGTTGTGTTCCTCACACAGTCTTTGAGATTTCTGGAACTGATCATGGAATCAGGGGCATCCAGCCTGTCTTTCTGGATATTGACGGCGCTGGCCATGCCGCGCTTCTTTGAGGTGATCGTTCCGCTGGCGGCGATGGCAGCCACGATATTTGTCTATAACCGCATGAGCCTTGATTCCGAGCTGATTGTCATCCGCGCCATGGGGTATTCACCCTTGCAGGTGGGCAAATCCGCGCTGGTGCTGGCTGGCACGCTGACGATATTCCTGTATGCCATATCATTTTATATCGCGCCGCAAGCTTTATCCGGGATGCATGCCTTAAGCCAGAATATCAAGGCGCAGATATCAACGCTGCTGCTGCGCGAGGGGGTATTCAATTCCATCGGATCGGGTTTGACGGTTTATATCCGGGAACGCGCCGAGGATGGTGATCTGCGCGGTCTTTTGATCAATGACAGCCGCGATAAATCCAAAAACCCCTCCACCATTCTGGCCAAGCGCGGCGTGATTTTAAGCACCGAAGAAGGCAATGAAGTCGTGGTTTATGATGGATCGCGTCAGGAATATGACCGCGAAAAAAATATCCTCCAGCGCCTGAAATTCGAGCGTTACACGATTGATCTGCCCGATAGCAATCCGGTGCGGATGCGCTGGCGCGAACCTGATGAGCGTACAATCACCGAGCTGTTCAGTCCTGATGCCGCCAATGAACGCGACAGGGAAAGCCTTGATGAATTTCGCGCCGAGATTCACAAGCGTTTTACAGCGCCTGTGCTGGTGCTGGTCTTTACCATGATGGCGGCGCTGGCGCTGCAAATGGGGCCGCAGGGGCGCGGCGGGCAGGGGCGCAGCATTCTGGCGGCCATCACGCTGGCCCTGCTGATACAGGGGCTTTATCTCACGGCCTTTAGCCTGGCACGCAATAATATACTGGGTATTGCCGGCATGTATGTCCTGACATTCGGCGCGGCAGGTCTGTGCCTTTATCTGTTAAGCGGTTGGAGCGAGAATTTCCGCCGGCGCGTGGTGAGCGGATACAGGAGCTGGAGGCGGGGCAGGGCATGAAGATTTTCAGCACCACCATCGCCCGTTATATGGCGCGCAATTATATCCGAAACCTGCTGGCGCTGACGGCGGCATTGCTGTGCGTGGTTTTTATTTTCGATATGGTGGAACTGATCCGCCGTGCCGCCAAGCAGGACGGGGTTCCGATGTCGATGGTTTTTGGCATGGGTCTTTTAAAAATGCCTGAAGCCGGGCAGATCATGCTGCCTTTTGCCGTGCTTTTCAGCGCCATGTTTACCTTTTGGCAGATGACCAGGCGCTCGGAACTGATCGTCATGCGGGCTTCGGGCTTTTCGGTCTGGCAGTTTTTAGGACCCGTGCTGGCGGTCTCGGCTATAGCCGGGTTTATCCTGATTATGGTGATAAATCCGCTGGGTGCGGTATTGCTGGGCCGTTTCAAGCAGATGGAAAATCTTTATCTCACGCATAATGCTTCGCAAGTGGCGATTTTCGAGGAAGGGTTATGGCTGCGGCAGGATCTGACGGATGAAGGCGATTATGCCATTATCCACGCTGCCCGCGTCACGCAGGAAGATTGGGCGCTACAGGATATTACGCTTTTTGAATTCTCGGACGATAACAGCTTTGCGGCCCGCGTGGATGCCCGTACGGCCCGGCTGGAGGGCAGTAAATGGGTGCTGGAGGGGGCCAGTGTTCACAGTCCCTCGGGCGAGTCCATGTCGATGCCCCGCTATACCATCCCCACCGCGCTGACGATTGAAGATATCGAGGAAAGCTTTGCCTCGCCGGAAACCATGTCGTTCTGGCATTTGCCGGGCTATATCCGCACGCTGGAGAGCACCGGCTTTGATGCGGCCCGGCTCAAGGTCCATTATCAATCCCTCTGGGCGCAGCCTTTGCTGTTTATGGCCATGGTGCTGCTGGCGGCCAGCGTGTCCATGCGCCCGCCTCGTTTTCGCGGTGCTTTCACCCTGATTGCCGTGGGCGTGATGATCGGATTTGTCGTATTCTTTCTCTCCAGCTTTTTACAGGCTTTGGGCGGATCACGGCAGATTCCGGTTATTCTGGCCGCCTGGTCGCCGGCGGTCATATCGTTGCTTTTTGGTCTCACGGCGCTCATCAATCAGGAAGATGGCTAAACCCCTGTTGACCTTTGCGGAATTTTCTCTTATGCGTCTTGCAATCAGGTGATTTTAAAATACACTGACTTCGCCGTGGAACATTCAATGTTTTATTTTGGTTTTAAAAATTAACCTGACAGTAATCACTACCTGCTTAACTGTAATCGGAATACTCTGGTATTAAAAAATATTATGTATAAAAACAAGGGGCTTAGGGCAATGGTCACATTATTTCGCAGCAGCGTTCTCGCGGTTCTGCTGAGCAGTTTTTTCATTCTGCCGGGATGCGCGGCCGTAGGCGGCGCATCGGATAATGGCGGTGAACCGATCTATGTCGGGGATGTCGAGATTGATGATTCATTCGAGCGCACAAACCGCGCTGTTTTTGCATTCAATGCCGCTGTTGATGATGCGGTTATTCATCCTGTTGTAAAAGGTTACCGCGCGGTCGTGCCGGAACCGGCCCGCAAAGGGTTACGCAATGTGCTGCGTACATTAAAGAGCCCTGTCACGTTTGGAAATCAGGTTTTGCAGGGCGATATGGAAGGCGCGGTAAATGTTGTCAAGCGCACTGTTATTAACGTGCTGGTCGGCGTGGGCGGTCTTTTTGACGTGGCCGGCGCAGAAGGTATTGAATACGAAGCCGAAGATTTTGGACAGACATTGGCCGTCTGGGGCGTGGATCACGGCCCGTATCTGGTCGTGCCGTTCCTGGGACCATCTTCGATGCGCGATTACACCGGTTATTTCGTGGATGGCTTTGCCGATCCGCTGCGCTGGTATCTGTTCAATATCAATGAAGAAGGGCTTTACTATACCAAGCTGGGTCTTGATTACCTCGACCTTCGCGAATCCCTTGTTGATGTTCTGGAAGATCTGGAAGCCAGCTCGGTGGATTACTATGCCGCCACACGCAGCATCTACTATCAGCGCCGTCAGGCCATGGTGGAAGACCGCAGCGACTCGGCTGGTGATGCGCCCGAAATTCCAGACTATGACGAATAATATAGACCATTCAAAAGAAGGGCCGATGCTTGTCAAAAGCGCGGCCCTTCTTGCCATCCAAGTGAGGACCATAAGATGACCATGATCAAGAATAAACTCTTTTTAACCGCCAGTGCGCTATGTCTGCTTTCTGCAGCGATGCCTGCAAATGCCGGCATGTTAGTCAGCGCGCAGGACATGAAAGCGCCCGGATCCATCCTGATGGTCAGCGATAGCAAGGCAGCATCGGCCGAGGCTTTCGTCAGTGCCATGGCGCAGCGCGGCATTGATTTTCTGGCCAATCCCGATGCCAGCCTTGAGCAGCGCAAATCGGAATTTCGCTCGCTGCTGCGTGACAGCTTTGACATGAAGACAATCGGGCGTTTTGCGCTGGGCCGTTACTGGGGACAAGCAACAGACGCGCAAAAGCAGGAATATCTGACCAGCTTTGAGAAGATGATCATTGATGTCTATTCCAAGCGTTTTGGCGATTATCAGGGACAGGATTTCAAGGTCGTTGGCTCCCGCGCTGAAGGCGATAATGATTCCATCGTGACTTCGCATATCATCCCCAAAAACGGCGAGAAGATCACCGTTGATTGGCGCATTCGTAACAAGGGCGGATCAAACAAGGTTGTCGATGTGATTGTCGAAGGCGTGAGCATGGCCACAACGCAGCGTTCGGAATTTGCATCTGTCATCCAGCGCGGCGGCGGTAATCTGTCCGTTCTTCTGGATCACCTGCGCCAATAAGATAAACAATTATGAAACAAACGCCCGCCCTGAAATCAGGCGGGCGTTTTTCTATGACGTTTCAGGAAAATATCAACGCGCCGTCAGGGCCGCGATCTGGCCGGGATTGAGTGCGCCGGTGATCTGGTTGACGCTGAGCTGCGAGCCGCGGTACATCTGGCCTGTGAGTTGGCCGGCCGGATCGCCGTTATTGTCATGGAATGTTGAAACGGATGCGCCGATCCAGCGCAGGATTTGCCCCGGCATCGTGTCGATAAGCTTGAATGAGGACAAGCCCATCATATAAACCAGAACCGCGTAAATCACGGTATAGAACAGCTCGTCAATCGGCCCGCGCCAGAAATCAATATCGGTGGGCGCGACGGGGGCTTCACGGTTCGATCCGCCCACGTTGACGGTCATGATATCAAAGACATTGTTCAGGTTATGTACCATGGCCGCGTAAATGACGAGGCTGGCCAGCAATCCAAAAAGCGTAAGGATTGGCCGCAGGAATATCTCCAGCAGCAGGAAGTAGCCATTCGTGGCCCCCGGCCCCGGCAATCCGGGTCCATCAATCCGCAGATGCGCCAGCGCCCAGAGCGGCATGGCGACCATGGCTTCGAATATGCTTTTCACCCAGCCGCCAAAGGCAAAGAAGAAATAGACGAAGGGCAGGAAAGGCAGAACGTAGTAGAGCACAATACCGATCGAGATGGTCGCCATGGCGACGGTGCTGAAGAAACTGGAGGCCGCTTTCAGGGCCGCGCCCATGCCCAGCGGATCAAAGATCGCCATGATGCCGGTTCCGAATGAAATGCCAAGATTGATGATCGAGGCTTCGATCATTGAACGCCCCAGCGCGCTGAGGAGCGCCAGCGGATGAACTTGCATGTTGCCAGGATGAACCGCGCCCAGCGGACCGCGGCGCATATCAAAAAGACCGCTGGTGCCAAAGACCTGATTAATGGTGTCAATAAAGACGTTGCTGGTGGGCTGGACTTCCGAGGTGCGGGCTGCGAGCGCCGTATCCCACATTTTGTAAAGCTGATAATAGGCCTTGGCCATCGGATATTCCCCGGCCGGGACATATAAGACCCGCCCTTCGGGGGCTTCCGGGTTGAAAAGCTCCGGCCCGGATGAGCTCTCACCCGCCGCCAAGCGCTGGGCCTTGATATCTTCCATCAGTTCCGGGAATAATTTTGGCTTGGGCACGTTGAAAGTTGCATCAACAACCGCGCCGTTGATCTGGGCGATTTTATTGTACCATATGGCCGCCGCTGCCCAGCCGCGCTGCAGGAGTAAATCCCGCACCAACAGGTCAGCTCGTGTGATCTGCCCACTCACCAGTGTAATCAGCGCGGTATTCATGTTCGTCTCAAGCGAGGCGAAATGCTGCCGCACGACCTGATCATAAGTTCCAATCGGATCACCCAGCGTGCAGGTCAGGGCCTGACCAAATCTTAATTCACGCATGACGACGCAATCGGAAATGCTTTTGACATGCTCAGCCAGCGTTCCGGTGATATAGCCGGATCCCGCCGTTCTGAGCATGGTTTCATAAAAGATATATAGGGCGCTGTAGGCACCGTATTCTTCGATACCCGAAACCGGGATGCTCAGTTCGCCGCAAATGGGTTTTACGCCGCCTGCGAAATCGCCGTACTCATTAACATCCTTGATCCCAAAGCGCAGTGTTAGTACGCCATGCTCGGAAAAGCTAGTAGATACAACAGCGGGCGGGCTGGGCGGTGCAGCCGGAGAGGCCGGCGCAGCTGGCGGCGCAGGCCCGACAGCTGTGGCAAGTGGCGTGGTCATGAATTCTACGGAGTTGGAGGCAATCGGATTGGAAACTGTCGGGTCAACGCTTCCTCCGCGCACCAGATAGGGAATAATATCCCGGTTGCGTATCATTTTTTCAGCAAAAATACAGGCATGCACGGCGGAGAAAAATTGCGGCAGCGTACCAAATTCCGGTGTCTGCGGAATCGCAATCAGCTGTTCCGGTTCATATAATGTGCGTGTGCCCAGCGTGGTCCCGGCCATGGTGTTATTGAAATAACCCCAGGCATTGGTGGCAAAATTGGATCCGAATTTTGCCACGCCAAGGGTAATAAGCTGCGCGCCGTTCAGGCCGCCATTGGGCCCGCCCAGATTAAGCGGGGCGAGAAGGGCGGCAAAGACAATCAGGCGTACCGGGGCCCAGGCGCGGTTAAAGCGCTGGCCAAAGGGTGTGCCTGTCACCACCGTTTCGCCGATAATCGTGGTGATATAATAAATAATGATCATCAGCGATAAGATACTGATGCCGATGGAATACATGCGAAATAGATTGTGAAGCGCGATGTGCATCGGCCATGGATAGGCCCCGCCCGCGGATTCTGATATAGGCTCGCCCCGGTGATCGAGGCAGTTTACGGCCGTGGAAATACAGGAGTTGAAAATACCTTGAACGCCAAAAATACGGTCCAATGTGACCATGGCCAGATCCTGCGATCCATCAAAATCCCAGAAAGGCGATCCGGTGCGCAGCAAGAACCAGTCGCCGAAATTGGCGGCTACGGGCAAGGCGTAAACAGGGCTTGCAAATAATGTTAATCCGGCCAGCACAAGCTGTGCCATCAGGATCACCATCCCGGCAAGGATGGTATAAAATACAAGGATCTGATCGATATGCCGCCGGTCATATTTCAGATTTTCTGCGGCGGCCGCAATCGCATGCCGTATGCCGAACCGTCCGAAATTGGCGGGTTGGAGATAGGCGTGACCCGGCGGAATTAACCGAACGGCATAAAAAACCATTGCCGTCAGATAAGCAATATATGCAAAGCCGCCAATAAAAAGCCTTCCCATCCGCGGGAGGACTTCCGGTAGAAGCACATATTTCAGAACTCGTCTTTTGCTAATCATGCCGGTCCAACAATAAAAACGCTTTTAATTAACCGCCCCGTCCAAGATTGATAAGGCCGCTTATGCCGCCGCGTAGCGAGCTGGTCGCCTGGTTGGCGCCAAGCGATGCCGTGCTGACCAGATTGCCTGTTGGATCCTGACGGGAGTCATTGAATGTGGCCACGCTAGCCCCCATCCATCGCAGGATCTGATTGGGAACGAGGTCGATCAGTTTGAAAGAACTCTGCGCCATCATATAGACGATTACCGCATACATGACGGTGAAGAAAAATTCATCAATCGCGCCGCGGTAGAAATCAATATTCAGCGGATTGGAGAATTCATGCTCCATATCGAAACCGCCGACATTGGACACCACCAGATCAAAGATATCATGCAACGCATCGACCATGGCGGCGAATATGATGATACTGCCGATAAAGCCGAATAATGTAAGGATAGGCCGCAGGAAAATCTCGAATATCAGGAAATATCCGTTCATTGCGGCATTACCCGGCAGACCGTTTCCATCAATGCGGATATGCGCCAGCGCCCAGAGCGGCACACCGACCATCGCTTCGAATATGCCCTTGACCCAGCCGCCTACAGCAAAGAAGAAATAGATAAACGGCAGGAACGGGACCACATAATACAGGATGAATCCGGCCGTGAGCGCCACCAGCGCGATACTTAAGATCGCATTGGACAGGATTGCCATGGCTTTGCTGCCCTGATCAGCGCCCAGCGCCGCCATTAATGCGCCAGATGCGCCGCCAATGCCAACAAATCCCAGATTGCGGATCGAGGCTTCGACCAGAGAACGGCCCACCCCGACAAGCTGCGCCAGAGGATGAACATCGGGATTTTTACGCATCTCAAACAGACCATTCGTGCCGAAAATCGAATTGATCGTATCCATGATGATATTGCCAGTACCTTGCGTCTGGGTGGTTGTGGCCATATCAGCGCCGCTCCAGTAATTATAGGCATCATACATGGCCATGGCATAGGATTTATCCTGCGGCGTTTGATAGGCAACTTCGCGTCCCTCGGACATGACAGGATTAAATTGATCGCGGAAGCTCACGCTTTCATCGCTTTGGCGGCGCTTTTCCTTGGTGTATTCCATCAGCCAGGGATATTTGCTGGGCAGCGGGATATTAAAGACGGCCGATGTGACCGCGCCGTTCATTTCGGCAATCTTGTTATACCATATTGCGGCCCCGGCCCAGCCCTTGGCTGCGATAATCGGGTTGGTATTCCAGCTGGCAGAGGCTTCCTGCGCGGGGATGGCTGCCTGGCCGACAGCATTGTCAGGCGGCCCGCCAGAGATCAGCGCCGCATCGAACATATCGGCCATCTCGGCGATCAAGGCATTGCGGAGTTGTTCATCCGGATAAAATGGGCCGGCCGCAGGACTGCAGTTTGGTGTGCCGCCCGGAATGGGCGCATTCAGCCATGGCACATGCTTGACCGCATGGCAACGGAACTGGTTGGCCGGGATTGGCGGGCCAAGACCTGTTGTAACGTTGAGTTGTCCGCTGGTATGCCAGAGCGCCTTGATCAGGAACCAGTAATGGCGCTGCAGAACTTCAGGGCCGGGTTCGGATCCCACGGGCGGCGCGGGGGTTGGCATGCGGCTGTCCTGCAGGTCGATGGTTATCTCGCCGCAAAGCGGTTTTACCCGTGCGGTATAGGCGGTATTGTTATGTTCGTCATAGTTTCCAAAGCGTACGATGATACGATTGCTGCCGCTTTGATGGCCGCCGGGTGTGGTGAAAGCCATGAAGTTCATCATGTCTTCATAGGTGTCGGTGCCGTTGATGGGGCCATAGGCAAGCGCAGCCACAGGCGTTAGCGCCATGTGCTGCGGCGGGCTCATGGGCTCTCGGATCAGATAGGCCAGAAGATCGGGTACGCTATTGCCATCCGTCTGGTCGTATTCACCGCTGCGGAGATACATATATTTGCAAACTGCAGCCACATGGAAGAATTGCAGCAAGGTATTCGATTCCGGGAAATTGGGTTCGGCCACCAGATCGCGCACGCCGTTATAATAATGATTTGTGATCGTGGTGTTGAAATAATGCCAGCCATTCGAGGCAAAACCCGATCCGAATTTTGCGGCGTAAAGCACGATATACTGGCCGGAATTCAGGCCATAGGCGATTGGGATCAACAAACCAAAGGCAACAACAATCCGTACCGGAGCCCAGACTTTGTTAAAGCGTTTGCCAAAGGCTGTGCCGGTCTGGGCTGTTTCCGCGATCACCACGGCCATGAAATACATGGTAATAAATACCGCCACTACAAGCATGCCGACGCTGTAGAGGGAGAGAAGCTGGTGCAGGCCTTCATGAACGGGGTAGGGCCAGGTGGCAAAGTTTTCAATAGGCGCGCCGCTCAGAGGGCCGGGAACATCGGTGGAGATTGTGATCGGGTTGCCGTTGCCATCCAGACAGTTTACCCCGGTGGACACGCAGGAAAAAAACATATCCGGCACGCCAAAGACCATATCCAGCAAGATCATGGCAAGATCCTGACTGGGCTGGCCGGGGCCGGCCAGACGGTTGGGTACAAAGAACTCGCCAAAGTTTGCCGGGAAGGTAAAGCCGGGCTGGATGAAAAGAGCCGTGGAGACGAGGAATATCTGCATCAGAATAATGATCATCCCCAGAATGATCAGGAAAAATACGGCAATCTGGTCAATGTTCTTGCGCGTGAATACCAGGTGATTGGCGGCCTCGGCGATAACATGGCGAATGCCAAAGCGGCCCATATTTTGAGGGTTTGTGTAAGGGTGATTGGCCGGCAGCAAGCGCACGCATTGATAGACCATGGCAATAAAAAACGGGATATATTGAAAGCCGCGTCCGAAAAGTTCAGCCAGACGCGGACGAATGCCCGGCAGCATGACGTAGCGAACTACATCGCCGCGCGTAAGGCCTGTTTTGCTTTGTGTCTGTGCTTTGCTCATATCCTAATTATCCGATTTCCCCGTCAATCCACCAGCGATCCTACCAACCCGCCTACACCGCGTGATCCTTGGGTAATGGCGCCGCTAAGTTGCTGGCCTTGAACCATACCGGCCGTCGCTACATAACGTGAAAGATCCTGCAATGCATCCGGGTTCTGATCGCCAAAGGCCGAAACGCCTGCGCCTGTCCAGCGCAGCATATGATCCGGTATGCCATCAATCAGTTTAAAGGCGGCCGTGGCCAGCATGTAAACGATGATTGTGTAAATCACCGTAAAGAAGAACTGGTCCAAAACGCCGCGCTTGGAGGCGTATTGGCGGGCATCATAAGCACCATCCAGTGCGAGTTGTGAGGTATCCGTAAAGCCTGATGCGTTTTCAACAACCAGATCCCAGACAAAGTTCAGGACGCGTACCTGCGCCGTGAAGATGATGATGGCGGCAACAAGGCCGAACACAGTCAGGATGGGGCGTACAAAAATTTCGAGCAACAGATAATATCCATTGGCCGCGGCCTCGCCCGGCAGGCCTTCGCCATCAAGACGCAAATGCGCCAGCGCCCATAGAGGCACGCCGACCATGGCCTCGAAGATTGTTTTGACCCATGTGCCAACCGTAAAGAAGAAATACACAAATGGCAGGAACGGCACGATATAGAACAGGATAATCCCGGCCGTCAGGCCCAGAAACGCGGTCGAGGAGAAAAATCCGGCAATCGCGCCCATGATAGAACCAGATGGTGTATCGCCGGCAATGCCTTGCAGGAATGATCCCACAGCGGCCATGCCCATATTCTTGATGGTGCGTTCGACCATACCCTTGCCGACCATGACAAGTTGGCTCAAGGGGTGAACATGCACGTTACTGCCGCGCATATCAAACAGGCCTTCCACGCCCAGCACAACAGCCATGGCATCCATAAAGACGTTGCGGATCATCTCATCCTGCGGGTCGCTGCCGATCTGGCCGTCCTGATTCCAGGTTTTGTAGGTGTGATTAAGCGCCGTAGCGCGCGTGACTTCTTGCTGGCCGCCGGGGATGGGAACCGATGTTCCGTTGGCAAGATTGGGATCGAAGGCATTCGCGCCGGAAATTTCCGCATTATTGGTCATGCGGTAGTTTTTCACGATTTCCATGACTTCCGGGTATTGCTTGACGTAAGGTACGCCGCTTACCGATTCGCTGAACATGCCGTTCATATAGGCAATGCGGTTAAACCACATACCTGCGCCGGCCCAGCCGCGCTCCAGTATTTCATCCTCGATCTCCATATCCGAGGTATTTTGCGCGTACAAACTCCAGGCATTTATAATCTGGCCGTCAATGATTCCTTGCAATGTGTCATTTGTATCCTCGCCCCACTCCTTGGAGGGGAAGGCAACATGGCAGGCACGGACAGAGCCAACGCCAAGTGTGCCGCAAGCCGGCAAGCCGGTGCCGCCGCAATTGGCCGGACCGCCGCCGCAGACCCTTGTCGCACGGTCTGCCAGCATTGCTGTGTTTTCATAGAAATAAATCGCCCCTGCATATAAATTCACCGCGCCCGTATTGGGCATGAACCAAAGGTTTTTAACCAGCTGCAGATAGGTGTTCATCACATGCGCGCCGCCCCCGGCCGATGCGAAATCGCCGATATGATTGGCAGTTGTCACAGGGATGGCGATATCACCGCAGAAGGGTTTGACATTGCCAAGATCCTGATAACTATCATTATGTTCGCCAAAGCGAATGATGATCGTGCCGTAATCATAGAAATCTATGGCTTGCTGCAAGGTTGTGCCGGCGGTAACGAGCTGCGAGGTGGCGGGGACAGTGCCGCTGATGCTGGCAGATTTCACGAAATAGGGCTTGATATTGGCCTGCGCGTGCATGGTGCTGGTGCCGCTGAAGGGAATGTTTGGCGTCACGCCGGGACCGCGCGTGGCCCAATAGGAATAGGCGCATGTCTGGACAATCGACATGAATTCAATCACTTCCTTGATGGACTGGCGCTGTGGCAGGCCGATCAGCGTCTCTTTCTCCCCCATCGGGTTGTGGCCCGCCCCGCCGCCGCCGGCGAATAAGCTATGGGCTTCAATCGCATTGTTGTAACGCAGCCATCCATTGGTGGCCAGACTGGATCCCAATTTGGCGCTGTAGAGCGTGATATATTGCCCTGAATTTAGGCCGTAATTGATGGGAACCAGCAAACCCAGCGCCACGACAAGGCGAATGGGGACCCAGACGTTCTGAAATCTTTGCCCGAACGGATGGCCGGTCACGGCGGTCTCGGCAACGACAACCACCACGAAATACATGAAAATCAGAACGCCGATCAAAAGCAGGCCGAAAGAATAAAAGCGCAGCAGTTCGTGCAAGCCGACATGGATGGGCCAGGGAACCGTAGCGTTTGAGGCCGAGCACGCGGCGGTGGATGGCGAGCAGAAAATACCCGGTACGCCAAAAACCTGCGTCAGGATTTCAAAGGCCAGATCGGTATCTGCGTGTTCGGTATCAAAAAATATCCCGGCCGGCATGGAAAAGGCCCAGGCGGATTGGCCAAAAAGCATCACAACCAGCAATACAAACTGGATAAGCATGATGATTGCGGCGGCTAATATAGCCATAAATATCAATATCTTATCAATATTTCGGCGATTAAATTCAAGATTATGCGCGGCCTGGGCAATGACATGGCGAATACCAAAACGGCCCTGATTGGCAAGATTAAGATAGGGGTGGTTGCGGGGCAAGAGGCCGGCGGTGGCGAAAATCTGGGCCATCAGAAGGCTTAAAGATGAAAATCCTGTGCCGAACAGATTCTTCATGCGCGGCAAGATGCCGGGCATTAATGTATATTTCAGAACTTTTCCGGTCGTAACCTTCGCCAAAATCAACCCTCTTATCCGCCAATCGCGGATTTCCGCCCTTATATTGTAAGACCGAGATACTTAAAATTTTAGTAAATTTTTCAGCAAACAGAGCCTCAAATTTCATGATAACACAAATTTGCATGAAATTTCCAACAACTGGCCATAATTTGGCCTTATTTTCTCTTTTGCGATTAATCAGCGGAAATTGAGGGGCCTTCGGGCCGTGATGGAGGGGTATAGGAATTTTTCCCGCCATACATGCCATCAACCAGCCATTCCAGATCCTCGCGGGAGAAACGGCATAATTTGGCGCGCGGGCTTGTGGCAAACCCTGCCTGACACGCATTCATAAGGGCGCTTAGGCTGCGGCCTTTATACGCGTTCCAGCTGGCAACAAATTTCATATCATCCAGAATTGTGCGGAGGTAGTTTTCAGAAAATTCATGGAAGCGCGCAGGATTCTTCGGCTCGGAGAAGATCGCGAGCCTTTGTTGTGTCTGCCGGAAATACTGATCCTGCGCGACTGACATCCGATAGCCTTCGAATATCAGCCCTCCCATTAATTTTTTATTGGCCATGCATCCTTATTAAAGGACTTTTTGCATCCGGTCCAGCGCCTCATTCAGGCGTCGTTCAGAGACCGCAAAACACATGCGGATATAGCCCTTGCAGGATTGGCCGAACGCACAGCCCGGCGAAAGCAGAACACCAGCCTGATCAATGAATTTGCGCGTCATCTCAAGGCAATCCGGCTCGCCGTCCACTTTGAAAAAGCCATAGAAGGTGGCCTGTGGCTTGGTCATTTGAATACGGCCCATCTCGGCAAAACGCTTCATCGTCAGATCGCGGTTTGAGCGCCAGAGATCAATCTGGCTTTTGAGGAAGTCCTCGCCCTGTTCGAGGGCTGCGATACCGCCATATTGCGCGAAAGTCTGCGGGCAAAGATTGTTATACAGCGCTACGTCGCGGATCTTCTCCTCGGCCTCTGGCGGACCAACGATCCAGCCCATGCGCCAACCCGTCATGGCCCAGCTTTTGGAGAAGCTGTTGATGACCAGCAGGTGATCATCTGGTTCGGCAACATCAAGGAAAGAAGGCGCGCGCGTCCCGTCAAAGACAAGGCGGCTATAGACTTCATCGGCAATAATCCAGATGCCGCGCCGCCTTGCAAATTCAAGGATTTCCTTCATTTGTTCGCGCGTGGCGGTCCAGCCTGTCGGGTTGGAAGGCGTGACCATCAATATGACTTTGGTGTAAGGCGTGCAGGCGGCGAATAGTTTGTTCAGATCAAGGCTCCAGCCTTGCTCGTTGTGATCAAGGAAGACCTGCACTGTGGAGGCTTGTGTCAATTCGATCGCGCCCAGAAGATTTTTCCAGATCGGCGTGACGGCCACAACCTCATCACCTTTATCCAGCAGCGAGGCGAGTGATAAATGCACGGCTGTTGATCCGCTTTGCGTCACGAAAATCCGGCTGGAGGGGATATTGAGATTATAGATCCGGGTATAATAATCCGAGATCGCAGACCGCAGCGGGTCAATGCCCAGAACGGGGCCGTAATAGGTCTTGCCCTCGCGCATCGCGTTTACCACCGCATCAATGATGAAATCGGGCGTAGGGGAATCGCCTTCGCCTTGCGCCAGTGTGATCATGTTATCCTTGCCGCGTGCATAGCTCATCATCTGCACGCCGGGATTGGCGGTCAGGGCATGAAGGACGGGCCGGAATTTGGGCTTGTCGGTGCGGATTTCATTGATTTCATCGGTCTGCGATTGCGGCAGGGATGTTGTTTGTGTCTGTGTCATTGTTGTTTCTTTCGTTTCTCTTCCGTCATTGCGAGGGATTTATCCCGAAGCAATCCAGTTCTGTGACTGAAAATTCTGGATCGCTTCGCTTGCGCTCGCAATGACAAGGTAATTGGTTTTTTGAGTTTTTCTTTTCGGATGCGCGGGCGTCTCGCGCTTGTCGCCATATTACGCGGGCGCACCCGCCGCTGCTGCGGCTGCGATAAAGGTTGCGGAAGTGATGGCGTAAAGGCTCATGATTATAATAAATCAGTTTTACAAGGGTCGCGCAAGGGTTTTATGAGGTCAGATCGGCCAGATCCTTGTAAAGATCAAGGGCTTCCGGATTGGCAAGCGCTTCCTTGTTCTTGATCGGACGGCCCATAATAACGTCACGCACGGCCAGCTCGGTGATTTTGCCGGATTTTGTGCGGGGGATATCAGTCACGGCGATAATCTTGGCCGGCACATGGCGCGGCGAGGCACCGGTGCGGATCTTGGTTTTGATTTCCTTCATCAGGTTTTCATCCAGCGCCCAGCCGGATTTTAAGATCACGAATAATATGACCCGTACATCCCCTTGCCAGTCCTGACCAACAGCAATGGATTCTTTTACGGCTTCCACCTGTTCGACCTGACGGTAAATCTCGGCCGTGCCGATACGCACGCCGCCCGGATTAAGCGTGGCATCGCTGCGGCCATGGATGATCAGGCCGCCATGGATGGTTTTCTCCACCCAGTCGCCATGACACCAGATATTATCGAACCGCTCGAAATAGGCAGCCTTGTATTTGGCCCCGTCCGGATCATTCCAGAAACCAACCGGCATGCAAGGGAAGGGTTTGGTACAGACCAGCTCGCCGCTTTTCTCGCGCGTGGGTTTGCCGTCCTCGTCAAAGACATCAACCGCCATACCAAGGCCAGCGCCTTGAATCTCGCCGCGCCAGACAGGGGAGATCGGGTTGCCCAGCACAAAACACGAGACAATATCAGTCCCGCCGGAAATCGAGGCCAGATGCACATCGGATTTGATATGGCTGTAAACATAGTCAAAGCTCTCATGCACCAGCGGTGATCCGGTTGAGGCGATCGTGCGGATGGTGGAGAGGTTATGTTTCTTGCCCGGCTCCAGCCCGCCCGATTTAAGCGCGTCGATATATTTGGCCGATGTCCCAAAAAACGTGCAGCCGTATTTCTCGGCAAATCCCCAGAGCATGTATCCATCCGGATGAAAAGGAGAGCCATCAAAGAGCATCAGCGTGGCTTCGGATGCCAGCGCGCTGACCAGCCAGTTCCACATCATCCAGCCGCAGGTGGTGAAATAAAATACGCGCTCCCCCGGTTTGATGTCGCATTGCAGTTTGTGTTCTTTAAGGTGCTGGAGCAGCACCCCGCCCGCGCTGTGGACGATACATTTCGGGATGCCCGTCGTGCCCGATGAGAACATGATAAAAAGCGGGTGATTGAACGGCAGGCGTTCGAACATGATCGGGCGCGGCTTGAATTCCTCGATGAAGTTATCTTCCATGACCGTATTGGGAAAAGCCGAAAGATCGGGGCGCGTTCCCAAAAAGCTGACGATAATTGTTTTCTCAAGGCCTTTGATATGCGGCTGGATTTCCTTGATTTTTGCCATGCAATCCAGACGTTTTCCGGCATAGTAATAACCATCAACGGCAATCAGCAGTTTGGGTTCAATCTGGCCGAAGCGGTCAATGACACCCTGTACGCCAAAATCAGGCGAGGCCGAGCTCCAGACCGCACCGATAGAAGATGCAGCCAGCATGGCAATGACGGTCTCGGCGCAATTGGGCATGAATCCGGCCACGCGGTCACCCGCAACAACGCCCGCGTTTCGCATGGCCTGCACCCAGAGGCTGACCTGATCGTATAATTCGGCAAAGCTTAAGGTTTTTTGCGTACCCGTTTCATCGCGTGCAATGATGGCCAGCGCGTCATCCTGACGGCGTAGCAGATTCTCGGCATAGTTAAGCCGCGCCTGCGGGAAAAACTGCGCGCCCATCATATCCTGCCCATTGATCAGGATGTCTTTGCCCTTGTCACCGATCACCCCGCAAAAATCCCAGATCAGGGACCAGAATTTTTCCGTGTTTTGCGTGGACCAGTTCCAAAGATCGCCATAGGAGGAAAATTCCTGATCGGTGTCTTCGATGAAGCGATAGATATTTGTCTTGGCAATGGAATCGATGCTGGGCTGCCATAAGGGTTTGTCGGCAGGATGTTCGGACTGGGCGAGCGGTAACGACGTCATGATCAGGAAATCCCCTTAAAAGCAAAAAACTCTAGAAAATAATTTAAGTTCCAAAAGTTTTTCAGGCCTGCTGCCGGATGTCAAGCGGCCCGGCGAAGGGAATAGATGCTTTGTTCGTATCATAAACTTGTATATCCTGTTGGTCGGTCTATATCGGTTATCCATGCAGGCAAAGGGGTTCGATCTCGTGAGATTTCTTTATTTACTCGCATTTTTGGGTCTGGTTTTTGTGCAAACTCCCGCATTCGCGCAAGGGGAACCGGAAAAGCCGCAGGAACATTACGTTAATTTCCGCGTTCTGGCGGAGCGATCCACAATCCAGCCCGGTGCGGAAATCATGGTGGGGGTTGAGCAATCCATTGCCCCTCACTGGCATACTTATTGGGTTAATCCGGGGGATTCCGGTTCTGCGCCCCGCCTGAAATGGAAGCTTCCTGAAAGGTTCGAGGCGGGATCCATCCAATGGCCTGTGCCTCGGAAAATTCCCTATGATGTCCTTTTGAATTATGGCTATGAGGATGGCGTTGTTCTCCTGCAGACCATCAAAGCCCCGGCCAGCCTGCCGGACGGGCCGGTGAAATTGAGCGTGGATGTCGAGGTTCTGGTCTGCAAGGATATTTGCATCCCGGAATATGCAACGCTGGATCTGGTGCTGAATGATCCACAAAATGCCGATGAGAATAATACGCCGTTTTTTGATCAGGCCAGAGCCGCCCTGCCGCAATCTGCCGATTGGAGCGCCGATTTCAAAACAAAGGGCGATGATTTTATTCTGCGCGTAGAGCCGCCTGCCGGTTTTGCTGAGGGCATCAAAAAAGACAGTCTTGAGTTTTTGCCCATTGAATGGGGGCTGGTGGCCAATGCCGCCCCGGCGGATGTCAGCCAGCAGGAAAACGGCGATATTATTTTCACGCAAAAACGTGATGGGCGCGACATAGCCGGGCTGGAAAGCATCAAGGGCTTGCTGGCTTTTGAGGATATGAATGGCCGCCGTCAGGCCTACGAGATTACCGCGCAATCAGATCAGCTTGCCCCTGCGCCGGTAACGGCTGCGGCCAAGGAAACGGCGGATACCAGTCTGGGCGTGGCCTTAGTCATGGCGTTACTGGGCGGTCTTGTGCTGAATTTGATGCCATGCGTTTTCCCGGTGCTTTCGCTCAAGGCGTTGAGCCTTGTAAAGATCGCCAAGAAAGATGTGTCTTTGGCCCGTTTGCATGGGATGTTTTATACGGGCGGGGTGATGCTGACATTCCTGCTGATCGCAGGGGTTTTGATTGCTTTACAGGCCGGCGGCGCGCAGCTGGGCTGGGGATTTCAGCTGCAAAATGCGCTTGTGGTGTCCTTGCTGGCTTATCTTCTGTTTGTGATCGGCCTGAATTTGAGCGGATTTTTTGAATTTCGCAATCTTTGCGGCAATTGCGGCGGCAAGCTGGCCAGCGGCGATGGTCTGGGGGCTTCGTTCTTTACAGGTGTTCTGGCTACGCTGGTGGCCACGCCCTGCACCGCGCCGTTCATGGGCGTGGCGATTGGTTATGCGCTGCTTCAACCCGCTATCGTTGCGCTGGTAATATTTGCCGCGCTGGGCTTGGGGCTGGCGCTGCCTTATCTGGTGCTGGCATTCGTGCCGGCTTTGCAAAAACGTCTGCCACGGCCCGGCGCGTGGATGGAAAATTTCCGCCAGTTTCTGGCCTTTCCGATGTTTGCCTTTGCCGCATGGCTGGTCTGGGTGGCGGCGCAGCAGGTTGATGCGCTGGCGCTGCTGGGGCTGATGCTGGGGCTGGTGCTGATTGCTTTTGCGATCTGGGTTATGGCCCGCGTGCCGCATAAGGGGCTCTGGCGCAGTATTGCCGTTGCCGCCATTATCTTCAGCCTTGCCGGGGCGGTTTTTCTGTTGCCGCGAACGCAAGGCCCGGCATCGCTTAAGGTTACAGAAGAGGGCGCTTTTGGCGAGGTCTTCAGCCCGGAAGCGCTTTCGGCAGCCCTTGCCTCATCCGATCCGGTATTTGTGGAAATGACGGCCGCCTGGTGTATTACCTGCAAGGTCAATCATGCGACTTCGCTGAATATTCCATCTACCAAAGAACTATTTGCCGCCAGAGGCGTTCGGTATCTGGTCGGTGACTGGACCAATGCGGATCCAGTTATTACCCAGTATCTGAAATCTTTTGGCCGTAACGGCGTTCCGATTTATGTGTATTACGGCAAGCCCGGCGCGGATGGCAAGCGGCCAGAAGCCGTTCTTTTGCCGCAGATTTTAACGCCCGCGATTGTCGCGAAGGGTATTGAGGGATGATCCGTATCATGCGGGTGGAAAAGTTTTAGATTTGTGAATTTGCTGCGTTATTTGAATTGCATAACCAACATAGGAGAAAATTATGCTTAAAAAAATGCCATATCTGGCCGCTTTTGCCGTTCTGGCGCTGGCGATCCTGCCTGCACAGGCCGCTGTTGAAATCGGCAAGCCTGCCCCGGAAATCGAGGCCACCGACATTAACGGCCAGCCCTTCAAGCTGAGCGATCAGAAGGGCAAGATTGTTGTTCTGGAATGGACGAACCATGAATGTCCGTTCGTGAAAAAGCATTATGAAAGCGGAAACATGCAAAAGCTTCAGAGCGAAGCGCGCGCCAAGGGCGTGGAATGGGTAACGATTGTTTCCTCCGCCGAAGGCCAGCAGGGCAATATCACGGCTGAACAGGCCAAGACGATGCTGACTGAAGCCAAATCCGAGCCAAGCACAAAAATTCTGGATGTCTCCGGCGTGGTCGGTAAAGCCTATGATGCCAAGACAACACCGCATATGTTTGTGATTGATGCCGAAGGCAATGTGGCCTATGCCGGCGCGATCGACAGCGACCCCAGCCCGAACCCTGAAACCATCGAAGGCGCGACAAATTATGTCAGCACCGCCATTAATGAGCTTCAGGCTGGCAAGGCCGTGACAACAAGCACATCCGCGCCTTATGGCTGCGGCGTGAAATACGGCACGACCAACTAATACCTGAAAAGGGCTTCCCCCGCCCCTGATAACGCCGTTCTCCGCCTTGGAGGCGGCGTTATCTTTTAATGATGCGGATTAAACTTGCGAGGGGGCGGAGATATGAATTATTATTGCTAATCTTCTTGAGAACGAACTCAATGGAGTTCACCGGAATTTTTAAGACGCAGCCATGAGCTTTCAGATCCGCGACCGCAGCGTTCAGGCCATCCTCACAGCCGGAACCTCTGAGACTTACTCCCCGCGCATTGCCATGCGTCATGATGGCCGTGTTCTTTTCGCCAGCGGCGGATTTCTCGATTATTTTTCCTTAAGCGATATTGTCGGCTCATCGGTCTTTGATATTTTCCTCTTTCAGGAAGCATTTGACCCGCAATCATTTGTGCCAGGCGCTTACACGTTGAAATTACGAGGTGGCAGCACAGAGCCTTTGGAGATGTATTTTGAAAAGCTGCAAAGCGCAGAAGGGTCCTATCTGATTGGCAGCGTGGCCGAGCCATCCGAAGAAGAAGGGCTGGATGAGGGCGAGAAAAATTATTTTCTGGAGCGCCTCAAGCAATTTGCACCGGCGGCGCGCCAAAGCAATGATCTGGTGGAAACCGACCGCCAGCGTTTTATTGATCTCTCGAATGAGATCATGCTGGTTGTCGATCGTCAGGGAACGCTGATCCGGGCCAATCAGGCCTTTTATGCTTTTTCGGGTCTGCAGGATTCCGGCCCGGATATCAATTTTTATGAATTATTTGACGAGCAGGATCGCCCTTCGATCCGCGCGCAGATGCAAGGCTTATCCTTTGCCGATGATCATGATGCGATCAGGGTTATTGATTTTGAGGCCCGCATGATCGGGCCTTCGGGTCAGACCTTCTGGATGGAATGGCGTTTGAGCCGTGCCAATAAAAGCGTCTATTGCATTGGCCGGGATATCACGCCGATCAAGCGTCATGAGGATCAGCTCATTACCCGCGAAAAGCAATTGGGCGAGGCCGAGATTATCGGCCGTATGGGCCGTTGGCGCTGGGTGATGGGCGAAGAAGGCATTGAATGGTCCGACCAGATTTTCCGCATTTTCGGCGTGAGCCGCGGTAATTTCCTGCCCAGCATTGATGCGCTCAACAGCATGGTTCACCGCCGCGATGTGGGCCGTGTTGTGCAAGCCTTCCAGCGCGCGATTATCGAGCAAAATGATTACGACATGGAATTCCGTATCATCCGCCCCGGCGGGGATATTCGTTACATTCGTTGCGAAGGACGCTGCGAGCGCGATTCTGAAGGCGATGTGATTGCGCTATACGGGATCATGCAGGACATGACCGAGCGCATGTTATACGAGCGTGAGCTGCGCGAGGCTAAGGAAGCTGCCGAACGGGCCTATTCCGCTAAATCGCAGTTTTTGGCGAATATGAGCCATGAGCTGCGCACGCCCTTGAATGCGATTATCGGGTTTTCCGAGATGATCCAGCGCCAATTGCTGGGGCCTATCGGCACAGAAAAATATCTGGAATACATTTCCGGTATCCGTGAGAGCGGCGAACATTTGCTGGATCTGATCAGCGATATTTTAGATATGTCCAAGATCGAGGCCGGGAAATACGAGCTGGATCTTGAAGAAATCAATATCAACAAGGTGATCAAGCTGGCCATTCATATGATGGAAGGCCGCGCGCTGGAATCAGGCGTAAAAATCTCCATGGACAAGCTGACCAATGACAGCCTGACCATCATCGCCGACCGACGGGCCTTCATGCAGGTTATTCTAAACCTTCTTTCCAACGCGGTTAAATTCTCCCGTGAAAAAGGGCAGGTCTGGATGGAATGCCATGAACGCCCTGAATTTATATCCATCCGTATCTGCGATAACGGGATTGGTATTCCGGCGAATAAACTGCATTGCATCACGAGACCTTTTGAGCAGGCATCTTCATCCTACACGCGCAATCACGAGGGATCGGGGCTGGGACTTGCGATTACCAAAAGCCTTGTGGAGATGCACAACGGTACGCTGATGATCGATTCAGCCGTGGGTGAGGGTACAACTGTCACCGTACGTCTTCCCTATCGCCATGTCAGCGTGGCCTGAAAAAAACTAGCCGCCCATAAAGCCGCCGCCATCTTGCCTCTTGAAGAGTGTAATGGCGTATTCCTCGGCGGCGAGGCAAGCATCAAGCCCTTTGCGAAAATCCGGATATTTCAGGCTAACATTGAGCTTTTCTTTGATTTTTCGGTTCTGGACACGGCGATTGTCCATGTAAAAACTGCGGGTGATCGGGGCGAGATTGGCATCTTCAAAGTCAACGAGGGGCGGCGGCGGGCGGCGGAGCAGCGTAGAGGCGTATTCGATAACCTCGTGGCTGGGCGCGGGCAGGTCGTCACAAATATTATAGATCTGGCCCGGATCCGGCGCTTCCATCGAGGCCATCAACACATGGGCCATGTCCTCGACATGAATGCGCCCGAAAGCGTGCCCTGGCTTGTTGATGCGCCGCGCTACGCCTGCGCGGATGGAATCAAGGGCGCTGCGGCCGGGGCCATAAATGCCGGCCAGACGGAATATATGCATCGGAAGTTTATACTGCTCATAAAGCGAGAGCCATTGCGTCTCTGCCTTTACTCTGCGGCTGCCGCGCTTGCTGCTGGGGCGCACTTCGGATGTCTCATCAACCGCCCCGCCATTGCGGTCGCCATAAACAGCATTGGTGGAATGATAGCCAACCCATTTCAATTTCGGGCATTTGGTCAGATCAAGGCCATGGATGTTAAAGACAGGATCGCCTTCATCATCGGGCGGGGTGGAAATAACGATATGTGTAACATCGCGAAGGGTATAAAGGGGATCGGGCAACGGGCGGGATGTGTCGAAAATATGGGCGTTCACACCGCGCGCCCTTAATATTTCCCGGCGTTCCGGCGTTCGGGTTGTTCCGGAAACGCGCCATCCACCGCGTTCCATCAGGGCGTGGCCCAGATAATCGCAGCTATAGCCATAGCCAAAACAAAAGAGATGATTTTCGTCGGTCATTAAAACCCTTATTATTTTTCTTATTCTTATTATCTGCGGTTTCTTTTGACCATTATCGAGGCAAAGGTCAGGTTCCAACCTTCTCATAGTGGCCGGATGGCATGAATCCCGGAATGCGGTCATCCAGCAAAGGCTTGAAGCTGGGGCGGGATTTTACCTTGTTATACCATTGGCGGGCGGCTTCATGTTCTTCCCATGGCACATCACCAATGTAATCAACAGCCGATAAATGGGCAGCTGCGGCGATATCCGCCAGCGAGAAATTATCACCGGCCAGCCATTTGCGCTTTTCGGTCAGAAAACCAATATAATCCAGATGATAGTGGATATTGGCATGGCCGGCGCGGATCGAGGGGCCATGCGGCTCGCCGAGTTTCAGGAAGCGCTTCATCAGCTTTTCGCCGATCAGGTTATCGCTGACCTCGCGGTTGAATTTCACATCAAACCAGCTCACCAGACGGCGTGTTTCGCTGCGCTGGACGGGGTCGTGTCCGAGAAGGTTGATTTCAGGATAAACTTCTTCCAGATATTCGCAGATTACTTGCGAATTGGCCAAAGTCGTGCCGTCGGGTTCGATCAGCACAGGCACGTCCCCGGCCGGGTTCATGGCCAGAAATTCCGTGCGGCGCTCCCAGATTTTCTCGATCTTCAAGTCAAAATCGAGCCTTTTTTCCGCCAGTACGATACGCACTTTGCGGGAAAAGGGGTGGAGCCATAAATGAAACAATGTTCTCATGTCACATACTTCGTGCATCTGCTGCACAAAAAACCATAAATCCTTGTAATCCTGAATCCTTACATGGTTTAGGCGGCAATGGCAAACGAGTCATTGCAGTTATTTTGCGATATGACGTGTTGCCTTGAGGTCGATCGAGATATGCACAGCGTCCTTGATCGCGTCCGTCTTTTCCCATTCGCCTTGGCCAACGCCGAAATCGAGGCGGTTGAGCGAGAATTCCGACTGCATGTGCGCGGTTTGTTCCTGTGGATTGTTTTGTGCATTGTTTGAATCACTTATGTCCAGTGTAAAGGGCAGGGTGATCGGCAGGGTTTTGTCACGGATGGTCAGGCTCCCCTTCGCTTCGTATCGATTCGCGCCAAGGGATGTAAATGATTCCGCTACAAACTGCGCGGTGGGGAATTTCTGCGCATCAAACCAGACAGGCGATTGCGATTGCGTGTTGCGATCAGACGTTCCGGTATCAAGGCTGGCGATTTGAATGGTGATTTCAGCCTTGGCGTTAGACAGATCAGCCGGATCAAAGATGATCGTACCGTCAAAGGCGCCAAAGGCGCCGTGTACGTCTTGCCCGTACTGGTTAAAGCTGAGCGCCAGTTTGGATGCCGATTTATCAATCGTCCAGCCTTGCAGGTTTGCAGGAGTTGGCGCAGTCGTTTCAGCCGGAGCCGGGGTTATGATGGCGGCTTGTTCTTGTTCGGGGGCTTCGAATATTTCCCCGGCCAATTCCTTGCCCGCCAAGCCGGCGCCGGCCGCCAGCATAAGACCCAGCACGATCAGGGCGATCATATTGCCGCCCATGCGGCGCAGTGTGGAATCCTTATCAAGGATGTGATGCTTGGCCGCGCCCAGAAAATGCAGGCCCACAGCCGCCACAATCGCATAGCCGCCGATTTCATGCACAGTGTTGGTCAGGCGGTATAATCCCTCGTTCTTGCCGGTCAAAGGCGGCATGTCGAACAGGCCGAAAAACCGCACTGGATATTCCCCGGCCGAAGACATGGCCCAGCCCGATAGCGGCATGGCAATCATGCCGAAATACAGCAGGATATGAATAATTTTTGATAACGCCTTTTCCCATGGCTGGTGCGTGGTCAGGGATTTGGGATGCGGATTGATGGAAAGCCAGATAATACGGGCGACAACAAGGCCCAGAATGACAAGGCCAAAGGATTTATGCAGCATCACGACTTGATAACGCTGATCGCCTTCCAGTGCGCCCATCGCAAACCCGGCGATGATAAGGGCCAGCATGATAAGGGCGCTGGTCCAATGTAAAAAGCGGGCGGCAAAGCCATAGGTTTCAGTTGTATTTTGAAAGCTCATGGCAATGCCTCCCGCTTGATTTGGGTATTGTATATGAAATTATTCGGTCTTGGCGGCCGCGTCTTCGCGGATACCCTCGACTTCGATCTCGATCTCAACCTCATCGCCAACGCCCGGCAGGCCGTAGGTCATGCCAAAGTCGGAGCGCTTGATCTTGGCTTCAGCCGAGAATCCCGAAACGTACTTGCCGCTGTAAGGGTGTGTGTCCGACTTGTTGTAGTCCACAGTCATTGTCACGGGCTTTGTGACGCCCAGCAATGTCAGATCGCCCGTGATCTCGGCTGAGTCTTCATCCGTGACCTTGATGGCGGTGCTTTTGAACGTCATGTCGGGGAATTTTTCGACATTGAAGAAATCCGCATTCTTCAGGTGATCGTTCCAGGCCTGATCGTTCATCTCGATGCTGGCGGTTTTGATGGTCACTTCAACGCTGGAATTCTCTGGCTTTGCCTGATCAAAGGTAAAGGAGCCGTCATAATCCAGAAATTTACCGTGCGATTCGGAAAAGCCCAGATGATTGACGGAGAAAATGATCTGCGTGTGGGCTTTGTCGAATGTGTATTTATCGGCGGCCTGCGCGGCTGCCGGAACTGTCAAGGCGGCGAGCGTCAGAATGCTAAGGGCGGTTTTTTTCATGGAAACTGTGATCCTCTTCCTAAAAAATGTTGTTTGAATGGAAAAAACGAAGCGATTAAGGGTAGCGCATATCAGGGCAATATCAAGGGTGATGGCGCGGATAAAATCTGGTATTCATAATACATCTGCACAAAGGCATAAGCCCCCAACGCAGCCACGGCCCAGTTAAGGAGCCCATATGTCCATTTGAGAGAATTATCGGATGTCAGTTCTTCGCGCGATCTGTGGCGCAGCAGGAAATACAGCAGCATTTGCCCTGCGAAAAATCCACCAATAAAGCCAATCGTGCCAATCAGATAAACCATGGCTTTTTTATATCACGCCTGAAAGGTGATCAGAATGATTTTCGTATCGCCGTATATTTTTTCAGACAAAATTTGAAAATTATCGGGCAAGGAAGGCGATAAAGATTTTTCGCATTCCAAAATACCGATGCATTCATCCGCCAGCCATTCGCCGTCCAGCAAGGATTGCAGGGCGGGGGTTATCAGATTCTGGTTATAAGGCGGGTCGCAGAAAAAAAGATCGGCCTGATTCTGACCGATCGGGCGCGGTTTAAGACGCGCGGCATCGGCAGTGATGAAGAGGCTGCTTTGATCAAGATCAAGCTTTTTGGCATTTTTCTTGGCAAGCAGAATTGATCCCGGTGCCTGATCAATGAACGTGCAGGATGCCGCCCCGCGTGAGAGGCTTTCCAGCCCCAGCGCGCCTGTGCCGCAGAAAATATCCATGACATTGAGATTTTCAAAATCCACGCGGGCTTGCAGGGCGTTGAAAATTGCGCCGCGTACCTTATCCGATGTTGGCCTGATTTTTTGATCCGATGGCGCATCCAATGTGCGGCCCCGGTGCGTGCCGGCGATGATCCTCATGCCCCGGACCTCATGCCTCTTCACGCCCTTTGAAAAATCCCTTGATCTGGTCTTTCAGGATCTTAGGTTTAACTTCCTCGATAGCGCGGACGGGCAACTCGCCAAGTTGGAATGGCCCATAGGAAACGCGGATCAGGCGATTGACACTAAGCCCCAGCGCCTCCATGACCTTGCGGACTTCACGGTTTTTGCCCTCGCGCAAGGTGACATGCAGCCATGTATTTGTGCCCTTTTTCTCAGCCGATTTATCAATCTCGGCCTCGATGGATTTATAATGAATACCTTCGATCGTGATGCCTTTTTTCAAGGCCGCAAGGCGTTCCTCATTCACGCGGCCATGGACGCGCACGCGGTATTTGCGGCTCCATCCCGTCGCCGGTAATTCCAGATACCGCGCCAGCTCGCCATCATTGGTCAGCAGCAGCAAGCCTTCGGTGTTCAAATCCAGCCGCCCGACGCTCACCACGCGGCCCAGCGCGGCAGGCATCTGATCAAATACGGTTGCCCGGCCCTTTTCATCGCGGTGGGTGGTCACAAGGCCGGCTGGCTTGTGATAAAGAAACAGGCGCGTGTCTTGAGCGTCCTGCAGAACCCGGCCATCGACCACGATCTTATCATCCGGCCCGACAACAAAGGCTGCCGTGGTAAGCTTGCGGTTATTCACCTTGACCCGGCCTTCCAAAATCCAGCGCTCGGCATCACGGCGGGAACAAAGCCCGGCCCGTGCCATTCTCTTTGCGATTCTCTCGCCTTTGTGATTATCTTCACTCATGGATAATGAGAATACATTCATGGCGCAGGCTTTGGAAGAGGCGAAAATTGCCGCTGGCCGGGGCGAAGTGCCCATAGGTGCAGTTTTGGTTGACCGCCGGACGGGGCAAATCACCGCCCGTGCCGGTAACCGCACGCGGGAACTGAGCGATCCGACCGCTCATGCTGAAATTCTTGTCATACGGGCGGCCTGCGAAAAAGAAGGCGCGCAGCGCATTCCGGATTATGATCTTTATGTCAGTCTTGAGCCTTGCGCGATGTGCGCGGCTGCAATTTCCTTTGCCCGGCTGGGGCGTGTTGTGTTCGCCGCCAGCGACCCTAAAGGCGGGGGTGTTCTCCATGGCGGTAAATTTTACGACCAGTCCACCTGCCATCACCGGCCAGAGATAGAACACGGCATCATGGCCGAAGAATGCGGTGATATCCTGAAAAGCTTCTTCCGGGAACGCCGCGGCTAGGAATTTTCTGGCGCGTTATTGATTGCGGATATCCTGCAGGAATGCCTCGACCCGTGATTGCAGTGACAAGGATGTATCTGAAATATCGCCGGCTGCCGTTAATATCCCGTTGGCGGAATCGCCGGTCATGCCGGCCGCCATCTGCACTTCATTGATGTTGACGGAAACTTCCTGTGTGGCAGCATTCTGCTGGCTGATGGCGTGAGCAATAGAATCGCCGATATCTTTGACCTGCGAGATGGTCTGTGCAATTTTGGCGATCTCTGCGGCGGTCGTGCGTGCGGCGTTTTGGATGCTCTCAATCTGGATGCGGATATCTTCCGTTGCCTTGGCCGTCTCATTGGCCAGATTTTTTACTTCGGAGGCCACGACTGCAAATCCTTTCCCGGACTCGCCTGCGCGGGCGGCTTCGATGGTGGCGTTGAGTGCCAGCAGATTGGTCTGGCTGGCAATATCGGTGATCAGGGATGTAACTTCGCCAATCTTGGCCGCAGCCTTTACAAGATCAGAAACCATATGTTCGGTATTTTGCGCCTCATTGACAGCCTTTTGGATGATATTGCTGGAATGGGCAGTTTGTTCAGAAATTTCATGTGCCGAGGCGCTGAGCTCCTCCGTCGCCGAGGCAACGGTGGCTGCAAGTACATTGGTTTTGTGAGCGGTAGAGGACATATCCTGCGCGTTTTCCCGCATGGCTTGGGAGGATTGTGCAACGAGTTTGACCAGTGAATTGACGTTGATTTCAAAATCTTGCGCCATTTCACGGTTCTGATTTTTGCGCTCTGTCAGATCGCTGGCAAATTTCACGATTTTGAATGGTTTGCCGTTCATATCGAGAATGGGGTTATAAGAAGCCTCGATCCAGACTTCCTTGCCGCCTTTGCCAATGCGGTGAAATTGGCCTGCGCGGTAAATGCCATTCTTTAAATCCTGCCAGAAATTTTTATAATCCGTTGATGCGGCATAGGCGGGGTCGGCAAACATTGAATGATGTTGGCCGCGAATTTCCTCAAGGCTGTATCCCAGCGTATTGAGAAAATTTTCATTGGCATCAAGGATAATCCCATCCAACGTGAATTCAATGACAGCCTGCGATTTTCCAATCGCGCAAACCTGCCCGGAAAGATCCGCATTTTTCAGGCTTTTTTCTGTGATGTCGGTGGCAAATTTTATAATTTTATAGGTGCGGCCATATCTGTCTTTCAGCGGATTATACGAAGCCTCGATCCAGATATCTTTTCCGCCTTTGCCAAAGCGGTGGAACTGTCCGGCTTGAAATTTTCCGGCTTTTAAATCCTGCCAGAAATTTTTGTATTCCACTGATGCAGCGTAGGCAGGGTCGGCAAACATGGAATGATGCTTGCCCTTGATCTCATCCAGCCTGTAGCCCATGGCGTTGAGGAAATTGGCATTGGCAAAAAGGATGGTGCCGTTTGTGTCGAATTCAATGATGGCCTGGGATTTATTAAGGGCGTTGCAGATATCAAGGGCTTCAGATTTTTTGGTGGTGAGTTTGGGCATTATCTGCGTGACTTGGCTCATAGCAATCCCTCTAATTACTTATTTTTTATAATAAAAATTAGATAGTTTATTTTTGCCAAATTCAATAGATGTGGGCAGGGGCTATACTAAAGATATAGTTTTTTGCCACAGAGGGTAGAGATCTGAGTTGGTCTTGCACTTAAGGTAGGGGTGAGGCGTTCTTTTTTAACGGCCTTGCTGCGCCTTTACCGCGCGCCATCCGATATCACGGCGGCAAAAGCCATCCGGCCAGCTGATAGCATCCACGGCTTCATAGGCGAGGCGTTTGGCATGGCCGGGATTATCCCCGGTCGAGGTCACGGCCAGAACGCGTCCCCCGGTGCTGATCAGGTCGCCCTTGTCATTCAATGCCGTCCCGGCATGAAAAACCATAGTGTTATCAATCAGGCTGGCGGCGTTCAAATTGCCAATAGGTGTGTTCTTGGGGTAATTGCCGGGATAGCCCTTTGTGGCCATGATCACGCAAAGCGCGGTTTTATCGGACCAGGCGATATTGTTCTTCACGCTTTCAAGACGGCCATGGGCAGCGGCGTTTAATATCTCCAGCAGATCACCCTGCAGGCGCATCATCAGTGTCTGGCATTCGGGGTCGCCGAACCGTGCGTTATATTCGATCAGATAAGGCTCGCCGCCCACGATCATGAGGCCTGCGAACAGAACACCGTTAAAAGGCGCGTTTTCCGCGGCCATCGCCTTGACGGTGGGTTCGATAATACGGGTCAGAACTTTTTGCTCCAGTTCCGGCGTCATCAGATGCGCGGGCGAATAAGCGCCCATGCCGCCCGTATTGGGGCCTTCATCATTATCAAAGGCGCGTTTGTGATCCTGCGCCGAATTCAGGGGCAGGATCGTCTTGCCATCGGAAAGCGCAAAATAGCTGATTTCCTCGCCATCCAGAAATTCCTCGATCACGACCGAGCTTCCGGCTGCGCCAAAACTGTTGCCCTCCAGCATATCCTTGACGGCTGCCACGGCCTCATCTTTTGTCTCGCAGATAATCACGCCCTTGCCGGCGGCCAGCCCGTCCGCCTTCACCACGATGGGGGTTTTGTTTTTCTCGATAAAGGCGGCGGCGGATTGAACATCTGTAAACCGGCCATAGGCGGCGGTGGGAATATTATATTTGGCGCAAAGGTCTTTCATGAAGCCTTTGGAGCCTTCAATCTGTGCGGCCTTGGCGCTAGGGCCGAATACAGCGATGCCTGCGGCCTGTAATTTATCGGCAAGGCCTGCCACCAAGGGCGCTTCGGGACCAACGATTACCAGATCAATGGATTTTTCCTTGGCGAATTTCACAAGGCCATCAATGTCTTCGGCCGGGATATTCACCAGTTCGGCGCAGTCCTTGATCCCGGCATTGCCGGGCGCACAGTAAAGCGCTTCGCATTCGCGGCTCTGGCACAAGGTCCATGCCAGTGCGTGTTCGCGGCCACCTGATCCTACCAGCAAGATTTTCATGGAATATGCGCTCCTTGGTTATTGTCGTAACCGCATACTGGCCTTATTCCGTCAAAGATACAAGGCTTGTATTGCCGCCGGCCGAGGTGGTGTCGATGGTGATCACTTTTTCGGTCGAAAAGGCATAAAGATAATGCGGGCCGCCGGCCTTGGGGCCTGTGCCGGACAGGCCCATCCCGCCAAAGGGCTGCGTGCCCACCACCGCGCCAATCATCGAGCGGTTCACATAGGCATTGCCGGCCCGGATGGATTGAGCGATCTTTTTCTGGAAGGATTCAATACGGCTGTGGACCCCCAGCGTCAGGCCGTAACCGGAATCATTGATATCCCCGATGACCTCATCAATGTCACCGGCCCTATAACGGATGATATGCAGAATGGGGCCGAAAATCTCGCGCTCCAGCGCCGAGATTGCCGGGATCTCATAGGCGCAAGGGGCAAAGAACATGCCTTGTTCTTTCAAGGGCTCTTCCATCGGGCTTTGCGCGATTTTCTTGCCAAAGCCTTCCAATGCCTGCTGATGGCCGTTGAGCATGCTTAAGGCTTCGGTGTCGATCACAGGGCCGATATCGGTTTTAAGATATTCAGGGTGGCCGATATTCAGCGCCGCCATCGCGCCTTTGAGCATATGAAGGATTTTATCCGCCACATCATTTTGCAGATATAAAACCCGCAAGGCCGAGCAGCGCTGGCCTGTTGAACCAAAGGCACTCAAAATTACATCATCCACTACCTGTTCGGGCAGGGCGGAGGAATCGACGATCATCGCATTTTGTCCGCCTGTCTCGGCAATCAGGGGAACGATGGGCCCGTTCTTATGGGCGAGGCTTTTTTGTATGGCTTTGGCAACTTCCGTTGATCCGGTAAAGGCTGCGCCCGCCACCAGATCATGGGCGATCAGCTGTGCGCCGATATTTCCATCGCCCGGCACAAGATGCAGCACATTGGCCGGGATGCCCGCCTGATGCATGAGCTGGATAGTGCGATAGGCAATCAGCGGTGTTTGTTCGGCCGGTTTGGCAATCACGGTATTGCCGGCCATGAGGGCGGCGGCGATTTGCCCGGTGAAAATCGCCAGCGGGAAATTCCATGGCGATATGCAGACAAACACGCCGCGCCCGATATTATAAAGTGTATTGCTCTCGCCCGTGGGGCCGGGCAGCGGTGTGCCGGATTCCGCAAAAGCCTTGCGGCCTTCCTGTGCGTAATAGCGGCAAAAATCAACGGCCTCGCGCACTTCCAGATGCGCGTCTTTTATGGTTTTTCCGGCCTCATAAACGCAAAGCGCCATCAGCTCGGCATGGTGTTCTTCCATCAGATCGGCAAAACGCTCCAGCGCCCCGGCGCGTTCATTGGCTGATATGCGGGACCAGTTCTCAAACGCATCCTGCGCTGTCTCGAATGCAAGATTGACAGTTTTGCTTGATGCCATATGAACATGCCCGACAATATGCGCGCTATCGGCAGGCGAGATTATTTCATGCGCGATCCCATCCTTGCGTAACGTGCCTGATATCAGCGGCGCAGCCAGCCATGAACGATCGCGCAGGGAATGAATCAAATTCAACAGAGTTTCAGATGTAGGAAGATCATTCAAATCAATCCCGGCTGAATTGACGCGCGTTCCATATAAATCGCGCGGCAGGGGGATTTTGGGGTGTGATTTTGCCCCGTGATTTCGCGCATCATTCACCGGGTCAGCCAGCAGAATTTCCAGTGGGATGGAATCGTCCATGACCTTGTTGACGAAAGACGAATTTGCCCCGTTTTCCAGCAATCTGCGTACCAGATAGGCCAGCAAATCGGAATGTGGCCCTACGGGCGCATAGACGCTGACCTTCGTATTTTTATTGTCCTCCAGCAAGGTTTCATAAACGCCCTCGCCCATGCCGTGCAGGCGCTGGAATTCGAAATCGCTTTGCGGGTAATCTCGCGCCAGATCCAAGACCGCGGCCACCGTATAGGCATTATGCGTGGCAAACATCGGATAGATCACATCGCCGTTTTTCAGCATTTTCTGCACGCAGGCCAGATAGGAAAGATCGGTATTGGCCTTGCGCGTGAAGACCGGATAATCGGGTGTGGATTTGACTTGCGCCTTCTTGATTTCGCCATCCCAATACGCGCCTTTCACAAGACGTATCTGTATGCGCCGCCCGTTCGCCCGCGCCAGCCCGGCAAGGCGATCAATCAGGATAAAGCAGCGCTTTTGATAAGCCTGAATGGCAAGGCCATATTCGTGCCAGTCTTTGAATTCAGGATCAGTGATGATGGATTCAATGATCTCCAGTGATAATTCAAGCCGTTCGGTTTCCTCGGCATCGACGGTCAGGGAGAGACCATGATTTTGCGCGTAGCGGCACAGGATTTTTAGTTTTTGCTGCAGGGCCGGCACGCAAAGATGAGCCTGCGCGACCTCATAACGCGGATAAAGCGCAGATAATTTGACAGATATGCCGGGGCGTCTTGCATTGCTGGCGGGGGATTTGTAATGGCCGATGGCTTCAATCGCGGAAGCATAATTGGCAAAATAGATTTCGGCATCTTCCATGGTGCGTGCGCCTTCACCCAGCATGTCGTATGACATGCGGTATTGCGGGTAATCATGGCTGCGCTTCAGGGCTTCGTTAATGTCGCGGCCCAGTACAAACTGACTGCCCATGATGCGGATGGCTTGGGCCATGGCCTCGCGGATGACAGGTTCGCCAAGGCGCGATAACAAACTATCCAGCGTCAAGCTGGATATTGAAAGCCCAACCCCTGCAGCCTTCACCATCCAGTCTTTGGTGCTGCCGATATCCTTCAGCCAGTCCGAAGCCACGACCTTATCGCGGATCAGGCTGCCGGCTGTTTTGGAATCAGGCACGCGCAGCAGCGCTTCGGCCAGGCTCATCAGGGCAAGACCTTCCTGCGTGTTTAAGGAATAATGCTGGAGGAAGGATTCAAGCTCGCCCGCCTTGCGTTTTCGTGCGCGCAATTTTTGCGTTATGGAAGCGGCGTGATTATAAACGCGCTGGCTTCGGGTTTCATCCCAGATCAGTCCTTGCAGCAAATCCTCCACGCAAGGCGCTTCGGGGGCGTATAATTTTTGCTGCAATGGCGTTTTCATCTCTGTTCATCTTTCTTTTTGTTTTTAGCTCATAAGGCTTTATGATCATCCTTATAATGGAGCTGTTTACAAATAATATGCGCGAAGAATCGCCCAGAGGCAATGTGCCCGAATTTTCCGTATCTGAGCTGGCGGGGTCGCTCAAGCGCACGCTGGAGGATACTTACGGCCGTGTGCGTGTGCGCGGCGAGTTATCGCGTGTGACGGTCGCGGCATCGGGGCATATGTATTCCAGTCTGAAAGATGATCAGGCCGTGATAGATGCCGTGTGCTGGAAGGCCACCATGGCAAAACTGGGGATTAGGCCTGAAGAAGGTCTTGAGGTTATTTGCACTGGGCGCATCACGACATATCCGGCGCGGTCGAATTATCAGCTGGTGATTGAATCCATGGAACTGGCCGGGCAGGGCGCTTTGCTCAAGATGCTCGAAGATCGCCGTAAAAAACTCGCCGCGGAAGGCCTGTTTGATGAGGCGCACAAAAAGCCAATTCCTTTTCTGCCGCAGGTGATCGGCGTTGTGACCTCGCCCACCGGCGCGGTGATCCGCGATATCTTGCACCGGTTGAATGACCGCTTTCCGCGCCGTGTTATTGTCTGGCCGGTTCTGGTGCAGGGCGCGGGCGCGGCCGAACAGGTCGCCGCGGCGATTAACGGTTTTAACGCGCTGGATGGGCAGGGCGATATCCCGCGGCCTGATTTGCTGATCGTGGCGCGCGGCGGTGGGTCGCTGGAAGACCTTATGCCCTTTAACGAGGAATCTGTCGTCCGCGCCGTGGCCGCATGCCGCATCCCGATTATCAGCGCCGTCGGCCATGAAACCGATACGACATTGTGTGATTATGCGGCCGATCTGCGTGCGCCAACGCCCACCGGCGCGGCGGAGATGGCTGTGCCGCGGCGCATGGATCTGCTGGGCCGTGTGCAGGAAAATGCCCAGCGCCTCAGCGGCGCAATTTTCCGTCTGACCGATGATCGTAAGATCCGGCTGGAGAATTTATCAGCACGGCTGGGCGATCCGGCAAGATTGCTGGAAGGGACGGCGCAGCGTCTTGATATGCTGGGGCACAGGCTGGAAGGTGTTTTCGATCGTTATCTATCTCAAAAATCTATCCGGCTGGCGGAGATTTCCGGTCGGCTTTCTCATCCGCGAAATATCATGGAACGCGCCGGGATAAAATTGCAAAATGCCGCGCAGCGTCTGGATCAGGTCGCAGGAATAATTGTTCCGCCGCGCCGTGAAAAACTGGGTTCATTGGCAAGGGTGCTGGAGAGCTTGTCATTTCACCGGATACTTGATCGCGGTTTTGCGGTCGTGCAAAGACAGGACGGTACATTGGTGCAGGATCCGGATATCTTGAATCCCGGCGAGGCGATCACGATTGAATTCAAGGATAAGAAGACATTGCGCGCCCGGTCAGAAGGGTGAGCTATTCATCCGCGGGCATGCTCTTGCGGCCATCGGCATTTTGCCTGCGAAATTCTACCAACAGGCCATCGGCAATTTCTTGCAGTTTGCGGGCATTGTTAATGACAACTTCGACGGTTTTGATTGCCTCGTGCTGCGGCATCTCTGGTTCAAGATTTGTATATTCCGGCTTGCTTTTGATACGCGCGTAAAAATGCACCAGCGCACTGGAAAGGCGAGGTCCTAACGCTTCAATCTTGGCGGTATGCGTATCGAATATGGCGCGTTCCAAACCGGGCTGCAGCTGGACGATATCGCCTGACATCTTGTATTTGGGTTTTTTGGTGACATCGCGGATTTCCTTGAGCATCTCATCATAAACCAGCACAAAGGCCTCGATGCGGGCGCGGTTGGATTTTATCTCGGCCTCTAACATGGAGGCAATAATGCTGCTTTCCTTGGCTTTTAATTTTTGCTCCTTGGCAAAGAGTTCGGAATGATAAGCCTGTTCCTGGCGCAGTTTTTCAAACCCGGCCGCCATGACGCGCCCGAAATACAAAATAGCCAAAACTTCGATCAGGCCAATCAAAACTGTCGCGGCGGCCAGCAGGACGATTATTTGTGCATAATATCCGCTGCCCTGATTATCGGCCCAGATGCCTGATTGCGTATCGCGTGCCTGCGTTTCGGCGGTGATATAGGGCTGCTCGAAAACCGTGCCGAACACCGAAGCCCTGTCAACAGTGGCAAAACCGGCCTGCACCATGGCAAGGCCCATATCCTTGTCCTCGACATTGATGCATTGGGCATGATGCTGTCCTTTATCAGATATGAATTTGCTTTCACAGCGAACATCTTGCCCATGGGTAAGGGCATCCAGCGTAATCCGGGCATTGATTTGTTGCTGGGCACTGGCGCCGCCAACGCCGCGGACGCCCCAGAAAAATATCTTCTCAGCCCCGATCTGCAATGATGTGCCATCAATCGCGCGGGCTTTGCCCTGAAAGCTCTGGCTTTGGGCCATGAGCGCGGCAGGCCATAACATGACGGCGATCATCACGATCAGGATGGCAAGCAGGGGGGTGGCTGTGTTTCTGGGCATGAAATATAATTTTGCCGGGTTCTAGCCAAAGCGGGCGTTAGGGTTGGAAAATAATGTACAATGAAATATTTTAGGCAAGAAACCATTAACATTTTCGCAAGATTACTATAGAAAAACAAAGGCATAATGTTTGATTAACGATATCGGCCCATGCGTATAGCACTTGATAAATTGATGGAAAGATTAGGGGTGGACCGCGTGCTCTCGCCGTATGAAACCCAGCCCTGGTTTTTATATGAGGAAAATCAAGGCATTACCTGCAGCGCCGAGGTGCGTATGGGGCCGGGTGCGGCTGATCTGGAGACGGAAATCCAGTTTCTCTACGACAATCCCCCGGAAGAAGAGCCTGAGGAAGAGGATTCCGGGGCGCAGGATGGCGGCGAGGATGAAGGCATGCCCAAACCGCCCAAAATCAGGATTATTAATGGCCGGGAACAGGTCATGATCATGCGTGTTTTGCCATCGGTCGATGGGACATGGTCGAGTATATCCCTGTTTGTGCGCGGCGAGGATTTCAAGAATAAATTCCATGAATGGGATTTGAAGGGATGCGATTTTTTCCGCAGCGCCATCGAGGCCATCCAGATGGGGGAGTTGCCCAATATCGAGCAATTGATCGAGAGCCAACTCAGCGATCCGGATGATTGGGGCGGCGGCAGACGAGGCCGCGTGGGCCGTAAATCGCCCAAGGTTAAACCCGGCGCTTTGATGGGCATGAAGAAGTAAAAACTACCCTCGATTATTGCTGAATGATCACAAGGCCTTTGTCCTTGGCGATGCGCGGCAGGCCTTCTTCGACAAATTCACCCAAGGGCTTGAAATGCCATTTGGGTCCTTCCCGGTCCAGGTACCCGACTATGATACCTGTCGCTTTGAGGTCGCGATGCTCCTGCATATGATCTTGCATGTTAAAGCGCAGGACTTCATGATTTTTGGCCTGATTGACAATCCGGAAATAGGCATTGCGTACAGCGCCCATGAACTGGTCCTTTTCGTGACCGTTATGAATTGAAAACACCACCATGATACGCAGCACATCAAAAGGAATGCCATGAAGATCAACCGCAATCACTTCATCATCGCCATCGCCCGCGCCGGTGCGTGAATCGCCGTAATGCTTGACCGCGCCATCCAGTGCCATCAGGTTGTTGTAGAAAATGAAATCCTCATCAATGCGGGTCTGGTCGTTTTTATCGAGCAGGAAAAGCGACATATCGGCATCCAGCGCTTCGCCGTCAAAGGCGTTCTGATCCCAGCCCATGCCGAAAATCAGCTTGTGCATGGTTGGATCCTTTTCAGAGAGATTGATATCATCGCCGATAAAGACAAGGCCATCATCAATGATGACTTCCTTTTCTTCATAGGTCATATCAAGGATATCGCCGGTTCTGCTCATTTTATATCTTTCCTGCCGTTACCATTATTGTAAGTATAACCCAGTTAATCTGGTCTTAAAATCATCATTTGCGGCCATCTTCCCAGGACAGACCATAACCAAAGGCGCGGTCCATTTCATTATGGCCGGGGAAATATTCGGTGTAATTGGTCAGTTTTATGCCGCCCCGGACATTCTCAAGGCCGGCAATGGCGCATAATTGCAGCGCGTCATTATGGGCCTTCAAGGTCACATAAAAATCATTTTCCCCGGGCACATCCACGACCAGTTGGGGCTTGATCTCGCTCCAGCGCGGTGCGCCGTCATAGATATAAATATAGATTAGCATGCGCTTGATGTGCTGCCAGTTTTCGCCCTTGATCAAAAGCAACTCATCCTGCCCATCCGACTCGCCGGTGCGCTCATCTCCGGATAATGCGATATAGGGCACATCATCAAGATTGCCGAATTTCTCGCCGAATGCCTGAATGGCGCCGCGTGTGCCATCCTGTAATTCATAAAGCGCGCCAATATCCAGATCCACGCCAATCTGGCGGACTTTTTTAAACATCTTTTCAAAAAATCCGGCTTCCTTGGTTTTGATGTTATCCCATGCCACGCCGATTGTGATGGATTCCATGCCATTCTTGCCGGGGCTGATAGCGATGCTTGCGCCGGGTTCGGAGAGAAATTCACAGTTATCCGGATGATCGCTGGCTTCTTTGTATCCGGCCGCGCCCAGTGATTTTCCATGGCCGGAAAATTTTGACCGGTCGCGATTGGCCTCGGCCAGCGAATTTTGCGAGAGATTATTTTCTGTCATGATTTTGTTCCTTTTTTTCTTGAAGATGCCGCGCGGTGGCATCCGGTAATATGATCATCAACCATGCCCATGGCCTGCATGAAAGCATAAACGGTTGTCGGGCCGACAAAGCTCCATCCGCGCTTTTTTAAATCCTTGGACAGGGCCTTGGAGATATCGGTTGAACCCATGATATCCCCCTTTTGCGCGGGGCGCTTATGCGTCTTGGGTTGCCAGTTCCAGAAATAACCGGAAAGACTGCCGAATTCTTTTTTCATCTCGATGGCGCGGGCGGCGTTGTTGATGGTGCTTTCGATTTTGCCGCGGTGGCGGATGATACCTTCATTTTTCAGGAGTTTTTCGATGTCTTTTTCGGTCATGGCGGCGACTTTTTTAAGATCAAATCCATGAAAGGCTTTGCGGAAATTCTCGCGCTTTCTTAAAATCGTGATCCAGCTAAGCCCGGCCTGAAAGCCTTCAAGGCATATTTTTTCGAAAAGGCGCGTATCATCCGTAACAGGCCGCCCCCATTCATCATCATGATAGGCAACATAAAGCGGGTCTTGCCCGCACCACCAGCAGCGGGTTTTATTGTCAGTTCCGGTCACAAGGCCTTGGTTTTCCGGCATTCGTAAATTCCATTTTTCCCGATTTTTAATATACCGTAGAATAATATAGCAGGATCGGGGGAGAAAATCATGATCGGGTTTGTAACGGGAAAATTGGATAAGATTGGCGGATTTATTGACCGTGGCGTGGGCTATTTTGTAACCCGCAAGCCTGTGGTGGTTGATGAATGGGTGGATGAGGCTGAGAAGCTGCCCGAAGGCGAGAGCCTCGAAGATCTGAAAGATATGGGCGATGCAGATTTTATGGCCCGCTGCCAGCCTTATCTAGCAGCGCTGGAGAAGATACGTCTTGCCAAATTATCCGTGTACAAGCTCCGCAAGAAAATGGCATGGCCGATGGTGGCCGTATGCCTGCCCGTGACAGGCTATATTGATTATTGGCTGCTCTGGCTTCAGAAAAGCTCGGATGACGGATCGGCAGGCCTGACATTCTTTCTGGCGGGGGCCATTTACTGGTGGGTGACCCAGCCAAGGCGCGAATATGTCTGGGCCTACAAGGAAACCATGCTGCCGCGTATTGCCCGTCTTTTTGGTGATCTGGCTTATACTGTTGATGGCAAGATCCCGATGGCAGAGCTTGAGCCCTTCAAGATTATCCCCTCTCATGACGCCTATAAGGCTGAGGATTATTTTACCGGCGCGTATAAGGGCACAAAAATTCGCTTTTCTGAAATTCATCTCACCGAGCAGCGCGGGTCAGGTAAAAATCGCAAAACAGTAACAGTGTTTCAGGGCTTGTGCGTATTGCTGGATGTGCCCAATCGCAAGTTCTTGGGCCATACAATTTTAGAACGCGACAAGGGTAAGCTTTTTAAATGGTTCACGGATAAATCCAAGGGGCTTAAGCGCGCCAATATGGGCGATCCGGAATTCGAGAAAATATTTGATGTTTATACCAACGATCAGGTCGAGGCGCGGTATCTGGTCGATCCGCTGATGATCGAAGATCTAAAGGCGATGTATGAGGAATATAACGGCGAGAGCATGGCATCATCATGGTTTGATAAATCCATGCTGATCATGATCGCCAGCAAGCATAACCATTTCGAACCTGCCGATCTATACACCCCCGCCACCAGCCCGGATACGATCTTGAATCTCAAGCGCGAGATCGGGCAGATACTTTCCATTATCGATCGGCTGGAGATGTATGTACCGGGTGAGGTCGCGGCCTAAGGATTTGCGGATTAGGATTTTTTGCGCGTGATGATCGGGCCGGCCGCGCAGAGCTCAAGGATTTTGCGCGCGCCTTCGGCCAGTGTTTTCGTGGCATCGTAACCTTTGATGATTTCGCTGCTGTGGGCATCGGCAAAAGCTGTTGCATCGTCTTCGGATAAAAACAGGCGGTAATCGCAGGTCAGTTCTTCTTCTGCTGCAATGGATTTTAAGGCAAACATCATGCCGCAGTAATATAGAATATTGGGATCATCCGCATGATTGATGTAATTATCGCCCCGCGCCGGATCATGCGAACACATATATAAATCGCCCACCAACCTGTAAGCGCCCTTGATAACGGCTTTGTCGCCTTTGGCCTGTTGCGCGTCATATTCGGATTTTTGCAAGATATCGTAATCAATGGCGCATACGCCCAGCAGCGCACCTTGCGGGATGGCCTCGGCGGCAAACAGACCCTCGCCCGCGCCGGGGGCCTTGGATATGGCGATATAGGTTTTGTATAACATCATGGCTGGGGCGATTTAAGGCCGGATTGGCGGCTGTGACAACAAAAAACTTTGAAAATTGGCCTTAGTCCTGATATGACGGGCGGTACCGGTACAATAATGAATATCTTTAAGGATTTAAAACGCCCATGGCCTCCTATCAATATGTCTATGTGATGAACGGACTTTCCAAGTCCTATGACAACAAGAAGATCTTGGAAAATGTCACGCTGTCTTTCCTGCCCGGTGCGAAAATCGGTGTTCTGGGCCCAAACGGCGCGGGTAAATCGACATTGCTCAAGATCATGGGCGGCGTGGATAAGGAATTTACGGGCGAGGCCTGGGCCGCCGAAGGCGCCAAAGTCGGCTATCTCGAGCAGGAGCCGAAGCTCGATCCCAATAAGACAGTTCAGGAAAATGTAATGATGGGTCTTGGCGAGATCAAGACCAAGCTTGACCGCTTCAACCAGATCGGTCTTGAGATGGCCGAACCCGATGCCGATTTCGACAAGCTGATGGATGAAATGGCCACCTTGCAGGATTATCTCGACAATAATGGCGGCTGGGAACTGGACCGCACGATTGAAATCGCGATGGATGCGCTGCGCTGCCCGCCGGGCGATGCCAAAATTACCAATCTATCGGGGGGTGAGAAGCGCCGCGTGGCGCTGGCCCGTCTGCTGCTCGAAAAGCCTGACATGCTGCTGCTTGACGAACCGACCAACCACTTGGATGCCGAAAGCGTGGCCTGGCTGCAGCGCCACCTCGCCGATTATCCGGGCACTGTTATCATGGTCACGCACGATCGTTATTTCCTTGATAATGTCACGGGCTGGATTCTGGAGATCGACCGCGGCCGCGCCATTCCTTATGAGGGCAATTATTCGGCCTATCTGGAAGCCAAGCGCAAGCGTCTTGAGCAGGAAGAGCGCGAGGAAGAATCCCGCCAGAAGACACTTAAGCGCGAGCAGGAATGGATGGGTCAGTCGCCCGCCGCACGCCGTGCAAAATCCAAGGCGCGTATTTCGGCCTATAACGACTTGCTGGCCGCGTCCGAGGCGACAACCCAGCGCACCGCGCAGATCGTTATTCCAACGCCGCCCCGTCTTGGCGATTTGGTTATCGAGGCCAAAAATATCTCCAAGGGCTTTGGCGATCATCTTTTGATCGAGAATTTCTCCTTTAAACTTCCGCCCGGCGGCGTGGTCGGTGTGATCGGCCCGAACGGTGCGGGTAAAACCACCTTGTTCCGCATGATCACGGGCGGTGAAAAACCCGATAGCGGGACGTTCACGGTTGGCGATACGGTGAAGCTGGGTTATGTGGATCAGAGCCGGGATTCGCTCGATGCCAAAAAATCCGTCTGGGAGGAAATCTCCGGTGGGACGGATATTATCAAACTCGGCAAGGTCGAGATGGCCTCGCGCGCCTATGTGGCGGCGTTTAACTTCCGCAAAGGGGATCAGCAGGCGCTTGTGGGCAATCTCTCCGGCGGTCAGCGTAACCGTGTTCACCTGGCCAAGATGCTGCGTCAGGAATCGAATGTTCTGCTGCTTGACGAACCGACCAACGATCTGGATACGGAAACATTGGCAGCTCTCGAAGAAGCCATCGAGAACTTCCCCGGCTGCGCCGTTATCATCTCGCACGATCGCTGGTTCCTCGACCGTCTCTGCACCCATATCATTGCTTTTGAAGGCGATTCACAGGTGACATGGTTTGAAGGCAATTATCAGGATTATGAGGCCGATTACCACAAGCGTATGGGCATTGATGCGGACACGCCGCGCCGGATCAAGTATAAGCCTTTGCGTAAGGCTGGTTAGAGCCTCGCCTTTTTAGTCTGTATGGCGTTGCTGCGTCGCTCATGTACGTAATATGTACATGTCGCTCCTTGCGCCTGATACAGACTAAAAATTCTTCGCTCTAAAATACTTTCAATGATTCTAAGATTCTAAAAATTTTGAATCTCAATCACGAAAAAATATCAAAACTGCGGGGGTTGGATCTGCATGGCTTCCAGAACGGGCGGGGCCATATTGCCAGCGTCTGAATTTTCAGCAACCGGCAACGCAGCTTCTGCTGTATTAGCGGCCATTTGCGGTGCGGGAAGATTAAGGCGCGGGGCGCGGTATTCTTCCTGGAAAGGGAAGGCTTTTCTATTCTTGCCGCCCATGGCGTAGGACATGTATTCCTGCGGGCTGATTTCCCAGGCTTTCATGGCTTGAGAGTAGGAGCGCAATTTTTTCCCGGCAATGCCGAGATGCTCTTCAATTTTTTGAAGACGCGCCTCGATCTCAGGCTTGAACGGCTTGGGAATGGTAAAGTCGGCATGCAACCCGCCATTTTCATCCTCGAAAGGATTGGGGCCGAAGCTGTTGGCGATTTTCAGAACCGCCTTCATATCATCCGGGTTGCTGAAATCTATATCCACAAACTCAATCTGCTCGCCGGCATGCAGGCGCAGGGCATTCCATTCCCATTGGCCGCGTTTTTCGCTAAATTCTATATCATAGCTGTTGAGCGCATTATTCTCGTAATAATCGCCAAAATCCCAAGCCCCATTATTCGGGCCATATCCCCAATGGTTTGTCATGGCAGTAGCGGCCCCCTTACGAAGCGCTTCTTGCAGGCTGTCGGTCTTGCCCTGAATTTCCAAAAATTCTTTGGTGGATATTGAATCCCATTCCAGCGTCTGCAGGAATGCAGGGTGGCTCTCCGCAGAAAGCGAAGAAAGCCAAGCTGTCTTAACGCCCGCATCACCTTCGATAATACGCATAAGCTGCATCTGGGAACGCGGGCTCAGAACAATGGGGGAGGCAGAATTGGCAAGATTGGCAAAGAGGATATCGGCGCCGTTCGGGGCTTTGTCGCTTGTGGGCTCATCGCCGATCATGGAGCGCACATGAATAAGTTCATGCGCCATCGAACATTCGGTATCTTCGGGGTTGTTGTTGGTTCTTAGCGTGAGTTTAACATCCAGAACCTGTTCATTATTGTAAGGGTAGCGCGTATTAAAAAACCGGACGCCCCCGGCGCTGCCGTTTTCATTATCTTTAACGTATTTACAATCACCATCCTTGCCGACATGGCTGTCCCAGAATTGTGCCAGCGTATGGGCGGCCGTGGTGGATCTGAATTGCGCGCGCAGGCCCGTGTCATTGGCAGGAACGGGGGCGGCGGCGTTGAGAGTGGGGGAATCAGGCGCGTTATTGGTTTTAAAGATGTCGCGCAGCCATCCCGGAACATAATTGCCCGGAAAGTATAATCTTCCAATATTTTCAAAGGCATAAGCGGCTGTGTCGCTCACTTTATAATTCCCTGTTATTCAAGAATTTAATGCGCTTGCATATTAGCTTTTGAGGATAATACGGGATTCCTGCCGAGAGTTGAAGAAAATTCAATGCAGCCATGCACAATTTTCAATGCTCGTGTTGACAGGCCTATGGGAGGGTTTTATAGATATTACGACTAATCATTTGTTTTGTCATATTTTTTAGGTGTTTAAGCAATGAAAACAGCACTTCAGGCAAATTTTGCGGGCGTGGTTTTGGCGTTGGCTCTGCAGTCTCAGGCCGGGCAGGCGCAGGAATATATCTCAAACCCTGTCACGGCCGAGCAGGCCAGAGAGCAAATCGCCTTGTTGAATAAGGTGCGCGGCGATGCGGTCTGGCTGATCAATGATGCGATGAACGCATCCCAGCGCGCTGAACCGGTTGCAAAAGTAACCGATGGCGCGTTGTTGACCTGTTTTACGCTGGCGGCGACGGGCGGTTTTGGGCTGGACTATGGCCCGGGCCAGATTAATACCAAGATCATGGAGCCTCAATTGGTGGCGGCGATTGCAGGCGATGATGGTTATCTTCGGCCTTTAGAGGCCAGCCCTGGTAATTATTTTCCCAATTTTCAATCGTTTATGAAGACGCATCGTTCGAAAGTTGATGGATTGGACTATGCCGATGTTGAATTCCCCCAAGGGACGTTTATTGGCTGCGACCAGTCGTTTGACTGGATCCGTGATGATCTTCACGAGGTAAATTTACAATTATTGCGCGGTTTTCTGGGCCGTATTGATCGCCGCATGGATGAGGACAGGGCCCGAGCCGAAGCTGTTCTGGAACAACCGCAGATCCCTTAGAAATCTATAGCCGTAAAATGGCGCTCAAGATACCGGCGAGCCCCGCAAGGCGCACCGACCCTGAGGTCACGACCATGCTGACACAGCCTTGCTTCTTGCAAGCTGTGACGCTGTGCGCGGAATCTTTTTCTTCCACGACCATATCGCCGCGTCCGTAAAACTGGCCATCATCCATAAATGCGCCTTCCAGAACCAGCATGATTTCCATGCCCTCATGTCTGTGATGCGGCATGGCAAAGGCCGGTCCGGCGCGGAACAGTTGCAGGCGGCTCTTGCGGCATTCCAGCGGGATATCCATAGAATCAAGGCCGGGGGTAAGGGCGGTCCATTCCAGATGGCAGGTATCAGGATTAACGCAATCCTGCAGGGCTGCAGGCAATTCAAGGCCGCAGGAAAGATGCAGTGATCTGGCAGGTTTTCCCTGCTGCTGAGATGTCGGCGCATGCGGACCGAGGCGGCGCAGAACGGCTTCGAGGCTGGCGGCTTTCATGGCAACAGGGGCGCATTCCCGCTCCAGCAAGGCCCCGCCCAGCCTTTCAAATTCATCCACGCAGCGCCGCGCTTTTTCTGAAAACGCCAGATGCGAGGCGACAATCAAGGATTGCGCCTGATCGAGGCGGCCCGCCGCATACGCCAGCAGCAGCGACATATACGCATCTTCATGATAGCGGGGCGTGCGAGGGTCTAATGCCATAAGTCTTTAACCCCTTTTTGTCGGCGCAGGCGCTCCAGTCCCAAACGGATGCGGGATTTGATTGTGCCCAGCGGCAAGCCGGTTTCCTCGGCGATTTCCTGATGGGATTTTTCATCAAAGAAGGATCGGCGGATCAGGTCGGATTGCTCGGCGGGCAGGCTCTGCAGAGCATCATAAAGCGTGGATGTTTCTTCCGATTGGATCAGCGCATCAGAAGCCGATTCTGCCGGATCAGCCCAGTTTTCCGCGGCAGTATCGGAAAAACCGCCTGTATTCTCCCCGCGGGATTTGCGCTGCAGGTCGATGCGCTTGTTCCGGGCAATAGTAAAAATCCATGTCGAGGCCGCGGCCTTGGCCGGGTCGAAGGATGCGGAATTGTTCCAGACGCTCAGCATTGTTTCCTGCGCCAGCTCATCCGATTGGGCTGGGTCAAGGCCGCTTTTGATCAGGTAGGATTTGATGCGCGGGGCGAAATATTCAAAAAGATGGATAAAGGAGTCCTGGCTTTTGTTCAGCGCGATATCGCGCAACACCTGCCCCCAGTTTTCTTTTGGCGCTGAAGGGGGCGGCATAAATCCGGTCGGGTTGGGTTGATGAGCCATCGGCTCAAAACAATACATAAGTCGCCTTGTCATGGGAACAGGTTATTTTACTTTTATACGCAAGCCATGAGGCGCTGGATTAAGATTTCTTTAAAAGGGCTTTTGATTCGATAAAAAATCGGGGTATGATAGAGGGCATTTCCAGAGCGAAATCGGCTAATTTTTCAAATTAAACTATTAAAATCAACATTTTAAGATGAAATCCCTGCACACATCCCTCTTTCTGTTTTTTATGGTCTTTGGCGCGGTTGCTTTGTTGGCGATCGCTGGTTCCTCCGCGGCCCGTGCCAATGAACAAAAGCTGATCGGGGAATTTGGCGATTGGCAGGCTTTTGCCTTTGAAGAAAAAGGCGGCAAGGTCTGCTATATGGCCAGCCAGCCCAAATCAGCCAAGGGAAAATACAGCTCTCGCGGGGATGTATTTGCGCTTTTGACGCATCGCCCGGCGGAAGGCACACGTAATGTTTTCAGCTATATCGCGGGTTATAGTTACAAGCCCGGCAGTGATGCCACCGTCAAGATTGACGGGCGCAATTTTGCGCTTTTCACGCAGGATGATACAGGCTGGGCGCCGGATGCGGAGACGGACAACCAGATTGCGTCTGCCCTGCGTAGCGGATCGAAAATGGTTGTAAGCGGCACATCCTCGCGCGGGACGGCCACAACAGATACATTTGGTTTAAAGGGCTCGTCAGCGGCCTATGATGCCATTTCCAAAGAATGCGGCATGTAATTAATAAACAGACAGGAGTGAAAATATGAAACATATTGAAGCATCCAAGAAAATTCGTCTGACGCGGGATATTTCGGAAGAGGATTTGAAGCAATCCCTGCTGGAGCGCTTGCGCCGTGCCTTTGATATCGACACCATGACCGAAAACCAGAAGGGTTTTTATATCGAAGGTACAACCGGTGGAACCGACAATATCACGCGCCATGCGCGCCTGCGCCTGAATGTGCAGATCGCCAAGCATAACGAGATGGCGCGGATTATCATGTTCGGCAGCTCAAAAATGGCCCGTTCGCTGCTGATTACCTATACGGTTCTGTTTTTCCTGGTTTTGCTGGCCGGTTTGCTGCCCGGTTCGATCGAAACCAATGGCGAGGACAGCAATGCGCTGGATGCGCTGGTGCTGTTATTGTTTGGAATTTTCATATTCTATGATATCAGCCGAAAAATTGCGGAACCACGCGAATACCTTGATTCTATTTTACTTTCTATGGATACGGAGTTCGGGTAAATCTTTTTTCCACGTCTAAATTCAGTATAATTTGCGCCTCAGGCCTTGGAATTAACTTTTCTCTATGCTATCCCATCGGTGACATGAAAAAGGGTAACAACTTATTTTTGTTAAAGCTTAAGAATCACGCGGCCGCTGTTTCAGGCCCCGTTATGATTCTGGCCGGAATGGTAGCGCCGCTCGCGAACGCTGTGGCATCCCGATTCCCGCTTCACAGCTTTATCCGTTTGCGCCAACGTTATATCATGACACGCGCCGGTCGCCTGCGCTTGCGCTATACGGCTGGCTATGCTGTGGTTATGTTGCTGGCTCTTGGGTTTTCCATTCAGAGCACTGGCGCGCGCTTTGCCGAAGATTCCGGCTATGCCTATGATTCCTACGATGTGGCGGCGGCCGATCATGATGCGCCAGCCGATATCACGGAAGATGACAGCGCCTTCCCCCGCGTTTTCCCGAAAAACCTGCTGGAGCTGGCGCGTTTGACACGGCCTGAGACCAGCAGCCATGAAAAAGAAGTCAAGATCCGCTCGGGCGATACCTTCAGCGAAGTTTTGCAAAATGCAGGCCTGACCAGCGATGAAACGCTCAAGGCTGTTGACGCCCTGAAGGATCACGTTGATGTCCGTAAAATTCAGGCCGGGCAGACATTGCAAGTCAGCTTTGATAAGAATGAAACCACGCAGGAAGAAAGCCTGACGAAAATCGTCATGGATATTGATCCTGTTAAATCCGTGACGCTGGAGCGCTCCGGTGCAGACGAATTCGCGGCCGAGGTCAGCGAGAAGGAAATCATCAAGCGCACCCGCGTAGGCCGCGCCGAGATTCAGACATCTTTATACGGCTCTGCCGCGCGCGCCGGAATCCCGTCGCAGGTGATCGGCAATATGATCCGCATGTATTCCTTTACCGTGGACTTCCAGCGTGATATCCGCCGCGAGGATACGATCGAGGTCATGTATGACGTCTATGAGACCGAAGATGGCCATCCGGTGAAATATGGTGAAATCCTGTATGCCAATTTGCATCTGGGCGATGTGGATCTCAGCCTCTACCGTTACGATAATGAAGATGGCAATGCGGGTTATTTTGACGCGCTGGGCCGCACCACTAAGAAGACACTGATGAAAACGCCGATTGATGGCGCGCGTATTTCCTCAGGCTTTGGCATGCGTAAGCATCCAATTCTGGGCTATAACAAGATGCATAAGGGTATGGACTTTGCCGCCTCGCTCGGCACACCGATTTATGCCGCCGGTGATGGCACGATCGAGAAACTGGGCCGCGAGGGCGCGTATGGAAATTATGTTCGTATCCGCCATACCGGCAACATGAAAACCGCTTATGCCCATATGCATAAATTCGGCAAGGGCCTGAAATCGGGCGACCGCGTTAAACAGGGTGATGTGATTGGCTATGTCGGCACAACAGGCCGCTCCACAGGCCCGCATTTGCATTACGAAGTCCTTCTGGATGGCAAGCAGGTCAATCCGAACCGCGTTGATCTGCCGACAGGCGAGAATCTCAAAGGCCGCGATCTGGATAAATTCAAAGCCCTTATGCGTGATTACCGCCAGCAATTCATCGCTTTGGCCGATGGCCTGAAATTCGCCAGCCGCGAGAATGCCTCCCGCGCGTCATCTTCCAAAACTGGCGGCTAATCTTTCCTCTGGCCTGCCAAACCGTGCAGGCCTAGGTTTTTTTCACAACAAATCGCAATGCAAATATGGTGGCCATGGCCGCGGCCATAAAGTACCAGAATGCCGCATATTGCAGATGCGTCTCGGGCGCAAGATAGGTCTTTGACAGATTGGCAGGGATAAAGGGTGTGATGGCTTCTGGCTCCATGCTCTGGACCATCAAAACGGCATCATCACGCAAGTCATCCATCTTGCCGGAATTCAGGACAGAAAAATCCAGCCAGAACCATTCGTTTTTCTCCGGCGCATTGGCGGGGGTAAACATATTGGGGCGGGGCGCGGGGACGGCAAAGGCCTCGATATGCAAAGGCCCGGTTGTCAGGGGTGGGCTTTTATCGGCCGACCATCCCAGATTGGCCAGTATTTTGTGGCCTTGTGTATCACGAAGCGCAGCATAGATATGGTAGCCGGGCTTGCCATCATGAACGCGCGGGCCGATGGGAAGTGGCTGCGTGCCATCATAATGGGCCTGAATATGATAGGGCCGGGGCGCTGGAGAGGGCACAAGGTCGTTAAAATCAGTGATAGGTGCGGCGCTGGAGGTTGCGGCAGTTTGAGGCGGCAGATTGGTTTTGAGCATGTATTTATTGAATTGCCATGTGCCAAGACCAATCAGGACGCATATGCCGCTGGCGGCAAGAAGGCTCGCGGCTATGGGCGGTTTTTGGAATGTGAAATTGGTGCTCACCCTTCTTTGTCCTTGTCCCAGGGCAGATGTTTATACTGCAAGGCAATGATATAGGCCTTGATCGGGCGGAGCATGCCAATCGTCAGGCCAAGGGCGATAACGCCCCAGATTATACCATGCAGCCATAAGGGGAGGCTGAAAGCCGTATCAACAATCAGCGCCAGCGGCACGAGGGCAAATCCCAGAATGAAAATCAGAAATACGGCCGGGCCATCGGCGCTGTCGGATTTTTTGAAATCAAGGCCGCAGGAAGGGCAGGTATCGCGTATGGTGGCGCTCATCAGGCCCGGCGTGTAGAGATCGCCCTCGCGGCAGCGTGGACAGCGGCAGGACAGGCCAAGCCGGATCATCTCCATATCCGGCCAGAGCGAGTCCCTTTTCATGGTGCTTAATGCCCGCCAGCGGCCGCGGCGGCATCGACAATCGCCTTGCCGGCGCTGTGATCGACTCCGATCACATTGCCCCACCAGTATATGGCGATAAAGAGGAACAGCCAGACCACGTCAACAAAATGCCAGTACCAGGCGGCCGCCTCGAAGCCGAAATGACGCTCCGGCGTGAAATGGCCCTTCATCGCGCGCAGCCAGCATACAGCCAGAAACACCGTTCCGACAAAGACGTGGAAACCGTGGAATCCGGTGGCCATAAAGAAGGCGGACGTATAAACGTCATCGGAAAAGCCGAAATGAGCATGGGCATATTCATAGACCTGAAAGCACAGGAAAAATACGCCCAGAAACACGGTAATCCCTAGCGCCTTGACGGCTTCATCCTTGTGGCCCTCGATAATGGCGTGATGCGCCCATGTGACCGTACAGCCAGAGAGCAGCAGAATCATGGTCATCAGGAACGGCAGGTCAAAAGGCGGAATGATATGGATGTTTTTGGGTGGCCAGACATAGCCGATAGCCTCGGTCGGGAAGAGCGAGGCATTAAAAAACGCCCAGAAAAATGCCACGAAGAACATGACCTCCGAGGCGATGAACAGTGTCATCCCATAACGCAGGCCAATCAGCGCGATATCGCTATGGGCTTTTTCGGTGATAGCCTCGAACAGGACATCCTTCCACCAGAAAAACATCACCAGCATAATGGCCATGACACCCGCAACAGGGGCCCAGATGCCGGGCTTGAGGCCGGCAATCTCAACTTCATGCATGAACATGATCGTGCCTGAGGCAAACAGGCCGCCCGCCAGCGCACCAATCAGCGGCCAGATACTGGGCCTGACAAGGTGGTAGGGATGAGGTTTGCCGGTTGTGCCGTATTCGATGAAGTCTGCCATGAGATGAATGGATCCGTTTTAGTGATAAGTCGTAATAATAATTCCAGTGTCGGGTTTACAGCATTCGGTAAACACGGGCAAGTCTGATCATAATCAAAAACGGACCAATAAAACAGGCCGATTTTAATCAAAGAGATCGAAGATTGATTTCATGCGGCTTTTTTTACCATATTTTTTCTGATGATAATCATCGTAATCATCATCGTAATGATAGGATTTGCCGCGGTAGTCTGATGGCGGGGCGCGGTGCGCCTGGCGGGGGTGCTCCTGGCGGTATTGGAAATACTCCTGACGGTCATCGACCGAGGCCTGATGCACCGCCCCCAGCAGTTTCTCCAGCTCACCCGCATCCAGCCATACGCCGCCGGAAACAGGGCAGCGGTCAATTTCAACGCCGTTACGTACGATCTGCTGCATGGGAGTTTGGTTGTCGATGGGGCTGACGAGTAAAGGCATTTTTATGGCTCCTTTAGGGTGGGTTGGGGATTGGATGGCTCGTTATAAAAATCCTGCAAGGCGCGGTCGAGTTCCGCAGTTTCTGCCTGAAAAAAGGTATAGGACAGTGTAATGGTCGTGACATCGGCCATATCCGGATCCTCATCCATGGCCGGATCCACATAGAAAAGCACCGGCATCGAGACTTCCTGCCCGGCTTGAAGGGTTTGCTCGTTGAAGCAAAAACACTGAATTTTATGAAAATATTTGCCGGCCTTGAGCGGTGTCACGTTATAAAGCGCAACGCCGGTCAGGGGGGAATCAGTATTGTTTTTGGCGTAAAATGAAGCAATGCCGCGCTCGCCGAGGCGTATATCAACCTTGCGAATTTCCGGCTTGAAATCCCATAAGAAATTGCGCCCCTTGGATGTATTGAAAGCCACGGTGACCTTGCGATCCAGTATCGTATCAGGCAGCGAGGCCGAGACCTGCGTTGTGCCGCCAAACCCGGTTACCCGGCAAAACAGGCCGTATAACGGGACAGCGGCAAAAGACAGGGCAACCATCCCCAATACCACGGCCATAATTATCAGGCCCAGGCGCATGTTTTTCCGGATCAGCTCTTCATCGGTATTCATAACGCGAACCATGTAGCAATTCTGATCGCAAAGTCCAGAGATAAAAATAAAATAAAAATGCTTTGCCTCTTATTGCCGTGCAGTATAAAAAGCCCGCAAGTTCCAGCCGAATTGCGCTTGACGTTTCGGCCGATGAACGTATCATTTCGCCTGTGAAAACCATGCCCAGCCAAGACGGTAATATCATGTCGCAATCCTTAAAAACTACACCTTCCAAGGTGCAAAAACTGATTCAAACGGCGCAGGCCGCCATGCCATCGCGCGCGCCGTTGGGGCAAAAAAAGATGCTGGAAATCATGGGCGCGGCAATCTCGCCGGATGATATTGGCCTCTTTGACGAAAGACTGCTGGCGAATATGGCATCTATTCACTGGGAACTGGCCAATAAGCGCCAGCATGGCGAGCCGAAAATCAAGATCACAGAAAGCGCGGTGAAATCCGGCCTTGCCCGCAAGACAATCATTGATATTGTCAGTGACGATATGGCCTTCCTTGTGGATTCCGTGATCGCGGAAATCAACCGCCATAAATTGCTGATTGATCTTTTGCTGCACCCGATTTTGTATATCGAATATGATGACAAGGGCATGGTGCGTGATGCCACCACGGATCGTTCCAAGAACAAGGAACGTCTGCGCCAATCGCATATCCATATCCAGATTAAAGATACGCTTACGCCGGAAATTCTGAGCCAGCTCAAGGAAGGCATTTATACCGCCATGGGCGATGTTTATTACGCCAACCGCGACTGGAAAGCGATGCTGGCCAATCTCGCGCAGGCCCGTGAAGAACTCGCCAACGCGCCTTTGAAACAGACTCTGAAAGACATTGAAAAATACTGCGCGTTTCTGGATTACCTGCATGATAATAATTTTACCATGCTGGGTTACCGTGAATATCAGTTCGTGGAAAAGAATGGCGATCTGAAAAGCAAGACCGTCAAGGGCAAGGGGCTGGGGCTGCTGGCGGAGGATTTCAAATCCGCCTATATCAGCGAGACAGACGAAGGCCTGCCGCGCAATTTGCAGGAGCTGCGCCGCAAGCTTGAGCCTGTTTCTGTTTCCAAGACCAACCGCCTTTCGACCGTACATCGCCGCGTCCCGATGGATGCCGTTGCCATCAAGACCTATGATGAAAAAGGCCGTGTGACGGGTGAAAAACTCTTTTTGGGATTGTTTACGTCCGTCACCTATTCCCGCAGCGTGGGCAGCGTTCCTTATCTGCGCGAGAAGGTCGAGCAGGTCATGCAGCTCTCGGGTTTTCTGGAGAACAGCCATGATTACAAGGCCCTGCGTCACATTCTTGAGCGCTATCCGCGCGATGAATTGTTCCAGATTGATAATGCCCATCTTTTGGATACCGCGCTTAATATCCTGCGTCTGCAGGAACGCCAGCGCATTGCGCTGTTCATGCGTCATGATCCGTTCGGGCGTTATATTTCCTGCCTGATCTATATTCCGCGTGACCGTTTCAGCTCGGATCTTCGCGCCGCGATGATTGGCATTTTGGAGAATGAGTTATCGGGCGAGTGCTGGAATTTCTATACATCCATGGATGATTCCGTTTTTGCGCGGGTGATGATCCTGATGAAAATCAGCCAGAAAAATCCGCCCAAATATGATCCATCCAAAATCGAGGTTATGCTGCAGGAAGCTGGCCAGACATGGCCAGAGCTGATGTCGGTGGCCATCACCAAGGAAAAAACGGACACCGCCGAAATCACGGATCTGACGCTGCGCTACGGCCATGCTTTTCCGATTGATTACACGGCCCGTTACCGCCCCAAGCAGGCCGTATTCGATATCAATAAAATCGAGACAGTGGTGCAGACGGGATCGATGAATCTCGATCTCTATCGCCCGGATGATGTGGCCAAGGGACAATTGCGCCTGAAAGTCTATAACCCGCACAAACCCATCACACTTTCGGATGTATTGCCGATTTTGGAGAATATGGGATTGCGTGCCATTGCCGAGCTGCCATTTGAAATCAAGCCAAGTGGTTTTGATGGATCGATCTGGATTCATGATTTCCTGCTCGAAGTGCCGGACATGCCGGATTTTGCTGATGTGCAGGATGTGAAGCGGAATTTCGAACGGGCCTTCTGCCAGATCTGGTTCCACTTCATGGAAAACGATACGCTCAACCGTCTGGCCCTGAGCGCTAATTTAAACTGGCATGAAATTTCGGCGCTGCGGACTTATGTGCGGTATATGCGCCAGATCAGATCACCTTACAGCGTCCCTTACATCGAAAAGGCGCTGACAGAAAATGCGGGTATAACAAAGCAGATCGTTGAACTGTTCAAGGCCTATCATAATCCTGAAACGCTGGATAAATCCCCGGCGCTCGTTGCGGCGGCGCATACCAAGATTGATGCCGCGCTGGAGAAGGTTGAATCCCTTGATCAAGACCGCATTATCCGCAGCATCACCCAGTTGATTGATGCTACGCTCCGCACCAATTATTACTCGCGCACCGATGCTGGCAAGGCCAAGCCTTATCTGGCGATCAAGGTGGATTCCCGCTCTGTGTCCGACATGCCGGACCCCAAGCCTTACCGCGAGATATTTGTCTATTCCCCGCAGGTCGAGGCCGTTCATTTGCGCGGGGATAAGATTGCACGCGGGGGGCTTCGCTGGTCGGACAGGCACGAGGATTTCCGCACTGAAATTCTGGGCTTGCTCAAGGCGCAGATGGTGAAGAATTCCGTCATCGTGCCCATGGGTGCCAAGGGCGGTTTTGTTGTAAAAACGCCCACCAAAACACGCGAAGAATTCCGCGATGAGGGTATTCGCTGTTACAAGACTTTCATTCAGGCGCTTCTTGATATCACCGATAATTTAAAGGGATCAAAAATCATCCCGCCCAAGGACGTGGTGCGCCGCGATGGGGATGATCCGTATCTGGTGGTGGCCGCCGATAAGGGAACGGCAACGTTTTCCGATATCGCCAATTCGCTTTCGCTGGCGCATGGATTCTGGCTGGGTGATGCGTTCGCATCGGGCGGCTCTGCCGGTTACGATCACAAGAAAATGGGTATTACCGCGCGCGGTGGCTGGGAATCCGTCAAGGCGCATTTTCGCCAGCTCAATCACGATATCCAAAAACGCCCCTTCGATGTGGCTGGCGTTGGCGATATGGGCGGAGACGTATTTGGTAACGGTATGCTGCTATCGCCTCATATCCGTCTGGTTGGCGCGTTTAACCATTTGCATATTTTCTGCGATCCTGATCCCGACCCAGCCAGCTCGTTTAAAGAGCGCGAGCGTTTGTTCCGCGAGGTCAAGGGATGGGATGGATATGATACCAAGAAACTTTCCAAGGGCGGGCGCATCTATTCCCGCAGCGAAAAAACGCTCATCCTGACACCGGAAATTCAGGCGCGGTTTGATCTGCCGAAGGAGAAAGTCTCCCCGGCCGAGCTGATGCGGGCGATTTTGAAAATGCGTACGGATCTGCTTTGGTTTGGCGGTATCGGCACGTATATCAAATCCAGCCGCGAAAGCCATCAGGAAGTGGGCGATAAGGCCAATGATGCGGTGCGTCTGGATTCAAAAGAAATCCGCGCCAAGGTTATTGGCGAAGGCGCCAATCTGGGCGTGACGCAATTGGGCCGGATTGAATTTTCGGAACGCGGCGGCAAGATCAATACAGACTTCCTGGATAATTCGGGCGGTGTTGATTCATCCGACCATGAGGTCAATATCAAGATTTTGATGACCGATATCATGCGCTCGAAAGATCACAAGATGGATCTTAAGGCGCGTAATGTCTTGCTGGAAAAGATGACCGATGAGGTTGGCGATCTGGTTTTACGCACCAATTACCAGCAGGCCCAGGCCATCAGCCTTGCCGAATTGCAGGCGCGCGAGACGCTCAAAATTCAGGAAGATTTCATTCAGGAACTTGAGCGTGATCACGGCCTTGACCGCAAGATCGAATATCTGCCGGATCAGGATATGATTGAATCCCGCCTGCGTACGGGCAAGGGCATGACAAGGCCGGAGCTTTGCGTGTTGCTGGCCTATTCCAAAATCGTATTTGCCAAGGAAATTCTGAAATCGGATTTGCCGGACAGTCTTGATCTGGAAGAATGGCTGGTCGGGTATTTCCCCGAAGCGCTCCAGAACAAATACCGCAAGGAAATCTTTGGCCATCGTCTGCGCCGCGAGATTATCGCCACCACCATGTCGAATTCACTGATCAACCGCATGGGGCCGACATTTGTCATGTCGCGTTGCCGCAAGACGGGCGCAAGCCCGTCCGATGTGGCGCGTGCCTATATCACGGTGCGTGATGCTTTTGGTCTGCGCGCGCTTTGGGATCAGATCGAGGCGCTGGATGGCAAGGTTCCGGCGGAGGTTCAGCTCCGCGCCATGCGTGATATTGCCTTGCTGGCGGAACATGCCGTGACATGGTTCCTCACGCGTGTTGATCGCAAGGTTGATGTTGCCGGCGATGTCCGTGATTTCGGCAAGGGTATTGAGGCCTTGAAGAAAAATCTCGAAAAAGTCCTCACGCCTAATCTGCGCGAGAGCATCGAGATGCGCGTTAAGGCGGGTATCGGCAATGGCCTGCCCAAGGCGCTGGCCCAGCAAATCGCGCTGATGCCGGTTCTGGCATCGGCTTGCGATATCATCCGCATGGCGCTGGATTACAAACAGGATCTTGTGGCCACGGCGCAGATTTATTTTGGCCTTGGCGAGCGGTTCCATATGGATTGGCTGCGTCAGCAGGCGAAATACCTGAACTCGGATGATTACTGGCATGCACAGGCAACGGCCGGTCTTGTCGATCAGCTTTTTGGCTGTCAGGCGGGTATGACGCTGCGCGTGCTGCAGGATATGAAATCATCCGGGAAAAAAGATGCGCCGGGCAAAAAATCCTCCATGCTGGATAACTGGCTTGAAGATCATGCCAAGCTCACCGCGCAGATTGATCCGCTCTTTGCCGAGATGCGCCGGGCGGCTACGATTGATTTGCCAATGCTGGTGATCGCCGAGCAGCGCTTACGCAACATCTATGGCGGATAGGACGCGGGCGGCAAAACCATCATCTTCCTGAAAGCGGGGGATCCCGAAAATATCAAGCCGCGATATGCGGGCGCGCGGCTGTTCCTTTTTGCCAAGGACATCGGCCACGCGGCGCACAAGTTTTTTTGCGCCGGCAAAGGGGATATCATCGATAATCGGCGCAAGGCTGGCATTATTTTTGGGTTGGTATGTTTTCTCAAATGATATGGCAGATACGGCTGCGGCAAATGCGGCGTTCAGGCCATCATCTTCCATGGCGGTTTCGGGATCTTTTGCAATTTTTTTCAGGATGTCTTGCGCTTCTGCCGGGCCTATGGCCAGCTGGCCTCTGCGATCAGCCGCAATTTTATCAAACCCTTCCCAGATGCGCCTTGCGGTCAGGCTTTGGGGTTGCGGCATGATCAGCAGCGATTGGCGGCGCAATGCCTGCCATTCAATAGACAGGATCGTCACAACCTTGTGCGTAGGGGTGTTGGGCGTAAGTGAAAGGGCGGCGGCGGCGGCTTTCATGTGATTATTATGTCCCTGTTTATTATCATTTATTGACACCATAATTCCATTTGCATATTATTTTTTCAAATAAAAAATAAAATATAAAATCAGGGAAATAATAAATATGGTCTGGGAAGCTAGGGCTCTTACCGAATTTTTTGACGTCAGTCGCCAGTTGATCAAAAATATTGATCTGGGGCTGGCCCGTGACATGGTTCCCGTGGGCATGAGCGAAAAAACCAATCCGGCCAAGGTGAAACTGTTTCAATCATCTGTCCGCGTGCCGACTGTGACCATATTTGATCCGCCGGTCGCAAAGCATCTGGAGCATATCGAGGAAATGGGCAAGGCTGCAGGCTTTGCAGCCCAGCATTTCAGGGCCATTCGCCGCGATTTTTCCGCTTTGCTGGCGCATCAGGCGCGTAGTGAACATGCGGTTCTTTTTGGCGACCGAAAACTGGTCTCACCTGAATCGCTGGAATATGCGTTTTTGGAGGCGGCATTTTTTAACGGCCATATCCACGAAATCAATAATGATTCTAAGATTCATCTGCGCGATAAGGTCGTGGAGTTTACGGGCGGCGGCGCAGCGGAGGTCGAGCTTCCGCCTGTGCCATCTGCGGAAGTGATCAATCTCTTTGATCGCCGGCGCTAGGCCAGCATACACGCCGCCAGCATCAGCAATCCGAAATTGCGGTTGGATTTGAAAATCCGAAGGGCGCTGGTTTCATTATGCGTATCCCAGCCATCCAGCTGCAGGGCCATATGGACAATCGGCGGCACGAGCAGCAACAGGCTGAAAACGGATGTGGCCATGCTGATGACGGCCAACGCAAAACAGGCCATGGCGGCTGTGTAAAAGGCTGCCACCCATGATTTGGCAGCCGGGCCGAATTTCAGCGCCGTTGATTTGATGCCGGCCAGAATGTCATCTTCCTTGTCCTGATGGGCATAGATCGTATCGTATCCAAGGGTCCAGAAAATCCCGCCGATATACAGCAATAAAGCCGTAAGGCTGAGATCATCAGTTACGGCGGCCCATCCCATTAATGCGCCGAAATTGAATGTGATCCCCAGGAATGCCTGCGGCCAATAGGTAATGCGTTTCATAAGGGGGTAGAGGATAATCAGGGGCATGGCGGCAAGCCCCAGAATTATAGATGTGGCGGGCAGGGTGATGAGGACCAGAAATCCTACGCCCAAAAGCCCGGCCAGAAATTCGAGGCCTTGTCTGACTGTAACCGCACCGCTGGCAATGGGGCGGTCTTGCGTGCGTTCGACCTGCCTGTCCAGTTTGCGGTCCCAAAGGTCATTGATCACGCATCCGGCCCCGCGCATCGTGATGGCACCAATGAAAAATGCGCCCATCAGATACCATTCCCACGCACCCATGTTTGAAAAACCGCCCCCGGCGAGGGCAATCGACCACCATCCGGGCAGCAGCAAAAGCCACCAGCCAATCGGCCGGTCAAGGCGCATGAGGATGGCAAAAGGCCGCCAGCGCGGCGGCAGGATCGCCACAATGGGGGAATCAGGCTTGATATCGGTGCGGATTTCGGGTTTGACTGTTTCCATGATGGATCCTACCACGAAAGCGCCGCGCCTTTATACCCCTGCCAATCTGGTGTCCGGTGGTCATGCGGTGCTGGATGAGGGGCAGGCGCATTATCTCAAAAATGTTCTGCGGCGCGGGCCGGGCGATATTTTGCGCCTTTTTAATGGGCAAGACGGGGAGTTTCTGGGGCGCATTGCCGCTATTGGCAAAAAGAATGCAGAAATTGAACTGGAGACGTTATTGCGGCCTCAATTGCCCTTAAAGCGCCGTGTTCACCTGTTTTTTGCGCCCATAAAAAAGAACCGCATGGATTTTTTGATCGAAAAGGCGGTGGAGCTGGGGGTGACGGATTTGCATCCCATTGTAACGCGTTACACGGAAGTGCGGGCGCTGAAGGAAGATCGCCTGCAGGCCCAGATCATAGAAGCCGCCGAACAATGCGAAAGGCTGGATTTGCCTGTTCTGCAGCCGGTTATAGATATGTTTGCGGCGGTAAAGCATTATAACGGGGATATTCTGGCCTGTATCGAGCGCGGCGATCACCCGGCCCCGCAAGCCCAGAGAATGGCGGGTGATGTTGCCGGCCTGATAGGCCCGGAAGGCGGGTTTACCCTTGAGGAAATTGAAAGGCTTTCTGCGCAGGAAAATATCAAATTCGTAAGCCTTGGCGACAATATATTACGTGCAGAAACCGCCGCATTAAAGATTTTATGCTTGATATGATATTATTTACCCAAAAATATTTTGACATATATGGAAATTTTGTATAATTTCTTTCTACTTCAGGGAAGATATATATGACGACATTAGCCGATCAGGATTACAGACCGGTCCGTACACTGGACGACGTAAAGGATTTATTCGCGCCGGTGGCCAAGGGGCCTTTCGAGCGCCGCTTTGGCATGGAAGAGGAAATCTTTTTCATGGACGGCCAGACGATGCGCCCGCCCAGCAACGACCAAAGCTACAAGTTGTTCTCGTCTTTGGAATTTGACGGGAAATCCTGTGAACCTGCCACCACGCAGATCGAACATATTTCCAAAGCTATCAAGCCGGAAGATACAGGCGCATTGCTGCGTGAAATGACCCAGCACTGCAAAAGAATAAACGAAGTCGGCGCCCAGATCGGTTTAACGCGCTCGCCTTTTGCGACGCTGCCGCATCTGGAACGCGGTGATATCGCAGATAGCCTGATCCGCCCCACAGCCGAAGACCCCATGCGCGGCGTGCGCCAGCGTCATTTGATGGCGGCTTTTCCGGCTGCGCTTGGCCGTGATGCCGCGACATATCCTATTGCCAATACATCCGTCCATTATACGGTTGGCGTGCGCGATATGGAAGATGATTTGATCAAGGGCCGCCGCGCGGAATTCCTGATGCCGTTCATTCTGACGGTGCTGGAAAACCGCCCGCCTTATAATGATGGCGTACATAGCTCCTATGATGCGGGCCGCAACCGTAACCATTCCATGGAGGCCCGTAGCAAGCTGGGTCTGCGCGGCGGCATTGACCGTAATTATTTCTACGCACGCTCGGCCGATGATCTGGCGCGCCTGAAATTTGACGATATCCTGCGTACGCCGATGTTTGCCTTTTACAAACCGGAAACAGATGCTGCGGGCAATAAGGCCTCCGTATTCTCGACTTTGGATGCGGCTCGCCAGAAAATACCGACATTCAAGGATATGATCGGCACCGATCTGGGATTTCGCAGCAATTTTTTCATGGCGCGTTCGCTGTGCTGGCGCTGGCTGAAATCCAAGAACCTTTATGATGAGAATTGTAACGCGCATACCATGCTGCAGGAACGCCGCGACGTTGATCCCGGCATCCATCAGGTCCAGAGCATGGCCCTGATCTTAAGTGCAGTTGATTTCAATGAAGAAGCCGCCAAGGCGACGGATGAGCTGCTGCGCCGCTACGGTCTGGCTGCGGATCTATGGCCGGATAACGGTTTTGAAATCCTCCAGCGTTCTTACGACAGCGCTTTGCACCGCGGTGATACAAATTACCATGTCAGCGCCGATTATATGGATATTCCCTATGGCACAGGCAATATGTGGGAATTTGCAGCTGAGTTTCTGGAAATTCTCAAGGGCGTACACCAATCGCCTGAATTGCGCGAGGCCTTGGAGCCTTTGGAGTATATTATAGAAACCGGCAATACCGATGCCCAGGTATTGCGCCGTCTGATCCGCTCGCCGGAAGATTTGAAGCCCTTTATGGAGCAATTCGATCAGAAATGGTTTGAAAACCCTAACACATGCCTGGGTCTGTTGGCGGAGAATGGCAAGCTGAATTTTGGCCGCGGTAAGCCTTGGGCGCGCAACGTCTATGGCGGATTTAATGACAAGATAACGCTGCCGCCGCATTTTGGGATATCCCACGATCCTTCGTAAATTTTTTAAATCAAAACCGGATTGGTCCAGTATTAAAAGCGGGTTCTCCCGCTTTTATTTTGCATTTATAGTCTCTGGTGACTTGCTTTTTTCATGATATATTTTTACAAAAGTCAAAAATCGAAAAGAACCTGATCTCCATGACATTAAAATTCTCGCGCATTTTTATTCCTGTTTTATGCATGATGGCCGCTGCCATTCCGGCTATGGCCGATCAGCCGGTTGAATGGGGTATTCATCTTCAGGATGCCGCCAGCCCGGCTGCCGAGCGTATCCACGAATTCCATGACATGATGCTCTGGATCATATCGGCCATTACCATTTTTGTGCTGGGCCTTTTAATATATGTCGTGGTGCGTTTTAACGCGCGCGTGAATAAAACGCCGGCCATGTTTACGCATAACCTGCCGCTGGAGATTATCTGGACCGTTATTCCGGTGGTGATTCTGATTATTGTGGCGCTGCCTTCGATCAAGCTGCTGTATTACGTGGACCGCACGGCCGAGCCTGACATGACGCTCAAGGTCAGCGGCTATCAATGGTATTGGGGCTATGAATACCCCGATCATCAGGGAATCAGCTTCTCCTCCTATATGGTCCCTGATAAGGAAATTGACGCTACAAAAGGTCAGGTGCGCCTGCTTTCAACCGATAACCCGGTTGTCCTGCCGATTGATAAAAACATTCAGATCCTTGTTACATCGGATATTGCAGGCGTTATTCACGCCTGGACTGTTCCGGCGCTTGGCTCCAAGGTTGATGCCGTACCCGGCCGCACAAACGAGACATGGTTCCGTATTAACAAACCCGGCACTTATTACGGTCAGTGCTCCGAGCTTTGCGGCAAGGATCACGCCTATATGCCGATCGAAATCAAAGCCGTGACACAGGAAGAATTTGATGCCTGGGTCCTCGAAAAGGCAGGCCCTGCGCCCGCCACTGCTGAGCCTGCAGAAGGTGAAGGCGAGACCCCGGCCCCCAGCTCCGCTCCAGAAGGACAATAAAAATGAACGCAGCGACCACACATTCCCACGCCCATGGCGATCATCACGATCATGGTCATGATGATCACGACCACAAACCCGGATTTTTCGTCCGTTGGTTCATGTCCACGAACCATAAGGATATCGGGACGCTTTATATTATCTTCTCGATTATCGCCGGTCTGATTGGCGGCGCGCTCTCGATGGTCATGCGTCTTGAGTTGCAGGAGCCGGGCGTGCAATTCCTGCACATGGCCGATGGCAGCCCCGATGGCCACATGTGGAATGTGATTGTCACGGCGCACGGCCTGATCATGGTGTTCTTTGTTGTGATGCCGGGCCTGATCGGTGGTTTCGGGAACTGGTTCCTGCCGCTGATGATCGGCGCGCCGGATATGGCTTTCCCGCGTTTGAACAATATCTCCTTCTGGCTGCTGGTTCCGGCCCTGCTTTTGCTGGTGATGTCGGTTCTGGTTGGTGGCGGCGCGGGGACGGGATGGACGGTGTATCCGCCGCTCTCCAGTGTGGTCGGCCATCCCGACATGGCGGTTGATATGGGGATTTTTGCCCTTCACCTTGCCGGGGCCAGCTCGATTTTGGGCGCGGCGAATTTTATTACAACCATTTTCAACATGCGCGCGCCGGGCCTGACGCTGCACAAGATGCCGCTTTTTGTCTGGGCGATGCTGGTGACATCCTTCTTGCTGGTTCTGGCTGTGCCGGTTCTGGGCGGTGCTATTACCATGCTGCTGACTGACCGTAATTTTGGCACTGGTTTCTTCGTGCCGGAAAAGGGCGGCGATCCGATTCTTTATCAGCACCTGTTCTGGTTCTTTGGTCACCCGGAAGTTTACATCATGATTTTGCCGGCCTTTGGCATTATCTCCCATATCGTCTCGACATTCTCGCAAAAGCCGATCTTTGGTTATCTTGGCATGGCTTACGCCATGGTGGCGATTGGCGTTGTTGGTTTTGTCGTCTGGGCGCACCATATGTACACGGTTGGTCTGGATGTGAATACGCGCGCTTACTTTACGGCGGCGACACTGATCATTGCCGTGCCGACAGGGGTTAAAATTTTCTCCTGGATTGCCACGATGTGGGGCGGTTCGATCTCGTTTAAAACGCCTATGCTCTTTGCGATCGGATTTATTTTCCTCTTTACGCTGGGCGGTGTGACGGGCGTTGTGCTGGCCAATGCCGGTATGGATGTGGCCTTGCATGATACCTATTATGTGGTGGCGCATTTCCATTACGTTCTCTCGCTGGGCGCTGTGTTTGCCTTGTTCGCAGGATTTTATTACTGGATCGGCAAGATGTCGGGCCGTATGTACCCGGAATGGATGGGCCAGATTCACTTCTGGACAACCTTTATCGGCGTGAACGTATTGTTCTTCCCGCAGCATTTCTTGGGCCTGCAGGGCATGCCGCGCCGTTATATTGATTATCCTGACGCGCTGGAGCACTGGAACACAGTATCCTCGATTGGCGGCTATATTGCCTTTGGCTCTACGCTCTGGTTTATCGTTGTTGTATTCTGCACGCTGCTCTTTGGCCGCAAGGCAGAAGGCAATTACTGGAACGTGCAGCCGCAATGCATGACGCTGGAATGGACGCTGTCTTCGCCGCCGCCATTCCACCAGTTCGATATCCAGCCAAAGGTTAAGTAAAATCAATTAGACAAATCTTCATAGATTTGCTATAGAAAGACTTACATGGTTTCATTCGCGCCTTATATGCCCCCCGTTCGGGCCCCTGATCTCCAGAAAGCATTTCTGGATGGAAAGGGCGTGATTGCGCCAATTACCCTGACATCGAATGACAATGCCACCGCCAAGGCTGGACAGGTCTCTCAGGTTGATTCCGGGGCTGAAACGCTGGATCTTAATCCCGGTCGCCGCGATCTGATGGCCCGCTTGAAAACATTGATCGTGAACGGAAAGACCGATGAAGCGCTGAATCTGATCACGCGCAAGGCGGAAACATCAGAAATGAAGGCGATTGCCGATAAGGTACAGGCAGCATTCGAGGATTACGGCCATGACGAGGCCGCCCGCGAGATGAAGCAGATTATGCCTGATGTGACGGCACCCAAAACATCCGGACCTTCCGAATCCATCCTGAAACTGCGCCATAGCGTTCTGGTCATGTAAATTTTTCCGCTGGGGTTTTGAAAAACTCCTTGGTTTGCCGCCAATTCGTGCTATTGATGGCCCATGAATGAGGCCCTTACCGACCCCCATCAGCCTGTCCTTTCGGAGACAAAACCATCCGATTATTTCTCCCTGCTGAAACCGCGGGTGATGAGCCTTGTGATTTTTTCCGGCTTTGCCGGGATGTGGATTGCGCCGGGCCTTGGCGATATTCATCCATTTCTGGCCCTTGTGGGTATGATGGCACTGGCTTTTGGCGCGGGCGCGGCCGGGGCCATTAACATGTGGTATGACCGCGATATTGATGCGGTGATGAAACGCACCAGTGCGCGCGCCCTGCCGCAGGGGCGCATTGCCCCTGATGATGCGCTGGGTTTTGGGATTATCGTCTCGATTGTGTCCGTCATGGTCATGGGCCTTGCCTTGAATTGGCTGGCGGCTGGCCTGCTGGCGGCGGCCAATCTGTTCTATGTTTTTATTTATACGATGTGGCTCAAGCGATCCACGCCGCAAAATATCGTGATCGGCGGCGCGGCTGGGGCTTTCCCGCCGATGATTGGCTGGGCGATGGTCACGGGCGATATCAGCCTGTACCCCATTATCTTGTTTGCGATCATCTTTTTCTGGACGCCGCCGCATTTCTGGGCGCTGTGTCTTTTTGCCAATGATGATTACAAACGCGCCGGTATTCCAATGCTCACAGTCACCGCCGGCAGCCGCGCCACCAAAATTCAGATGGTGGCCTATTGCATTATCCTTCTGCCGCTGACATTGGCCCCGTGGTATCTGGGGTATGCGAATATGGCTTATGGCCTTTGCGCTCTGGGATTGAGCGGATTTTTCCTGTTTACGGCGATCAAGGTCTATGGATCCGATGATTTGAAACACGCCAGGCTGATGTTCAGCTATTCGGTGTTTTATCTCTTTGCCCTGTTCATGGCCGTGATGTTTTTCAGCACAACCGGATCTTAGGAGAATTTCTTATGCCCCATAGCGATCTGCATAAATCAAAACTGAAAAAAAACCTGATTGTTTTTGCAATTGTCATGGGGTTATGCGCGCTGATCTGGGGCGTGACCATCATCAAGATGTCGTAAGTGGATATCATGCACGGCAACGCACAAAGCAAGACAGTTATAATCACGGGCGCGACCGGGGATTTTGGCCGGGCCTTTGCCCAGCGCTTTGCTGCTGCCGGCTGTCATCTCGTGCTGGCGGGGCGCAATGCGGAAAAACTGGCGGCGCTGCATGCGAGCCTGAATGTGCCTTGTCATACCGGCGCATTTGATATGACGGATCGCGCCGCCATGGAAGAATTTATCAAGAAAATCCCGGAAAGTTTTTCAGGTATTGATGTCCTGATCAACAATGCCGGTCTCGCGTTGGGGCAAGAACCCGCGCAAGAGGCCAGTATCGAAGACTGGGACACCATGATTGATGTGAATAACAAAGGCCTTGTACGCATGAGCCGCCTTATGTTGCCCGGCATGATCTCCCGCCAGCGGGGGCATATCGTCAATATCGGCTCGACAGCTGGAAATTACCCGTATCCGGGCGGTCATGTCTATTGCGCCTCAAAATCCTTCGTCAAACAGTTTTCTTTAAGTCTGCGCGCGGATTTGCAAGGAACTGGCATCCGTATCACCAATATTGAGCCCGGCATGGTCGAGACGCAGTTTTCGGCTGTAAGGTTCAAAGGCGATCAGGACCGCGCCGCCGCTGTTTATGCCAATACCGCGCCCTTAAAGCCCGAAGACGTGGCCGAGGCCGTATTCTGGGCCGTCAGCCTGCCTTCGCATGTCAATATCAACCGCATCGAGATGATGCCCACCACGCAATCTTTCGGGCCTTTGGCTGTTGAGAGGTTTTGATCCAGCCGTAAAATTAGGGTAACATGGATAAGACTGGTTTCTTGTTCATGTCCGAAAGGTATCTCATGCGTTTTGTTCTCTCCTGCAGTCTGATTATTCTGGGCGGTCTTGTGATGGCAGGGCCGGTATGGGCGCAAGATGCGGTTTTGTCTCAATCTCCGGCGCTACCAGAGTCTGATACCACGGATATGACCCTGGATACGGCCGATGCGCCTGCAGCTGAGGAAACCACAGAGATTGTTGAGAATAAATCCGCAGCCTGCACAACGCCTCCCACCGAATCTTTAAGCACCGGCAGCAAGTATTGGGCCTATTGCGATATTTATGCGCGTCAGTTTGCTTACCGCAAGAATGCGCTCGAGCTGCGGGAAAAGCTGGTAACGCGCGCTGTGAACTACGACAAGGCTCAAAAGGCTGCCCGTCAGCGCCATGCCGAAGCCCTTAAGGCGCATCACGCCGCCATTGGTCAGGACGGGGCGCTGGTTGATAAAGGCAGCGATCCTTTCCGTTAATCTTTTATAATCCGCTTCAGCGCCTGTTTTTAATGGCCCTTATTGCTTTCCGGCGGCTGCGCGGCTATAAAGGCGGCGGAAAGTCGGTGCGGGCGGAATCTCGCCGAATCCGGTCAGGGCCGAAAGGCAGCAGCCGCACGTGAATTTTTCCGGGTCGTATCCGGCTTTCCACTTTTCCCCGATGCATTTTTACATAAGCAATTATCTATGTTATAATGCTCCCCGATGTTTAATCACTATTTTAACAAACTGGGTTTGCGGGCGCTGGATACGGCGCTGAAATTGCCGCGCGCCGATGAAATTCTGGATCGCGCCCTGCCATTTCTCAAACGCGCCTTGCCCTTGGCTGAAAATGCCGATCCTTTGGATGATGTGCTGGCGCGCATGGGTTATGATGGCGATCTCCTGCGCCGGTTTTCTGATCGCAATGTCATGGTGGTTCGCAGGTCAGCGCGTGGCCTGCTGGCGGTCAGCGCATTCTTGGATGAGCCGTCTTTCCCGGCCATGGCCAGAGCGCACAAGTACAAGGATAATTTTCTGGCGCTGCCGCATGGTAAATATGATGCCAATGTTTATCTGATGCTGCCTGAAGATGCTGAAGAAAACTGGATGAAAATCGAGACGGCTGAGAAATTTATATCCGAGGCCTGCCGCATTCCGCGCGAATATATCGAAAATATCAACGCGGATCCGCGCCAGTTTTTGCTGTTTATTCTGGCACATGAGATTACGCATACCAATCAGGATCTGGATATGCTTCTGCGCGGCGATGCACTGGCGTGCCTGATGTCGGAGATCGAGGCCGATGGCACGCCGCACCGGGAATTCAGCGAAGTTTCTATGAACGGCGCGTTCGATAAAATTCTGGAGGAAATTCGCCATGCCCGCGCGGTTGGCGCAATAATGACCGCCTTTGATGAAAAGGCGCAAAAGGTCGCCCTGCAAGACAGGTTTGTCTATGCCACGGCTCCGGTGTTGCATGGGCCGGTAGATTTTGAACTGCCGGAATTGCTGGAGGCGCATATCGAACTGGCGATTAAATTGAAATCAGTTATTGATGCAGAATCATACAAGCCTAATTTCATGAAAATATACAAGGCGGCGGCAATTCTTTGGAATGAGGATAATGCGCTTGAGCCATTGGAGCGCCGAATTCTGGGGCAGTTCATGGACGGGGTTGAATATTTCAGCCCCAGCTACGCGGCGCTGGCGCTTAAAAATTCTGTGCCGCGCCCGCATGCCGCGCCGGATCATTCCGAGCCCGGCTAACCGGAAAATCTGGAAGATGGGCGCATGATGCCCTAATATCACTTTCATGGCCGTTTGTTCTTCTTTAAAACTCTCCAACTTCCGCTCCTATGATGAGGCGCGGATTGAAACCTGCCGCAAGGGGTTGGTTGTGCTGACGGGCGAAAACGGGGCAGGAAAGACGAATGTACTGGAGGCGTTATCTCTGCTTTCTCCCGGCAAGGGCCTGCGCGGGGCACGGGTGATGGAAATTCAATCACAAAAAGGATCAACGCCATGGGCTGTATCTGCCACCATTGAAAATCGCTATGGACCCTTGCAGATCGGAACCGGGCTGGAGGGCGCATCCGAAAAGCGTATTGTGCGTATCAATGGCGAGAATGCCCGCGGACAAAATGCGCTGGCCGAGCATTTGGCTTGTGTCTGGCTGACGCCGCAGATGGATCGTCTTTTTATCGATTCCTCGCGGGAGCGCCGCAAATTCCTCGACCGTCTTGTTTTTACATTTGATCCCGGCCATTCAGGCCGCGTGACGCGCTATGAGAACGCGATGGCGCAGCGCTCGAAATTATTGCGCGAGCAAAAGCACGAACCCGCCTGGCTGGATTCGCTGGAAAGCCAGATGGCTGAAAGCGGCGTGGCGATTGCGGCGGCACGGCTGGATTTTACCGCGCGTTTGCAAAGCGCCTGCCTGCAGGAAAGCCATGAGCATTTTCCGCTGGCGCGGCTAAAGGCCGCTGGCACGCTGGAGCAATTACTGGGCAATGCCCCCGCGCTGGAGGTTGAGCAGCTTTTTCAATACCAGCTCAAAGAATCGCGGGGCGTGGATATGCTGACCGGTGGGGCGGCTACGGGGCCGCATAAATCGGATTTGCAGGTCTGGATGCATGAGAAAAACATGCCGGCCGATCAATGTTCAACGGGCGAGCAAAAGGCGCTGCTGATTGGTCTTATTCTGGCCCATGCTCGTCTGATTGCTGCCGAGCGCGGTGCGCCGCCCTTGATATTGCTGGATGAGGTCGCGGCCCATCTGGATGAAGGGCGCAGGGCGGCGCTCTTTGATGTGCTCTCCGATCTGGGGGGGCAGGTCTGGCTGACGGGGACGGAAGAATCTCTGTTTTCGGCGATTACTGGCCGCGCCCAGTTTTTCCGCGTAGCGGCAGGACGCATTGCTGAACTTTGACATCACGGAAGGTAAATTGCTATGAGTCCATATGCGATTTAATTGAGGTAATAAGGGATGCAGGGATAGTGCAGGGCAGCGTGGGAAGAATATTTTGTGATGTGGCGCCTGATGATGTGCAGCCAATAGAAAAAATAATTCCTGGCGATGGATTTGATGTCATCGTGCTGAAAGGCAAAGACGAGCATCGCGTTCGCGCGCGTCTTGCCGGGGCTGCAGATCCTGATTATCTATACGGAGAGTTTGCGCTTCGTATGCTTGAAGAGCAGAAAAATAACCATTTATCTGATATTGCGCTCTATGCCCGTATGGCGGTTATCAGAACCAAAAGCAAACTGGGTTTTCTCAAACCGAAATATCAGGCGATCCCTGCCGCAACCGGACAAGAAGATAAAAAAATTATAATTTGCGGGGCAGATTTTTCAGATGCCCTGGCCGGGGATGATGCCAAGGACCCCAACGGCCATTTCAAGGATTACGCGCAAGGGCGCAGCATTGCCGCACGGGAAGATAAATGGCGCGACCGCGCAAAAGTTCCCATGGGGCAGGAAAGCCGTTTTGATCTGGATTATGATTCCTGAAATCTACAGCGCTGGTCTTTACGCGGCTGCCTTGCTGTGGAATTTTTTGAATAATCCCATCATCAGGTCATTTTGTTCCGGCGTGCCGATCGAGATGCGCAAGCATCCTTCCGATCCGGGCGCTTTGGAAAAATCACGCAGGATGATTTTATTTTCCGAGGCAAATTTCTGAAACTCTGCCGGGCGGTCCATTTCCACCATTAAAAAATTGGCGGCCGATGGATAAACATGCTTCACGGCATTTTGGGTTTTAAAGAAGGCCGCCACGCGTTCGCGCTCGGTATTCAAAAATGCCATTTTCTCCCGCGCCCATTTCAGGCCTGCAGGCTCCAGAATTTTTAGCGCTGCCTCCACGCTGCCGCGCGGGATGGGGTATGTTTCCATGACCTTGGTCCGCAGAAGCTGGATCAGCTCCGGCACGCCGGAAATAAAGCAGCCCACACGCATCCCCGCCAGCGCATAGGATTTCGAGAATGTACGCAGGATCACCACATGCGGAAATTCGCCAAGCCGGGCCACCATGCTGGGCTGATCGGTGAATTCAATATAGGTCTCATCAATCACGACCATGGCCTTGCCTTCGGCCAGCTTGCAGATGGCCAGCAAATCTTCTTGCGGGAAAAGCGTTCCGGTCGGGTTATTGGGGTTGGTCAGGAAAATCACCTTGATGCGGTTTTCCTTCTTGTTTAATGCAGCCTCAATCCCGGCAATATCCAATGCGAATGTCCCGTTTTCCTTTTTCAAAGGCACGCGGATGATATTTTTGACCGGCACAACATCGGCATAAACCTTATAAACGCCGAATGCGGGTGTGTTGATCAAAATGCCATCTTCACCCGGTTCGCAGAAAACGCGGATTACATGGGTAATGGCCTCATCCGCACCGCGTGTTATGGCGATATTTTCCGGGCTTGTGCCATAAAGCTTGGCCATGCCATCCAGCAACTTGGGCGGTTGCGGCTCGGGGTAGCGCTCATACCCCTCTAATCCCGGCAGCGGATAGGGGTTTTCATTGGCATTGAGGAAGATTTTGCTCTCATCCTTGGCTTCTAACATGCCGGCGGAAACATAGCCCTCAATTTCCAGATAATGGGGGCGAATAAAGGGCGTAATTTTTGCGAATTTTTCTGTCATATCAATGTTGTAAAACATCTCCGCGGTTTCGCCAAGTTTTCTTTCTTTTTTCCATAGGAAAATAGGCAAAAACACTCAAATTCATTAGGCTTTTAAAGGGGGGTATGCTAAGAATCCGGATGGCTGAAATCATTCAGATTCTCGCCGTTTAAACCACAAAGATTTAAGAGTTTTATGAAAGCAGCTCCTGTAATGTCCGAACCATCCGCAACACCACCCCAAAACGCCGAATATGGCGCGGATTCCATCCGGGTTTTGAAAGGCCTTGATGCCGTTCGTAAACGCCCCGGCATGTATATCGGCGATACGGATGATGGTTCAGGCCTGCATCATATGGTCTATGAGGTTGTCGATAACGCGATTGACGAATCGCTGGCCGGGCATTGCGACCGGATTGATGTTATTTTGAATTCTGACGGATCGGTCACGGTGCGTGATAACGGCCGCGGTATCCCGGTTGATATTCATAAAGAAGAAGGTGTTTCGGCCGCGCAGGTTATCATGACCCAGCTCCATGCCGGCGGTAAATTCGACCAGAATTCCTATAAGGTTTCGGGCGGTTTGCACGGCGTGGGCGTATCGGTGGTGAATGCGCTTTCGGAATTTCTGGATTTGCGTATCAAGCGCCAGGGCCAGCTCTGGGGCATGCGTTTCAGGCATGGTGACGCGCAGGAAGATCTAAAACCGATGCGCGATCTCGAATCCGGCGAGCGTAACGGAACCGAGGTGACTTTCCTGCCCTCCGCCGCCACGTTTACGATGACGGATTTTGATTTCAAGACGCTGGAAAACCGCCTGCGCGAACTGGCGTTCCTGAATTCCGGCGTGAATATCTACCTCTCGGATGAACGCCCTGAAAGCGAGGAAGAACATCAGCATATTCATCTGTTCTACGAAGGCGGGATCACCAGCTTCGTGGAATATCTTGACCGTTCCAAAAAGGCGCTGATCAAGGAACCTGTGACGATCAAGGCGCATGATGATGCGGCTGGTATTACGGTGGAGGCCTCGCTGGAATGGACGGATGCCTATCACGAGACAATGCTCTGCTTTACCAACAACATCCCCCAGCGGGATGGCGGGACGCATTTGGCCGGTTTCCGCGGCGCGCTGACCCGCGTCATCCAGAAATATGCCGATGACAAGGGCATGCTGAAAAAAGAGAAAATCAAGCTGACCGGCGAAGACATGCGCGAGGGCATGACTTGCGTGCTTTCGGTGAAGGTGCCGGACCCGAAATTCTCCTCCCAGACAAAAGACAAGCTCGTATCATCCGAAGTGCGCCCCGTCGTGGAAGGCGCGATTGCCGAACATCTGGGCACATGGCTGGAAGAACATCCGGCCGAAGGCAAGGAAATTGTCGGCAAGATCATCGAAGCCGCCACCGCGCGCGAAGCCGCACGCAGGGCCCGCGATCTGACGCGCCGCAAGGGCGTGATGGATATCTCCAGCCTGCCCGGCAAGCTGGCCGATTGTCAGGCGAAAGACCCGTCTGTCTCCGAGCTTTTCATCGTTGAGGGAGATTCGGCGGGTGGTTCCGCCAAGCAGGCGCGGGAGCGTTACAATCAGGCGATCCTGCCGCTGCGCGGTAAAATCCTGAATACCGAACGTGCGCGTTTTGATAAAATGATCTCAAGCGAACAGGTGGGCACGCTGATCACGGCGCTGGGCACCGGGATCGGACAGGATGAATTTAACATCGATAAAATCCGCTATCACAAAATCATCATCATGACCGATGCTGACGTGGACGGATCGCACATCCGTACGCTGCTGCTGACGTTTTTCTTCCGTTATATGCCCTCGGTTATCGAGAAGGGGTATCTCTATATCGCCCAGCCGCCGCTCTTTAAGGTCAAGCGCGGCAATTCCGGCGAGCTTTATCTCAAAGACGAGAAAAAGATGGAGGATTACCTCATTGATGTAGCCCTGAGCGATCTGACATTGGTCGAACAGGGCGGCGCGGTGCGTTCCGGCAATGATCTGCGCGATGTTTTAAATCAGTGCCGTAAGTTGAAAACCTCGTTGCAGGGGCTTCAGGCCCGCGCCGGGAACCGCCGTGTGATCGAACAGGCGGCTATTGGCGGCGCATTTGATGAAAGCATCCTCGAAGATACAACCAAGGCCGAAGCCGTGGCCAAGAAAGTCGCGGATCGCCTGAATATGGTCTCGCCCAAGAACGAGAAAAACTGGACCGCTGAATACACGCCCGTTGGCGGTTATATCTTCCAGAGCGTGCAGCGCGGCGTAGCCCAGCGTATCCGACTCTCGGCTGACCGTGTTCGCTCGCCGGATGCAAGGCGCGTTCATGCGGCGCAGGCGTGGTTGGCGGAGGTATTCGCCAATCCGGTTGATTTGAAAAACGGCGATAAGTCACTGGGCCGGATCGAGGGGCCTGCCGGGCTATATGAAAAAATTCAGGAATATGGCCGCAAAGGGCTTTCGATCCAGCGTTACAAGGGTCTTGGCGAAATGAACCCGGAGCAGCTCTGGGAAACGACGCTGGACCCCAATGTCCGTACATTGCTGCAGGTTGAGGTCGCCGATGCCGTCAAGGCTGATGAGATCTTCTCGACCCTGATGGGTGATGTCGTCGAACCGCGCCGCGAATTCATTCAGGATAACGCCTTAAAGGTTCGCAATGTGGATGCGTAAGAGTTTATTGACATAATTTTTTAATTATGTTAAAAGGCCATCTCAAGGAGATGGCGTGGCACAGGAAGCTTTTAGAATCCAGCGTGATAAATTTCAGATTGCAACGCGAGAAATCGCAGATGCCATCTGCCTTTATTTCTGTAAAGCGCATCCTGAAACGGTAATCACAAATGTCCATTCTGCGCGCTTGATTATTCATGACCTGGCGGTCCAGTATAAAAAATCAGGTCAGATTGAGTCTTTTGAATTTTGGACATCGCTCTATGATGCCAATGCGGAAGAAAAGCTTTTCTCAAGAAATAATGCCCAAGGATATTTTCACGAGCGCGGCAATTTTGTAAAGCATGCAGACCGTTCACCCAGAAGAGCCATCATGATCACAGATCAAATGGCTTTTTCTTATTTATATGGAACTCTGGTTGATTATCTTCAATTACAGGCATCTCTTCTGGAATCAGGCATTATTGGCCGCAAAGTTCAAGATGACGTTATTGACAGAAATTTTAAAGCCCTTCCTGTATTTTCGCCGTGGAAACTTTTGAAATACATCTCTGCTCAGCGTGAGGCTCGCATTGATAGTTTGGCGGGAATTTTTCTCAACTGGAAACGTATCACGGACGGCGCATCAAACATTGATATAAAATTCTTATCGAATGAATTTGGAAAAAATGCAGCTAAGACCAATATTGCCCTGCTTCCGCGCCTGTTTGTGCATGCGGCAACGTTAAGAACGCGTTTTGATGCCTGCGTGGTAAGCGGCATTCTGGAGGCGACCCATTTTTTAAGAGTGTACAGTGATGATGATTACAATGACGAAAAAACATTCCAGCCCTATGAGAAGCGGCAAAAAATAAAACAAGCTTCAAGAGCAATAATCTGGAATTACATATGCCGCCAGAATCTTGATTTTGGCAAGCGCGATAGCGGTTATCATATTATCGATGTAGAGCTAACGCCGCAGGATCCTGCGCTGCCCACAATAAATGATAACGCCAAAGCTTACGAATTCGATGAAATCCTGATGACAGGCATCGATATGTAATTGCTTATGGTCCGTTTGGCCCGTCAGGCACATATTCCGGCAGTTTGAATTCACCATTGGGAACAGGTGCAAAGCCCAAAGGCGGGCGCGAATCCGGTAATTTGAATTCCGGTAAGCCTTCCGGGGCCGGGACGGGCAGGGCATCTGGCAGAATGTTTTCAAGAAGTTCACGCAGGAATGGCGGCATTTCCATTTCCACTTCCGGCGCCTCGAATTGCTCCGGATAAAGATCATGCAGAATTTGCGGCAGGATTTCCGGCAGCAATTCTTTCAGCATTTCACGCTGCATTTCCATCATCATCTCTTCCATTGTGGGCTCTTCCGGCGCAGGGCCTTCCTCGCCCTCCGGTGATCCCTCCGGCGTAAAGGCCTTGAGTGATGCGCCGCGCTCTTGCAATACGGCTTCCAGAACCTGCTCTACGCCTTCGCGCAAAACCGTGATCGAAACCTGATCGCCGGGATCATAGGAAGCAATCTCGCGCGTAAGTTCCACGGTGTCATCAATTACTTCGTCTTCGACCTGAATGATAATGTCATTGGCGATCATGCCGGCCAGCGCCGCCGCTTTTTCCGGGGCAACGCCCATGACCAGCGCCCCGCCCTCAAGGCCTGTTTCTTCTTTCAGCTCAGCCGTGAGTTCCTGGATCTGCACGCCGAGCGCGCCACGCTGCGGTGTGCCGGTGGTGATGATTTCAGCGGCTGATTCTGCAATATCATTCGCCTTGATGGCAAAGCCAAGGCCGATGCTGCCGCCATTGGGCGAGAGAATGGCTGTGTTCGTGCCGATAACCTGCCCGGCAAGATTATAAAGGCCGCCGCCGGAATTACCGCGGTTAATCGCGGCATCGGTCTGGATGTAATCAAACAGGGAAGATCCGCTTTGGCGAAGCGATTGATTGGGGTGGGAAATATATCCCGATGACAATGAGAAAGCCTGGCCCAGCGGATTGCCGATCGCAAAGGCTTCATCGCCGCGGCGCACGCCATCGCTGTCGCCAAGGCTGACGCAAGGCAGGGCTGCGCCGGTCTCGATTTTTAAAACCGCCAGATCAAGATCAGGATCCGTGCCAACCAGCGTGGCTGTATGCTTTTCACCCATATTGCTGGGCGTATTGGCATCATAAAGTGTGACCGTGATTTCATCTGCGCCATCAATAACATGGTTATTGGTCAGGATCAGGCCGGACGGGTCGATGATGTAACCGCTGCCCAGCGCGTTGGCGGGCGGCATTTCGGGAATCTCTTCAAAAGGACCATCGGGTGGCTGCGCGCCTTCTGGTGAATTGCCGGGTGCTTCTTCAGGCGCTTCACCTTCGGGTGCTTCCGGCTGCTCGCTTTCCGCGGCAGGCGCTTCTTGCAATATGCTGGTTTCGATATAGACATTGGCCGGCATCAGAACTTCCAGCCTGTCAGCCATGCTCATGGCACTGAGATCGCGCGTAGCGCACTGGAATGGAGAGCCGGGTTCGCTATTATCCTGTGCAAAGGCAGCACCGGCCATAACAGAAAGTGATACGGCCAGCGGCGCGGCCAGTTTGGTAACTTGAGTCATGAAACAATCCCTGAATATTATTATGTTATGTGGGCGAGCATAGGCCTTGTTTGGATATTCTGTCAAGCCATGCTTGAAAATGCCTGCCGATTATGGGATTGAAGAGGGTAGATATATATTAGATGCATGGAAATAAGCGCTTATGGCTTCGTTGGCGGAAAAATTATCGGAAATTACAGGCAAGGCTTTTGAAGGGCTGGGACTTTCGCGAGATTTCGGCCTTGTGCGCGTATCCGATCGCCCGGATCTCGCGCAGTTCCAGTGTAACGGGGCTATGGCCGCGGCCAAGGCCGCCAAATCCAACCCGCGTGAAGTCGCCCAGAAATTGATTGATGCGCTTTCCGGCAATCCTGCATTTGCCAAACTGGAAATCGCGGGGCCGGGCTTTATCAATATCAATGTGACGGATGAGTATATCGCCGCGCATCTGGGTGAAATGGCCAATGATCAGAAATCCGGGGTGAAGGCACCGTCCATGCCGGAGACCATCGTGCTGGATTACGGCGGGCCGAACGTGGCCAAGGCCATGCATGTCGGGCATTTGCGGGCGGCGATTATCGGCGATTCCCTGCGCCGGATCATGGATTTTGGCGGGTATAAGACGCTGGGTGATGTGCATCTTGGGGATTGGGGCACGCCGATGGGCATGCTGCTGGCCTGGCATGAAGCGCATAACGCACAAAGCGAATACTACGCGCCCGGCTTCGATAAAACACTGCCGGAAGGCGATCTTGCCGATGATGACGGCGTGATGGATTACCTGGAGGAGACATACCCCAAGGCCGCGCAGGCCTGCAAGGATGATCCAGCCGCCATGGAGCGTGCGCGGGCGGCCACGGTGGCCCTGCAGGATGGCACGCATAAGGGATATCGGTATTTATGGGGGCTCTGGCGGCAGGTTTCCATCCAGAATATCCGCGAGAATTACAAGGCGTTGGGCGTTCAGTTTGATCTGTGGAAGGGCGAGGCGGATGTCCATGATTATATCGCCCCGATGGTGGATGAGTTAAAAGCCAAGGGCCTTGCAGTTGAAAGCGAAGGGGCATGGATTGTGCCCGTGAGCGCTGAGGGCGATAAAAAGGAAATCCCGCCGCTTATATTATATAAACGCGACGGGGCCGTGATGTACGGCACGACCGATCTGGCCACGATCATCGAGCGCGTGAAGCTCTATAATCCATCCCGTATCATCTATGTCGTTGACCAGCGCCAGAATCTGCATTTCGAACAGGTTTTCCGGGCGGCAAGGCTGGGTGGCTATGCTGGGTCAGACGTGGAACTGACCCATGCCGGGTTTGGCACAATGAACGGCACGGATGGCAAGCCGTTCAAAACCCGCGCCGGCGGGGTGATGCGGCTGGGTGATCTCATCCAGATGGGCCTGGATAAGGCCATGGAGCGCCTGAATGAGGCCGATCTGGCCAAGGATATGAATGAGGCAGAACGCAACGATGTCGCCCGCAAGGTCGGGATCGCCGCCATTAAATTCGCGGATTTGCAAAATACGCGTATAGCCGATTATGTTTTCGATCTCGATCGCCTGACTTCTTTTGAAGGCAAGACGGGGCCGTATTTGCTCTATCAGACAGTACGGATCAAATCGCTTTTGAGAAAAGCCGGCATTGACCCCGCTACATTCCAATATGCAAAAGCTCTCAACATTCAGGATGCCGACCGGGCGCTGGCGTTGTTGCTGGCGGAATTTCCGGATCATTTCGCTGTTGCTTTGCGAACATACATGCCGCATGTCTTGTGTGAATATGCCTATAGCCTCGCGCAGGCCTTCAGCAGCTTCTACAGCAATTGCCATATCCTCTCCGAAACCGATGAAGCCCTTAAGGCTTCGCGTCTTTCCCTCTGTGTCATGACTGTACGTCAGCTGGAACTGGTTTTGGATTTGCTCGGAATCGACACGCCGGACCGGATGTGACCTTAAGCATGTCAGGTGTTGTTTTTCGGATTTTATTGGTAGGCGCAATTAATCTGCTATTGGCATTTCTTTGGTGGCTTTTGCTTATGGGCAATGTTAATTCTACCATCGTCTGGCCGCCTCAGAATTTTGAGTATCTTACAGATCATGCCTACACATGGGGCCCGTTTGTTTTTCTGATATTATCAACAATTGCCTGTGCCGTACTTCTATTTTGTAAAAGGATATGGCTGGCATTTTCTATAGGCTTTGGGCCGCTCGTAATTGTCGTCATGTTAATTGCGTATTCAAGCGTATTAAAATTACTCTATGCATAATCTTCATAAGTTGACTTGCCAATTTTAATGGCTATAATTGGCCATCATGTTGAAGGCAAAATCCATTCCCCTGACCCAAAATCTCGTCAAATCCATCGGTGAAATTGATGAATTCAAGGGCGCGTGGGCGGCGTTGGAACGTTACAGCACGGCGCTTAACCTGATTGGCGATTTTGCCAATTTTGGCCAAAATTTCAAAGCTATTACAGACCCTTGGAAGAACAGGGCGCTCGATGAGGATATGCTCCTCAAGCTGCATAAGGCTATAAATTCGGGAGATGGCGGGCTTTATAAGCTGCGCTATCAGCCCTTGATCGTCCAGCAAGATGACGTGATCTATGGCGCGCTGGATACTGCCGCGCCGGAGGAGGCCGAAGGCCTCACACAAAACCTCATGCAATGGCTGGATAAGACCCTCACTGAACAGGACGTACACCCGTTATTGGCGATTGGTTTGTATGTTGCCATATTCCTGCAGATTGCACCTTTTGAAACCGGTAATCAAAAATTGATCCGGATGATGGTGACATTACTGCTGATCAGGGCTGGCTATACGTACACCCCCTATAGCCAGCTGGATGAAATCTGGACCGCCCGTAGCGAGGCCTGTTATGCCGCGCTGAAAACCCTGCAGGATTCTATCGAGGAAGGCCGTCCGCAATGGGAGCCATGGCTGGATGTTTTCTTTGATATTTTGCGCGCCCACAAAAGCCGCATGAAAGACCGTATGGAAAAAAAGGCAGGGGAGATGGGCAAGATGCCGGTGCTTTCGGTCAAGGTAATGGGGCTGTTCCGCCAGCATGAGCGCCTGCAGATGAAGGAAATCGAGCGTCTGACCAAGGGCCGCCGCGCGACTTTAAAATTGCGCCTGAACGAGCTTGTCGATCAGGGGTATCTCAGGCGGCACGGTCAGGCGCGCTCGACCTGGTATTCGCTGGTTTAATTCGCGGGATTTCAAGCTTCCGGCGCGGCTGGGGCATCAGTTGTTGTGCTGGCCATAGGCGTATGCATCTGCTTCCAGCGTGCCACGCGGGCTTCCAGCAGCAGCAAATCGCGCGTATTTTCCAACGTCGCATGGAAAGGCGCGGCCTGATCCGTGCCATCAATCGCCTCATGGATATTAAAGCTGCGCGGTGGGTTATTACGATCGCTTCCTGCGGTTTCCACGGATTCATGGACGTAATAAACGCGTTGGCGCATTTCGATCCGCAGGCTTGGCTGTTCAAATCCGTTATCCTGCGCGAAAGCGGCAATGGCATCGGGCACAACATTCAGGCGCTCCGTACGGGATGAAGGCGGCGGCCCGGCATTGAATTTTGTTTTTACTGTTGATTTTGCGTACATGACAATCTCCCGTATTTTTTGATTTGAGGATACAAATACAAGGATTGCCCAGCTATGTCAAATTGGCCTAGCGGGCCATAATCACAGCATAGAAATGATTAGCGCCGCCGCTGGAGAAACAGGCCGCGCTGAAAGGTCCGCCGGGCAGGTCGATCTCCGTGCCATCGGCGAATGTGCCGGTAAAGGGCGTGGCGGCATGACCGCCGCCACCATCGGCAGGAATGCCTGTAATTTTGAGCTTTTTATTAAGCTCCTCACATACGGTGGCATCCATATTAGGCAATACCGCCAGCAATTCTTCGTCCGCGCCGCTGGAATCACATCCTGCTGCGCCTGTGCCAATATCGGGGATACAGCTTGCCCCTGTAAAATGCCAGGGGCTGCCGTCATTGGCATCTTGCGGGGGATCTTGCGGGCTTAAGCTGCCGCCGCCGGGATTGAAAACCTGACAGGCGGGAAAGGCGGCATCTCCGGAATCATCGCAGGATGCGTTTATAAATTCTCCGCCATGTTCGAGGCTGATATCGCTTTCGGAAACGGATTTGCTGCGGATCTTATTGATCGCGCGCTCCAGTCTTTGCGTATAGGAGAGGATGTCCGTCGCGGCCAGCTCGGCGCGGCGGTCGGATATTTTCTGCGTGCCTTCGCTGCGAAATCCGCGCGAGATTACAAAGGCCAATCCGGCAAAAAGAATAATGCCCAGCAGGATAAACAAAAAGACATTCCCGCGCTGGGACTGCGCCTTGTTACTCGGCCGCATCAATATCCTCCGAATCCTTGAAGATTTGCTTGCCGGCATCCTGCGCTGCGGTCTTGATGATGTTTTCAATCTCGGCAGGCAGTTTTGGTTTGGCTGGCTCGGCCGGGGCAACAGGCGCGGCGGCGGGTTGTGGTGGCGGCGCTTCGGCGGCTGGCCTTTGCGGCGGCGCCACCAGCGGCGAAGGTGTGATCGGCGGCGGTGTTGCCGGACGTGCGGCCAAAGGCGATACAGGCGGTACTGCGCCTTGCGGTGCGGCAGGCGCGGTGGCGGGTTTTGCGGCCAGCGGTGAGGCCGGAGTCGCGCCACCGCCAGCGGCTGCAGGCGGGGCTGCTGGTACATCGGCAATCGAATTATCCAGCATATGCACATGCACAAGGCTGGCGATCCCGACATCGACCTTGTTATCGGCGATGGTATCCATTTTTGAGAAACCTTCATCCAGCGCCTTGAGAATTTTGGAAGTCTCCAGCGCGACATCGGCACGCTCCATGCTCCAGCTTTTATTCACCAGCTTGTCGCGCAATTTGGTTATGGTTGAGGCATGTTTAAGGATCGCCTCATCGGGCGGCGGCAGCGACATATAGCGCGTCACGCGCATGGCCTTGGCATGACCCGGATTGGAATAGAACATCTTGGCATCCAGAACCACTTTTCCGAATGTGATCACGGCCTCGCCTTCCATGAAGGATCTCAGACCCTCATAGCTGGCACGGGCGCGGAGCTGAACGCCCGCCTGCTTGGTATCGAAATAGGAACCCGTGCCGGATCCCCCGTTCTGCTGGAACCCGGAAACCTCGGTCACAATCGCCTGACCGACGGTCTTTTCAAAGAATTCCTTGGTCTCTGTCGGGTCTTCCAGCTTGCCGAAAATCTTGATGTTACAGTTGGCAAGGATCGAGTTGGCTTCCTCGCGCACGCGTTTTTTCATGGCCGGAATATCCTGACCCGAAAAGACCAGCGCAAAGCCCAATGAACGCGCCTGAGCGGCCATAACCGCCATACCGGCGGCGGTATAGTAACCGACCTCGTCAAAGACCGTCATGAACGGCGTGGCCGAATGGGTGGGCTTGTTTTCAATGACCGTGGCCGATGATCCTTCGACCGTTGATCCCAAAGTCGAACCCATCATCCCCTTGATTGTGGCGGCCACGATTTTACCAAGATTGGCGATCTCATCGCCTGATTTTTCCAAGGCCGGGATCAGAACCACCAGAACGCGGCGGTTCAGGACCACATCGACCATATCGACATCGGCGGCCTGCGTATCAAAGATGTAACCATAGTCATCGCCCAGCGATTGCAGGGAACGGGTGAACTGCATGGCCAGATAGCCGTGCTGCTGGTTGGCGGTGGTGGTATCGTATTGCGGCTGGTTCGGCCCCGGCGGCTTGACCTGTCCGTTTTCATCATAGGCATCATGAACAAAGCCGGGTAGTGTATCGAGATAACCGATCATCCCTTCGCGGATGAGTTTGGGAATGGCTTCGTCACGGGCCAGTTTAATCACGGCGTTCAGCGACAAACCATCCCTGATGGTCCGGACCGAAAGCGGCAAATCCTGATTGTCACGCTTCCATGTCAGGGCCGGCATCATCGCGCCGACCAGCGAGACCGCGCGTTCTTTCCACATCGCGTTATCGCCCTCGGATTCCGGCATGAGCGAGACCAGCATCTGTGTGAGGTAGGAGGCCGAACCGGAGGAGAACGGGTTCATGGTATTGGACGGGGCTTTGACGTCCGAGTTACCGGTCATGTAGTTCAGCACCAGCAAGTCATCATCCCGGCCAAAGCGGCGTACCAGCGAGGACAGCGAGGACCAGAGATCCGTATCGGCCTTACCATCGACATACACAAATCCCGATGCCCATGTCAGGGCATTGGTCACCATGGATTTCAGGCCTTCGGTTTTACCCGAACCCGTCGTTCCCAGATACAGGATATGCGTTCTGGCATCCGAATTGGTGAACCAGACTTCTTCGTTTGTTTTATCAACATTGCCCAGATATAAAATACCTTCAGGCTTTCCGCTGCGGCCCGGCCCTTCATTCTGGGGGTCTTTAAATCCGCGTTTTTGCGCCGACATCGGCAACTTGAAGGCCAGCTCATGCCGGATGGATTTCAGCCACCAGAAATAGAGCAGCATGAACAGCATGATCAAATCGGCAAAGGCCAGCGCCCATGAATTCATGCCGATTGCGCCGGTGGCCAGAACAAAGGTCGCCGCCGCATTCGATGGCTTGGACATGGAATCCGCAACGCGAACGCGCCATGGGCGAATATCCCGGAGGATCGCCTCATGTTTATGTTCATATTTGCGGTAGTCTAAAGCCATCGGTCTTGTTTATGCCTTTTGCCTTATTGCTGTCTCAGGAAATCATCGGCCGAAACCGGAACGCCGGCATCGCTTTCGCTGCTGCTGGCTGCTGTTGCGCCGCTGGCCGCCAGTTCAATCGGCGTGGGGCGCATCATGATCATGGCCGAAAGCAGGAAGATCAGGAACACAACGCCGATCGCCGCCAGTATCCATGTCAGCCAGCTGCCTGCGCCCTTGCTTCTGGGGGCGGGGTGATGGGATGGTGCATAGGAAGGCGCGTAAGATCCGGCTGTTTCCTTCACATAGTTTATAGCCCGGTTATTCTCAAGGGCTCTGGCCGTGGCCATTAAAGCGCCCACGGCGGCTTGCTGGCTGGAGAAGACCGCAATAACATCGGATGTTTTGCTGCCGCCCTTGCGCGAGACGAGGGAGAAATTCTGGCCTTCCGCGGCGGCCACTTCAAAGGCCGAGCTTTGCGTTTCCTTCAGATCCATCTGCCAGACCACCGGCGTGATGGCGTCGGGCATGGACAGGATCAGCTTGCCATCGACGACGCTGGCGCTGGTGCTGAAATGGGAAGGGGCTGCTTTAAATCCGGCTAACATTAAGGTCTCTTTTTTGTGTTGTGTGTTGTGATCAGGTTAAAATGGTTCAGCTACGCGAGATGTGTTTCTTTACACGGCCTTTTTGATGCTCCGTTTTTTGGAATTGGAGTAATCCAGCGCCGGGATGGGCCTGCGCCGTGTTGAGGCCATATATTCTTTGATCGTATCCAGCGCGTCTTTAAGTTTTGGCACTGGAATGGGGCGGGATGTGCGCTTTTCCGCGACGTAATGCGACATCGCGCCCAGCGCCTCCATGTGATAGCTCTGACGGCCAATGTTATTTAATGGATACCAAAGTGTCCGGTCATGGCCGCGCAGCCATGTAAATTGCGCCGGCGCCAAAACCCCGCCTTCTTGTCTTGCCGTGGCCAGCGCGCGGAGCAGGGCAGTGGCCTCATAGGCGTGCTGGTTCATCTTGCCAAGCGTCTCCCCGGCCAGTTTTTTATCGCGCAGCACCGCGCGGGCCTCTTTGAGCAAGGATTTATCCTTGGAAAGCTTCAGCCCATCTTTAAAGGTCCAGCAACCCGCCAGACGGCCCAGCATCGCATCGGAATCGGCGCGTTTGCGCGCAGCCTTAAGGCAAAATGCCGCCAGCAGGACTTGTTTGTATGGCTCCAAGGCCTGCGGCCCTTGCCAGCGCGCGCCCAGCTGCTTGCGGAAGGCATCGAACATCTCGCCCTCATCCAGCTTGCCATCGGCATTGGCAATTTCGTTAAACGCCAGCCATTCTTCAGGGGCCAGCGCCTCGGCAAAGGCTGGCAGCTCGGCCGGAACAGGCGTTCCCGGCGGGCGGGGCGGCTGGGTGGAGGGGTTGAAATCAATAAAAGGCGTAATCGCCGGGAAGGTAATGGCCTGACGGCGGATCAGCCCTTCCAGACCCAGTTTGATGCGGTATTGCGTATTGGGGCCGCGGAAAATCGACCAGACCGCGCCGGAGAGCAAAATGGCCATAAACACGTATTTCAAGGGCTGCATGGTCAGCGCGCCGAAATAGGCCAGATGCGAATAGCTCAATTTATGCTTTTCAATCTCCGGCGTGGCCTCAAAACCCTTGTCCCAGGGCCATTCCTTGCCGTTAAACAGCACCTTGTACTCGCCGTCCCCGCCAATCAGGCCGATGGTTTCAAACAGGTCGATAAACAGCTTGATCAGCATCATCTCGCCATACCGGATCCAGCGCACCATATTGCGGACCTCGGCATCGTAATAATACCAGAACAGCCAGACCAGAACGGCAATCACCACCAGCAGGATCATCCAGCCGATGGCATTCTCATGAAGGGTGTTTTCTGCCTGTTGGCCGGCCATGGCCCTGATCTCCCAGCAAAGACGCAAGAATCCGCCATATGAAAGACGGTCCCATAACTATACCAGAATTTCCCCATCAAACCAAAGGGCTTTGCAATTTTGCCCTTTTCAAGCCCGTTTTTATTTGCTAGAACCTCCCCATCATATGGTTAAGCCGGCTTAGCACAGCGGTAGTGCAGTCGATTTGTAATCGAAAGGTCGGGAGTTCAATCCTCTCAGCCGGCACCATTTCACAATTTCCCGCCGAAATATCCGCTAACACCTTGAACGGAAACGACATTTCCGGTGTTCGATAACCTGATTCCAGCCCGTAGCGAAGCGGCTCCGGAAAGGCCAGTCTGAGCACGGTGCGGCGCAGGATCGCCGAACCATTTTCCCAGACATCCCAAGGCCTTGCGAGGAATGAGAGCGCGAGTTCGATAA
>JAMHWD010000033.1:0-143015 GCA_035911135.1 Alphaproteobacteria bacterium | reverse complement strand
TTATCGAACTCGCGCTCTCATTCCTCGCAAGGCCTTGGGATGTCTGGGAAAATGGTTCGGCGATCCTGCGCCGCACCGTGCTCAGACTGGCCTTTCCGGAGCCGCTTCGCTACGGGCTGGAATCAGGTTATCGAACACCGGAAATGTCGTTTCCGTTCAAGGTGTTAGCGGATATTTCGGCGGGAAATTGTGAAATGGTGCTGCCAGAGAGGATCGAACTCTCGACCTCACCCTTACCAAGGGTGTGCTCTACCACTGAGCCATGGCAGCATCCAAATCAAACCTGCGGCCAAGGTTATCCCCAGCCGGACCCAAGTTCTATAACAAAAACATTGGCCTGTCACCTCGATTTTTAATAGTTTACAGCAGAAATCAGCAACAAAGGAAGATTCGCCCGTGGCCGATAAACCGGATGCGAAACCACAGAAAAAGCCGGCGACAAAGGCCGACAAGCGCGCCGATGCCTTGCGCCAGAATTTAAAGAAACGCAAGGACAAGGCCAGCGCCACGGAAACAACAGCCAAGGATAAGAAACAATGAGCCTTCAGGAAAAAATTAAAAACTCCGGCAATTTCGAAGACATGGCCGCACTGCCCGGCATTATGCCCGACCACTGGATCCGCGAGCAGGCCGGGCGCGGCATGATCGAGCCATTTGTAGAAAAACAAACCCGCGAAGGGGTTATCTCCTACGGCCTCTCCTCTTATGGGTATGACGCCCGCGCTGCCGATGATTTCAAGATTTTCACCAATGTCGATAACGCCCTTGTGGACCCGAAAAACTTCTCGGCGCAGAGTTTTGTTGACAGAAAGACCGATATTTGCGTTATTCCCCCCAATAGTTTCGTGCTGACCCATACGGTCGAATATTTCAGAATCCCGAAAGATGTTCTGGTGATTTGTCTGGGCAAAAGCACGTATGCGCGGTGCGGTTTGATCGTGAATGTCACGCCGCTGGAGCCGGGCTGGGAAGGCCATGTCACGCTGGAGATTTCCAACACGACGCCTCTGCCGGCCCGCGTTTACGCCAATGAAGGCATCGCACAATTTTTGTTTTTTAAAGGAAGCAGCGCCTGTGAAATCAGCTACGCCGATCGAGCCGGAAAATACATGGGGCAGCGCGGAGTCACCCTCCCCCGCCTCTGACGGATTACCGCACATCACCATCACCGGCGGGAACGCCTTGAATGGTTCCATGCCCATCAGCGGCGCGAAAAATGCGGCGCTGAAGATCATGTGCGCCGGCTTGTTGACCGATGGCTCGCTGCATATCGAAAATTCGCCCAACACCTTGCGCGATATCAAATCCCAGATCGAGTTGCTGAACTATATGGGTTGCCGCGTGGAAACAGGCGATAACGTCATGGCGATCAACGCCGGATCGGTAAATACCTATACGGCGCCTTATGATATCGTCCGCAAGATGCGCGGCTCTATCCTCGTTCTGGGGCCGCTGCTGGCGCGTTTTGGCCAAGCCAAGGTCTCACTTCCCGGTGGCTGCGCGATCGGCACGCGCCCCGTTGATCTGCATATCAAAGGTCTTGAGGAGATGGGCGCGGATATCCGCCTCGAAGAAGGCTATATCCATGCCAAGGCCCCGCAAGGCGGCCTGCAGGGTGCAAAAATCCTCTTCCCCAAAGTCTCGGTCGGCGCGACAGAAAATCTGATGATGGCCGCAACGCTGGCCAATGGCACAACCGTTCTGGCCAATGCCGCGCGCGAGCCGGAAATCAAAAATCTTGCCGAATGCCTGATTGCCATGGGCGCGAAAATCAAAGGCCATGGGACAGATATTATTACGATCGAGGGTGTAAAATCCTTAAACGGCGCGACACATGCCGTCCTGCCGGACCGGATCGAGACGGGCACTTACATGATGGCGGTCGGCCTGACAGGCGGCACAGTACGTCTGGAAAATGCGGATCTGACGCATCTGACATCGCTGGCGGGTCTCCTGCATCAGGCGGGGATGGATATTGATCAGGACAAAGGCGGTATTATCGTGCACCGCAACGGCACGCGCCTGAAGGGCTGCGACATCATGACCGAGCCTTATCCCGGTTTCCCCACCGATCTGCAAGCCCAGTTCATGGCAATGCTGACATTATGCGAAGGTGCGGGGATGGTGACCGAGACCATCTTCGAAAACCGCTTCATGCATGTGCCCGAGCTTAACCGCATGGGTGCCAATATCACCGTTCAGGGCAATTCCGCCATTGTGCGCGGTGTGAACAAGCTCAAAGGCGCGGAAGTCATGGCCACCGATTTGCGGGCTTCGGTGGCGCTGGTTCTGGCGGGCCTCGTGGCCGAGGGCGAGACAAAAGTCCACAGAATCTACCATCTTGAGCGCGGTTATGAAAACATTGTTGACAAACTGGGGGCTTGCGGGGCACAAATACGGAAAGCCTAAAAAAAACTAGAACAGGATTTCCGTTCCCGTGAGTGAACCAAAACCACCCACTGTTATCGCGCTGGATGCGTGGCGAAAAAATGCCGGTGCGCCGCAATCACCCGCCGCAGAAGCATCACCTCAAGGCAATGCGCCGCAGGGCGTTAATGATTACACGCAAGCCATCATGCGCCTGCCGCCCGTTGTGCAGCAGGATATTTTCAAGGCCGGGATAAAACTCCCTACGGCATTTCTAAAATCCTTTGCCACAATAGCAGAACAAGCATTCCCGGAGGATGAACCAGAATCCAACCATCAATATGTCTGGAAACAAAAGCTGAACCGTTTCAGATTTGCCCTGAATGCTTCGGCTGATTTTTTTGACAGCGCTGAAAAAGGTGCCAAGGCCATTCCCGATGCGGTTTGGGAAATTCTGGGCGCGGATCTTCAAAATACCAATCCATACCAACTGCCGTCTTATGTTTCGGCAGAGGCGCGCGAGATCCATAACGAGGCCTGGGGCCTGCAATTTGATCCCTACCCCAAAGAAGCGCCCTATGCCGGAACCGCGGCGCGCTTTGTCTTTTTGATCGATTCCTACTGGAAGCTCAGCGATTTTACCGCCAGCATGATGCGCGGCACGCCCGATCAGGCCGATATACGCGAATGGCAGAAAAAAAAGCTTAATCCGCTGCGGACGCTGGATGCTGAAAAATCCGGGCTTGAACGCTATGTCGTTAATTCTGTTGAATTCACAGAAACCATGATCGCCCATGACGGCAAGCCTGTCATGGAAGCCTTGCGGATCGTCCGTTATCTTTCAGAAGATTACACACGTTTTGATACCAAAACTGTTTTAGAATCAGCCGGCATCAAAGACCCGACCGCCAGCCAGATAAAACTCTATAACGGCCTGCAAAATCATTACAGCAACGACTTCTCGCTGAATTTCTGGGAAACCCATTTTCAGGCCCTGCGCTTTGCCGTTATGCCAGCGAAATTCCTTCAAGATTTTGCCCCGGAAACTCCCGACCCGGTACGCGATTTTGTCATGCTGCTGCCAGTGATCGGCCTTTCCCCGGATCCGGGCCGGATATTGCAAGAACATTTCCCGGAACATGCACAAACATATCAGCAATGGATTGATGTCATTGGCGGGCGGCTCAGCTGGGACGATCTGCCCCCCGATCAAGCCCGTGAAGTGGCCAATATCGTCCTGTGCCATGAGATGGTCCTGCTGGAACGAATTGCCGCGGATCTCGATCAGGATCTGGAACAATTGCTTGAGGGCAATAATGACATTGCCGATATCAAGGCATCACTGTTTCGCCTGCGCGAAGCCCATCACACAGCCGGGACCTATTGCGAGAACACGGATTTGTTTGAAATCTTCCATGAAATGCTTTTTGATGCCTTTGACCGCTTTGACCGCAAATCGCGCCAGGCCAATTTTGGCCGCGGCGAGCTTCGTATCGTCACACCGCCCCGGCCATCCGGGCCTGCCGGGCCGGAGCCGGGTACATAAATAACGTTTTTCCTTGCTGCGTATGCGAAAAAAGCGTTAAAAGGGCGCTATGACGAGCGCAGAGAACTCACCAAAAAAAATCATTCTGGCCCTGCCCAAGGGCCGTATTCTGGATGAGCTTGGCCCCATTCTGGAAGCTTGCGGCATTGCGCCGGAAGAAGATTTTTACAAGGATTCTTCGCGTAAGCTGCAATTCAAGACCAATCACGAAGACCTTGATATTATTCGTGTTCGCGCCTTCGATGTGGCCACCTTTGTGGCCCATGGCGCAGCGGATATCGGCGTGGTGGGGAATGACGCGCTGGAGGAATTTGACTATAGCGAGATTTACGCGCCGCTGGATTTAGGCATTGGCAAATGCCGCTTGAGCGTAGCCTGCCGCAAGGATGATGAGCATGACCTGACCAAGGCCGGGCACAATCATATACGCATCGTTACGAAATACCCCAATCTGACAAAAAAATACTACGCCCGCCAAGGCATTCAGGCCGAATGTATCAAACTGAATGGAGCAATGGAAATTGCCCCTGCACTGGGTCTGGCACGCCGGATTGTTGATCTGGTTTCCAGCGGCGGAACGCTCAAGGCCAATAATCTGACCGAGCTGGAAACTATTCTGGACGTATCGTCGCGTTTTATTGTGAACAGAACCGCACAAAAAACACGCGGAAGCATCATTGATCATTGGACAGAATCCTTCCGCAACGCCATAGGCGCATGATGAGCGAAACGCATAAAAAAACATCCGCTGCACCCTTGATAAACTCTATAATTCTGCCTGCATTTGAGGATAGTTCCGATACGTCGCCTATCGCAAAAGACCGCCGCGCAGCCATGCATGATCTTCTGATCGAGAGCGTTTTCAGACCGGCACAGGATGATTGCAGCCCCTATGACCTGAACCTGAGCATTGAAGATAACCGTCTGGTTCTGGGGATTGCCAACAAAGAAGGGCGCAACCTCCCCACGCTTATCCTCTCGCTCAAGCCCTATAAGCGCCTCATTCAGGATTATTTCATGATTGTACGCAGCTATGACGATGCCTTAAAAGACGGCAAACCTTCCCGGATCGAGGCTATTGATATGGGCCGCCGCGCCCTGCACAACGAAGGCGCAGACCTCCTGATCGAGCGTTTGACCGGCAAAATCGAGATGGATCACCCCACCGCAAGGCGACTTTTTACCCTGATTTGCGTGCTGCACGAGGCCAAAGCCCTGCAATGGCGCTAAAGGCTTGAATAATCTGTGCGGGCCGTGTAATAAGTTCTACGCATAAGAATATGCATATAAACGATTTTTGAGATTTGAAATACCAACAGCATGGCAAAAGAAGATCTGATTGAATTCAAAGGCGTGGTTACGGAAGTGCTCCCCAACGCCATGTTCCGCGTAAAGCTGGAAAACGAGCATGAAATTCTGGCCCACACGGCCGGTAAAATGCGTAAAAACCGCATCCGCGTCCTGCAAGGCGATTCTGTCGTGGTTGAAATGACCCCTTATGACCTGACCAAGGGCCGCATTATTTTCCGTGAGAAGTAATCAAGCCTCGCTAATCCTTGCCTCTGCTTCCCCCCGCCGGGTGGAGCTTTTGAAACAGATCGGCATCACGCCATCTTCGATCATTCCAGCCGATATTGATGAAACGCCCTTAAAAAATGAATTGCCGCGCGATCTGGCGCTGCGCCTTGCCATAGAAAAAGCCAAGGCCGTTGCAGCACAACATCCCGATACCTTCATTCTCGCCGCCGACACCACCGTTGCCTGCGGCCGGCGCTTACTGGACAAGGCCGAAGATGCTGATTATGCGCGGCATTGCCTTGAGATGCTTTCCGGCCGCCGCCACCATGTCTATGGCGGGATTGCGCTGATTTCCCCTGACGGCAAAATCCGCACAAAACTTTGCGATACAACCGTTCAATTCAAGCGCCTGACCAAGACCGAAATCGAATCTTATGTCGTATCCGGCGAATGGAACGGCAAGGCCGGCGGTTATGGCATCCAAGGCCATGCCGGGGCATTTGTGAAATATATGGGCGGTTCATATTCCAATGTGGTGGGATTGTCGCTTTATGATACACTATCCCTTCTGACCGGCTCCGGTTTCACCGCAAACGCATCTTAATTTTTTATGGCTCTGGATATTCTCATTGAAGAACTGGAGGGCAGCCTCTGGGTTGCCGCGCTGTATAACGGCCTTTTGCAAGGGCTGGAGATCGACCCTTTCCCGGAAGAAGTGCGCTGGGGCTCGATTTACTGGGCCAAGGTCAAATCCATCGATTCCTCGCTGGATGCCGCCTATCTTGATCTGGATGGCAAGAATACCGGATTGCTGTTTAACAAGGATGTCCGTAACAAGGGACCTGATGGCCGTTATACCAAGGGCGGCGGCAAGGCCATTGGCACGACCTTAAAAGGCGGCGATATGGTGATCGTTCAGGCCAAGACATCCTATACGCCGCGCGATGATGAGGACGATTTGCCGCTGGAGAATAAATTCCCGCGCATGAGCATGGATATCGCCCTGCCCGGCCGTTACCTGATTTACTGCCCGCGCATGCATGACAATCAGGTTTCACGGCGCATTCGCGAGAAATCATTGCGAAAGGCTATTTTATCCATGATGGATGCCATGGCCGATATTCAGGGCTGCATCCTGCGCGCCGCAGCCGCCAACACACAGACCGAGATTCTGCTACGCGAGGGGAAAATCCTCAAAAACGCGTGGGAAGAGATGCAAAAGCATTTCAAAGGCTCCAAACCCAATCTGATCATGGCCGGGCCCGATGCCATTCAGCGCAGCTTGAGCGATCATGCGGCCATGCATATCGAAAGCATTGAAGTGGCCATAATGGATCACTACACCCGTGTTGAGGATTGGTGCGGCATATTCGCCCCTGATCTGGTCACAAAAATCCAGCCCGTAGAACTGCCCAATGCCACCGATGATTTTGCCCTGTTTGATTACCGCGACATGCTGGGACAGATCGAGGACCTCCTCCAGCCCTATGCCTTGCTGGAGAGCGGCGGGAATATCATCATTCAGGAAACAGCCGCGCTTTGCGCGATTGATGTGAACCGGGGCGGCGACAAATCATCGAACCTTGCGATCAATATCGAGGCCGCGCGCGAGATTGCCCGCAACTTAAGAATCCGCAATATTGGCGGCATTGTAGTCGTGGATTTCCTGAAAATGCAGGGCAAGGTACAGAAGGAAAAGCTGCTCAAGGCGCTGGAAGATGCCGTCCAGCAAGACCCCTGCACCACCCAGATTCACGGCATGACCGCGCTGGGCCTTGTCGAGATCAGCCGCAAGCGCCGCACCCCCCCGCTGGCCGAGCGGATTGATGAAAACTTGTTCTAGCCCCTCTTAAGGGCTGGACAGCGGCACGAACATCTTTTATAAGCCATAAGTCTTTTGATTTCACGCCTCGTGAAGTTTCCAGACGGCCGAGTAGCTCAGTGGTAGAGCAGGCGACTGAAAATCGCCGTGTCGGTGGTTCAATCCCGCCCTCGGCCACCATTTTCCCCTTTCATTCCAAAGGAGATTCCCCCTCATGACCGCACAGCGCCCACTTTCCGGTAAAAACGCCATTATTACAGGCTCCACCAGCGGAATCGGCTTAGGATTGGCCAAAGGGCTGGCGGCAGAAGGCGTGAATATTGTCCTCAACGGCTTTGGCAAGCCAGAGGAAATCGAGGCCGCCAAGGCGGAAATCGCAGCCCACGGCGTAAAAGTCCTTTATCACGGTGCGGATATGACCAAGCCGGAAACCATTAAAGATATGATCGAGACCGCCGAGAAAGAGCTGGGCAGCGTCGATATCCTGGTCAACAATGCCGGAATTCAGCATGTTTCCCCGGTTGAGGATTTCCCGCCGGAGAAATGGGAAGCCATTATCGCCATCAATCTTTCATCGGCCTTCTACACGACAAAATACGCCATTCCGGGCATGAAAACGCGCAAATGGGGCCGGATTATCAATATCGCCTCGGCGCATGGGCTTGTGGCCTCGCCTTTCAAATCGGCTTATGTGGCCGCAAAACACGGCATTGTAGGCTTTACCAAGACCATCGCGCTGGAAACGGCGGAGAACGGCATTACGGTCAATGCTATTTGCCCCGGCTATGTGAAAACACCGTTGGTTGAAAACCAGATCAAGGACACCGCCAAGGCCCGCGGCATCACAGAAGAACAAGTTATCAACGATGTCATGCTCAAGGCCCAGTGGACCAAGCAGTTTGTCACCGTAGAACAGCTGGCGGCGCTGGCCGTGTTTCTGTGTTCGGATACGGCCTGCAATATCACCGGAGCCTCCCTGCCAGTGGATGGCGGCTGGATCGCGGCATAAAAGGCTTTTGCGCTAAAACTCCCTAAAAAGCCATGCAAATCTAACCTCGCCTTAACCATTTCCATATTATTATTAACATTGTGGGTGGTTTTATGGCCGTATCAAGCGGTCAGTAAACGGGTTTTAAAAGGCAAGCAAAGTTCTTGCGTGGGGTGTTAAATGGGATATAAAAATTTCGAGACTCTGGAAGGTTCCGCAGGCGAACATCAGGGCAAAACCGATCATAATTTCAGCGCCGATAGTCTCTCCATCCAGCTTCCCGATACGGCTTTTATCAAAGATGCGGAATTCACCCGCGATGGCATGGATCTGGTCCTGCAGACAGATGATGGCCGCGCCACAATCGAGAATTACTTCGCCGCCGAGCCGCCGCCCTACCTGATCGGGCCTGATGGCTCCAGCCTCTCCCCCGGCCTCATCAATTCCTTTTTGAAATCCGGCAGTGAATATGCGCAGACCGCTACGGCAAACGATGAAAGCCCCGTTGGTCTGGTTCAGGAATTCAAGGGCGAAGCCACCGTCACGCACACGGACGGCACATCCGAAAAAATCCAGAATGGCACCGCCATCTATCAGGGCGATATCATCGAGACCGCCGCCGATGGCGCGGTCAATGTCAAATTCATTGATGAAACATCTTTTGCCGTTTCCGAAGATTCCCGTTTGGCGATTGATGAATATGTATTCGACCCGGCCAGCGCCGAAGGCACGACGAATTTCTCGGTGCTGAAGGGCATGTTTGTCTTTACTTCCGGCCTGATCGGCCGCGAGGATCCGGATGATGTGCATATTGAAACGCCGGCCGGCTCGATCGGTATCCGCGGCACAATTATCGCAGGTGATGTGAACAAGGGTGAGATTACCGTTGTAGAGGGCGCGATTGTCCTGCGCGATCCTGCCGGTAACGAGATCACGCTGGACAATCAGTTCGAGACCGCCAGATTTAACACCGCCAATGGCTCGATTGATGATATGGGCCAGCTTCCGGCCAATGACGTGATGGGTAAATTCTCAACGATTGCCACCGTCTCGCCGCAGCTTTTTTCCTCGATTGGCGATGCCGCCAGCGAAGGCGTAACCGAAGGCACAATTGAGACCACTGCGGATGATGCAGCAGAAGGTGCTGACTCACAGGCCGCAGACGATCAGGGCGAGGCCGAAGGCGAAGCCTCCGGTGAAGGCCAAAGCGAAGGCGCAGATCCCGCCAATGCCGGACCAGATGGCGCGACTGACCCTGCCACAGACGCACAGCCGCAAAATGATGGCATGAATACGCAACAGCCAGCCACAGCGACAACAACTACATTTGCCGCCAATTCATTCACCGGCGCGCAAAGCGGATTTGACAGCGGTTCGGGAACCAACGCCACATCAACGGCGATCTCTCCGATTGGCGCCACACCAATAGGTGCACATTCTACAGCGCCAGCGATTGTAACAGCCCCACCGCCGCCGCCTCCATCCGGCGCGAGCACAACAACATCAACCAGTCTGAGCACTACACTGGCCACTACATCGCTCATCAAGGATATCACAGCCGACACCAGCGGCAGCGCAATTTCCGGAGGCGGCGGCACTGTGGGCGCATTCAGCGCAACTGTGACACTGGTTCCCGTTGCTGAAAATACGATGAATGGCCTTATTGCAACAATCTCCGGCGTGAATGCAACATTCCTGAGTAATATCGCCATGACAGGGCCAGGCGCTTCCAATTTTCTTGTCACGCGCGTTGATGCCACAACTTTTGAAGTGCGTATGGCAGGAAGCTGGGTGTTCGACTACGAAAAACACAGCAGCGGCACTTTCCTGAATTACTTTACCGCCACTTCAGGTGATGGCCGTACCTTTAACGGCAGCTTTAATCCTTCGGTGACTGACATCAATGAAATGCCTGTCTATTTAGCTGATCACGTCAGCCAGGCCAATTTCTTTGCTGTCTCCGATCCCGGCGGCACTTACATGTGGACCTATGATTTCGGATCGCTTTTCCGCGATGCCGATGGCGATACGCTGACATACAGCATCAATAATCTGACAACGCTTGAAACCAGCATGTTAACGCTCGGCGCGATTGCTGCCGCGGGCGATATTTCGATGTCAATCAGCGGCCTTCTTTCAATAGACATCAATTCTGCCTTTGCCTATACAAACCAGACATTTAATATCATGCTTGATGTATCGGACGGAGCGCTGACCAGAAGCGTGACAATTGCTTTTGATGTGATGGACGTTATGGGAACGGTATCCGCATCGAGCACACTTGCCGCCGGAACCAATGCTTATGTATCCTCTGCCGCATTCACGGTTATGCATTCTGGCAACCACCTGCTGTTTGACATGGCAAGCAATACCATCTCGATCTCGGCAAGCACAGCGAATAATACGATTAATACAGGCGCGGGTGATGATAATGTTACGATCACAGGCTACTCCATAAACAACAACATCACAACAGGATCGGGCGATGATACTGTAACGATGAATGATCTGAACAACATGATAAACGGCGATTCCGGCGATGATGATTTCATCATCGAAACTTCGCAGACGAACTTCCTGAACCAGCTTTATTCTTTGACAGGGAACAAGATCAACGGCGGCACGGATACATTTAATCTATCAACCGGTAATGGCGGTGATGTGGTATTCTTCACCAACTCAGGCGGCGCATGGAATGATGGCGACGGATATGACCCCGGAACAGGCGATTATTTTGATCCCACACAAGGTCTGCTGATTGACTTTACAGCGGTCGATGACACCCTTATCCGCAATATCGAAATCCTTGATTTCGACAATGGCGAAGATAGCCTGATCCGCCTGAATTTCAATGATGTCATTGCCATGACCGATGGCAGAAAAACACTTGTGATTGATGGTGATATTGGCGATAGCCTTGATTTCGATGCCCTGGGCAATGATTTCGAGTATCAGGAAACAATCACAGATGGCACAGACACCTTTGATGTTTATACCAGCGGAAATATGACATTGGTTGTTGATGTCGATATTACGCAAGTCACAGCAATAGCATAAAAATTTTTATGCCAGAACCTTGCGAACGGCCTGTTGCCACCCGGCATAGGCCGTTTCGCGTTGTGTGGGACTCATCGCAGGTTCATAACGTCGCTCGGCCCGCCATGTCTTTTCAATATCATCCAGGCCATTATAAATCCCGGCCTGCAAACCGGCCATGGCCGCCGCACCAAATGCCGTTGTCTCAATCACATGCGGCACCTCGATGGCGGCATTCAAAATATCGGCAAGAAACTGACAGACAAACCCGTTATTGACCAAGCCGCCATCGGCGCGGAGCGTCTTTAAGGGCTGGCCAGTATCCGCCGCCATGGCGTCCATCAGATCACGACTTTGAAATCCTTGCGCCTCCAGCGCGGCACGAATGATATGAGCAGCCTTGGTATCGCGTGTCATCCCGCAGATCAGCGCACGCGCATCAGGATCCCAGTACGGCGCGCCAAGCCCGGTAAAGGCCGGCACGAAATATACTGCCCCCGTATCAGAAACGGATGTCGCCAGCGCCTCGCTTTCGGCCGCATCCGCAAATAACCGCAAACCATCCCGCAACCATTGTACGGCAGCACCAGCCACAAAGATCGAGCCTTCAATGGCATAAGTCGCCTGTCCGCCCAAACAGTAGCCCAGCGTCGTCAAAAGGCGATTTTGGGAGCGTTTAAATTCCGACCCGATATTCATCAGCGCAAAACATCCGGTCCCATAGGTGGATTTTACCATGCCGGGATGAAAACAGGCCTGCCCGAACAGCGCCGCCTGCTGATCGCCGGCCATGCCGCCCACCGTGATGGATCGTCCTAAAATATCACTCTGCACCGCCCCGAAATCGGCGACGTTATCGTGCACTTCCGGCAAGATGCTGGGCGGGATATTAAAGATACGCAGCAATTCATCATCCCATTGCAATGTGCGGATGTTATAAAGCATCGTCCGTGATGCGTTTGTTGAATCGCTGGCATGAACCTTCCCGCCCGTCAAATGCCAGAGCAAAAAAGATTCGACAGTACCAAAAGCAATATCACCAGCCTCCGCCCGCGCCCGAACACCCGGCACGTTATCCAAAACCCAAGCGATTTTTGTTGCGGAGAAATAAGGATCGAGCAGCAAGCCCGTCTTTTCTGCAATTATTTTCTCATAGCCCTCTGATTTAAGGGAGGCGCAATACTCTGCTGCGCGGCGGTCTTGCCAGACGATCGCATTGTAAACCGCATCGCCTGTTTTACGGTCCCACAGAATAGTTGTTTCGCGCTGATTGGTGATGCCGATGCCGGCAATCCTCATCTCATCCGCCCCCAGATCCGCGATCACACCCCGGCACATAGCCAACGTATCAGCCCAGATATCGCGCGGGTCTTGCTCCACCCATCCATTATGCGGATAATAAAGCGTCAATTCCTTCTGCCGTATAGCGCAAATCTTTCCAGCGCGATCAAATACAATGGCGCGGCTGCTGGTTGTGCCCTGATCAATGGCAAGAATAAGGGGGTCACTCATACGCTAAATTCTTTCTCGATTTTGTTTTTAGTCTGCGGCGAGATGTGAAGACCAAGCTTGCTCCGCCGCCAGAGAATATCCTCAAGCGTGAGTGCGAATTCACATTCCTTGAGGTAATTAATTTCCGCTGCATAGACATCATCACCATAATGCATTCCCAAACCCGATAATCCTTGCGCCCCGCCAATAATTTTATAGAGACGAGAACCATAGGATCGCGCGTAACGACGCAACAATTCAAGCGGCATCCAAGGATATATTTCCGATTGCTGGCGCAGAAAAAGCTCGAAATCTCCCAGATTCTCAGCGCCGGGCAATCTCGCGCCTATCGTCCATGCCGGTTTATTCTGGCCGGTAATATTCATCAATGTGTTGACAACCTGTTCGGATAATTTCCGGTATGTTGTGATCTTGCCGCCAAATATGCTTAGAAAAGGCGCAGAAAAATTTTGATGGTGGTAGATTTTATAATCCCGCGTTACTGCCCGCGCCTCATCAGCGCCATCATCGAACAAGGCACGGACGCCGCTGTAAGATGAAATAACGTCCTGCGCGGCTATCTGCTTCTCAAAAAACCGGTTAAATGCCGCGCATAGATATTCCGTTTCTTCCGGCGATATCTTTACATCCCCCGCATCGCTCGTGAACGGCACATCCGTCGTGCCGATCAGCGTGAATTTTCGCTCGTATGGTATCGCAAAAACAATGCGCCCATCCGGCTGCTGGAGGATATAGGCCTGATCACCGTCAAAGGCCTTGGGAATGATAATATGGCTGCCCTTGATGAGTTTGATTTTGGGGATTTCAGCATCATGATCGTAAAACCCGCCCCTTATCAGGAAATCCTGAACCCACGGCCCTGCGGCATTCACGATCATCGCGGCGCGCGCCGCAAATATTTCGCCGCTCACCATGTTTTTATAGCGCACATCCCATCCCATTTTCTGCGGCGCTATGGCCATGCATTCATGGCGAGTTTTGATCATCGCGCCCCGTTCGGCGGCATCAAGGGCGTTGAGCACCACAAGGCGCGAATCCTCGACCCAGCAATCAGCGTATGAGAACCCTTTTGCGAAATCAGATTTCAGCGGTTTCCCGAAATCATGGCTGGCCAGATTTAGTATTTTTGAAGATTTTAAACTTTTGCGCCCGCCCAACAGATCATAAATCTTAAGGCCAATCCCAATCATCCATAACGGCCTGATACCGGGATGATGCGGCAGCACAAAATCCAGCGGCCGAATGATATGCGGGGCAAGGCGCAGCAAAACCTCACGTTCCTTCAAGGATTCTCGCACCAGTTTAAATTCATAAAACTCCAGATAGCGCAAACCGCCATGTATCAGCTTGGTGCTGGCAGAAGACGTCGCGCAGGCAAGATCGCCCTTCTCCAGCAGCAGGACTTTCAAACCGCGCCCGGCGGCATCACGGGCAATGCCCGCCCCGTTAACCCCGCCGCCAATAATGCATAAGTCAAAATCTTGATTTGTTTCCACATGCAAATTGTACAGGAAAAGATTTATAATCCAGAGTTGAAAATGCTGCCTCGCCCGATTCTTCCGGCACTTGCCACACTGACCATCGCCCTGCCCCTTCATGCCGCGGATTTCAAACCCTCCGCCTCGCTGATGGGGCCGCTGGGCTTGAACGTCGTACCCAGCGCACGCATGCATGAATCCGGAACCATTACAGGCGGCATGGCAGCGATGGACCCTTACCTCCATGGTTATCTTGGAGTTCAGATCGCAGCGCCGCTTTATATCGGCTTACGCCAGAGCGCGGAGGCTTCCAATATTCGCAAAGAAGCCGACCGGCTTTACCCCGGCATCGACCTAAAGCTTCGCCTGCTGCGCGAGGGGCCGCATAATCCTGAAATCGCCCTTGGCCTGCAATCGGCGGTGGGACATCGGCGCATGGCAGGCGAATATCTGGCGGCGTCGAAACGCTTCGGCAATTTTGATTTTACAGGCGGCATCGGATGGGGGCGTATGGGCAGCGCGGCACAATTCAAAAATCCGCTTAAAAGCCTTATGGACCATTTCGGCAAATCGCGCAGCATTGACGGCGAAATGCCCAATGAACCACAGGACTGGTTCACAGGTTCCCATATCGGCCTGTTTGGCGGGATCGAGTATTTCACGCCGATCGATCATCTCTCCATCAAGGCCGACTGGGGGGCGGATCGTTACGCGGCCGAACGCGCGGCCTTTGATTTTTCTGCCCCTGCCCCCTGGAGCATCGGCCTTGCCTACCAGCCCACTGATTGGTTGGATGCCGGCATCGCCGCACAAGGGACCGATAAAATCATGGCACGCCTGTCGTTAAAATCCTCCCCCGGTCGGTGGCCATGGGCGCAAGCGCCGCGCGAGAATGCCGCGCCTATGCATGCCTATCGCACCGGGATTGCCGTACCGGGCGCCATGCAAACAGGCGCGCATAGTGACGGGGTTTTGCTTTATGATATCAAGCGCGATACGCATACGGTCAGCGCAGGATTATCGCTCTCCCCCTATCACTCCGCGCCATGGCAAATTGGCGCGGCGGCCCGCAATATCGCCAATCACGCCGGCCCCGCCACTGAAGAAATCACGATCTTTCCATCGGCCTATAATCTGCGCGGCCCATCAGTCAGCCTGAACCGCCGCGATCTGGAGCAGGCCCTTGGCCGCCATCAAGGCAGCGCGGATGAAATCTGGGCCAATGCCGTTTTCAACGCAAAAGAAAACCACTCCAGCTTTTCATCCCGCGCCCATGCACTCAACCAGTTTGGCCTGAAATCCTATAAATTCATTCTGGATAATCAAATGAGCCTTGCGGAAGAAGACAGCGGCACGCTTTATCGCAGTTCCGTCATTTTTGAAACAGAAGGCCCGGATGTTATGGGGTGGCTGCACACCGGAACGGCAATCCGGCTTAATCTGGCGGATAATCTTGCCCGTATCAATGAAATCCGCCCGCCGGCTTTCCTGCCCGTCCGCAGCAATATCGCCGATTTTGCGGCAAAGACATTCGGCCTTGAACGCGCCTATGCCGCGCTGACACATAGCTTGACACCTGAAATTCATACGATGGGCGCCGCTGGATACCTTGAGGAAATGTATGGCGGGGCAGGCGGCGAGATATTATACCGCCCCTTTGGCCTGCGTTATGCGCTGGGGGCGGATGCCTGGCTGGCGCTTAAACGCGACCCGATCAGCGATCTCAATCTGATGTTCAATGGCGACCGCCTGATATCGGGGCATCTGAATGGCTGGTATGAATTCCCTGATGAAAATTTGAGCGCCTCGCTGAAACTGGGGCGCTTTCTGGCCGAGGATTTCGGCGGTCGCTTTGGCCTGACCAAAACATTTGATAACGGCGCCAAACTGGAAGGATTTCTCACCTATACCAATCTGGCTGATTTTGATCTTTTTGGCGGCACGACCCATGCCTATCACGGGGTACGGCTTTCTGTGCCGCTGGGAGGATCAGGCTATCTGCCGCCGGGCAGTGATATCCGTCTAACGGCCGCACCATTTGGGCGGGATACGGGCCAGAGCCTTGATGCCCCTATCAAGCTCTATGAGGCCACGCAGGGCTTCTCGCAATCGCATCTGGCCCATAGCTGGCATGAAATTACCGAATAATCCTGTCGCACAAAAAAGCGCCCCTTTTTAAGGGGGCGCGAGTTGGTACCAGATCGGATGAAACAAAAAGGAGAAACCTAAAATAATCCCGTAAAAACCTCTAAACCTCTAAAGCGACATCGCTCAATTCGCTGTATCAAACCCCTATATTTATAGACTACATAAAATTTTATGTAAAATCAATACAAAATGTTGATAATTGGTGCAGAAAGAATTTATTTTAATAAATTCAATATGTTAGAAAAATCATCAGGCAGATCAGCCTCAAAATCCATCTCATCATCGGTTTCGGGATGGATAAAACTGATAGCGGCCGCATGAAGGGCCTGACGCGGGAAAGCGGTCAGTTCCGCGATGGCCTCATCTTCATACCCGCCCTTACGCAAAGACGCCTTCAAGGCCGTGGGCTGAGCCGGATAAAGCTGATCCCCCACCAGCGGATGCCCCATTTGCGATAGATGGACACGGATCTGGTGCGTGCGCCCCGTTTGCAGACGGCATTCAACCAGGCTGAGCGCCCCGCCAAATTCCTCAAGCACCTGATAGCCCGTCACCGCATCACGGGAATTTTTCGATGTCACGGCCATTTTCTGCCTGTTCTTCGGATCGCGTCCAATGGGCTTGTCGATCACACCCTTACGCGGCATCAACGTCCCCATCACCAGCGCCAGATAGACACGGCTTAAACTACGATCCGATAATTGCGCGCTCAAGCCCTGATGCGCGGCATCATTTTTGGCCACGATCATCAGGCCGCTGGTATCCTTATCCAGCCGGTGCACAATACCCGGCCGCAGCACACCGCCAATCCCGGACAATGAATCCCCGCAATGATGCAGCAAGGCATTCACCAGTGTTCCGTCAGGATTTCCAGCGCCGGGATGCACAACAAGACCGGCCTGTTTATTGATGACCAGAAGATGTTCATCCTCATAAACGATATCAAGTGGAATATTCTGCGGCAAAGGTATGGCCGCCACAGGCGCCGGGACTGTCAGGATGATTTCCTCATCCCCCGCCAGCTTGATCGAAGGCTTGCGGCATATATCGCCATCCACCTCCACTTCACCATCCTCAATCAGCCCCTGAATACGCGCGCGGGAAAGATCATCACATAACAACGCCAGAACCTTATCCAGTCTTTGGCCGGCATGTTCAAGTGCCACTGTTATAATACGGCTTCTTCCGTCTTCGCCCTCATCGGTGAAATCTTCCGCTTCCTTCATGGCGTGAACCGATAAGGCTGGGCGCAGGGATCAACATAGGCTTCAGTCGGCGCGCCAGCCAATGCCCAACCCTCGCGCCCTTTCTTTTCATCAAAAGCAGGCTCGCCGGGAGGCGGATTCTTTTTTTCGATCCGGTAAGTCATATCCGTATAACCGATCAGGACAGGTTCATTTTTATTACCGATAAACATATCGCCGCCCTGCACGCCATCGCCACTAAAATAGGATTGCGATTGCAAGATCACCCCGCGCGGATTGATCGTCAAAAGACGCACATAATCCGGTAATTTTTCAGGCTCTTGCGGCTTATCATCCTTATTATTTTTGTCATCGTTATCATCTTCATTTTCCGGCAATGGCTTTTGTCCATGATCGCCATTCATGGCAACAATAACCTGCCCGTCAGAAAGGGCATCAACTGCAAAGCCTGCCATATCATAATCATCACGGTAATAGCGTTGCCAGGCAATTTCAGTAGTATTGATATTGGCCATCATCACCCAGCCTGCATCCTTGCCTGCCGCTCCGCCGGGTATCGCGCGCCCGACTGCCGTTACGTATTGTTCGCCGAACGTTGCGGCATCAACAAATTCACCCGCACGCCCGCGCGGATATTCACGCTGCCAGATGATGCCGCCTTGCGCGTTAAGGCGCATCAGCCATCCTGCCTTGCGCCCATCTTCGCCGCGCAAAAATCCGGCCGCCATGTAAAATTCCTCGCCCTGAGGAATCAGCGCATTGATCCGGCTTTCGCCGCCCATCATGTAACTGCGCTGCTGGCGGATTGTGCCATCGGCATTAACCCAGAAAAACATGCTGTATGGGGCCGCCTGTTTTTGTGCAGAACCTGGCGTAACCTGCGCCAGAACAACAATATCGTTATCATAGCCGGGCGTAAGATTAACGGCTTCCAGCGCCGCGCCATCGACAGCGATATCAGCCTCACCCTTTTGCTTACCGCCCACATCATAAAACCCTACCCAGCCTTGCGCAGCACCATCACCAACCGTCCCCAGAACCGCATAACCTTCCGGCATGGCCATGATCTTTTTTACATCGCGCAAGCCTTTGATCTTGTATTCATGCTGCCAGACCGGGCGACCGCGCCGATCAATTTCAACCAATAATAATGACAGGGCCCCTCGCGCCCCGGCATAGCGCATTCCCGCCGCCACGACATTGCCGCTATCCTTGTTCTGCACGCCGGAGACATAAATTTCTGTCTTATCGATTTCGCCGTAAATATTATCCCATAAATTATAGGCCCCGATCGTGGATGGCCGCAGCGTCGCGATCATTTCAGGAACAGTATCGCATCGCGAATTCGTGGATTGGGCTTTGCTTGCCTGAAACGGCATAGCCAGACACCCCGCCATAACAGCAAGAACAAGGCTACTCTTTGATATTTCCTGAAGGCCGCGCATAAAAGCCCCTGTTGCTTTGAACAAATTCCAGCTACCATAGTATCAAATAATCTCAAGTCCTCGTATCAAAAAGACATAGAATTTCCATGAAAATCCTCATCATCAGCGATGCATGGCATCCGCAAGTCAACGGTGTGGTACGTACCTATGAAAACCTCTCGGAGCAATTGCAGGCATCAGGCCATGAGGTCAAGGTTATCGGCCCAGCTGATTTTCGCGTAACCATGCCCATGCCCGGCTACCCGGAGATCAAACTGGCCATCACCCCATATCGCCGCCTGAGCCGCATTATCGAAGAATATAAACCCGATTCCATTCATATTGCCGCCGAAGGACCTTTGGGCTGGGCCGGACGAAAATACTGCAAACGTCATAATCTGAAATTCTCAACTTCCTATCACACGCATTTTCCTGATTATGTCGCCAAGCGTCTGGCCAAGCATCTGCCCTTTCTTTATGGCACAATACGCGAAGCCGCCAAGAACCTCGTTCGCACGTTTCACGGCCCTTCCTCGCGCATGATGATCGCCACGCAAAGCCTGGAGAATGAGCTTAAAAGCTGGGATTTCAAAACGCCCATGCATCGCCTGACGCGCGGCGCAAGGCTCGATATTTTTCACCCCGGAGAAAAAACGCTTTTTAACGATCTGAAACGTCCCGTTGCCATTTATGTCGGGCGGGTGGCCATTGAAAAAAATCTCGAAGATTTCCTGAAAATGGATTGGCCGGGATCAAAGGTTATTGTAGGCGATGGCCCCAGCAAAACAGCCTTGTCCAAAAAATATCCCGATGCGGTTTTCGTTGGCAAACGGCATGGAGCTGATCTGGCCGCCCATTACAGATCTGCCGATCTTTTTGCCTTCCCCTCGCGAACCGATACGTTTGGTATCGTCCTGATCGAGGCGCTGGCTTCTGGCCTGCCGATTGCCGCCTATAACGTCACAGGCCCAAAAGATATCATCACACAAAATTTTCTGGGCTCGCTGCATGAAAACGATCTAGCATCCGCAGCCCGTGAAGCCTTGAAATATGGCAGCCCTGAAGAACGCGCCGCCCATGTCAGAAACAATTACACATGGGAAAAGGCAGGCGGGCAATTCGCCTCCGGTCTTGTTAGAACAAAAGAAACATAAATTTTTCTGTTCAAATTAACACCTTCATCATTGTATAGAACCCTGCCCACCCCCTAGGCTTGGATGGTATGCATCATGCCGTCAATCTCAAGGGGGATCTGATTACGGAACGCCTGCACACCCGCCAGTATTACAGAGCCATCTTCCTGTCCGATTTTCATATGGGCGCGAAATCTTTTGATGCGCCGGCGCTCCTTGATTTTCTGCAAAAACATGATTGCGATTATCTTTATCTGACGGGCGACATCATCGATGGCTGGAAGCTCTGCAAGCGCTGGCATTGGAGCGATGATTGCGACCGCGTGATTGATGCGCTTCTGACTAAGGCAAAATCGGGCACGCGTCTTTATTACCTGCCCGGCAATCATGATGATGAATTGCGGCGTGTACTGCCATTCCTGCGTGGGCGCTTTTCCCGAAAAACCGGCATTCGTATCCGCGACAAAGCCATACATATCACGGCCACTGGACGCAAATTTCTGGTCATGCACGGCGACCAATTTGACCGTGGCCTGCTGCGCGGCCGGCTCTCCCGCTGGAGCGATGCATTTTACGACCGGTTTTTGGATTTGATCGGCGGTCATGGCCCCTCGCGTATCACCAAAAAAGGACGGACCAAGCCTTTTTCACTGGCCAAGGCACTACGCAAGCAAGGACAAAAAGCGTTGCAATTGCTCAATAATTTTGAAAATGCCTTGTATCACAAAGCCCGGCAGGGGCGCTATAGCGGGATAATATGCGGGCATACGCATATCCCGGTTGTTAAACTGATCCGCAATATTACCTACGCCAATTGTGGCAGCTGGACCGGTTCTGGCCATACAGCGCTGGTGGAAACGCATGACGGCGAATTACAGTTGATTGACTGGCCTTCCAGCGCCACCCAGCCCACGCTTTTTGCCATGCCGGCCAAGCCTGATGCGCCGCCATCCAAAGAAGCCTTGAAAATATCCCGGCAAATACGCCTGATCTGGCCCGTTCGCGGCAAAGCCCGAAAACAGGAAACCCGCGCAGGCAAAATATCCGCTCACCCACTTGAAACCTCCGGCATATAAGGATAATTAAACAAAATGGCTCATATCCTCCTGGCAGAAGACGACCGTTCCATGCGTGAATTTCTCACGCAGGCCCTCTCCCGCGCCGGCCATAGCGTCAAATCATGCGAAAACGGGCTCGAAGCCATGGAAACACTGGAACGCGAGGGCTGCGGGGATTATGACCTGCTATTGACCGATATCGTCATGCCCGGCATGGATGGCATTGAACTGGCGCAAAAAGCCACCAATATCTGCCCCGATCTCAAGGTTATGTTTATTACCGGCTTTGCGGCTGTGGCCATGGGCCAGAAAAACATGATTGAAGGCCGCTCAAAGATGCTCTCCAAGCCTTTTCACCTTAAAGACCTTGTCGATCAGGTTGAGAGCCTTTTGAAGGCCGCGTAAAAACGCTTGAAATCCCCGCGTAAAGGCGCTAAACAATCCCATCTTATGTACCACAGCCTTGATGGGCGGTTAGCTCAGTGGTAGAGCACTAGCTCGACACGCTAGGGGTCGCAGGTTCGAACCCTGCACCGCCCACCATTTTTCAGAACAATGCCATCAAGCTGTTTATCCACAAAAACCCCTTGGGTTATCCCCATAAATCTGTGTATAATCATAGCTGAAGTCTGTTTTTTGTTTTCCTTAAAAGCCCGCCTTTGCGCCGATCCGATTGAGGGGATTATGATCCACATTGCCCTGTACCGTATTACGATTCTGAATTTTATTCTGGCTCTGGCCTTTATCTGCATTCTGGCCGTCCCGGCCTTTGCACAAGGCGTCTCGACAGGCTCCACGGTGGATATTATCCCGGCAGAAAAAGCCGCCAAGACCGGCTATGTCGTGCCGGACAAGCCCACCCATCCTGAACTGCGCCTGACGCCCGATAAATCCGAACTGATCAAGCTGGACAAAAAAGCCGGCAGCATTATCATCGGAAACCCTAATCATATCAACATCTTAGCCGATTCTACGACCCAGCTTATCGTTGTGCCGCGCGTGCCCGGCGCATCCTATTTCACCATTCTGGATGAAGATGGCAATCTGCTCATGCAGCGCCATGTGATCGTTGCCGCCCCGAAGGAGCATTATCTGCGTGTCCGCCGTAATTGCTCCAGCAAATCAGGCGCATGCGCCCCAAAAAGTGTTTATTACTGCCCCGATATGTGTCATGAAATCACATTGACACAGGAAGCAGGCGATGCCCCCGAAGTGCCGGAGATGGATGAAGAAGAAACATCGTCATCCTCGTCCTCTGGAGAATCTGCCGCGCAAGGCGGATCGGCATTGCCTCCTGAACCGCCAGCTGCCCCTGCCGAGACCGATGTCAATCAGGGCGAAGCTGCCGAGGAATAAAGTTTTAGGAATTAACATTTAGCTGACCAAAGAGAAGCACAAAAACCATGACACTATTTCGCGATAAAAAATTTACACTCACCCTTATGGCTTCTTCCGCCCTGCTGCTCTCGGCTTGCGCCACAACCGGCAGCCCGACAAATGGCGGCGATCGCATTGATGCAGCCCTCGAAAAGGCTGCCAATGATGCTTCCACCCAAGGCAAATCAAGCGAGTCCCTGACACTTCTCGAAGGGCGCTACAAACGCAACAGCTCTTCCCCAGAAGCCGCGATCGCTTATGGCCGCGCCTTGCGTGAAAACGAATATCTGAACCGCGCCGCCGTTGTGCTGCAGCCTTTTGCAGCCGACCCGCAAGGCCCGATTGAGGCCAAGAATGAATTTGGCGCCGTACAACTTGCGCTCGGCAACTACGCCGAGGCCGAAGAATACTCCAAGCAAGTCATCCTCGCGCAGCCTGAAAACTACAAAGCCTACCACCAGCTTGGCATCGCGCTTGATGCCCAGGGCATGCACCCGGAAGCCGAGCGCGCCTTCCGCAAGGGACTTGATACCTGGCAGGGCGACCCCACGCCGATCATGAATAATCTGGCCCTTAACCTTGCGACACAGAACTTTGTGGATGAAGCCATCGAAATTTTGGAAAAGGCCAGAACCATTTCACCGGGCCGCGAAGAAATCGAGCGCAACCTGCGTATTATCACGACCCTGAAGGAAGGCAATGGCTCGACGCGCAATCCTGTCCGTCAGGATCAGGAAACAGCCAAGAAAATTGAAGAAGGCCGTTCCTAGTTGCCCACGCCTGCGCCCATGGCCTGAATTCCGGCCGGGGCCAGAATGATAATAAACAAGGCTGGCAGGAAAAACAGGATCATTGGCACAGTCAATTTAGGCGGCAATGATGCGGCCTTTTGCTCTGCCATGGACATACGCATTTCCCTGAGCTCTTCCGACATTACACGCAAGGCCTGAGAAACCGATGTTCCGTATTGTTCAGCCTGAATAAGAGCAGTAGCAAAACTTTTTGCTGCGCCGCTTCCCACGCGCCGCGCGAAATCCTGCAAGGCTTTGCGGCGGTCATTGAGCATCGCCATCTCTGCGCTTAAGATACCCAGCTCCTCGGCCAACACTTCGGAATGCTCGGCAATTTCGCTGGCGACGCGATCAACGGTCTGTTCAAGACCAATGCCCCCCTGCACGCAGATCAGCATCATATCCAGCGAGTCAGGAAACGCGATATTGATTTCCTGCTGGCGCTTCTGGATCATATTCTTGATCAGCAAATCAGGCAGCTTGAAGCCGATAAAGGCCGAACCAAAAATGATTATGAATGCCGTCACATTGGATGTTTCAAATTTAGGCGAGGACAGAAACATCATTGCCAATCCGCCCAGCACCAGCGGCAGGATAATTTTTGCAATCAGGAATTTCAGCGGCGCTTTCGGGTTACGGATCCCGGCCTGCAACATTTTATCGCGCGCCTTTTCGCCCATCTCCCCGGCCAGTTCCTGAACCTTGAACATGATGGCCATGGATTCTTGTGCCGATAATGATTTTTCATTGGGCACAATACGCGTATTCAGCTGCGCGCGCGTATCCTCATAAAGCGCCTTGCGGCGCTTTTCGATCATGGATTTATAGCGTTCCTTTTTTTCAGACTTATTCAAGAAAGGCAGCGCAAAGGCGGCAAATGATAGCGCAGCGACCAACGCGCTGATGACGGTAACGAAGGCATCGCTGTCGATTTCAAACATAATATCTTACCCTTCATATCCCCGGATTAAATTTTAAAATTGATCATCATTTTCATGACAAAAATCCCGATACACATCCAAACCACAGAACCGGCCAGCAAAATCTTGCCGAAAGGATCCGTAAAAAGAAGCTCGATATAAGGCGGATTAACGCACCAAAGGCCAAAGGCCACCAGTATCGGCAAAGATCCGATAATACTGGCCGATGCGACGGCCTCGGATGAGAGCGCCTTGATCTTGCGCTTCAGCTTGAACCGCTGGCGGATAACATTGGCCAGATTCATCAGAACTTCGGAAAGGCTTGATCCGGTCTGCGCCTGAATGGCAAGGCCTGTGGCAAACATCTGCATCTCGGTCAAGGGCATGCGTCTGGTGGCTTCCAAGGCGGCCTCATGCAGCGGGATCCCGATTTTCTGCTTATCGTAAACACGTGTCATTTCTTCGCCGACCGGGCCTTCAAATTCCTTGGAGATCATGGAAATGGCTTCGGAAACCGGCATACCGGCCTTCAGGAGGCGCACCATAGCCTCCAGCGCATCCGGAAATTCTGAAAGAAAGTTTTTCTGCCGCCGCGCAGTAATATGGCGCAGCACAAAACGCGGGATACCCAGCAAACCGATAAAGGTCATCATGACCGTTACAAAACCGGAAAACCCCATCACCTTTGCAACAGTAATGCAAACCAGCATGGAAATTGCGGAATAGATCCAGTATTGGCGTACAGAAATACTTAAGCCCGCCTGCTCGATCATCACGGCCATGGTTTTCTTTTTCTTCTTTTTTTCCTCGGTTTCTTCCTTATTGCCTTTTAGTTTCTTGGCAATTTCGGCGCGGCGCTTGCTCTGGGCCTCGGCTTCATCCTGCCGCGTGCTGCCGCCGACCTTTTGTCCGACCACCAACGCCATCACGCGCTGCTTTTTGGCTTCTTCGTTTTTGTTATAAACAAAGGCAATAATCCCGAAAATTATCAGGACGATAAAGAAAATGATAATGGTGGGGAGTATCGCCATGACAACCTATCCGTAGGCTTCTTCCATGGCATCCAGAACCAGATTGTGAACGTTGAACTGGCGCGCCTTGTCAAAGAATTTTGGACGCAAGCCGGTTGAGCGATGGCGCGTGATCAGCTTGCCTTCCTCATCTTCGCCCTCGATCTCCAAAACAAATAAATCCTGCATGGTAACAACCTCGCCTTCCATGCCTGTGATCTCGGTGACGTGTGTTGTCTTACGCGAACCATCACGCAAGCGCTGGACCTGAATAATACATTGCACAGCGCCGGCAATCTGTTCACGCACCGCCTTTTGCGGCAGGTTCAAGCCGCCCATGGCGATCATGTTTTCCATACGGGATAAAGCCTCGCGCGGATTGTTGGCGTGAACGGTTCCCATGGAACCATCGTGACCAGTGTTCATGGCCTGCAGCAAATCAAAGGCCTCTGGCCCACGCACCTCGCCCACGATGATACGTTCCGGGCGCATACGCAGGCAGTTCCTGACCAGATCACGCATGGTAATCTCCCCCACGCCTTCAAGATTGGGGGGCCTTGTTTCCAGACGCACCACGTGCGGCTGCTGAAGCTGAAGCTCGCAAGCATCCTCGCAGGTAATAATACGCTCGCCCTGCTCGATATAGCGCGTCAGGCAGTTCAGCATCGTTGTCTTGCCCGAACCCGTACCGCCGGAAACAAGGCAATTCACACGAGACCGGCCGATCGCCATAATCAGCTTGGCACAGGATGGCGTCATCGAGCCAAATTCCACCAGCTTATCAAGGGTCAGCTTATCTTTTTTAAATTTACGAATTGTCATGCACGCGCCGTCCACGGCCAGCGGCGGAATAATGACGTTCACACGGGAACCATCAGGAAGACGCGCATCGCAAATCGGCGAGGATTCATCAACGCGCCTTCCAATTGCCCCCACAATACGCTGACAGATCGTCACCAGATGCTGGTTATCACGAAACTGGATGCTGGCCTTTTCAATCTTGCCCTTGACCTCGATATAGGTCACATCAGGGCCATTGATCATGATATCGGCGATATCATCACGCTCCAGCAATTCTTCAAGCGGCCCAAAACCCAGCATGTCATCGGCGCATTCCTTGGCAATGGATTGCAGCTCTGCCGGGGTAAGATCAAGATTACGGAACCGCGCAATTTCTTCTACCGCCGAGAATACTTCTTCCCGCGCGGCCTTGGTTTCCATACGCGCCAATGCCTTCAAATCAATACCATCGCGCAAATCCAGCCAGATGCGGTTACGCGCACGCTGGAGACGAATGTTATTACCGGTATCAACGCCAGCATCGGATTTATCAGCCTCGCCTTGCGGTTCATCAAGCGTTAGCAAATCGCTTTCTGCGGCAGATTTTACCGGCTTTGGCTTGGCATCTGCTTTTTCAGCCTGCGGTCTGGGCGTGGCCTCTAATACAATCTCTGCGGCTGGCTTGCTTTCTGGCGAGGCAGGCACAGCAGCAGGCTTTGGCGCTTGCGGCGCTCCTGCACTTCCTGCCTGCTTTTTACCAAATGACATGCTTCACCAATACCTTGCTTATACTTCCTAACGGTTGCCGATACGGCCCAATATGCCGCCCAGAACACCGCCTGATTTTTCTGTTGCCTCACCGGGATCTTTACCCAGATCCACGCCCAGAATGCGGGAAGCTATTCCCATCAAAGATTCACGTACAATTTTAAGACCGGCCTTATCATCCGTGATTTTTTTATCTTCGGTTTCGGTTCCGACAAATAACTTGGAATCAAAGGGTATGATCGCCGCAGGCGCAAGCTCCATAGCGCCGCTGATATCGCCCTTGGATAGCTCGTGCGATGGCGCGAATCCAGCCATATTCACCAGTAACGAAACATCTGCCGTTTTACCGCCGCGCAGGGTCTTGATTTCCATCAACAGCCCCCGGGCCAAGCGCAAGCTCGCGACCGTGGGCGTTGTGACCAGATGAATATGATGCGCGCGCGCCAATATCGCCCTTTTCAAATCACCGGGCGCGCCCGATGTATCCACCAGCACAACCGGGTATTTCACCATCAGATAATCCAGTAGCAATTCCAGTTTCGCTTTATCAACCGAAGCATCCAGCATGGCATCGCTGCCCGTGGCCAGAACCGAGAATTTATCGCTGGCCTTATGGATCATCCGGCTCAAGGCATCTTCACTGCCCTTCTCCGCCATTTTTATGGCTTCGGAAAGGCTTGTGGCCGGTTCAAAACCGATGCCCACCGCATGGGTGGACCATCCGCCAGCCAGATCAATCAGCAGTGTCTTTTGATTGAGTAACCCCGATATACCCCAGCCAGCGGCCTGTGCCATGGTTGAGGCGCCTACGCCGCCCTTGGATCCGATAAAGGCCAGAAGGCGCGAATCCGAAGTTCCCAATTGCTGGGTCAGTGTCTTGACCGTCACATCCGTCAAAATGGCCTTGCTGACGGGCTTTACCAGATAATCGCTGATGCCCATATCGATAAGCTTGCGATAGAGGTAAACGTCATTTTCAGGGCCGATAATTACAGCCGCCGTATCGGCATCACAGCTTTCAGCCAGCGCTGCCAGCCGATCGCTAAATCCGCTATCAATTGTTTCTGTCTGAATGATAACAAGATTGGGCGATTTGACTGTCTTGAAATATTCAGCCGCCGCCGTAACGTCGCCCTCACGGATATCAACAGCCACGCGCGCAAAGCGCCAGTCATCAATCAGTTCTCTGGCTGATTGGAGCGTATTTTGATCCTGCGAAAAAATGCACATGGAAGATTGCGGCAAAAGTGTCGCTGTCCCGGTGCTGGTATCGTCATGGCTCATGTGAATCTGGTCCGAAAGAATGGTCGTTTTCTTTTATTTATACCCCGGAAAAGTATAACAGATACTTAAGGAACAGCCTTGATTTAATTATGAAAATTTACTCTGAGGCAGTCTTGCCCTTCAGCTCTTTATTCTGAACACCGGCGTGGACCGGGGCTACTATGTTCGTGGCGCTCCTGCCTTCGGTCAGATTGTCTTCCTGACCGCGGCCCAGAAGATCACCAGGGCGTGAAACTTGCTTGGCGATAACGGTTTCAATTGTGCATCCAAGGCTGTAATCCAGATTGCTGTTCAGATCAGTGTCCGCATAGCCAGACATCGTGCCGCAACCCGCCGGTGCATGCGCCGCATAGCCGCTATACCCTATCAATGCCTCGGAAAGGCTGCCCGATTTTGCCACAGGCAGGATATCGGCCTGAACCGGAACGCCGGCCTGCTGAAGCTCGCGGCTTAATGCTGCTGCATTATCACTAGCCTTCATGGCTGTATTGGTTGAGGAATGCGGATCATATGTGATTGTCAGCGTCAAAGGCCCCTCGCCTTTTCGGCTATATTCCCGGGCCAGAGATTCCAGATAGGCCGGGCCAATCGCCGCAACGGGCTGGCGATCAAAAAATTCCTCATGCGTGACCTGCACGCGCTCCTTGGTCAGATGCCCCGGTTCGTACATGCGCCGGCATGCAGAAAGACCACCCACAGCAACACTGGCAATGAGACAGGATAAAATGGCGCGGCGCAGTGTTCTGGTCATGAAATATCCCTAGTCGATGATATAGCCATAGGCCTGATCGTCTTTGAAAACATCCTCATTTACGCGGGAAAATGATTTACGCATATTCGCAGCAAATGCCTTGGCGAGCGGACGGCTCTGCTTCTTGGGCACTTCCTCGGATTTACCCTTATCGGCGAATGGCTCCACCACATAAGGCGTTACAAAGATCAAAAGTTCGGTTTCATTACGCTCGAAATTATCAGACCGGATCAGATCGCCCAGAATTGGCGTATCCTTGATGCCCGGCAATCCGGCCATGCCCTCAATTGCCTCGGACTGCAACAGTCCGGCAATCATCATCGTGCCGCCACTGGGGATTTCCACAGTCGTCTCGGCCCGGCGAACATCAAGACCAGGGACAATAATATCACCCGCCGGAACGGCGCTCACGAAATCAAGCGAGGACACTTCAGTATTAAGCTGGAGACTGATGCGGTCATGCGACATGACAACAGGGCGGAAATTCAGCGAGACCCCGAATTCGCGGTAATCAATCACAAGATTGCCCACCTGATCGCGGCCCACAGGAACTGGAAACTCACCGCCTGCCAGAAATCCTGCCTGCTGACCGGATATGGCCGTCAGATTAGGCTCGGCGAGAATGGAGACGAAATCTTCCTGCTCCAGCGCATTGATATAAAATCCAAGCAAGCCCACTCCGGCAATCCCGGTATCTTTCAAGATACGAACAGAAGCCGCAGGATCATTGGCCAGAGCCGTCGCGCCGCCCGTTGCCAGCGCCAGAGAATTAAATCCGTTGGCCTCGGTCGATGGCAATGCGCCAAAAACCGTCTCTGCCGCGTTTTCATCCAGATCATTCAGGTTGATTTCGGAATTAAGCTCTTTGATAAAGGCGCGGTTGGCCTCAACGATCTTAACCTGCAACATCACCTGCTGCTCGCCGCGCACCTCCAGCATATTGGAAATCAGCTCATCAACCTCGCCTTTTTCATCCTGCAAATCGCTGACGTAATGCGCCACCACATTGGCAATCTTGGAGGCCTTTTCCGGCGTGGAAACAGTACCGGCGAGCAAAATCTGGTCATGAATGGATTTTACTTGTGCATTTTCATTCGGGAACATTTCCTCGATCAAACTCTGGATCGCCTTGAGATCATACGTGACATGCACGTCAATCTTGCGGATCACATCGCCATTGGCATCCAACGCGATAATATTGGTATCACCCACCTCGCGGCCCACGACATAAAGCTTGTCGGACTGGATCGCCTCAACGCTGACAACATCGGAATTGGCCACCATCACATCGGAAACCGCCTCAGGCAGCTTGATAATCTCTGCCTTGCCATAGGTTACATTCAACGGCTTGGCCGTCTTTTTTGATTCCTTGACCGAGACCAGATCACCCTTCTCGGCCCAACCATGCACGCTAGGCAACGTGACCATACCAATCACCGCCGCTGCGATAATCAGCATCGGGCGAATCGGTCTTGTATGCAAATTGCGTTTGCTCATGGACATAAACTTCAGGATCAACCCTTTGGAAATAAAGGGAAATTAGAAATAAGTGGATAAGTTACTTTTGGCGGGCAGGAACGACTTGAATGCCGTCACCATTATAGATTCGCACATTATTCGTCTCAATTCCAGAATCATTTTTCAGCTGGTCGTATTTTTCCTGCAAGTCATCATCCATGTTAATGAGCCTTTTGTCAGAAATAATCGGCCATTTCTTATCGATCGGATCCTTATCACCCACCCCGCGCAACACGAGCGTCAGCGGCCCCATATCACGCGCCAGCACAATGCGTTCGGCATCTTCAGGGGTCAGGGCCAATGTTACAGTCTTCCCAACCTTGATCTTGCCCTCTTCGGGGCGCTGAGCCGTCTGATCAACGGCCAGAATACGAACATTCTCCAAAATCGTCTCGATGGCCGTGCGATCAATATTGCGGTCCAGCATCTGTGTCACGCGAGGATCCTTGTCATCGGTTCTGAAATTCGCCTTGTAGGTCAGCATCACATCGACAAAATCACCGGCTGTAATAAATCCGCCGACCATGGTCTCGGCGGATACTTCAATCGTCACAGCCCTCATCCCCGGCTCCAGCGAGGCGGCAACCACATTACCCTTGGATTCGCCCAGCATATAGGATTTCAAAACAGGCTCACCCGATGCCAAATCACGGCGCAAGCGCCCTTTCAGGGCCTCACCGGGTTTTTGCTCCTTCTCGCGCGTGACCGCACCGGCAAACAGATTGCCCTTGGGCCAGCTCTGCCATTTGGTATCGCCCTCCACCAGCTCCTGCCCGATACGCAGATCCTTTGAGGCCACCAGAATTTCCACTTTTGGCTCTTCCTTGACGGCAACATCCTTGGCCCGGCCACCCAGCATCATCTGCACCAGAACCGCCATCAAAAATGCCACGACAACCGCGCCGCCCAGAACGATCAGGATATTTTTATTCATGGAAACCACCTCAAAAGCATCAAGAAAACTTAAAACAGAGCAGGAAGATCAGCGCGGGGAAAGTGCCGGGAAAACCCGGAACAGCTCCCCTATCCTATCACAAGCCCAGCACAATCGCCAGACGCTCGAAATCAAAATGACCGACCGTATAAAATCCATATAACGCCCCGATGACAATCGCGATGCCGTAAGGGACCTTATTCTCACCGTTTTGCACGCGGGCAATCCAGCTGCCTTCGCGCGGGGATTTAAAGGGCTTTTTACGTTTTATCCAAAGCGCCGCCACCCCCAAAAGCGCGCCTACCAGCGTCATGATAAAGAAAAACAATGGCAAGCCCGGCAGCCCCAACCATATCGCATATGCCGTGGCCAGTTTAGAATCCGCACCGCCAATAAAGCGGAACTGGAACAAGGCCGCTGTCGCCACAAAAACAATCAAAGCCGCCAGCAAATGCGACGTCAGCGAGAAAAATATCGCCGAACCACCCAGCAGCCATATCAACGCATAACAGGGCACAAATGCCGTAATAATGAAAAGACTGTAGGAATTGGGGATCACAAGCCCGCGCCAATCGGATAACGCAGCCATCACGCCAACGCCCAGAACGGCCAGAATACAGGTAAAGAAAATAAGAAGAGATATCATCCGAAAATCAGTATAAGCGAATCGCGGGCATGAAAAAAGCCCGCTCTTTCATCAAGAGCGGGCCTGTTCATTTCAGATATTACTGAATGGCTTCTGCGCCTTCAGCCTGACCGGCAGCGGTCTCGATGTTGTCCTCGACAACCTGGAACATACGCTCAAGGTCATCACCGACAAAGAATACCGAAGCGGCGATTGCCAAGGCGATACCGGCAGCAATCAGGCCGTATTCAATGGCTGTCGCGCCGTTTTCATCTCTTAAATATGCTTCTCTCCAAGCAAAAAGTTTCAACATGTTTTCATCTCCTAGAATGTTTATAGTTTCATATCCGGTTAACCCACACTTCTCATTTTCAGACAAACAAGGAAGTTCCCAACCGTATTCTTTATGATAACAAGAAAGCGTTTAATGACAAGTTAAAGATCGCCCTATTTACTATGAAAAACAAAATATTTCACGTATAATGTTGATCTTCATTTGTCTAAAGTTTTATCTATCTCCTCCTCTATCACGTTATTACTTATGATCATTCGCTGATATGCAGCACGCTGAGTTCGCGGGCAATGCGCTCGAATACCGCCTGTAAATCTTCCTGTGTCGGCGCATCGAAATAATGCTCTGAAGTGGTTGCACAGCGCTCGTAATATCCCTTTGTCGTTGGGCTAATGCCGGAAGTAAAAGTCACGGTGTAGATGAGAACGCCCATTTTTTTCAAATTCGTGCAGGTCTCCTCGAAACGCTGATTGAATTTGGTGACGGTCATATTGTTACGGCCTGTGAACGAAAACGCCGAATATGTGCCGTTTTCGGTGTTATCACCATCGGTCATCATCACGATGGCCTTGCGCCAGTATTCATTGTCCCATGCCTTGGCCTCGGTAAAGGGTGGCTCCGGCGAAAGCAACCGCCCACCCCAGACCATACCGACATTCCCCAGCGTATTGCCATGCGGGAACATCACATCATCATCATCCGGATCAACCTGCGTAAGCAGATAATCATGATCACTGGTCAGTGGCACGATCTGCGCATAAGGACAGCTTTCATTAGGCCTGCTTTGCTTGGTCACCGTATAATTATACTGTACGCACACATCCGACCATGTACGGCATGATCCGTTACTGTAGTAACGTGTGCATTGTCTTTGAGTTTGCTGACACGTGCTGTCAACTGTGCTGTACTGGTAGATATCCCAAGGGCCTGCATATTCTTCCTCGCCGTCAAAGACATCCGCAAAAACATCGCCGGGGTATGGGTCGTTGGTATTAACGGCCGGATTCCAGCCGTGACCATCCCAATCCGTTCCAGAGCGCCAGAGCTGGCCGTAGCTGCCTGTGACATAAGTTGCCGCAGCATCATAATTATTCGGATTATGCTCAACGACGCAGCCATACCATCCGGTACTGGCGTTATGATTGGTTGTTACGGCAACATCTGCGGGCTTGTTTACAAACACCTCGCCATCGCCATAGATCGACCCATCAGGATTTTTGCCAAGGCCGTAACTTCCCACTCGCACCGCGTTGCTGTAGGGCACAATCCCGATTTTTACCATCTCGTCATTGGCCGTGCTGTCGAACATGATATTGATGAAATTGGTCGAGGCTTCCTTCAATGACGTGATGTTGTCATTACTGGACATGGAGCCTGTATTATCCAGCACCAGCACAACCTCAATCGCCTGAATTTCACGATCCACGGTCGTATTGGCATTGATATCGATCCGGTCGATATTCAGAACGCGAAGGAATGTCGTATTCAAATGCGCGCTGGCGCGGACCTTGACCTGAGAGGATGTCACCTCAATGACCGGATCAACGGTAAAGCCGACTTTTTCGGGCGGATAATTGATATCAAAAAAATCCTGAACCTTTTGCTTGATAACGGCTTCGTCATCCGAGGCTGCCGCGCCGGCCAGTGCAGCCGCATCAATGGCCTGCAGCAAGCGCTGCTGCACGAGATAGGCCTGCGCGTAGTCCAGCGCAAACCCGGCCGCGCCGATCACCACAGGCGCGACAAAGGCGAATGATATCGCAATCGCCGCCGCCTGGCATCGCCAGTAACACAGCATCGAGGAATAGGACCGTAACAAGATTTCAGTGCAGTTTTTCATTTTTACCCTCCCACATATCATGGGCATTTTTTAATTATAAAACTTGTCAGCAGGTCGGCGCGCCTTCACGGCAGACAACCGGCCCCTTGCGCCCGCGCGCAAAAGCAACCTCCAGCATCGGAATTTCATCGACAACGATCTTGCCGAAAATCGGCTCGTACTCATATTCCGCCGCCACAACCAGAACGCCTTCTCCGGGTGTGGAGAGCGGCATAACCCGCTCCGTGATATCGCTCAAGGCGCTCATGCCGGGCGATGTCTCGCGCCAGACAATTTGCGGCGTGCCATCAGCCAGGAATCTTATGCTGACGATATCAAACCGAAGATTGCTGTCGTCATAAGGCAAAATTGACAGCGTGCCGGCCGCCAGCGCCTCGTCTATCATGGCTTCATCCACCATGGAATCCCGCGTCAGCAGATCGGCCACAACCTGCGAGGCCTTGATCGTTTTCTGGTTGCTCATGATGCCGCGCCCCAGATCCAGCGTCCCTAAAACCAGTGTCAGCAGAACGGGAAAAATCAGCGCCGCCTCAATAGCGGCCACCGCTTCATCTGCCTTGCGATATCTCTTCAGCCAGCCTGGGATCATCTTTTTATATCTCCCCATTGGCTTGCAGCTCAGCCGCAAAATCATAAGGCTCGGTCTGCAACACCAGCGTGGACATCATCAAACGCGAGCTATCCGCGCCCCAGAGCATCTGACTGACCAGCGGCGTCAGGCCACGGTAAATATAAGCCACACGGATCAGGACCCGGTCGCTCGAGCCACCGGCATCAAATCCTGCCGGGATCATATTGCCCTCTTCATCGAAATTGGGCTGCATGGCGGCGGCGTCTTCAAAACTCGCCAGCGGAATCACTTCAATAACCACCCGGTCGCATTCCACGATCACCAGCATGCTGCAGAGCTCTTCTTTAAATATATCGCCCGCATTGCCCGCATTAAGCTGCTGAAGCTGGCCGGTCTTGATCTGGCGGGCGGCGTTTGTAGTCGATCCTTCGAGAATGCTCTCGGCGGTGAACATCAGTGACATCTCAAGAATGCTAAGAATAAGGAGCAAATACGGCATCGCGAGCAAAGAAAACTCGATTGCCGTTGTCCCTTCCCGGTTCTTCCTCAATTTTGAGAAGAATTTGAACATTTTTTATTTCTTATTTGTTCTAAAATTTACCCACAAAAAAGCACGTCCATTTTTACCAAAGATCCGCCAAGCCTCTAAGCACACGCCGGCGGACATCTCTGATGGACATGCCATTACCACAAATATCATTATAGAAAAGAATAAGTGAAAAAAGCCTTAATTTACGGGGACTTCTTCGATTGCCCTTGCCGCGCGGCCTGTTTATCGCTCTCCAGCAGCGGAAAACCCTGCTCGTTCAGCGTGATTTCCCCGGTGACTTCCCGGCCCCAGCGCTCCACAAGCTCTTCCTGTTTTTTCTGAATTGCCTTCTGGCGCGCAAGGCCTCGCTGATACAGCGATGCCGCCACGATCCCGGTCATGGCCCAGTTCACCAGATACCCCACAGCCGCAGCGCTCCACATCACGATAATGGCAAAGGGATCTGTTACAATCTCAAAACTTCTTTCAAATGTATGCTCAGTTGTCCAGAGCTCCAGCAAAAAGGGCGAACATCCGGCCAGATTAAGCGCCCCCACCGCAATTACCTTGTTCTTGCCTTTGGTCCGGTCAACCAGAATGGCAAAGGGCGTTGGGAACATGCCAATAATCAACAAGAACGAGGTCGGCATAAATACCGCGCCCAGCAACACGCCGCAAATCAACAGGAGTTGATTGCCCATTGTTTTCTTTTTTTTGCTTTCGCTCTTTTTCTTTTTAGCCATGACTTAAAAAATTGATGTCTCTGAAAAATACATGAAAGTTATAAACAAAATCACCATAGCGGAAATGACGCTCGATATCAGAGCTGCAGCCTCCTGCCCCGTGGCTAAACCAAAGTTTTTCTTATCGCCCAGCCTGTATTCCAGATTGTCGTATTCCTTCTTCAGGTCGAAATACTCCTTCATGGCCTTTTTAAAGGCCGAAAAATCTTTCTGCTGCACATCGGCGTTATCCAGTAATCCCGCCATCTTCACCAGATCGCCTTCTTGTGCGTAGCGCGCAATGTTTTTCTTTAAAGTCTCGCGCACCGTGCGATCATGATAACGCTCATACACAACACCCAGCTGATCCGCAAAAGCATTGGCAATATTGGGGAAATACGGAAGCTGCGAGCGTTTTTGCAAAGTGGCCATGCATTTCAGATTACCCAGCACCTTTTTATACGCCTCGGCGGCGTTAATTTCCGGCAAGAAAGATTCAATAACCCGGCTGTCCTTGACGCACAGATAAGCAACCGTATGGCGATCCAGAAACAATCCCGTTGATTTTCCCTTCCGGCACATATCTTCAAAGGCATGCATCATCTCTTCCGGGCTGCCAACATAATAATCCTTGAGCTTTTCACTCAAGCAAGGAACCTCAGGCGAGAGGAGATACAAACACCGCTCCAGCCCGAAACCAATATTAGCCTGCCGCATGAACATGCGGCAGCTATCGAATTTCGTGACCAACGACCCGATATCAAGATTGGGATTTTGCTGCGATTTGACCCAGACCAAAACGATATTGAACAAGAACATCTCGGCGATTTTCTGCATATCCTGACCTTGCACAAATTTTTGGGTCAGTATGGATCCTGTCGCATCGGGATTAAAGCACATCCCCTTGAACCGGATCGGGGCCATCGGGTCAAAAACCATGGAAAGTGTGCTGACCAGCCTGTCTTCAAACCCTACCGGTCCTTGGTCACGGGCCACGGCTATGGCCTCTTCGACCTTGGCATAGAGGGCATTTTCCTCAAGGGCGCGTGTCACCCAGTTCTTAATATCGCCATCATCAATCATCTTTTTGACTTCAGGCGGATTTTCATGCAAATCCATCGCAAGAACTTCCGGCTGCATGTATTTGCGCCCCATGAATGTAATCGGCCGCGGCGCTATGAGCTTGCGCGATGATTGCTTTGGACTTAAGCGCCGTCCATCCATCCATGCAATCACTTCATCAATTGTCCAGCGCTGGGTATGGTCATCGTGCAACAGCCCGCGCAGCAATTCCAGTATCGACCCTGTAAAGCGGTCCTTGCCAGTGATCGTAGCGTATGTACCATGCATGATCTTGCGCTTGATAATCTCATCTTCACTTACCCCGGCCAACGGGTCGTTACTTCGCAAAAGAACCGTCAGCGCCACACCCAGCGAATAAAGATCCGTTGCCTGCGTCCCCGTTCCACGGCCCAAAGGCGTCGCCATGGCGCGGTCAATTGGCTCATAAAGCGCATCAAGATGCACACCACAAGGCGCGCTCAGGCAATCGCCCAGAATAATCTTGGAATAGTCTGTCGCGCTGCCGCAATTGAAAATATTACCCGCATGTATATTGCCATGCACGAAATCCTTGTCGCGAAAATCCTGCAACACACCAACCAGCGGCTTGACGATTTTATCAAGGACAATCTCTTGCCGCATATCCAAAGCTTTGGGCTGGCCCCGCGTCCATAACGGCGTGCCGCCGGGATCGGCATAAATGAAGAAATAACGTTCTTGCCGGACCGGCCCCCAAAAAGCCACGCCATATTCAACCAGCTTGCACAGGTTCGGATTGATAATCTTTTCATAGAGAGCTGTCTTTGAATGACGCGGCACAAGATGCGGCTCGCAGACCAGCGCGTAATAGCCGCCTTGACTTCCCTTTGCCGTGGCCTTATAGGCCTTGATTTCGCCGCTATTATATTGCGGTAAGGGTGATGCCGGCAGGATTTCAAAATCGCCAAGCTTGGTATTATCCAGCGAAACTCTGGGCGCAGCTTTTGCCGCCGGCTCTGATGGAGCCGCCGCCTCTGGCGCGGTCTGTGATGATGCAGGCTCAGACATTCAAAAAATCCAGATGATACGGGCGATATGAAAAGATATAGATCTGTGAGACACGAGTGCAAGGACTATGCCAGCCCCTGATATCCTTATGATACGGGCTTTTTAGACAAAAGTAAATTTACCTGCATTTGTCAGATAACGGCCCAAAATCAAGCGCAAAGCATTTTCAGAATTGAACCAGACGCAAGGCGTGATGTGTACAAACCCGTACACGAACGCCGCAGCAACGCCGTTCAAACTGAAAAGGCAAAGCTCTTACCGGACGAAAGGGTCCTGCATGAGGATGGTATCATCCCGCTCCGGGCTGGTGGACAGCAATGAAATCGGACAGCCGATCAGCTCTTCGATATGGCGGGCATATTTCACGGCTTCGGCCGGCAAATCGGCCCAGCTTCTCGCGCCGCGCGTACTCTCGCTCCAGCCTTTCATGGTCTCATAAACAGGCTTCAGCGCCGCCTGCTCCGCTTCGCCGGCAGGCAGATAATCAATAATCTTGCCGTTCAATTCATAGCCTGTGCAGATTTTGATTTCCTCAAGACCGTCCAGAACATCAAGTTTCGTGAGCGCGATCCCGTGAATGCCGGATAATTTCACCGACTGACGCACCAGTGCAGCATCGAACCAGCCACAACGCCGCTTGCGGCCTGTGGTGGTCCCGAATTCATGGCCTTTCTGACCCAGAAATTCTCCGATCTCATCATTCAGTTCGGTCGGGAACGGCCCGGATCCCACGCGCGTCGTATAAGCCTTGGTGATACCCAGTACATAATTGATCGCATCCGGTCCTACGCCTGAGCCGGTTGAGGCCTGCGCTGCAACGATATTGGACGATGTGACATACGGGTATGTGCCGTGATCGACATCCAGCATCATGCCTTGTGCGCCTTCAAAGAGGATTTTTTTGTTGTCGTGACGCGCCTGATCCAACGTTTTCCAGACCACGCCCGCATAAGACAGGATTTCCGGGGCGATTGCCATCAGGTCATTGTAAATCGGCTCTGCCGCGATTTCCTCTGCGCCAAGGCCGCGCATCAGGGCATTATGATGGAACATCATGCGCTCCAGCTTTGCCTTCAGAATTTCCGGATCGCGGAGGTCGCAAACCCTTATACCACGCCGCGCGATTTTATCCTCATAGGCCGGGCCGATACCGCGGCCTGTCGTGCCAATGGCGTTTTTGCCGCGCGCCTTCTCCAGCGCCTGATCCATCAAAGCGTGAACCGGCAGGATCAACGTGGCATTCTCCGCCAGCATCAGGCTTTCGGGCGTGATCATGACGCCTTGGCCTTGAATGGTTTCAATCTCCCGCAGCAAGGCCCAGGGATCCACCACCACGCCATTGCCAATCACGGATAATTTCCCATCGCGCACAATACCGGATGGCAGTAAATGCAGCTTGTAGGTTACGCCGTCAATCACCAGCGTATGCCCGGCATTATGCCCGCCTTGAAAGCGCACCACAACATCGGCGCGGTTCGAGAGCCAATCGACAATCTTGCCCTTGCCTTCATCGCCCCATTGCGAGCCTACAACTACGACATTACCCATGATGATTTTCCTTAAAAGATTTTATTCTTCAATAATTTTTCCGCCGCGATAGACATGGCGGCAATTCTCTGGCCGGGCCTGACCCTGCCGCAAGCGGATAACACGCCAGCCTTCCCGGCGCAAGTTTTCAATCTCGGCCCAGCCGGTTTTGGCATCCACAGCAATAAGCTTGGCTCTGGCAAAGGCCTTAAGCCCCGCGCGGATTGTGTCCATGTAAAGGGTAAAGCCCAACGCCTTTTGCGGCTGGCTGGCGTTTTTGCCGGTGCCAAAGGATACGGCGTAATGACCACCCCGGCCCAGCTCGCCGCGTATATCGCCGGCAAAAAGCGTAAAAGCAATCCCGTTCTGATATTCAAATCCCTTGGTTTCAAAAGGATCATAGGTGAGCCGGATATCAGCAATTTTCAAATCCTTAAGACCTGCGCCAATTTCACCGATCACGGCCTTGAATTTCTCCAGCTCATCCTTGATCTCACGCGACAAATCTTGTTTTTCAATCGCCGCAACGGCCTTATCCGCCGCGCCGGATGCTTCCAGAATCGCCAGCAGGCAATTCTGAAATTTCTGATCCTTTACGGCCTTTAAACCATCGCGCTCCCGGCGGCGCAGCGCCGCTCTGGCCAGTTCCCGGTCTTCCTCACTGACGCCAAAATGCGTGCAGAGCTGATCGAACAAACGCGGCAGCGTAAAATCGAGAGTAATATTTTCAATGCCCAAGGCCTTTAATCCCAGCAGCGCCAGCATGCCAATCTCGGCTGTGCTCTCGGCGCTATCATCACGAATAATCTCGCATCCGACCTGCGTGAACTGGCGGGATGATCGCACCTGCCCCGCCTTGGTCCGCAGAACATCATTCGCATAGGCAAGACGTATCGGGGCCACATCCGGCGGCAGGCGCGTGCAAATGATGCGTGCGATCTGCGGCGTGATATCGGCGCGTATACCCATCATGCGGTGCGATACCGGGTCCATCAGGCGGAACGTATCAGAAGCCAGCGCCGCGCCGGGACCGGGCGCGAGCAGCGAGTCCTCAAATTCAATCAAGGGCGGCTTTATGCGCTCATAGCCATGGCCGGCAAAAACATCCATAAGAATCTGGATGGCTTTGGCTTCCTGTTCGGCTTCTTCCGGCATCAGATCGACAAATCCGGCCGGTAACAATCCTAAATGTTCTTTATATTCGCTCATGGGTTTCCAAAATTTCCTATGCGGGCTGCGCCGCCTTTTCGATCACGGCGCAAAGCGTGCCAACCACTTCCTCGATCCGCCCGCGATCGTCGCCTTCGGCCATGACACGAATGACAGGCTCCGTCCCCGATGGCCGCACCAGCAAGCGTCCGTCATTGGCCAGACTATCCTCAGCGGCCTTCACGGCCATCTTTACGGAATCGGCATCCATCACCTGCTTGGGGGTCATGCGCCCGGCTTCAAATTTCACATTTTTGAGGATCTGGGGCACAGGCGTAAAGACATGCAAAACGCTGCTCGCCGCCTTACCACCGGTTTTAAGGACTGCCAGAATCTGCAGCGCCGCCAGCAAGCCATCGCCCGTCGTGCCGAAATCAGACATGATGATATGGCCCGATTGCTCCCCGCCAAGGCTCAAGCCCTGCTCGCGCATGCGCTCCATCACATAACGATCGCCTACGGCTGTGCGCTCAAGAGCAATTCCTGCCTTGGCCAAAGCGCGCTCCAGCCCCAGATTGGACATCACCGTCACGGCGACCTTGTCGTTATTCAAAAGCCCGCGCGATTTCATCGAAAGCGCCAGCGCCGCGATCAATTGATCGCCATCAATTTTTTCGCCTTTTTCATCCACCATGATCAGGCGGTCAGCATCACCATCAAGGGCGATCCCAATATCAGCCTTATGGGCGACAACCGCCTCCTGCAAGGCTTTGGTATCGGTCGCGCCGCAGGCATCATTGATATTACGTCCGTTGGGGGCAATATTAATGGCCACGACTTCCGCTTCCAGCTCCCAGAGGATCTGCGGGGCCACCTTATAGGCCGCGCCATGGGCGCAATCGACCACGATCTTCAAGCCTTCAAGCGAGAGGCCTTTCGGGAAGCTTTGCTTCAGGAATTCATTATAGCGCCCGATCACATCGTCCAGGCGGCTGGATTTACCGATCGCATCCGGCGGGGCAAGATAAGCGTGCAAATCCTGATCCAGTTTTTCCTCGATGCGGCGCTCAAACTCATCATCCAGCTTATAACCATCCGCCCCGAACAGCTTGATGCCGTTATCGGTATAAAGATTATGCGAAGCCGAGATCATCACGCCGATATCCGCCCGCAATGACCGTGTGAGCATCGCAATGCCGGGGGTGGGTATGGGGCCTGTAAAAATGACCTCCAATCCCATCGCGCCAAAGCCTGCGGCCATGGCCTGTTCGATCATATAGCAGGAAAGGCGCGTGTCCTTGCCGATCACCGCGCGGTTGGTTTTCTGATCACCGCGCCCTTCGCGCAGGACAATTGCCGTGGCCATGGCCACTTTCAAGGCCAGATCTGCCGTCATGGGCGGGGTATTCGCCCGGCCTCTAATACCGTCTGTTCCAAAGTATTTACGTGTCATGCGCTTAATCTAATAAAAGCAAAACAAAAGGGAAACCACAAAAAATTTGACATATACGATAAATATTTTGTATATGGAAATTGGTGTTCCACATAAAAATCAGTGACTATGACAGTAGATATTGAGCGAAATTTTAATCTCCTCTCCGCGGATGAGCCGCCGCCCTTTGACATCATTAATGCTCAAGGCCGCACACCCTGCCTGCTGGTTTTTGATCATGCGGGCAGCCGATATCCCAAAAAGCTTGATTTTCTGGGCCTGAATGAAGAAGAACGCTACCGGCATTTCGCCATAGATATCGGTATTGAGCATATGGCCGAACCCTTAAGCCGCGTACTGGACGCGCCCATGATCCGCGCCAATTATTCCCGCGCGGTTATTGACCTTAATCGTGGTTTCCACGAGCCTAGCTGCATCCCTGAACAAGGCGAGGGTCTTATTATCCCCGGCAACCAAAACCTTTCTGCCTTTGAGCGCGCTGTGCGTTTCTCTGCCATATATGCGCCTTTTGAAAAGGCCATGTCCGATTTGATGGATACCATGCAAGACGTTCATGGTGATGATCCCGTCTTTGTCTTTTGCGTCCATAGCTACACCCCGGAATTTCATGGCCAGCCTCGCCCTTGGGATATTGCTGTTTTGTGGGACTACGATTCTGCCTTTGCACAATCCATCATTGATCACTTTAAGGAACAAGAGCTGAATGTTGGAGAAAACGAACCTTATGACGCCCGAAAATACAACTACACCACCCCCGACAGGCATGTCATGCCGCGCAAGGTTTATAACGGATCGACAAAGAAAAACGTTGTTTCTGCCATTATCGAAGTTCGCAATGATTTGATCGCCACCCCTGAACAGGGCAAAAAAATGGCAGAAAATATAGGATTAGCCGTTACCCAAGCTATCAAGGATTACAAAGATGCGCTGCTGGCCAATACGCCTGTTACTAACATTCCCCCAGATAATGGCCCCTCTGCGCCCGGCGCATAGGAAATCCATCAGATTTATGTTGCCTTCAGAAACCAGAGAGGCGTAATAATTAAAGCAGGATACGCATTTTACTATGCGCCTGAAACAGAAAGTAACCCTGAACCCAAAATGCCCAGATCGCAAATCCAATACGACCAGCAACCCGCAAACCCTATGATGACCGCCGCGCCTGCCACGCTCCTTGGCCCTGAAGATCCTCCTGTCTATACAATGCATACCGGGGAAAGCGCCATTGTCTTTACCGGCCCGCATAATGGCTGGCATGTGCCCAAGACCCTTTACAAAAACGGCCTGAAACTGGGCATTGAAGATTTCTGGTTTGACCCGGCCCACGCCAATCGCCGCCACGAGGCCTGCGACTGGGGGATGAAGGAATTATTTGATGCCCTGAACGCCAAGGCACCGCATATCACCACTGTGGCCTCGAATTACTCGCGCCTTGTGGTTGATAAAAACCGCACCGCCCAGCACATGGTTACGCCTTGCTCCAGTGAAACAGACGCACCCTTGAGCGGTAACCAGAATGTCTGCCCTTTCGAGGTCACAAAGCGCCTTGAAGAAATCTATGCCCCATATCACGCGCGCGTTGATGCCCTGATTCAGGAAACCAAAAAGCGTCTTGGTAAAATCCTGTATCTCGATCTGCACAGCTTTACGCCCACATGGAACGGCGTGCCGCGTCCTGTTGGCGTCGGGACACTGACCATGTTCCATGATGATTTCAGCAAATGCGTGGAAGATGCGCTGGCCGCCCAATATGGCGATCTTTTCCGCGCGGATGAGCCTTATGACCTAAGCATCCACCCGTTCCGCCATACCAATGCAGGAGCGGAGATTTCAGGCCGTAACGGCATTCCTTATGTCGGGATCGAGTTCCGCAGCGACTTGCTGGCCACGCCGGAGCAGGTTGATGATGTCGCCGATAAACTGCTCAAGGCCATTGCTGCTATCGAAAGCCGTACAGGCCTTTAGGCAAAGAACTGGCCCGCGCTGATTGTCAGCGTTACAATCTCGGGCCGCCTTCCAAAGCGAACGGGCAATACGCTGGTACCTATGCCGCTGGTGACGATCAAATCGCGCCCGTTTTCCTGCACATGCCCATAGGCATATTTCATCGGCGCGCGCCCCGGAATAATAATCGGAGAAATATAGGGGATCACCACCTGCCCGCCATGGGTATGGCCGCATAATGTCACAGCCGGTCTTTGATCTACATCCAGAAAACTCGCCGGATCATGCGCCAGCATAATCACCGGCGCTAGGTCGGTTACCGCGCTCATCGTCTTGCCAAAATCCGGATCGCGCGTGGAATCATCGGCCATCCCCGCCAGCCAGAAATCATGGCCATTCTGATTGATTTTGATGGCGCTGTTTTCCAGCACGCCTATTCCGCCTGCCTCCAATGCGCGGCGCATCCCCTCGCCGTCCTTGACCCAATCGTGATTGCCCAGAACGGAATAAACACCCAGCGGAGCCTTTAAATCTGCCAGAATTTCACCAATCGCATCAGGCGGCATATATTTTCCCAGCAGCACGCCTGCAATCAAATAATCCCCGCCCAGCAGGATAATATCAGCGGAAAGCGCATTGATTTTCTGCACAATATACCTGATCTGCTCAGCGCCCATCGAAGGGCATCCGCCGTGAATATCCGAGGCAAAGGCAATACGCAAAGGCTTGGCTTCGGAAGGCCATTTCGGAGAGATCAGATCATAATGCCGCACACGCAGCCAGCCCGGTTCAATCAGGAAAGAATACGCGCCGCCGCCAAGCATCGCGCCCGCAGCAGAGAATCCCAGAAATTTCCGGCGCGAGATTTTCATGAAAATCTATTAAGGTTACACGCCCTGCGGCAGCTCGCCTGCGCCGCCCATCCGGCCACCGCCGCCCGATGAGCTGGGCACAGAGGAACCGGGCTTTTTATTGGCCGCGTCATCATTATTGTCCTCGCGGATGATTTTCTTGCCGCCCAGCAGATCCTTGATCTCTTCGCCAGAAAGCATTTCATATTCCAGCAAGGCCTTGGCAAGCATATGCAAGTCTTCCAGACGATCGGTCAGTATCTGACGCGCGCGCGTATGACCATCATTCACAATACGCTGGATTTCCGAATCAATAAGCGCCGCCTTTTCATTCGAGACTGATTTCTGATGCGTCATCTGATAACCCAGAAACGGTTCATCATTATCGGACCCGTAATGCAGCGGGCCAACCTTATCGCTCAAGCCCCATTCCATGACCATCTTGCGGGCCATACTGGTTGCCATCTTGATATCGCTGGATGCGCCGGTTGTAACCTTTTCCGCGCCGAAGATGATTTCCTCGGCAACGCGGCCGCCCATGGCCACGGCCAGATCAGCCTCAAGCTTTTCGCGCGACATGGAAAGACGATCACCCTCAGGCAGGCGCATGACAAGCCCCAGAGCCCGGCCGCGTGGCACGATCGTGGCCTTATGGACAGGGTCAGATGCAGGTTCGTTGATGGCGACAATCGCGTGCCCGGCCTCGTGATAGGCGGTAAGTTTTTTCTCGGATTCGCTCATGACAAGGGATTTACGCTCCGCGCCCATCAGAACCTTGTCCTTGGCATCTTCAAATTCTTCCATCCCGACAACGCGCTTGTTGCGGCGGGCAGCCAGCAAGGCGGCCTCGTTCACCAGATTGGCCAGATCCGCGCCGGAGAACCCAGGCGTACCGCGGGCCACGACGCTGGCATCGACATTGCTGGCCAACGGGATTTTCTTCATGTGGACTTTAAGGATTTTCTCGCGGCCCTTCACATCGGCCAGACCAACAACAACCTGACGGTCAAAACGGCCGGGGCGCAGCAGCGCCGGGTCCAGAACATCAGGACGGTTGGTCGCCGCCAGAATAATTACGCCTTCGTTGGACTCAAAACCATCCATCTCCACCAGCAACTGGTTCAGGGTCTGCTCGCGCTCGTCATTGCCGCCGCCAAGTCCTGCGCCGCGGTGACGTCCCACCGCGTCAATTTCATCCACGAAGATAATGCAAGGCGCGTTCTTCTTGCCCTGTTCGAACATATCCCTGACACGGCTCGCGCCCACGCCCACGAACATCTCGACAAAATCCGAGCCGGAGATCGTAAAGAACGGCACATTGGCCTCGCCGGCCACAGCGCGTGCTACCAGCGTCTTACCCGTACCGGGCGGGCCGACCAGCAGAGCGCCTTTTGGAATTTTGCCGCCAAGGCGCTGGAATTTTTGCGGGTCTTTCAGAAATTCAACGATTTCCTCAAGTTCCTGCTTGGCTTCCTCGATGCCCGCCACATCATCAAATGTCACGCGGCCATGCTTTTCGGTCAGCAGCTTGGCGCGGGATTTCCCGAACCCCATCGCGCCGCCGCCGCCCTTGCCCTGCATCTGGCGCATGAAGAAAATCCATACACCAATAATCAGCAGCGCCGGTAGCAGCGAAATAAAGATGCTGAGCATGCTCACGCGCTCAGGCTCGATTTCCTCGGCCATGATCTGCACGCCCGTGCCATCAAGACGCTCGACAACATTCTCATAGGGCGGGATCAAAGAGCGAAACCCTTCGCCGGAATTGGCGTAATTGCCGATCAGCTCATCGCCCTTAATTGTGACATTGGCAATGCGGCCTGATTTGGCATCGGCCATGAAATCGCTATAGGCCACGCGCTCGGAGGCCACAACGGCCTTATCCTGCGTTTGCTGGAAAATATTGAATAAAAACAGCATGAAGACGGCAATAGCCAGCCAAAAGACCAAATTTTTTCCGAACATATTCACGAGGGAATCATTCCTTTTCAAAATTCCGCAGATGCGCGGGATACGCATCCGGGCGCGGTTTATAAAAACCGCCGCTTTCACCGCTTATCAATAGCACGGCAAGCGCAAAAACAACACATCAAAATTAGGACAAAACGGCATTAAAGCAAGGACAGGCCTATCTTTTGGCCTTTCTTTTTTGTGATCCGCCCACCGCCGGAGCTTTTGACGCGCGCCCCTCGCGTTCTATGACAAATTCAGACTCTTTATTGGCTGCATAAAAAACAAAACCGCCTAAAGTCCTTTTACGAAACTTATCCGCATACATCAAATCAGCCACCAGACTTTCGAGATTTTCCATACGGATCTGATTATCCGGCTTCATGGCCTGCAGCCTGTTGGCAATAATTCTATACGCAATCTCATGCGGATGCGATTGCAACACCTTTAAATTCAATACGATTTGTTTCGTATTGTTTTTTATAATGATCAACTCTTCTGATTTTTTCGAAATTATATCAAGGGCTTGCGCCGCACGCGCCAACCGGGAAGCCGTCAATGAAAGGCGCTGCGCCGTTAGCCCTTCGCGCGCCAACGCCTTCATGCTTTCCCGCATGCGGGGGCGCGCATACTGATCCTTGTTATTGGATGGATCGGTCACAAAAGATAGATTATAGCAATCACATAAAGCCACCAATGCCACTTTAGGGACATTCAAAAGCGGCCTGCAGAAACGAAGCGTTTCGTAATTTTGAATAGCCCTTATTCCGGCCAACCCATCCAACCCACTGCCCTTGGCAAGACGAAACAGTACCGTCTCGGCCTGATCATCCAGATGATGGGCGAGAAATAAATCCTCAATACGGTGCTTTGCGGCGTATTCCTGTATGAGCGCATAGCGCGCCTTGCGGGCGGCCTCCATGATCCGGGCTTCTGGCTTATTTACCTTCCATGTCAGGATATGCGGCTTTACCTGCGCCCAGCCCGTCACAGATTTTTTGACCTGCCGGGCTTCCTTGGCTGATTCCGGGCGCAGACCATGATCCACAATCAGGGCATGAAGCGTTGTTGTTTTCTGGTAGCGCAAGAGCCAGCGTGAAAGAAGATAACACAGCGCCATGCTGTCCGGTCCGCCGGAAAGCCCCAGCGCAATATGACTGCGGCCGGCAATCAGGGCGGCAAAGCCGCCAGCCTGCATCAGGCCGGCAAAGTCATCATCGGATAGAGTTGGCAATGCCGGGGTCAATACCCCCTGCCCGCCGCCATTAACAGCCAAGGCGCGTCATTTCCTGATCAGCCCGGCGCAAGGCAGGACCTGCACCTGTGGTGAAATCCTTCTTGAGCTGACGCAGCGCGACACAGGCATCGTTTTTGTTGCCGATACTGGCCAGCGAAAGTCCCAGCTTCAGGAGATTGTCAGCGGCCTTGGAACCTTGCGGGTATTTCTGATAGCCTTCGGCAAAAATGCGCGCCGCTTTTTCGTAATTACCTTGCACGTAAAATGTCTCGCCCAGCCAATATTGTGCATTCCCGGCCAATGCGTGATCGGGATATTGCTGAAGGAAAGTTTCAAATTCGCGCTGCGCCGAATCGTAGTTACTGCTTTTCATGAGCGAGAAGGCATTTTCGTAATTAGCCGCCGCACTATCCGATGAAAGCCCGGATCCTGACGAAGCCGCGCTGGCAGGTTGTGCAGACATTCCCGCAGACGACGAGCTGCCATAAGCACCCTCATCCGCTGCCAGGCCGCCGCCACTGGCTGGTTGCTGCATGCCAAACTCCTGAGTCTGCATGCCGGCGGCAGGATCATTTCCCGATGGCGCCGGTTGCGGCGGAGCCATGCCGCCACCATAACCTTGCTGGCTGTTATATCCCTGATTGGAAGGCATCGCGCCGGCTGAACCGCCAGCAGCACCGCCGCGCCCTTCGAGATCATTCATGCGCATTTCCATATCGGAAAGACGGCGATCAACATCGGTTCTTACCTGCTCGACCGCATAGGATTGCTCCTCGGCCTTGCCGGTAATCTCGCGCAGCTGCGTTTCCATCTGCTGGAGACGGACCTCAACATCTGCGGCCGAACCACCGCCCATCGAGCCGGAATACGCTGCGCCGGATGGCGGAGCCTCGCCCTTGTAGAGACTGCGGCTCAGGGTTTCGATATCATTCTGCATCCGCGCGAGCCGATTTTCGATATCGCCCATGGACTGGGCCGATGCCGGGCCGGCTGTATGCAGGGCCAGAACGCCAAGAAGGGCCGCCGAAACGGCGACCCTGCTCAGTGAAGATAGTAATCTGCGATTATGACGCATATGAAATCCTCGAAGCTTTTACACCTTTATAGGCTTGGTACGAAGAAGGATTAATTAACCTTCGTCGCGCCGCGGCGGTTTTGAGCCCAGGATGTCTCGTCAGCACCACCAACCAGCGGGCGCTCTTTGCCGTAGCTGATTGTGTTCAGACGGGCACCGTCAACGCCCAGAGCTACAAGGTAGTTCTTGATTGCGTTGGCGCGGCGCTCACCCAGAGCCAGGTTGTATTCACGTGTACCGCGCTCATCAGCATGACCTTCGATTGTCACGGAGAGAGTGGAGTACTGAGCCAGCCACTGCGCCTGCTTGTCCAGGATCGCGCGGCCTTCAGGGGAGAGGTCGTAACGGTCATAGCCGAAGAAAACCTTGTCGCCTACATTGACTTCGAGGTCGGCTTGCGTGCCCGGTGTTACCGCTCCGCCGTAAACATCATTCAGACCTTCCTGGCCAGCACCGGCCACGCCTGTTGCCGAGCCATCCATGCTGGCTTCGTCATCTGTCGATGAACAGCCTGTGACGAGAATCATCACGGCGAAAATCATAAGTAATTTGCTAATTTTGTTTTGGGCGATCATTGTCGATTTCTCCTTATAAATGAGTAGCTTGCCTTATCCGAATTCACGGAAATTCTGTTTTTGATCGCAACGCCTTGAAAACGTGCCATAAAAATCACCGGACATTTTTATTCCTATATTCAAGGCGGCGCAAGGGGGGAAATCACAGTTGCCTGTAAATAATTCACAAGGATTATTAATGAAGGTTTTCGCGCACCATCCGCAGCAACAAGCCTGCCTCGTAACGATCATTGGGGTCCGGCGCCGCCGCAATGTAGGATTCCAGCGCCTCAATCGCCGCGCCGGGCTGATCTGTCTTGGAATAAAGCACACCGGCATCGAGTAATAATCTGTATTCATCAGGACATAAACGCCGCATGATCGAAATAGTTTCCAGCGCACCTGTATAATCCTCGAACTGAATCTGGCGCAGTTTTATGTTATTCTGCAGCCGCAGCAAAATTTCACGGTTGCTGGCGGCTTCAAAATACTGCGCCGATAATTCGGCATCCGGTCCCAGCGCCTTTTTAACCAGCGCCCGCGCCTGCGCGGCATCAACAAGCCCCGCCCCGTAAAAAGGATCAAAAATCAAACGCCGTCCGTTTTTTTGCACCCGGCACAAAAAATGCCCCGGCATATTCAGCCCCGCCACATCCCAGCCCAGCGCTCGACCGGCATGGATATAGAGAATGGAAAGGGCAATCGGCAACCCCTTGGCGCGGTCAATCACGCAAATCATATCCGCATTTTGCAGGCTATCATATGTCTCCTGATCCCCGGCATAGCCGCGCGCATCGGCCAGCACGGATTTAAGCGCAATCACTTGCGATTCGGCATCATCGGCATCACCCGCTGCCAACAACGCCTTGTGTGCCTCGCCTACCTCCTGCACAAGGGTCTTGAGATGATGCTCATAACGCTGGAGACTGATGCCGGGATGCGAAAGCGCAGCCAGATGCAAGGCGGTGAGTGCTAGATCAATATCCTCATCCGCGCAGGCACCGGCCTTTTGGAGATAATCCTGACTGGCGGTCATGGCCATGGCCATCAATCCAGCGGAACGGCTTCCACCGCCCCGGGCGCGCTCACACGGTCACTACCATCCAGCGGCATAGGCTGGTAATTGCCGCTATCGCCATTGGGCTGAATGGGGGCCTCATCCTGCGAAGGCGCGTAGGTATCGGAAATATCGCGCCCGACCAGCTTGACGTAACTGACCACGCGCTGGACATCCGGTATCGTGCGCGCCGTTTCAATCACACGGTTTAATTCCGACTGGCTTTGCGCCGCGCCGATCAGGTAAACAACGCCCTGCACGACATCAATCGAATAGTTGATGGATTGCACATCACGGTCCAGTGTCAGGGCCGTACGCAGGCGTGTGCTGATCCATGTATCGCGGGCATAACCCATAACACCTTTGCCATCGGCAACCTGAATTTCATTGATCACCTGCTTAACCCCATCAGGCTGCCAGGCGAGGCGAACAGCCTCAACACGTTCTTCAGGGTTTTGCACAACGCCCGTCACCAGAACACGCCCCTGATTAACGGTCAGGTCCAATTTAAGAAATGAATCAACATTGCTGCGGAACCACAGATCATTGATCTGCGCCTGGATCACCGCATCATTATAGGCGCGGCTGATGCCGCCTTCCTGCGCGGCGGCCACACCGCCCGAAGCGGCAGCCCCAACAACAGCGCCAGCGCAGCCCGATAGCGCCAAAGACGACAGGGCCAGAACAAGAACAGGAAATTTTTGCATGATGATCTCTCCTAAAGAACAAAGGAAAAGTGAGAATGGGGCTATTATCACCCCGAAAGCCACGCATTGTCCAGATGCCTGATGGCAACCGGCACAAAACCACGCCATAAAACCACAGCCCAGACATCAAAACGCATCGTCATATTACCCAGTTCCGGATGACGGGCGATAAAATGCAGCGCGGCATTCTGGACGCGCATCCTGTTCTTCTCATGCACAGCCTCCAGCGCGGATTGCATGGTCTCCCGTGCCTTGACCTCAACGAACGCAACAACGCCCCGGCGCGCAATAACAAGATCAATTTCACCCATTGGCGTTTTATAGCGCCGCGCCAAAATCCTGTAACCGCGCAATCTGAAATAAATTCCGGCGATCATCTCCGCCCTGTGCCCGGTGCGATAGGATTTTATCTTTGCGGAAGAAACTGGCGCCCGGCTCATGAACGCGAAACTTTCAGCGCCATATCATAAATACGGCTTTTGGGAAGACCTGTTATCGCCGTGACATGCGCCGCCGCATCCTTGACGCTCATACTCGCAAGCGCATCGCGGATCAGGGATTCAATATCTGCATCATCATAGGCTTTCTTGCCTGCGCCTTCGATCACCAAGACAATCTCGCCGCGCGGCGGGCCTTTATCGGTATAATATTCAATCAAGGCGCTGACCTTCTCGCGGCGCGCTTCTTCAAACATTTTTGTAATCTCGCGCACCACGGCCATCTCGCGCTCGCCCAGCACGCGCCAGATACTCTCCAGCGCATCAATCAAGCGCGGCGCCGTTTCAAAGGCAATAATAGTGGCGCCGTGATCGCGCCACCCCTTGAGCACATCCTCCCGCGCCTTTTCCTTGGACGGAAGAAATCCAATAAAACTGAAGGCATCGCTCGGCAGGCCTGATAACTGCATGGCTGAAATCACGGAGCTTGCCCCCGGCACAACACTCACCTTCAAGCCCAGATCATGGCAATCGCGCACCAGCCTGTATCCGGGATCGGAGATCAAGGGGCTGCCGGCGTCGCTGATCAGGGCGACAATCTTACCTTGCGCGATTAATCCGGTAATCTCACTGCGTTTGAAATCATCACTGTGATCATTATAGGAAACCAGCTTACCGCCGATATTATAAGCCGATAATAACTTGCGCGAAACACGCGTATCCTCGGCCGCGATCACATCCGCGGCGCGCAGCGTATCAATGGCGCGGAGCGTGATATCACGCAAATTCCCGATCGGCGTGGCGACAATATAAAGACCCGGCTTGGCCGCGCCGGGGGCTGGCCAATCATCGTCATTTCCGGTATGGTCGAGGTCCTTATTCATATCAGATTGATGTTTTAGAACGATTTAAAGGGCGATGCCATGAAAAGATTTTCTTCTATCACAATGACGCTGGCCATCATGGCCGGGCTGGCCATGACACTGGCCGGATGCGGCGGTGGCGGTGGTTACGGCAACACGCCCTGGCAATATCAAAAACCCGGAACCCCCGCGCAAGGCGCGCCCGATACACTGGCCGATGGTGCTGTTGCCGCCGTACCGCCCACGGCTGTGAGCGTGGAGTCGCTAGATGGCACGCCTCTGCCGCAAAGCGCCGCGACAGCCCCTGTCTATGCGCCGCGCCCTGACCTGTCGCCAGTCAAAATCGGCCTTTTGCTGCCCCTTTCCGGCCAGCACGCCGATCTGGGTCAGGCGATGCTCAATGCCTCGCAGATGGCCATGTTCGATGTCGGCCATACCGGATTTGAAATTGTACCACGCGATACTAAAGGTACAGCCGATGGCGCGCGCGCCGCTGCACAGGAAGCCCTCGCGCAGGGCGCTCAGCTGATTCTGGGGCCTGTATTCGCACCGGAAGTCAAAGCTGCCAAATCTGTTACAAAACCCGCCGGCGTTAATATGGTGGCATTTTCGACCGACTGGACGGTGGCGGATAATTCCACCTATATCATGGGCTTTGTACCCTTCGATCAGGTCCGCCGGGTCCTGAGCTACGCGTCCCAGCAAGGGATCAAGGGCATCGGCCTGTTTGCGCCGGCATCCGATTACGGGGATGCCATTGCCTCGGCAAACCGCAGCGCTGCGCCCGGATACGGGCTTAGCACCGTGAATGTCGCCCGGTTTAACCCCGCCGGCACGACCCTGCCTGCTGATATGCAAGACTTTGCCACCCGCGCAAAAGGCATTCAAGGCCTGCTGATGCCGGTTGGCGGTCAGCAAGCCCGCCAGATTGCCGCCCTCGCCGCCCAGAACGGCCTTCCCGCCGCCGCGGTGCGCCGCCTTGGGACCGGGCTTTGGGATGATAATGCGCTGGCCACCGACCCTAATCTGCAGGGCGGCTGGTTTGCCGCGCCCTCACCTGATTTAAGGGATGGATTCGAGCGCAGCTATAACCAGACCTTTGGCGGACAGGCCCCGCGCCTTGCCACTTTGGCCTATGATGCGACAGCCTTGGCCGCAGTTCTGGCCAGAAATGGCCTTGAAAAAGGCCAAAAGCCGCAATTTGACAGCATCTCCATCCAAAACCCCAATGGCTTTGCCGGGATTGACGGGATTTTCCGCTTCCGCGAAGGCGGGCTGGTAGAGCGCGGTCTGGCGGTTCTGGAGTTTAGAAACGGCACGATGCAGATTGTATCACCGGCCCCGCAAAGCTTTGAAAATCCGGGATTTTAAAGCCCTCTTAACAAAGCATGGGTGATAATAGTACAATAACGCCGTCAACATAGACGAAGCGGGGGATGACCATATCTTGACCGGAGGCAACACAATCGTCATTACACGGCCTGCCCGTGTAATCCATTGCGATAGATTGTGGATCACACGCATGAAGCGTGTGATGACGTTGTTTGGTATGGCTCTAACGATCTTTTTTGCCCTGCCTGCCGCCGCGCAGGATACCACCACCGGGCTGGTCGGCCATTGGCGCATGGATGAAACATCGGGCACGACGGTCATGGATTCCAGCCCCAGCGCCAATCACGGCACGACTGGCGCTAACGTATCAGGTGCCAGCCAGCCCAAGCTGATCAATCGATCCTTTCGTATCGCCGGTTCGGGGCATGCCACTGATGTGGCCGCGGCTCCTTATAACAACCTGAATCAGGTTACGATCGCCTTCTGGGCCAAACCCTATCAGATTTCCGGCTATATGAACGTGCTGAACGGTTCCGGCCTGACCATCAGCAATCAATGGGATAATAATGCCATATCCCTGCGTGTCAGCCGCTGGAGCGGGAATGCAGGATCATGGGCCTATTATTCCTCGCCATACAAGGTCAATGAATGGCGACATTATGCCTTTACGTATGATTTCACGGGCACAACCGCCACAAAACCCAAATTATATGTGGATGGCGTTGAAAGGACCCTGACCACGGTTGATACACCCAGCGGCACAATAGGCCCGTCAACCTCCACCACCATGACCATCGGCCATTTCAGTTCCAGCTCGCATTATTTCAAAGGGAATCTGGATGATTTTCGCCTCTATAACCGCGTCCTCTCGGCCGATGACATTTATGCGCTGGCCAATGCCTATGAAGGGCCTGTCACCTGTAATGCCGCCCATGAAGGCGTGATGATTTTCAATTACAACGACAAGGTCATGGAATATTGCAACGGCGCGAACTGGATCGCCACCGGATCCGAGGCCCGTACCTGCAATCCGGGCATTACATCCTGCGGCGGGAAGGCGAATGAACGGCTGGTTTTCATTACCCATGATGCATGGCAAGGCCAAGGCGTCGGGGGCGTCACTGGCGCCGATGCAAAATGTAATCAGGAGGCACTCACATATAACCTGCATGGCAACTATATGGCATGGATTGCCGATAGCACAACCGCCAGCGCACCCACAACACGCTTCGAACAATCATACAGCCCGTATGTTCTGGTTAATGGTACCAAAATCGCCGATAACTGGGCAGATCTGACAGATAATTCTCTGGATGCCGCCATCAGCAGACGCCCCGACAATACGACTGTGCCAGATGGAATTTATTATGCCTGGAGTAACGTTGCCAGCACTGGCGATCGACTTTCCTCGACCAATGCCATGCACTGTAGCAACTGGGCGGCCCTCCCCGCCTCCCCGGCCGGCCACCGCGGCGTAAATACCAGCTCCGATGGCAACTGGACAAATAATTATTCAGGAGGTCTGTGTAACAACAATGCACGGCTTTACTGCTTCGAGCAAGCCGCCACGGCGGCCTCGGCCGTTTGCACCAATCCTTCGGGAGGGATCGGGGAGATGAACTACAACGCCAGCGAAGGGGTCATGCAGTATTGCAACGGCACGCGCTGGATCGCCATGGGGCCGAAAATCGCGGGCGAAGGCGAGGATGCCTCCTCCCTTTCGCCTGTTGCGACATCTTCCGGGCTGATCGGGCACTGGACGTTGAACGATACCAACGCCACGGCGATTGATTCCTCCGCCAGCGCCCTGAACGGCACCATGCAGGGCGGCCTGACCGGCGCGTCCAACAGCGTCCCGGCACAAATCGGCGCCGGCCTTAATTTCGATGGAACGAATGATTATATCGACATGGGAACATCGGCCACGCTCAAGCCTGCCCTGCCCGTGACAATGGCGGCGTGGATCAAATATGACGCATTAAACGGGATTGGCTTTCCAATCGTCCGATCAGATTTCCAGAGCGGCCTCTATAGCGGATTTTGGATGAGTGTCAACGACACCATCAGCGCGATTGGCGTGCATTACGGTGATAACGGCGGAGCTGGCCCCAGCAGCCGTCGCAGCAAACATGGCTCCACCACGCTGGCGGCCGACACCTGGTATCATGTGGCCGCAGTCGTTCGCGGACCGACCGATATGGATATCTATGTCAACGGTGTCAATGACGGGGGCAGCTACTCCGGAACCGGCTCCCCCATGGTCTATACCTCGGGTCCTTTTGTCATCGGCAGGAGCGATGCCGGATATGCCGACGGCATAATCGACGATGTGCGATTCTACAACCGCGCCCTGACGGAGACGGAGATCAGCACGATTTATAAATCATCCTCTCTGGTCGGTCACTGGAAGCTGGATGAAACCACAGGCACTACCGCTGCGGATAGTTCAGGATACGGTTATAATGGAACGCTTACGGGAACAACTTTTCCCGCAACAACAGTAGCCGGCATAAACGGAACAGCCGTGAATCTCGACGGAAACAACGACTGGATCGACACCGTCAACCTGGATTTCAACAGAGGCGGTTATACTTTATCGACATGGGCGAAATCCGGGTCAGCCGGCAACATGAGGCTCTTGAGCAAATATTCGACCGGCGGAAACCAGAAATGGATGATGCTGCTGGCCAGCGGTGAATTTGAATGCGGCGCAAGCGGCGCAAGCGGTATTGGCACAGTTACAGGCGTGAACCTGTTTAATAACCAATGGCATCATTACGCTTGTGTTGTAAACGATACAAATATAACGGCTTATGTCGATGGGGTCCCCAGCACGCCTGTGGCGCACACGAACTCCCTCCTGACCAACAGCGCCATCTGGCGCATAGGCGCGCGCAATGACGGTGCCGAAGATTTTCTAGGCGCTATGGACGATGCGCGCATTTACAACCGCGCCCTCAGTGGCGCCGAGATTGCGCTGCTTTACGGCGCAACAGGTGGAAATGCAGGTTCTATCAGCAACTGCTCAACTATTGGTAACGTATGTGATAATGGATCCGTCTATGCGGGCTTATCGCCCGATCAAAACCTGCCTATGTACACAACCCAAGCCGATTTAGGCCAGTATTCGTGGAATGATGGCAATACAAATTTTGTTACTGTGGGGGGCACAAGCTCAACAAGTGGCTCAAATAACACATCCACAATCATCGCAGCAGATTCAAATAGCGTCGCAACTGGTATCCAGCCACACAACGCAGCAAAAGCCTGCGCGGATCTTGTTGCTCACGGTGATAGTGACTGGTACTTACCCGCTCTTAATGAATTAAATGTACTCTACACAAACAGACTGGCCATTGGCGGCTTTAATTTAAGCGGCACAAACCCGTCAGGTTTCTATTGGACATCAACGAATAATGGTGCTGGAAATGCTCGAAATCAGGATTTCAGCGATGGATCGCAAATCAATTTTGGCGGTGCGGATAACAAAGACTGGCTTTTTTCAGTACGCTGCGTAAGAAAAGGTTATTTAACCCAGCAACTAGGCGCATGCTCCAACCCCTCCGGCGTGGGCGGCGAGATGGTCTATAATGATGATTTCAACGTCATGCAATTCTGTAATGGCGAGCGCTGGGTGGCCACGACATCCATTGTGGAGAGTTCTACTACTACACCGCCAGATATCATGGCACCCGTCTGGACTACGGCTGCGGGCACGATCACCACGACTTATATTAACACCAGTCTTTCTTCCGGCTTGATGGTAACAGCTACAGATGACAGTGGAACTGTGACCTATTCCAAAGCCAGCGGAGATGCTTGGATCAGTGTCAACTCATCCGGCGAGATAAGCGGTACGGCGCCGGGTTTGGCCGGCACATATTCAATTACCGTAACGGCAACCGATCCCACCGGAAACAATGTCAGCCGCACCTTTGATATAGTGGTGCAAACTGATCCCTGCGCCGGATCCCCCAGCGCAGGGCAAATATGTGCCGACGGATCCATTTATTTTACTAGCTATAACTATGGTGCTGGCGCAGAAAAAATCTATGTGACCAATACCAATCAATCCACGTCGTCTGCCTGGAAAACATCCACTGGCACTAATGATATCGCGACAGACTCCACAACTGACGGAAAACTCAACCACGCACAAGTCTCTCCGATTGCGAATTTCCCAGCCTTCAATGTATGCGATGCATTAAACAGACATTCAAAAACGGACTGGTACCTGCCTTCACAGAACGAGCTTGCCTTACTCTATAATAACAGAGCCGCCATCAACGCCTCATCCATACAGGCTTTTTCTACAACGGGTAGCTACTGGGCATCGACCGAAACAACCACGACTCAGGCTCGTTACTATTATTTCCAAATGAATATTCAAAACCAGCAGACAAAAACGAACACATACAACATCCGTTGTATTCGCCGCGACTAAGTTACCTTTTTATTATCAGGCCGCCTTGCCCGCGCCCTCGATCAGCCCTTCCCGGCGCAGCAGCGCATTGGGGTCAGCATCACGGCCACGGAAATTGCGGTAGAGCACTTTCGGATGCGCGCTGCCGCCCTTGGAGAGGATCTCAGCCTTATAGGCCTCGGCCGTTTTGCGGTCATATAAACCTTGTTCGAGGAAGAACTCGAACGTATCGGCATCCAGAACTTCCGCCCATTTATAGCTGTAATACCCGGCCGAATACCCGCCCGCGAAAATATGATTAAAGCTGGTGGAGGTCGGCCCGGCATAGCGCGGGAACAGGGCGATATCTTTCAGCACGTCATCCTCGAACGCGGCCACATCCTTGATGGCGGATGGATCGGCGGCGTGCCATGCCATATCCAGCGTGGCCAGCCCCACCTGACGCAATCCCGCCATGCCGCCCATGTAATTCTTGGCGGCGACCAGTTTGTCGATCAGATCTTGCGGGATTTTTTCGCCGCTCTGGTAATGCGCGGCAAAGAGATCCAGTGTCTCCTTCTCATAGCACCAGTTTTCCTGCACCTGAGAAGGCAGTTCCACAAAATCCCATTTCACATTCGTCCCGGCAAGCGAGCGATATGTCACGCGGGAGAGCAAACCATGAATGGCATGACCCATCTCATGAAACAGAGTCAGTACCTCATCATGGGTGAGCAGCGAGGGCGCATCTTTGGTTGGTTTGGTAAAGTTGCAGACAATCGCAATCACCGGGCGTTCCACCTTGCCAGAGAACAATCCCTGATCGCGGTAGGATGTCATCCATGCGCCGTCTTTCTTGCCTGCGCGCGGGTGGAAGTCACAATAAAACGTGCCGACAAATGAACCATCGGTTTCATCCACCACATCAAAAGCCTTCACATCCTCGTGCCAGACCGGATATTGCGGGGCGGGCTTGAAGGCCAGGTTAAAGAGCTTCGTGAAATGCGTGAAGCATCCTTTCAACACATTATCCAGCGGGAAATACGGGCGCAAATCTTCGGAGGAAAAATCAAACATCTGCTGCTTTAATTTCTCGCTGAAATATCCGGAATCCCACGGCTTGAAATCAGAAACGCCTGCCTTGGCCGCGAAGTCTTTCAGCGCGGCAAAATCCTTCAGCGCGGCCGGCCTGTAGGCATCCTTGAGCTTGACCAGGAAATCCTGCACCGTGGCCGGCACTTCGGCCATGCGCTCTTCCAGCACGAAATGGGCGTGGGTATCATAGCCCATGATCTGCGCGCGCTCGTGCCGCAGGCTGGCGATTTTGATGGCATTATCCTGATTATCAAACGTATCGGATTTATCCGCGCTCCACGCCCTTGTGCTCATCGCCCGCCATATTTTTTCACGCAGGTTCCGGTTATCGGCAAATTGGATAAAGGGGATATAGCTCGGCATATCCAGTGTAAAAAGCCACTCGCCCTTATATCCTTTTTCCTCGGCGGCCAGTTGCGCGGCCTCGATCGCGGTATCCGGCAATCCCGACAAATCAGCCTTATCCGTGATCCGCAATTCAAAAGCCTCCATGGCCTTTTTGGCGTTGTTCATGAACTGAGGCCCCAGAACGGACATTTCCTGCGATATCTCGCGTAACCTTGCCTGTTTTGCCTCATCCAGCAGCGCCCCGCCGCGCACGAAGCCCTTATATGTATCCTCCAGCAGCATGTCCTGCTCCGGTGTTAATTTCAGGCTCTCCCGCGCATCATAGACCGCGCGTACTTTTTTGAACAAATCTGCATCCAGAATAATATCGTTTGAGAATTGCGCGCCGATCGGGCCAATCACCTCGGCCAATGCCTGCAATTCATCCCCGCCCACGGAAGAGAGCTGGTTATAGAATATGCCCGTCACGGTCCCCAGTGTTTCCGATGCGCTTTCAAGGGTCACAATCACATTCTCGAAATCGGGCTTGGCCGGATTGGCCTTGATCGCCTCGACATTGGCCCGCGCCTCCTCAATGGCCTTTTCCACTGCCGGGCGGTAATCCCCGGCCTCGATCTTATCAAAAGGCGGGGCGTTATTGGGCAAGGGCGAGAGATCAAGAAGCGCGGCAAGTGTCATTATACGTATAGTTCCCTTTGTATTTTGCGTTGCAAATGATTATAGATTCAATCATGCCAAATTCAAGCACATTACCCGGAGAAGACCACAAAGCCGAGCTTCACGAAAAGGATCTGGGCGCGCCGCGCTCGGAGGAATTTGGCGATGTTTATTTTTCGGCGCTGGACGGGTTGGCCGAAACGCGCCATGTCTTTCTGGATTCCAATAACCTGCCGGGCGGCTGGCAGGATAAAAAAAACTTCACGATCATCGAGACCGGTTTTGGAACGGGCCTGAATTTTCTGGCCGCGGCGCAATTATTCCGCGATACGGCCACGGCCGGACAAACGCTCCATTTCGTATCGGTGGAAAAATTCCCGCTTTCCGCAGGGCAGATCGCGGAATATCTTGACCATTGGCGCGGCGAATTCCCGGCAATATTTGATACGCTGATTGCCAATTACCCCCTGCCCTTGCCCGGGTTTCACCGTATCGAATTTGGCCAGAATATCACACTCACCCTTATATTCGATGATGCCAATGATGCCTTAAGGCGGATCGAAGCCAAAGCCGATTGCTGGTTTCTGGACGGGTTTCGCCCCGCGAGCAACCCCGATATGTGGAGCGAGAAAGTCTTTGCCGCCATGGCATCCCTTAGCCATAAGGGCACAAGCTTTGCCACCTTCACGGCGGCCGGGTTTGTTAAACGCGGACTGGAAGGCGCCGGATTTGATGTGCGCAAAGTCAAAGGCTTTGGCCGCAAGCGCGACATGCTAGCCGGCATTTTCAAGACAGAGAGCGCGCCATGAAAATCGCTATCATTGGCGCAGGTCTGGCGGGAACGGCATGCGCCTACATACTAAAGCAGGCGGGGCTGAACCCGGAAATCTATGAGGCCGGCGCAGATATCGCCCTTGGCGCTTCGGGCAATGCACTGGGGCTGATCAACCCACGGCTCTCGGCGCATCGCAGCCCGGAAAGCGATTATTTCACTTCCGCCTTTGCTTCGGGCGTGCGGCTATTTGATTCCATCGCGCCTGAAATTGATTGGCATAAATGCGGGGCGCTGCATTTGATGATCGATGATAAAAAAGACAAACGCTTCCCCCAGACAGCTGAAAACTGGGGCTGGCCGGCGGATGAAATGTGTATGGTCAATGCGAACGAGGCCAGCGTCATTGCAGGCATCCCTTTAAAACTGGACGCGCTGTATCTGAAATCCAGCGGCCATGTAAACCCGCAAAAACTCTGCCGGCTTTATGCACGCAATATAAAAACACATATGAATACACGCATTGAAAATCTGGCCGACATCAAGGCCGATATCACCATTTTGGCCTGCGCGAATGGTTTGGCAAATTTTTCGCAAACTTCATGGATTCCGATGCAATCGGTGCGCGGGCAGATCACACAGATGCGTGCGCCCCCATCTTCGCTCATCCGTAATCTGCGCTGTAATCTGGGCTATGGCGGTTACTGTTCCCCACCCGATCAGGACGGGAATTTTACATTGGGCGCGACATTTCAAAGATGGCTGGATCATACCGAACTCATGGATGAGGATGACCGCGACAATATCGCCGGCCTTGCCAGAGCCACCGGCATTGAAACACGCCATCTTGAAATGACCGGCCGCCGGGCGGCGCTGCGCGCCTCGTCAAAAGATCATTTTCCTATCGCGGGAAGATTGCCCGGCCATAACAATATTTATATCTCTGCCGCGCATGGTTCACACGGGATTATATCCTCACTGGCCGCGGCAATCCTGATCAAGGATATGATACTGGAATACCCGCTCTCCCAGTCAAAATTCACCGTCAATGCTCTCAAACCATCGCGTTTTATGGATATTTAAAAGTCCTCAATATCTAAACCATACAAAATATGATACATATTTTCCCCAAGATGGATTCACTTCATACCATGGAATTGTTACCGCCCTATCTCGCGCCGTTTCTGGCGTTTCTGGCTGTTGTTCTGATTATTCCACCCGCGCGCCTGCTGGCGATACGTTTTGGCCTGACCGACAAGCCCGGCGGCCGCAAGCAACATGAAGACGAAGTACCCCTGATCGGCGGACTGGTCATTTTTCCAGTCTTTATGATTCTGGGGCTGCTGGCGGGTTTTTCTTTTGCCGATTACTGGCCGTTATTCGCAGCGCTCATTCTGCTGCTGGGCACCGGCGCGGTGGACGATAAACTGCACTTGAGCGCATGGTCAAAATTCGCCATCCAGATTGGTGCGGCCTCGATGATTGTGATTCTGGGCGGGGCGCAACTCACGCATCTGGGCGATCTGTTCGGATTGGGCACGCTGGGGCTTGGCTTCATGGCTATCCCTTTCACAATTACCGCCGTGACATTGCTGGTGAATGCGGTGAACCTGATGGATGGTCTGGACGGGCTGGCCGCCGGGAAATCATCGGTGATGATTTTCTGGCTGATGGTGGCCTGCGTGATAGCACAGGACTGGGCGGCTTTCTCGGCGCTTTCAATCTTGCTGGCCGCTATTGCTGGATTTTTATTTTTCAACATGCGCCATCCGCTGCGTAAGAAGGCCTGCGTCTTTCTGGGGGATGCTGGCTCGTTAGGGCTGGGTCTTGTGATTGGCTGGTACTGTATCAAACTGGCGCAGGAGCCCAACCCCGCCGTTGTTCCTATTACAATCGCCTGGATTATTGCCTTGCCCATCATTGATGCCTGCGGCCAGTTCTACCGCCGCGTGAAAGAAGGGCGCCATCCTTTTGATCCTGATCGCGGCCATTTTCATTATCACTTCATCCATGCCGGGCTTAGCGTCGGGCATTCCACGGCACTGATACTGCTTTGGGTTTTTGCACTGGGCGGTATCGGATATCTGGGCGTTTATTTTGGCGTGCCGGAATTTGTCCTGACCATTTTATGGATTGCGCTTTTGTTTTCGCATATGGCCCTTTCTTACAAGCCTCAGCGCTTTATCGCCAAACTTTCCCGGCTTCCCAAAAAGAAAGCGGCAGCGCATTTAACCGCGCCGCCGGAAGTCTAACACAGGGAAAAACCTTATTTAGAAATTACGCAATCAGTTGCAAACCTTGAACGCCGATCCATTTCATCAGATCAAGGGCGCTTTGGTTGATAGCCATGCTGGCGATAGCCACAAAGCCGGCCAGCTCCATCGGGATACGCAGAACATGCGCCGCCATGAAGGCTGTATAGGCGTAGGAATACAGTGTGATGCAGACCATCATCGGATAGACATCGGCCCATTCATACGCCCCGCCCATAAAGGCCAGCGAAAGCGGCATCATCAACAGCGCCGCCGGCACCACCAGCCAGTTATTGGCAGCTGTGAAGCGGTAGAAATTCTCCATCCGGTCCAATCCCTTGGCCAGGAAATACGAGAAAGCGACAAAGGCGACCAGATATAAAACCGTACGCAGGCCGTATATCATCGCCAGGAATGTTGCGGAATCAGCACCCATATTCTGATCAGGATGCGCGGCGATCATCGTGGCGATGGAAAGCGGCAAAACCAGAAACGGCACGATGAAGGAACGCTTCATGCCTTCATAGCTGACGGAAAAACGCTCGGCGCCCTGCTTCATGAACAACGCTGTCTCCAGACAGCCTAGCAGATTGCGGCGGATATAATACGGACGTGGATATTGTTGATTGTTTTGCATGACACCCTCATGTCTGTTACCGATTTAACACAATTACCGTTTTTTATTTTTTATAGTTTTTAGTACTTTTCGTACTTATTTGATCCCATCCTATCAAAAAAAACGGCCTCTTACAAATATTTGTTTTCCGCGCCCCTCAAAATGTGGAAAAGCCTTGTGTTTAGATGCTCATCTTATTGCCTAAAGCTTAACAATTCCTTCACACTGGCATTAAATCCGGCACCAGATTCTGGCCGCCATCCCAAATATGAGGAGTTACAGCCATGTTCCACCGCAAGACCGTATTGATGATTTCCGTCTCGGCTCTTGGATTTTTAAGTGCCTGCGCGGATTGGAACAGCGCGGAGGTCACCCCCACCACCCGTGCCGATACGCCGGAAAATCTTCTGGCCGCGCAAGGGTCATGGGAACTGATCGAGGCTGATTCGTCGGGCGCAAACCCGCTTGACCAGCATAAATCCGCCCGCGCGCAGGTAAACCCGAACGACCAGCGCAAAAAAGATTACGTTGCGCCAGAAAAAGTCGCCGCCCTCTCAACTGAAACCGATCAGGATGTCAATTTCCGGCTAATTCGTATGGAAAAGGAAGTTGCCGGCCTGCGTCAGGATTTCGACCGTCTGCTGCCGCCATTGACCAATCTGATCACCGCCGATGCAGCGCTGGATAATACGGTGCAGAATATCACCGCCCAGCGCGTTGCCGAGCAGGCCGTCATTCCGGCTACGCCCGCCCCCGCGCAGAAGCCAGAATATATTGCCATGGCCCCGGCCAGAGAGCTGAATACCATCGCGCCGGCTGCCGGGCCGTCTGTTCCATCGCCAGCGCCCTCTTCCTCTGGCACAGCCGTCCAGAATATCCGCCTTGGCGATCATCCGGGCAAAACACGCCTTGTGATGGATCTCTCAGGCGCGTCCAGCTTTTCACCGCAAATCGATAATAACGAGAAAATCCTGCTGATCGAGCTGCCCAATGCGGCATGGAATGCAGACACCCAGAAAAATCTCTCCTCCGGCCTGATTTCAGGCTTCCGCGCCCAACCCGGCCCGCAAGGCGGCACAATTGTCGCGTTTGAACTGAAAAAGCCGGTCAGGATCATTGCCTCCGAAGCATTGCCGCCCTCGGATGGGTCGGGCAACCGGATTTATCTCGATCTTGCGCCTTTATAAGGCTTTTACAGCGTTTTTTATATTGAAACAGGCACGAGAAGCGATGTGGCCAAACTAGCCATAAGTGACGATGTAACGCATTTCAGGCTAAAAAAGGGCGAAGGGTTGGCAAAGCGCCTTCGTATCACTACTATACAAACCACACTCACATCTTAGTGAAAGGATACTTTAGTAATGAAAAAACTACTTGGACTGGCTGCTCTCGGCCTTATTCTGACACCTGCGCTCGTACACGCCGAAGGCCCGGACGGCAAGCATAAATGGGGTCCTGAGAAATTCTTTGAGAAACAAGATACTGACAAAAACGGCACAATCTCCAAAACCGAATTCATGACGCATCATGAAGACAAGTTCAAAGAGATTGACGCTGATGGCAATGGCGAGATCACGATGGATGAATCAAAAGCCCATCATGAAGCCATGAAAGCCAAACACAAGGCGAGAAAAGAAGCCAAGGAAGCCGGTGAAGAAGCCCCTGTAGAGGGCGAAGCTCCAGCAGCAGCCGATGCACCTGCCGAAGCTCCAGCTGAGGCTCCTGCAGAAACGCCTGCCGAGTAATAGTCAATGGCTGCATCGGATTACACCGACAGCACCGATGAAAGCCTGATGGCCCGCATTCAAGGCGGTGACCATCAGGCTTTTGCGGCCCTCGTGCGCCGCCATAGCGAATTATTCTACGCCTGCGCCTACCGGGTTTGCGGCAACAAGGAAGAAGCCGAAGATGCCGTTCAGGACGCTTTCCTGAAGCTCTGGAAAAACCCCAAAGTGTGGGATGGATCACGCGGGGTAAAATTCACGACATGGTTTTACCGCATCGTGATCAATGCCGCTACGGACAGGTTCCGGCGCAACAAGAAATACATTGCCGCCGATTATCTGGATCAGGAAAAAAGCGGTGAAGACGGCGCGGATGAGGTTATGCAGCGCGCCACTGAAGAACGGGCGCTGGAGCTTGCTATACAGGCCCTGCCTGAACGCCAGAAACTGGCACTGAATTTGTGTTTTTATGAAGGATTAAGCAACAAGGAAGCGGCGGAAACTCTGGGAGTTGGGCTTAAGGCTCTTGAATCCCTTATCATGCGGGCGAAGGCCGGCATCAAGGAAACACTCGCCGCACAAGGATTGATAGAGAAGGAAAAGAAATATGGATGACAGACTGGAGGAAATCATGATGAGACGCCCCATCCCCATGCCATCGACCAATCTGGCCGAGCGAATAATCGAGGCCTCGCTGCTGCATCGCGCGCAAGGCAAACGCGGCGTTCATCTCTGGTTTTATGCTTTCCGCGATGTATTCGTCCTGCCCCAGCCGGCCTTTGTGATGGCGGTTGTCTTGCTGGCCGGCGTGTTTATCGGCTTTAATATCGACACATCCAGCGCCGCGGAAACGCGTGATATCTCTTCCTATGCCTATACCGGATCAGAATCCGGAGAAAGGGTCTGGCCATAAAATGAGCAAGAAAATGAAAATCATCTTTACCGTTTCGATGCTGGCCAATGTGTTGTTGCTGGGTTTTGTCGGCGGTCATGTCTATAAGAAATTAGCCGATACGCCTTGGCATGGAGGCCCTGCAAAAAATCTCTCCGCGGAAGGACGTGCGATTGTTGATGGCCTGATGAAGGCATCCGTGCCCGACAAGGAGCAAAGCTATGCGGCCATGGCCGATATGCGTGTTGAAATGGGGCAATTGCTGGCGGCTGATGAATTCAATGCCGATGCTTTCGATGCGCTGACCTCGCGCATGGTGACAATCAAGACGCGCATGACGCGCGACCGCATGGGAACGACGAAAGAAATCGCCCTCTCGCTGCAGCCGCAGGACCGCAAGCAATTCGCACAAGGATTCTTAAGCATGCGCGAGAAGCACTGGGAAGAATGCGACAAGAAACCCAAGCCCCCCGGCCCGGCCCCTCACGCATCCGGGGACATGTCGCCGCCTGCTGTTATGATGGAAGGCCAGCCACCCAAAGGGGAAACCCGCGAAGTTGCGCCGCCGGAAATGCCGGATGACATGCCGCCTATGCCGGCCGCGGAATAAAGCCAAAGCCTGCCGGATAACACCTGATTAAAAAGATCAGATTGCTAAACCGTATCGAGGATTTCAAATTTCTTGAAGTCTTCGTCCGGCGCAGCGCCAACCTGTACGGCATTGACCTTGGCCGATGATGGCCCCTCATAACAGGCTGATATGAATTTCTGGATGCTTTCCTGATCGCCGTGGATAACAACCTCAACGCTTTTGTCGTGGCGCACATTACGCACCCAGCCCATCAGGCGCAGTTCGCGCGCCTTGAATGCCGCCCAGTCGCGATATCCCACGCCCTGCACACGGCCATGGATGCGTAAATGTTTCGTTTCAATATCCATGATTATCCCCGCTTGATAATTATATCAGGCTTGGCCTGTCGATTCAAAGAAGCGCTGGCGCTCACGCAGCATCTGGGCGCGATCCGGCGTCAGGCTTGCAATACAATGCGGGCAAGATACGCCCTTTTCAAAAGAATCCTGCCGGAGATCATTTTCCGATAGCGGCTCGCGGCAGCCATGACACATGCGCCAATCACCTTCAACCAGCCCATGCCCCACCGATACGCGTTTATCGAACACGAAACACTCACCTTCCCATTGCGACTGATCAGCCGGGATGATTTCCAGATATTTCAAGATACCGCCCTTAAGGTGGTAAACATTCTCAAAACCATGGGCAAGCATATAAGATGAGGCCTTTTCGCAGCGAATCCCGCCCGTGCAGAACATGGCGACCTTCTTGTGCTTGGCGGGGTCTAGATTCTGCGTTACCCATTCCGGGAACTCTGTAAAGACCTTCATGTCCGGGTCAATAGCGCCCTTGAAAATGCCCACCTTGGTTTCATAATCATTGCGTGTATCAATCAATACAACATCCGGATCCGCGATCAGATCATTCCAATCCTTGGCCTCGACATAGGTCCCCACCAGTTTGTTGGGATCGGCTTCGGGCTTGCGAAGCGTAATGAGTTCTTTTTTCGGGCGGACTTTGAATTTGTTGAACGGCTTTTTGGCGGCAGATGAATATTTGAACTCCGCAATGGTATTGCCGGATTGTAATATCTGCAGCTTCTCATCCAGGAACTCAACAATACGGTCCATTTCATCCGGATATGCGCCAATCGTGCCGTTAATGCCTTCGGGCGCAATCAATATCGTCCCGCAGATGCTGGGGGCGTGCTTCTCCGCAAAATCATATATCTCCTCGCGCAGGGCGTGGATATCATCGATAGGCGTGAATTTATAAAGAGCGGCAACTTTGTAAGTCATGACTTGCGCTTTATAAGCCTATCGCGCGCATTTTGCAAATCCGGGCTGCTTGTCATGGATCTAATGAAAACATGGTCCTGTTTTTGGCCACAATTCACTGATTCTCTCAAAGCCTTATCTGATCTTGCGTTGCAGCAATTATTGTAACTAAATTTCAATTTTAATGTCATGAATAAGTGATTTATTGACATTATTTGACGCTTTGACTACACTTCAAAATAAGATTATGAAAATAAAAATGCATTGCCGGGAGAATATAAATGCAACCATCCTTCAAAGCCGTAGCCGCCTGTCCGAACACGCACCAAATGACCAGTGCTCACCTTAAAGGCTATATGGGCGGTGTTCTTTTCGAGGCCGAAAAAATCTGCATTCAAAAGGGTATTTCCGGCAATTCCAGCCTTGTGGCTGGAGCCATACTGCAAGAAACCTCCAAAATTCTGACAACCCGCATCATGGATATGGAAGATGCCGGTCAGCCGCTTTTTGCCCAGCTCCTGCGTAATGAGAAAAAGGCCATCCACGATCTTGGGAATTGCGACCGCATCGCCGCCACCGCCTTTGCCACGATCGAGACGCAAGGAACACTGGCAGCCGCCAACAGGCTCGAAGCCCCGCGCCACGAAACACCCGCTTACAGCACCATGGGCTAAGCCCTGGCCCTGCATTAACGATAATACAAACCCGGCCTTCAAAGAAGCAGCCGGGTTTTCTTTGCCTGAAAGGCCGTACCTATAGCTGACGAATCAATTCCTGAATTTCAGAAGAGACTGGCCGGCGATCTTCTTTTGGGACCCCGACCGTCAAACCGCCTTCGGGGAAATGAAAGACCTGTGCCAGCGTAAAATCGCCCCAATCGGCCGCCAGCGGGTCAATGATCTGCTTGTCGCTGGCATCGAGATTGGTAACGGCACCAAGGCCGGTCTTGTGTGAATAAACCCCATTGCTGTTTTCCCGCACGAAATGCAGCTCCCGCCCGTCATCGCGGATCAGCATCAACGCATTATAAAACCCTTCCCTTACCATGGGTTGTAGGCCAATCGGGATGCCGCCATCGGCGGCCACATTCTCAATAAGCGTCTTGCGCTCGTATGATTTACCATCGGATGGCTTGAGGCCATGGATCATACCCGGCCAGGGTTTCAGGAAAGGCTCGAAAGGCCCGGCATCATTGGCGGCATGGCAATAGCAATTGGTGCTGAGCTGGCGGGCCTGCATCAATGTTAAAACAATATCCCGGAAATGTTGGACCGATTCCTCCGGCACACCAAGGCCACCAGCAATCTGGTGGTCACTGTAGCGTTTCAAGGTCTGATTGACGTTATTGGGGTTCATGCGCTGCCCGATTCGCTTAAAGCCTTCCAAAACGTCAGGGCAGGACTGACTGAGGACGAAGTTCAGTTTCATCCAGCTCAAGTCGTTCCAGCGTTCCGGTTCAAAGGGGGGCGCAGATGGGTTGGGGATAGGTTTCATATTGTCATAAAATACACCGATTTGGGATATTTGTAAAGCCTGACCGCTGCACGGTTGCCTTTCCCGGCGGCAGGGTTATCTTTTATCCTTTGAAAAATACCCCATCACAGCCCAAAAAGGACATCGCAATGACACTGGAATATCTGCACACCATGGTTCGGGTTCATAATCTTGATGAATCCCTGAAATTCTACTGTGATATCTTTGGCTTGACCGAAACAAGACGTATCGAAAATCAAGCGGGGCGTTTTACGCTGGTCTTTCTGGCGGCCCCTTATGATATTGAACGGGCAAAGGAAACTCAGGCCCCTCTCATCGAGCTGACCTATAACTGGCCGGATAAAGACGGGAAAGTTGAGACCTATACAGGCGGGCGCAATTTCGGGCATCTAGCCTACCGCGTCGATAATATTTACGACTTCTGCGCCGGATTACAATCCAAGGGCATCACCATCAACCGCCCGCCGCGCGATGGGAATATGGCCTTTATCAAATCGCCGGACGGCATCTCGATCGAGCTTTTGCAAAAGGGCGATCCCCTGCCCCCGGCCGAACCATGGGCCTCAATGCAAAATACGGGAAGCTGGTAATTTAATCCTGCCAGCGGAAATCCGTCAGGTTCTCGCAGCCATTGCCAAGGCACATATATTCCACAAGACCATCTGTATTGCGCTCAGTACCCAGAATAATCGGACCGCTATTTATTGCGGCAACAATCAGGGAGCCAAACAACAAAATAAGCAGGCTTGCCAGAAAAAGCGTGGCCTTGACGATCTCGCGGTTCAAGCCCTTTTTGGCATGGTAGCGGTAATTATAAGAATAAAGCAGCATACTCAATCTCCTGAAATATGCCGCTTTATAGAAAATGAAAACGGTGCCTGTCAAGTTATTTTACAGAACAAAAAGAAACCGTATTTTTACTCAACAAAATCAAGCGCTTATAAGACGCACAACATCCACTGGGTAGTTGCTCTTATATGTCTCATCCATGTCGCGAGCATGAGACATCAGGCGAAAAAAGACCGGGCCGCAGAGAATATCAACGGCCGTCTTGGCATCCAAGGACTTGCGGAATTCGCCCTGCTCCTGCCCCTGTACGAAGCTGTATTCAATGGCGTCAATCAGGGGGGCGATGAAGTTGTCATCAAAGATTTCCTTGGCTTTGTCATCGGCCTGCGCTTCGGAAAAAAGCTGGGCGATAATCTGGCCATTCTTGCTATCCAGCAGGTGAATAAGCTTCTCCAGCTGCATCTTGATCGCATCAGCGTTATTGGCCGGTGTCGCCATGGGCTTTTGCATACCGGGCTGGCTGACCAGCGCGTCCATCACAACAGCCGTCTTATTCGGCCACCAGCGGTAAATTGTCGTCTTGCCGACCTTGGCCTTCTTGGCGATGGCCTCGATGGACAGATCCTGCACGCTCATATGCAAAAGCAAGGCATTGGTTGCCTTCAGGATGGCTTTGCGTGATTTTTCGCTACGCGGCCTTCCTTTACGCTGCGGCTCGTTATCTTGCGTAATCTCAGGCTGGACAGTAAACAAATCGGGTTCCTCCTGATAATCATAGGCGTTCAGGTTCAAAGCAGCGTGCGCCATGCTCGGCTCTCCTTCGTCAATTAACAACAATGCGTTTCGTATGCCCTGACCTTGTATCGATTCGCGCAGATGATTCAAGAATTGCAATCCCTGCTCTTCCTTTTTCCTGTTGATTGTCTTTTAAGCCCCGCAGAAATCCTGAAAAACTTTACCAAAGAGCTTTTAGTCTGGAGCAGGCGCAAGGCGTAAAGCGTACAAATCGTACGTGAGCGCCGTAGCAACGCACGCCAGACTGAAAGATCGACGGTAAAAACAAAGAAGCCTGATAGACGAATCTATCAGGCTTCAGGCGTGTGTGGGGGTTCCATCAGTATCCGGGATAACTGGAACGAGGGTTATCCCTTCATCACTGTATCTGCTGGCCGCCTTTAGGGGGAGGGGAGGACTGCCGGTAAACCGGCAGAGCAGCCGCAAATACAATAATTTCAAAACATCCGGGGAAAACCGCCAAAATCAGACACGACAAAGGGGCACCGGATGAAACTCAATCCGCGCCTTCCAGAAATTCAAGCCTGCCTGTTTTTGATTATTTAATAACGCAAAGGTTATTTTTTGTTATAAGACATTAAGAATTATCAGAGAAAAAAACCTCGGTCAATCGCCCAATTGGTATTTTTATTGCAAATTATTCTATTTTTAAGCCTCTTGGATTAAAATCTTAATGTTATCAAGCCCATGAATGACACCAAGGAGTTTAAGAATGGCGCATCCGCTGGATGGAAAATACCGCATTACCAGCACCACCAGTCAGCGCGGGCCTATCGAAAAACGCAGCGATGGCGAAACCGAAATCAGAGGCGGCCAGACGATGCGCCTTGATGATGCCAATTGCCGCTGGACCAGCCAGTTCGACATTATCAGCGAAACGGAGGTTAAATTCACATCCACGGCTGATGCCTCGAATGCGGCGATTGATTTTCTGCTGACCGCGCCTGATGGATCGCCAACCCGCAATCCCGTGACTTACGAGACAACATTAAAATTATCCCGCAAGGGCGATGACCAGATCCAGATGTCCGGGCAAATTCACTATGGCAATGATGTTGTATTCCTGACGATGCGTAAGATCGGCGCCTGATTTTATAAAATAAAGCGCAAGATTTTTAGCCCGGATCAGGCGCAAGGAGAGATGCGCACAATTCGTGCGTGAACGACGATGCAACGCCGTCCAGGCTGAAAAGATAAGCTTTAAAATATTTCCATCAGCATACAGCGTGCCGAACCACCGCCATATTTTTCCAGCGTCTCGATCGGTGAATGAATGATCGTCTTGTAATGCTTTTGCATGATCGCCTTTTGATCGGGCGTCAGCGCAAAATACGCCGCCCGCGACATGGTCAGCATCTTCTCGTTATCTTCCCCCAAAATTTCCAGCGCATTACCGCAATTGGCCTGAAGCTGAGCCATCGTAAATTCAACCACATCATGCGTTGATTTCAGGCGCTCTAGCACGCGGGCGCGGTCTTTTTCCACGATACAAGGCGTGCACAGACCTGCCATGCCGCTGCCGATATACATCATGAAATCCGTATGATAAACGGGTTTTCCGGTATGACTCTGGGTTTCAAAGATCACCATCTCATAGCCCATCTCCTTGCCCCATTTCTCGACCAGTTCACGGCTGGTGCGCGGCGATAGGCCTGAATAACCAACCTTGTTGACATGATCGGCTACGATGCTGGCGGTGCTCTCCAGAAACAGGCCTTCTTTCTCGTAATGGCTCCAATCCAGAACGGTTTTGTATTTATCCTTGAACACGCTGACCACTTCGGGCGCACGCTCTGCGCGGCGATTGTCATTAAGCATGGGATGCAACAGGAAATGCCCGCGCGGCGTTGTGGACATCCAGTTCGGAAACACCATATCGGGACATCCCTTATATCCAAAAGCCGTGGTAATCAGCACGCCATGGCGCACCAGCTCTTCACGGTATTGACGAAATTCATCCAGTGCCTTTTGATAAATCTGGTCGGGCGTATCCTGCCCTTCCGGCGCTTGATAGACATTGGTCTCCATTGTTTGCGGATTGGCGTAGAACTCGCGCGGCTCGATCATCAGCAAATGACGTGTGGACTGGCGAACGGACATGATTATTTCCCCTGCTTTTATGAATTTGCGTGCCTAGTATCGCAAAAAATGCAGAAAAGAAAAACGGGAAAAATCACGCTTTCATCAATTGAGAAAGGCTATCTGTGCTGCGGCGCGAAGGAAAGCCGCGCATTATTAGAACTGCTTTTCGTATTCCTTCTCATCCAACCGCATATGTGCGAAATCGGACTGGCGACGCAAAATACGCCGCACCGCCCTGCCGGATGAAGGGAAGAAATGAACCCGGCGGATATATGGCCCTGCCAAGTCTTCGCTCATGATCGAGAGGCCTTTTTTCACCAGATAGTTTTTCACAAACAGATAGTTTTTTGTGCCCCTGTCCAGAATATCATCAGGCATGCTCGCCCCGCCGATCAGACGAATGCGGATGCGGCCCTTGCCCGCGCCCAATGTTTTCATATCGCGGATGCATTCCTCGATCGGCCAGCAAATCTTGTTAATAACGGCCGGATCCAGCCTGTCAAAATGCGGAAAAGTTTCAATGATAGAATCGGGAATCAGGATATAAGCCATGCCGCCAATACCCAATTCGCGGTCATGCACCGTCACCGCAACGCCGGAACCCAGCGTGGCCACAACCATTTCCCCCACCGAATTGCCGCAAAGCGACTGTCCCGGCTCTATGTAATAAGGCTTGGCCGCGAACTGGCTGTTGAAATAGGTATCATGATCATTATTGGAACGACGTTCCTGCGGCGCGCCATCTTGTTCTGAATTTATCATATTTTTTGTCTTAATCTCTTAATCGCCAACCCTAGAAGCGCTAGCCAAGTGCCAATATCGCTCCATTCCCCAATATAAGCGCAGAGCTGCAAAACATCGCATCTCTCTAATACAGCATAATCTATAGATATTGACGGAGTTTTAACAAAATGGCTTCTTTGCGGTAAATATATGCATTTTTCCTGAATTTCCGCATCATCCATGGATTTGGCAATATTATCTGCAACCTCCGGTGACGCGGTCTTTCCCGCCTTCATTATAGCATCCGGCGGGCACAGGATTATCCCGGCATTCCAAAATACATGATTATTTCCGTATAATTTCCTCGCCGTGGCCTTATCGGGTTTTTCCATGAATGATTGCACAGACCTGACGGCCGCACTCTGCCCGTCCGTATGAATATAACCATAGCGTGCTGATGGGCCCTGCGGCCTTATCCCGATCAGGCCAATGCCATCCAGCCTCAATCCGGCGGCCAGATCCTTAATCGTCTTTTGAAATTGCACTCCATCACCAAAAACATGATCGGATGGCATGACCAGCATCAAACAATCACGATTTCTTAATACATGTGCCGCTGCCATGACGGAGGCTGCCGTATTGCGCCCTTCCGGCTCCAGAATAATGGCTTGCGGGATGGAATTGATCTCCGCGCATTGCCGCCGGATATGATTTTTATAATCCTCATTGGCAACAATGACAGGCGGCGAAAAATTTTCAACACGCACAAGCGCATCCTGAAAAAAAGAGCGGCGGGAAAATATTTTCAAAAAAGGTTTCGGACGGCGACTTGATGTCAAAGGCCGCAAGCGCCGCCCTTTCCCGCCGGCCAGTATCACGGGCACGATCTCCCGACTCATGCCGCGATCCGTTTTTTGCATTCTTCCACATACCAGGCATAAGTCCGGCGCAACCCTTCTTCCAGAGCAATCTGCGGGCGCCAGCCAGCCTTATATATGCGCGATGAATCCATCAATTTGCACATCACGCCATCAGGGCGCGTTTGATCAAAAACAAGACCATCCTCCAGCCCTGCAATGCGGGCAATCATCGCCGCAATATCGGCAATCGCCATATCCTGCCCAGCCCCGATATTTATAGGCCTGTCACTGCTGTAATGTTTGAGCATAAACACCAGCGCATCCGCCGCATCATCCGCATGCAGAAATTCACGAGCAGGCTTGCCACTACCCCATACATTCAAAACCCTTTCACCGCGCGCCTTGGAGGCATGAGCCTTCATAATCAGCGCCGGAATGACATGGGAATTTTCCAGATCAAAACGATCATGCGGCCCATACAAGTTACACGGAATAGCAGCGATATAATCACGCCCATACTGGCGGCGGTAGGATTGCGTCATAACAAGGCCGGCAATCTTGGCAATCGCATAAGGCGCATTTGTAATTTCCGGTAAACCGCTCATCAGCATATCTTCGGTAATGGGATTTTTTGCGCCGGCCGGATACATGCAGGACGATCCCAAAAACAACAGACGGTTCACATTCGCCCTGTGCGCGGCTTCTATCACATTGGATGTAATAACAAGATTATCATGGATAAAATCGGCAGGCGCATTGATATTGGCAGCGATGCCGCCGACTTTTGCTGCGGCGAGGATAATAATATCAGGCCTTTTCTGCAGGCAAAATTCATAAGTTTTTTCCTGGTTCCGCAGATCAAGATTCAGCCGGGATGCCGTGATAAGTTTACAATCTTCTGACTGCAGTCGCCTGCAGATCGCCGATCCCAGCAAGCCATTATGCCCGGCCACCCACACGGATTTTCCCGCAAAATCAATCGGATTTTCTACCCAGCCATCCGCGCCCATGCACTGCCTTCCGCGCCTGCGCGTCCATGCAAAATTTTACGCTGCTCATTGATCATATCGGCAATCAAGGCCTCAAAGCCTATGGCCGGCTGCCAACCGATCTTTGTGAAGGCCTTGGATGAATCCCCCAGCAGATGACTGACCTCATTGGGACGAAACAAATCCGGATCAATGCGGATCAAAATCTTTTTGCTTCTGGAATCCATGCCAATCTCATCAATGCCGCTACCGCTCCATTCGATATTAATGCCGACATGAGCAAAAGCCAGCATCACAAATTCACGCACACTATGTGCCTGTCCTGTGGCGAGCACATAATCATCGGCGCTTTGCTGCTGCAGCATCATCCACATACCGCGCACGTAATCCTTGGCATGCCCCCAATCGCGCAATGATTCCAGATTGCCCAGCATCAAAGGCTCAATCCTTCCCTGCTCAAAATCCACGGCGGCGCGCACGATCTTGGCGGTAACAAAATCCTGCCCCCTTAAGGGGCTTTCATGATTGAACAAAATCCCGTTCGATACATGCATTCCATAAGAATCACGATACATCCGCGCCAGCCAGTAAGCGCTTAGCTTGGCAATGCCATAAGGGCTGCATGGGGCAAAGGGCGTATTCTCATTTTGCGGCGCGGGCGCATTGCCAAACATTTCAGACGATGATGCCTGATAGATGCGTATTGTATCGGCCAGCCCTAAAAGGCGCACCGCCTCCAGCACATACAAACTGCCCTTGGCATTAATATCCAGCGTAGAGGCCGGCATATCAAAACTGGGCTTCACATGGCTCATCGCGGCGAGATTGTAAATCTCATCCGGCGCGATGTCCTTGATCAGGGCGGTGATATTCTGTGCATCCGTAACATCACCGGTATGCAGATGAATATTATCATTCACCAGCCCCAGAGCGTCGAGGCGCTCAAGGCCGGCCATCGGATCGACATAACTGTCCCATCGGACCAACCCATGGATGATATAATTTCTGGCCCGCAGAAATTCTGCCAGATACGCGCCGTCCTGCCCGGCGATGCCTGTAATAAATGCGATCCTATTTTTCATAAATAAATATTTTAATGTCAAATTGCAGCGGCGAATTTGACACAACTATCGCGAGATTACAAAGAAATTATGACTATCTATTTTTCTTCATAGATAAAGGCCAGAGGGACATATTCAGGAATAATGCGCTGGCGCATTTTGTTGCTCAGCAGCGGCCATAGCAGCTGCTGCCAGAATTTGGGCGGCATGAAATCCTTCATGCCGATATCGACGGGCGGACGGCGATCCTGCGGATTGATAAACGTGCCGAATATCTGATCCCAGAGAATGATATTCTCACCGTAATTGCGGTTACCCTCAGCCAAATCCTTGGAATGATGCCAGCGGTGCAGCTCCGGCGTGCTGAAGATGTAATTTAAGTACCCACAGCGCATATCAACATTGCAATGAGTCATCAGGCCGATAAAGGCGGTAATAGCGCTCAGCCATTGCGTCACTTCTAACGGCGCACCCATGACAATCAAAAGCCCCAGCGAGGGGATAATCTTGAACACGCTATCCATGATGTGAAACCGCCCTGTGTTGATGAACCAGAGCTTGGTCACGCTGTGATGAACGGCATGAAAGCGCCACAAAAACGGCGTCTCATGCGCGAGACGGTGCGCCCAGTACAGGCCAAATTCCGCGACATAAACGGCCAGTATGACTTGAAGGAACATTGGCGCTTCCCGCGGCCAGATGCCGTAATCCAGAGGCTCTGCAATCGGCTTTAAAATCTCGAACAATCCAATCAGCCCGCCATATTTCAGCAACATGGCCGAGGGCACCTTGCTAGAGATGGTATGCATGATATTGGCGAAATTTTGCTGATCCGCTTCCCGCCATTTCTGTTCATGCGGCATCAGCCATTCTAAAAACGCCAGCGCAAATCCCAGAAAAATATAAGCATAAATAAAATAGAAAAATACCTGTCCCTGCAGATCACCGTAATAGGTTATGCCCAGACAAATAGCAAAAAGCGCGGGCCAGCTCGAAACCGCCGCTATCTTGTATAATCTGCTCTCAGAATTAAATGTCATGCTCGCCTCTACGCGCTCGCCTTCATTGCCGGCGCATTATTGTCCTTATAATAGCCACGGTACCATGTCACGAATTTCTTCAATCCGTCTTCCAGATTTGTATTGGGCTTGAACCCGATATCGGCCATCAGATCATCGCAATCGGCAAATGTCGCATAGACATCCCCGGCCTGCATCGGCAGAAGATTCTTTATCGCCTCAACCCCCAACGCGCTTTCCAGCATCTTGATCATATCCATCAGGTTTTCGGGGTTGTTGTTGCCGATATTGTAAATCCGGTACGGCGCATAGCTTTTGGATGGGTCGGGCTTTTCGCCTGACCATGCCGGATCACCCGCCGGCACCTTATCAATCAGGCGCAGCATCGCCTCGGTGATGTCATCAATATAAGTGAAATCACGCTTCATATCGCCGTGATTATAGATGTCGATTTTCTGCCCCTTTAGAATGCTTTGCGTGAATTTAAAATACGCCATATCGGGCCGCCCCCACGGACCATAAACGGTAAAGAACCGCAATCCCGTCACGGGGAGTTTGTAAAGATGCGCGTAGGAATGGGCCATCAACTCATTGGCTTTTTTTGTGGCGGCATACAGACTGACCGGATGATCGACATTATCGGTCACCGCAAAAGGAATTTTCGTGTTCGCGCCGTAAACCGAAGATGAAGACGCAAAAATCAGATGCTCGACATTGTGATGGCGGCAGCCTTCGAGGACATTCAAAAATCCCACCAGATTGGAATCGATGTAAGCACGCGGGTTTTCTAGCGAATACCGGACCCCGGCCTGCGCGGCTAGATTGACAACAACCTGCGGCTTGAAATTTTTGAATATGCCTTCAATGGCATCTCGGCCGGCCAGATCGGCTTTTTGGAATGCGAACCCCGGCAAGCTTTCGAGGATTTTCAGGCGGTCGTATTTGAGGTTCGTATCGTAATAATCGGTGATGGAATCTATGCCCAAAACCTCATGCCCGGCCTGCGACAAACGATGGGCATAATGGAAACCGATAAATCCGGCCGCGCCAGTCAGGAGAATTCTCTTCATAGAAAATATCATAAGGGTTTTTGCAGCGATGTCACGGGTATCTTACCCCTGCGCCGCGCGTTTCAACCGGTCATTAATCGCCACACCAAGGCCGGTTTCGGGAATATCCATCACGGCGATGCCGGTATGATCTTGCGTATCAAGCTCTCGCATCATGCGAAACAGATTGGCGGCGGCCTCATTGAGATCGCGCTCCTCGCTCAAATTCCGCATACTATCTTCCGGCAGGCTGGACGCCGCACCGCCGCCGCGCAAGGCCATGAATTTTAATGATCCAAACGCCAACAACGCCTCCCCCGGCATCACATCCACAGCCCTTAAACGTAATGGAATACTGGGGGCATAATGGCGCAATAACTGCCCCGGCGATTTGGGTGCGTCCTTGGGGTTATAATCCGTCCCAACGGGCGCATCTATAATCGCGGCGATATCTTCGGGCAATACCGCACCGGGGCGCAGCATGACCGGAGCATCACCGGTCAAATCAAGAACGCTCGACTCCAAACCAATCGCGCAAATCCCGGCGGCCAGAACCATATCCACCTTCCCGCCAAGGCTTTGAATAACATGAAAGGGCGCGGTCGGGCTGATCGTGCCGGAAGCATTGGCGCTCGGCGCGGCCAAGGGCACGCCGGCTGCCTTTATCAAATCTTGCGCGATTTTATGGCTTGGCACGCGGATGGCGATCGTCTTTAAACCCGCCGTGGTCAGATCCGATATGCCGGAGCTTTCTTTGCGCGGGACAATCATGGTCAAGGGGCCGGGCCAGAAATGCGCGGCAATCTTGCGCGCCATATCACTAAACTCGCCGTATTTCATGGCCATTTCCAGATCGGCGGCATGGGAGATCAGCGGGTTAAAACTGGGGCGGCCCTTGGCCTCGAAAATGCGTGCCACGGCACGGCCATTGGTGGCATCAGCCGCCAGCCCGTAGACTGTTTCCGTCGGCATGGCAACCAATCCGCCATCCCTAATCAGGGCGACGGCCTGTTCTATGGCCTTGGGGCTGGCTTCACATATAATCGTCTTCATGGCTGGGCATCTTACTTTTCTATTGCATCGCATTGCAAAATATTTCTATGGTGATCCCTTAGCGTGTGAGTACAAGGAGTACATAAATGGGAACCATCATCACCGTCGCCCAGCAAAAGGGCGGCGCAGGAAAGACAACTCTGGCGGCGCAACTGGCCGCAGCCCTGCAGAAAACCGGAGCAAAAGTCGTCACCATGGATATCGACCCGCAAGGCTCGCTTAGCCTGTGGTATGCGGCGCGCATGGCCTCGATGGGCCCCCGTAACAAGCTGATCCATAACCAGATTCAAGGCTGGCGCCTGAAAAAAGAAGCCGAGCGCTGGGCGCGGGAATGTGATTTCGTGATCGTAGACTCGCCCCCTCACACCGAAAGCGAGGCCCAGATCGCCATTCGCTGCGCCGATTTGCTGCTTATTCCGATCCAGCCCTCGCCGATGGATCTTTGGGCCTGCCGCCCGACCATCAAAGCCGCCAAGGATGAAGGCGTGAAAGCATTACTTGTTCTTAACCGCGTTGCCCCGCGCGCCAAGCTCACTGCCGCCATTACCGACAAAATGAAAGAACTGAACACGCCTGTTGCCAAGGCAAAACTGGGCAACCGCGTGGTTTATGCTTCTTCCATGGTGTCGGGCAAGGGCGTGATCGAAACCGATCCATCCGGCGCTGCTTCTGCGGAAATCACAGAGCTGCTCAAAGAAATCAAGCGCGTAATCGCCGCAAAAAAGCCCGTTAAAGCCGCAAAACCTGCCAAGACGGCCAAGCCCCTCGGCAAGCGTAAAAAAGCAGCCTAGGATTTGCGGTGATAAATACCGCCCGCGGCGGGCTCTGGTACGCCTGTCGTACTTGGTAGGCTGATAGGCAGCTTCAAAAGGCTACGCACTGCCAGATAGGCAAAGCCTTCGGCTTCGGTGGCATCGCCATTCCATCCGGCCTGCTCAATCGGCAATACGGGTAATCCGGTTATTACCCCCAGCCTTTCCATGACATAAGCATTCTTGCGCCCGCCGCCGCAGACATAAATTGCGCCCGGCCTTGCAGGCAGGCTGGCAATCCCTGCATTGACCGCTGCCGCGCTCATTTCCGCAAGCGTGGCCATGCCATCGGCGGCATTCAGATGATCCACCATTTTCAGGTCCCATTGATTGCGGTCCAGCGATTTTGGCCCCGATTTGGCAAAATGCACATCACGTAGAAATGCGGCTACCATGGCCTCATCCACCTGCCCCTGCCGCGCCAGCCTGCCGTCCCGGTCAAAGGCTGCGCCCATATGACGCAGCATGAAATCATCCATCAGGGCATTGGCCGGGCCGGTATCAAAGGCCAGAATTTCACCCGCATTCCCAACAAATGTGATATTCGCTACCCCGCCAAGATTTAAAATCCCCACAGGCTTGTCCATCTTTGCCATCATCGCGGCGTGATATAAGGGGATCAGCGGCGCGCCCTGCCCGCCCAGCGCCACATCATTGCTGCGAAAATCACAGATCACATCCATGCCGGTCTCGGCAGCCAGCCGCGCGCCATCACCGATCTGCCAGGTAAATTTCTCATCCGGGGCATGGGTAATCGTCTGGCCGTGAAATCCGATAATCTCAGCTTCAAAACCGCTGGCTTTCACGGCGGCGATATGCAGATCCGTCACCAGCTTTTCCGCCTCGGCAACGCCCGCATCCGGCTCACGCTTGCCAAAACAGGCTCGCACCTTGTCGCGCGCACTGATATCATAAGGAAATGGCTTGAAATCCAATGGCTTTACAAAACCCTGCCCGTCTGTCTCGATCAGAGCCACGTCAATCTCCCCATCCAGCGAGGTTCCGGACATTAAACCAATGGCCCTATAGACTTTTTCACCGCTCATAATTATAAAAATCTCATGACTTACAAATCCGATTTCCTGAATATCCTAACCGAACGCGGCTTCATTCACCAGTGCAGCGATTTCGATGGCCTCGACAAAAAACTATCCGAAGGCGTGCAGAGCGCCTATATCGGCTTTGATGCCACGGCCAAATCACTCCATGTCGGCAACCTGACCGGCATCATGATGCTGAAATGGTTTCAGGAAACGGGGCATAAACCCATCACATTGATGGGCGGCGGCACGTCGAAAATCGGCGACCCTTCGTTCAAGGACCAGACGCGCAATCTGATGACCGATGAGATCATCACTGAGAATATGGAGAATATCCGCGCGACCTGCTTTAACCAGTTCCTGCACTATGGTTCTGGTAAGAGCGACGCGCTGATGGTCAATAATGACGATTGGCTTTCCAAACTCGGCTATCTCGAATTCCTGCGCGATTACGGGCGTTACTTCACCGTCAACCGCATGATCTCCTTCGATAGCGTCAAAACGCGCCTTGATCGCGAAAGCCCGCTGACGCTTCTGGAATTCAACTACATGGTCATGCAAGGTTATGACTTCCTTGCCTTGCACCGCGAACATGGCACGATCCTCCAGATGGGCGGCTCGGACCAATGGGGCAATATCATCAACGGCGTGGATCTGGCGCATAAATCGGATCAGGTCCAGCTCTATGCCCTCACCGCCAAGCTTCTCCTCAACCCGGCGGGCGAGAAAATGGGCAAAACGGTGGATGGCGCGGTATGGCTGAATAAAAACATGCTCTCGGCCTATGATTACTGGCAATGGTTCCGCAACACCGAAGATGCAATGGTAGAAACCATGCTATCCCGCTTTACCATGCTGCCCATGGATGAAGTGCGCCGTTTATCCGCGCTGAAAGATTCCGAAATCAACGAGGCCAAGAAAATTCTGGCCCATGAAGCCACCAAATTATGCCATGGCGAGCAAGCAGCATTAGAGGCCGCCGAAACAGCCAGACAGGTATTCGAGCAAGGCGGCGTGGGCGGCGATTTGCCCTCCATCACCATCGATGCGAGCCGTTTGTCAGGCGGAATTTCCATTCTTGATCTGTTCGTGGAAACAGGCCTTGCCGCGTCCAAGGGCGAAGCCAAGCGCCTGATCGCAGGCGGCGGGGCCAAGCTGAACGACAACAAGATCGAAAGCGAGAGCGCCTCAGCCTCCGATGCCGATCTTACGGCGGATGGTTATATCAAGCTCTCGGCGGGCAAAAAGAAACACGCCCTGGTCAAGCTGAACGGCTAAATCTGCAACGATCAATTCAATGGTTCGGGCGGCGCGGTTTGCGGCAGCGGACAGGTGGCCGATACCTGCTCATCCGGCATGATACGCTCCATGATGACAAAACGGCGCTCATCTATAAATAATCTATGCTCCCCGCAAGGCGTATCGCCGTTCATGGCCACGCCTTTGGACGATGATGCCTTTGACCCATAACCCAATTCCCACATATCGACTTTGCCTGTTGCGGTGATATCGCTGCCCGGACCGATGATATTGCCTGAAAATGCACCCTGCACCATGGCCTTGAAATTCTTGCCCGTATCGGAGAGCAAAGTCAGATCGCCATCCACCTGCATGATAACATCATCGCCCACTGGCCCTTGAATTGTACAATTCCCCTGCTCGACAATCATCGTTGTGCCAGAGTCCAGAGCGCCTTCATGGACGTAATCGCCGGATTTTCTAAATATCTGCCTTAAATCGGTCTTATCTGTCATTTGAGTATCCCTGTTGTTTTTATAAATTTTTGATATGTAACGATTTATAGAATACTTGCCTGCCACGTTCAATGATGCCCCGCCCGGCATGTCGCCTCATAGCCCGGCATAGCCTGAAAATGGCTATTTTTGCCAGAATTTGAAACAAGCCGTCCATTATGTTAATGTTTTATAAAAAACAAGGTGTGTTACAGCAATGGCCGCCCCTCAAGATCCCGATACAGGGTTTTTGTCGCGCATGAAAATGCGCCTGAATAGCGGCACGACGCTAGAGCGCCCTCGTTCCTCGTCCCGCATCGCCGATAGTGTCATCAACTTTTTCCGCAGCCTTATTGACCGCGCCCATGACGATGATATGGAGGCCGCGAATATCACGAACCCTCATGAACGCGCAAAAAGCCGTTTTAATACGCTTTGGGCTGGCCGCGAGAATTATGCTGCGTTTGAAAATGACAGCTCGCCCGTTGCAAAGCTCCAGACCTTAAAGGGTGCTATCACCGCCTATTGGGCCGATAAGAAATGGGAAGCCTGGACCTCAACAGCGACACTGGGCGGACTTTCTACCTTGAGCGGAGTCAATGCGCTTTGGATGTCCGAGGCCTATGCCAATACCATGAGCGCCCTGTTCAATGCCGGCCTTGGCAGCTCGGAATTTATCACCAGCACAGGATATTTCGCCGGCAGCGCCGCCATCATGTATGGCACTGGCGTTTTGTCCATGCGTGTGGGCAATACACTCCAACGCAACATGGCTGCCCATATCAAATCACTTTTTACCGACGCGGCCGCAGAAAGTCCGGACATATTCGCCCATATCGCCCGTAAGAACCAAGAACTTCTACAAGATGGACAAGCGCAAATATTACCGCAGATCGCTATGGGAAAATCGGCTGAGGATCTTTCAAAAAATCTGGTTAATCTTGGTCTTGGAGGATATGAGAGCATCATCACCATAGGTGCGCTTACTTATGGGCTGGCGCAAAATTCGGTGCCGATTGAAAGCGTGGAATTTTTGAAAAACTCGCTCGGCGACTGGGGCACCTTTACAGCGGCCATGGCAATGATTGGCGGCTATTCCGGTTTTACCATTTATCACGGCAATAAACTGGGCAAGAAAATGGAAGAGGCCCAAGACACAAAGCAACGCGCCGATGCCGATAAAGAAAAAACGCTGGTGCTGGCTTTTGAAAAATCAACAAATACCCCCGAAGAACATATGCAATTCATGCATGATCTTCAAGAAAGCGAAGCTACCGTGGCCAAGGCATGGCATGAACATGATCGCGCGCGTGAAAAATACGGACGATTCAGCCAAGCCAGCATGGTCGGCAACTGGGTCATAAGTCCTCTGCCAGCCTTGAGCGGTCTTGATCTTGCGGCTGATGGCCTCTCGGCGCTGGCGCAACAAACCTATCTGGCATCACACGCCCAGATACAAATGCTGATGGGTACTGTAACGCGGGGGGTCGATATCATCTCCGCACGCGGGAATATTATTGTACCGGCACGCATTATCACCGAAATGGCCCGCGAGTTTGAAAACACCAGAGCCGCCCGCCTCAAGGCCGACATGCCTGCTGAAACCATGGTACATAACGAACCGGAATACGCCTCAGAACCGGCTTAGGCCTTTCAAATATTATTCAAACAATATCCGCCGGATAATTCCGGGAGCCAGAACAGAGAGCGGGTTAACCGAAATATCAGGTTTTTCCGAACTGCCGCGCATGGTGTATGTGGCGGCAAAAATTGCGCCGCCCCCGGTCAAGATATCGCCCACCAACGGGATGGAGCCGATAATATTATTCACGCCGGACATCGGGATGATCGTGCCTGATACATCCACGGTTGATGCACCGTTGTCAAACCGCCCGTCAAATGTAAGCCCTAAGGAATTTCCCGATGTGCGCCCATCTTTCAGGACAAGAATGCTCCCTTGCGGGCGGTAGAGCCAGTCGAATTTGGATTCCATCTTGGAAAATTCCAGCCCCTCATTCCCCAGCAATTCAATCATCCCGCCCAGCGATAATGCGCCCAGCAATCTTGCCAGCGACGGCGCATTGACCACACGGAAATTCGTCATCTCCGCCTGCCCCACGAGATTGCGGTCATAAACGCCTTTTATAGGTTCGGCATAAGCCACCATCTTGCCGCCCCTGATATTACGGTAGATATCAAAAGCTTTCAGGGCTGCGCCGGCGTCATCGGCTTCGAAATGGAAGGTGCGCTTTCCTGATGCATCAGGCTTGTAACGCAGGTAAATATCGCCTGCCCCGGCACGCGCATCCATCTCCAACTGGTTGAAACGGCCTTTATTGTCGATATCGGCATATATCTTGGCATTGGTAACAATTTCCTGATCAGCAGTCCGCATTTTTGTAGCCGATACCGATACCACCATGGGCGGTTCATTATATTCTGCTGCGTTTGTGTCATCATTGGCCAGCAGCGGGCGCATATCCAGAAATGCGCCTTTGAGCAAAACCTTCATTGCCCCGCTGGCGGCAAAATCAATATTCACATCACCGCGCGTTTCATTGATTGCCACGCCGGGCAGCACGACCGAGGAAAGAACACCATTCCTGAACCCCACTGACCCATTGTTAAGCGCAAGGTTAGGCGCATCAATTTTGAGATTTGAAATCGAGGAAAGATTTTCGCCTTCAAGATTAGCCTTCAGGCTGACGGCCCCCTTCGTGCCGGGTGGCTTGGTATAGGCCTGCGTTATAACAAAAAAATCTGCGGGCGTCATATCGGCCTTTACATCGGCTTGTGCCTTATTGCCACCGGGCAGACCGGTATAAACAATATCGACCGGCACAGATCCTTTGATAAAATCACTTAAATCAATGCCCATCTTGCGGCGCAGATCCTCATCGGCGATGATGCTGGCCGTTGCCTTGTGGCGATAGGCCTTGCCTTCGCTCTTGAGATATTCTTCCCACTCCATCGTGACATCGCGCCCATCCAGCTTCCCCTTACCCTTGACGGTGTAACGCTCATTGTCCACGGCAACGGCAAACGGCCCGCCTGATAGATCCATCGTTTTGACAACATCGGGGATATTGCCGTCCCTGACATCACCCTTCACATCCATCTTGATTTCTTCAATCTTGAGATCGGCATGAGTCGGGAAATCCAATTTCACCCGTAAATCGGCACTGCCCTTTACCTGGGCCAGATCCATATCCAGTTCATCCTTCAAATCAATCGGCGGCGTGGAAAGATATTCAAACACCGATTTCAACGGCCCTTCGAGACCAATATCCATGGCCACTGAGCCCTTGCCTTCGGCCACGATGTCATTAAAGGCCAGCTTGGCATCAGTCACTGTCAGGCCGCCCATCTCGCCTTGCGACAGCGAAATATTCAGGCGATCCTCGTCCAGATCGAAAAACCCGCTGCCCTTGGCCTTGGTCAACGGTGGCAACGGCGCGCGGTAATCGGCTTTGATATCGGTGAATTGAAAATAAGCCATGAGCTTGGCAATACCAAAATCCCACCCGCCTTCCGGCGTATTCATCGCCGAAACATTCATCGTGGCCTTGAGGCCGGAAACATTCCCGCCGCTGAGTTTTTTGACAACCCATAATTCCGAAGCATCCCCCACCAGCGCCGCCGGCCAGACGGTTGCAATGCGGCTATGCGGCATATCGGCGATGGTCACCTCCAACGGCCCGGCCAAAGAACGGCCATTTTCATTTTTGCTATCCAGAATATGGGCCTTGGCGCGGATAATAACGTCTTTGATGTTCACGGAAAGATCATTAAGGCTTAGTGTCTTTTGCCCGTCAGAGGCACTGGCGTAAGTCAGATCAAAATTCAAATCCTTATAAGGAACCTCATCCGGTGAGAGTTCGGGTATATCCAGATTACCGGCCGGTGAGAGCATTTTAAACTGCATCGCCTCCAGCGAAAGATCGGCGTTAAACTTGGCCTCCATCGAACCATTCAGGACGATATCCTGATCACCCAGGACATCGAAATCGGGAATTTTGTTAGAAAAAACACGCAAGTCAAAATTCTGCATGAAGGCCTTGACCTGAATATCATGAGAATCCCATCCAATCATAATGTCGGTATGTATCTGCGCAGGCTCATTGTGAACAGCCGGGAATCCCATTTTAAAGGCTGCATGAATGCCCTCACTGGCGCTTTGCAGGGAAATATCGGTGCTGGGGAAATACCACGAAGCGCCGAATTTATGATCCTCAATAATGGCGCGGGCATTCTCGATCCGAAATTCTTTCAGCATCGCCAGCGGCGTATCTTTCAACGATTCATCGCCCGGGCGCGGAATAATCTGAAACAAGGTATCAAGACCCGGCGTTCTGGAGGGCGCCTTTTCAGGCGCAGGCGACTTGAACGCATCCAGTCCAAAATCAATGGTGTTTTCGGCCGTCCGGCGCAGGCGCAACGATGGATTTTTAAGAATAATCGCCTTGGGCTGAATCTGACCAAGAATCAAACGGCGCTTGGACAAGGCCAGATCCAATTCGCCAACGCTCAGGATAATCCCGTCATTGGCATTGAGAATCCGCGCGCCATCAATCCCCAAAAGCAAGGCATCCTGTAAATCCGGCCAATGCAGGACAACGCTGTCGATATTGACATGAATGCCGGTTTTCTCATCATACAAGGCGTTCTCGACATAATCCTTGGCAAAACCTATATCCAGCGGCGCGGCATTGACGCGCCATATCAGCGCGCCCAGCGCCAGCACACCAAGCATCAGGACAACCAGCCCAACCTCCAGCACAATGGCAATAATGCCGCCACCTAAAAAAAGGCGCCGCATCAATCCGGGCTTGTTTTTTTTACCTAATTCTGGAGAATCCGCCTGCGTCATGAAAAATAATGATAATTGGCCTGTAACACTCTTGATTTCACTGGCACATTATTTCATATCGGTTTTGGGGTGTAACCAAAAAATGCCCGTTATCCCAACTTATCAAGGAGGATTATATGAATGACCTTTCAATTGGCAATCCTGCCCCTGACTTTGATCTTCCGGCTGATGGCGGATCACGCATCAAACTTTCAAGCTTCAAAGGACAAAAAGTTGTCTTATATTTCTATCCCAAAGATGACACGCCGGGCTGTACGGCAGAATCCTGCAATTTTCGTGATCATAAAAAAGATTTTGAAAAACTGGGCGCGCAGATTATCGGCCTCTCCAAGGACAGCGTGAAAAAGCACGACAAATTCAAAGAAAAATATGACCTGAACTTTCCGCTAGCTTCCGATGAAGGATCGGACACCTGCGAGCGCTACGGCGTATGGGTGGAAAAATCCATGTACGGGCGTAAATATATGGGCATTGACCGCGCAACATTCCTGATTGATGAAAAAGGGAATATCACCGCCATCTGGCGCAAGGTCAAAGTTCCCGGCCATGTTGACGAGGTGGCCAAAGCCATTACCGATATGGACAAAAAGGCCGCATAAGAGAAAAAAGCCCGGATCAAAACCGGGCTTTTTAAATTCAAAATATTCAGAAAAAGTCTTCTTATGCAGCCAGTTTCTGCGGCTCGACGGCGCGGCCGGCATTCGCCTTATTCAGGTGCTCATGCATGAACCCGGCCAGTGTTTCGATATGACCATGATAGAAATGGTTGGCTTCCTTGGCAACGCGGTAATCAACTTCGATACCTTTTTGCTGCTGAAGCTTTTCAACGAATTTCTCAACAGCTGTCTCCGACACCACATCATCGCGGCCAGCCTGCACAATCAGACCCGAAGTCGGGCATGGCGCAAGGAAGCTGAAATCATACATATTGGCGGGCGGGGCCACGGAAATGAAACCTTGAATTTCAGGGCGGCGCATCAAAAGCTGCATCCCGATCCACGCGCCGAATGAAAATCCGGCCACCCAGACATAAGGGGCGTTCTGGTTGATTTCCTGCATCCAGTCCAGGGCGGACGCCGCATCGCTCAGCTCACCTTCGCCGCGGTCAAAGAGACCTTGCGAACGGCCTACGCCGCGAAAATTAAAACGCAAAGTCGAAAACCCGCGCTCGACAAATGTCTGGAATTGCAAATGGGTGATTTTGTTATTCATCGTACCACCATGTTCGGGGCTGGGATGAAGTATGAGCGCTAAAGGCGCGTTCTTAACTTTGGAATGGGAATAGCGGCCTTCCAAACGACCCGCAGGGCCGTTAAAAATTACTTCTGGCATTGGTACTCCTTATAATGCTTGCACGATTTTTATCGTGCTTATTTGCCATAAACAGGCACAGACATAGTCTGCTCTGGTACTATGGTTACCTTATATAGAGAAGCAAAGGCTTTCCTGTCCAGAAAATTATATTAAGCTGTTGATAGCACTGTGGATAATTCTTTTGATTGTTTTTGAAAAGCCGCGGAAAAACAATTGAAAACGCCAGCCATAATCAGGCAAAGTGCATCCATCATGAAAACGCCCATCTATCTCGATCACAACGCCACATCGCCGCTGCGCCCCGAAGCAACGGCCGCGATGACGCCTTTGCGTGATCTCCCCTTAAACGCATCATCCGTTCATGCGCTGGGGCGGATGGGCCGCAAAACAATCGAAGACGCGCGCGCGCATGTCGCCGCGCTGACCGGCGCTGATCCATCCATGGTGATTTTCAATTCCGGCGCGACGGAAGGCAACAACACTATTCTCCAGTATTTCAAGGATGCGCGTGTTCTGGTATCGGCAATCGAGCATCCTTCGGTTCTTGAATCCCTCACCCATGCCGTGAAAATCCCCGTCACACCGGATGGCATTGTTGATTTAGGCGCGCTTGAAAATTTACTCCGCGCTGAAAAAACCGCCCTTGTTTCGGTGATGCTGGTGAATAATGAAACCGGCATCATCCAGCCTGTGCTTAAAATCTCATCACTGGCCCGCCAGTATGGCGCACTGTTTCACATTGATGCCGTCCAGGGCATGGGCCGCATCCCGCTTTCGCTGCTGGAGATGGGTGCGGATTTCATGACAATCTCAAGCCATAAAATCGGCGGGCCGCAAGGTGTGGGCGCGCTTGTTCTTGGCCAATGCGGCATCACACCTGTATTGCTGCAAGGCGGCGGGCAGGAGAAAAAAGCGCGCGCCGGAACGGAAAACATCACCGCCATTGCCGGATTTGGCGCGGCAGCGCAAATAGCACTGAGCGACATGGTGCCATACAATGAAACCTTGAGTGCATTACGCGGCAAACTTGAGGACGGCCTGAAATCCATCCACCCGGCCATTGAGATTATCGGCGAAAACCAAAATCGCGTTTGCAATACATCGTTCTTTATATTGCCCGGTGCATCGTCGGAGACAATGATGATGGCGCTCGACCTTGATGGGATCTGCGTCTCCAATGGTTCGGCCTGCACATCGGGCACGGTCAAATCCAGCCATGTGCTTAAAGCCATGGGCTATAGCGATGCGGATTCTTCAGCCGCCATTCGTGTTTCACTGGGGTGGAATACGAATGAGGGCGATATCGAGGCTTTTCTAAGGGCGTTTGAGAAGATAATCGCGCGACTGAAATCCTAAAAGCGCTAAAAATTGCATTTTTTGCCGGAAATCCTTATAGTCCGCCCCAATGACAAACCAGATGAACACACTTGGCATCAACAAAGTCCCCAAAGATACCCGCGTGGTTGTCGCCATGTCGGGCGGGGTTGATTCATCCGTGGCCGCCGCTCTTTTACATGAAGAGGGCTATGATGTAGTTGGTGTAACGCTCCAGCTCTATGACCATGGGGCCGCCACCGCCAAATCGAAGACCTGCTGCGCAGGGCAGGATATCCACGATGCACGGCGTGTGGCCGAAGCCCGGGGCTTTCCCCATTACGTGCTGGATTACGAAAGCAAATTCCGCGATTCCGTCATCGAGGATTTCGCCGATTCCTATATGCGCGGCGAAACGCCCATACCTTGTGTGCGCTGTAACCAAAGCGTTAAATTCCGTGACCTGCTGAAAGTCGCGCGCGATTTAGGGGCCGATTGCATGGCCACCGGGCATTACATCCAGCGCCGCGTGATAGATAACGCGCCATCCGAACTGCACCGCGCCATCGAAGACGGCAAGGATCAGAGCTATTTCCTCTTTGCCACCACGCAGGAACAGCTTGATTTCCTGCGCTTCCCCTTAGGCGGCTGGGGCAAGGATGTCACACGCGGCCATGCCGAGCGCCTCGGCCTTATCACCGCGCAAAAGCCGGATTCCCAAGATATATGCTTCGTGCCCCATGGCGATTACGCGCGGGTTGTGAAATCGGTACGCCCGCAAGCGGGCCTCCCCGGCGATATCGTCGATGAGGCGGGCCGGGTGCTGGGCCGTCATGAGGGAATTATCCACTACACCATCGGCCAGCGCCGGGGCATCGGCATTGGCGGCGGCATATCGGAGAATAACGAGCCATTTTATGTGATCGGCATGAACCCGGCCCAAAATCAGGTCATTGTCGGCCCCAAAACCGCGCTGGCGCGGGATATTATCCTACTTAAAGACTGTAACTGGCTGATGCCGGAACTGGCCGAAGGGATCAATATCGACCTTAAATTCCGCTCCACCATGAAACCGGTACGCGCCGCCCTTAAAACCGGCCCCGGCGGGACGGCGGAAATCCTGCTCACCGACCCGCAATATGGCATATCACCAGGCCAGGCGGCCGTGGCGTATCTGGGATCGCGCGTCCTGGGCGGGGGCTGGATTACGGGCACCGCACGCAAGGCTTGACAAAGCCCCCCTTAAATCACTAAAACTAGGCTCGCTTTTTGCAAGCAACGATATTTTTCCTGTACTAAGGAAAAATGCCGACACCCCAAAAGGCTGTGTAGCTCAGCGGTAGAGCAGAGGAATCATAATCCTTTGGTCGCAAGTTCAAATCTTGCCACAGCCACCATTTATTTTCAAAGACTTAGGCGATTTTTCTGCAAAACATTCCGTGATTTGTCCGGAATTTGTCACCCTCCCAAACCCGCCGAAACCCTTAACGCCACACCGCGACAATTTCAAACACCGGACAAAAACCGGACAAATTCTCTTTGCCCAAATCCCGACTACCTCGGATCCGGCAAATGGGGCTGCGAATCCTGTGACGGGTCTTCTCTTCGTATCCATGGACATAATACACCTCGCGCAACGTCGTTCAGATTACCACAGGAATGATATATTAATCGTTTGAATTTGAGAATTGTCTCATTTTCATACGTTTGTATTTGAGAAATTTTAATTTTGAAATTATGCAAATAATTGATTTTAAAGTCATTATAGTTTGGCATAACACATGCAATCTAGTTCAGGAGACCAAAAGGAGCCACGCATGTATAAAGTTAAAGACCCGTATCAGGGGAGCATTCTTACCCTAAATCTGATGGAACTTGAGCAAGCGCGAAAAATTCGTTTCTCCTTTGGCGAAGTGGTCGCCATCATTATTCCATTCGTCGCGATTGCTTTGATTTTTCTGGGAGATTTTTTTCCTGGCTTTGATATCGTTGCATATTGCACCAATGTCAGCGGCGGAGATATTTGCCATTTTGCGGCAGAATAGATATGACCGAAATTAAATGATACGATACGTTTTGAATATTTAAATTGCGGCGATAGTACGCCCTCAAAAATACAGATTTACCCAACCTCACAATAAACTTCTCTCCTAACGCCCTGATTCCTTGTGATATCAGGGCTCTTTTTTTGATCTTGAAAAATGCGGGGATTCATATAAATTCATGTAAGTATAACAAGATAAAAGTTCATGAATAACAAACACTTACCAAACAGCCACCCCAATATTCCTGCAGAAAAAATCGGCGTTTTGCTGATCAATCTTGGTACGCCGGATGGGACTGATTATGTTTCGGTGCGCCGCTACCTGTCTGAATTTTTAAGTGATCCGCGGGTCATAGATTACCCCAAATGGCTCTGGCAGCCCCTTTTACAAGGGGTCATTCTTACGTTTCGGCCATTTAAATCAGGCCATGCCTATGCCCAGATCTGGAATCGTGCAGAAAATGAATCCCCCTTGAAAACCATCACACGGGCGCAGTGTGATAAAATCAACACATTGATAAACAATAACATTCCCGGCATCGAAATTGAATGGGCCATGCGCTATGGCAATCCATCCACCCGTGAGGGGCTCGATAAGCTGCTGGCCAAGGGCTGCCGGCGCATTCTGCTTTTTGCCCTTTATCCGCAATACAGCGCCTGCACGACGGCAACCGCCTATGACAAGGCATTTCACCATTTAAAAACAATATCTTGGCAGCCCGCCATTCGCACAGCCTCACCCTGGCATGATGATCCTGCCTATATAAAGATATTGGCCCAATCGGTACGAGACGCGCTTGCCCCGCTTTCTGCGCCGCCCGAACATATAATCGCCTCCTTCCACGGCCTGCCCCAGCGCTATCTAACGCAGGGCGATCCCTATCATTGTCATTGCCTGAAAACTGCGCGCCTGACCCGCGAGGCGCTGGAATGGCCGGAAGAGCGCTGGAGCGCCACATTTCAATCGCGTTTTGGCGCAGAAGAATGGCTGCAGCCATACACCGACAAAACCATTGAAAAACTTGCAAAATCAGGCGTAAAGCGTCTGGCCATTCTCTCACCTGCTTTTGTATCGGAATGCATCGAGACGCTGGAGGAGATTAACATCGGCCTGCGCGAGCAATTCCTGAACAATGGAGGCGAAGAATTTACGTATATTTCCTGCCTGAATGATTCAGAGGCGCATATCAACTTCCTCACCACCCGCATCATGACGGAACTGGCGGGTTGGTTAAACAACACCCCCTAAAAATTTCAAGAATATCAATCCATTATATTTAATTAAATTTTTATCTATTTTGCAGTATCATAAATGGGAGATGATAATCTGGATATTACCTTGAACGCTATGAAACTTTGCAAAAAACTCAATTGTGAGAAGGGCTTAACCCTTATTGATGTCGCCATTGCATTGAGCGTCATAGGCCTACTTATGGTCCCTGTTTTGATTCAATATAATCTATGGCTTAAGGTTCAGCAAAAATCAGTCACAGAAGGCTCCATGGCGCAGGCTATCTCTATGATACGAGAATACGCAAAACGTGAGGGCCGCTACCCTCGTCCCGCAAGCCTTATAACGACAGAAGGTGATGCCGATTACGGGTTTGAAGTCGATGATCTTGCGACAACCACGCCCAAAATTTGCCCTGACTTGAGCGATGGTTATTGCCAATCACCTGATACTTTGCTTTTGATCGGCGCCCTGCCGCATGCGGCCATGGATATGGATGATCAGTTTGCGCTGGATTTCTGGAAGAACAAGATCTTCTACATCGTTACGCTTGCAAAAACAGACGCCGCCACTTTTAATCCTGACATCGCAGGCTCGGTGCAAACCTTACGATTTGATCAGCCGACGCAGACTCTTGTGCCCTCTGACAGCAATAGTGACTTGTTACTAATATCGGGCGGACAAACAGGAAGAGGCTTCTATGCCAGTAGTGGAATAATTGTTGGTGGCTGGGCAACAGTAGGGAGCATCCCAAATGTTCCTTGTGTAGATCCATCTAATCCCGAAGCAGAAGATGAAAACTGCGACTTTGATGACAGCGTATTTATCATGCGCGCTGAAGAGCTGTTAAACCAAACTGATGGTGACATCGTCAGTGATGCCGAAGGGCCTAACTTCTTTGATGACTACACGGTCAAGCTTGTCAACATGGACGGCGAGCAATGGAACCGCGATGACGATGCTCTCCAGTTCATCACAACCCAATCCCAGTTGATCGGCATTCATAACGATACCCCGCAGACCAAGATTGATGTGCGCGGCAACGTGCTGGCCGAGAATAATTTGCAATCTGAAGATTATTGCTATTTTGACGGCAGCAATTACGGCAGTGTTGATTGTTTCCCGCCCGCTTTAATAGGCGGCAACGTAGATGCGATGGATTGTCGCTCATCCACAATTACTGACACACAACCTGTCGTACAAATCGGAAATAACATGGTCACATGCGCTTCATCGTTGAATTCAGGCGGATCCGCCATCGATGGCGCAGCCTTTGAATTTCCTGCAGGCATATTCACGCCAACAACTTGCCCGGCAAATCAGGCCGTCAGAAGTATTATCAATGGAGTCGTCCAATGCGCAGCGCCATAACCCACATCAAACAATCCAAAGCCGGGCACAGGCATATAAACGGCTTTACGCTTGTAGAGATGTCGATCGCCATCATGCTGGTCGGGCTTTTTATTGCCGCTATGGCGCCTGCCTATAAAATTTACATACGCGGCCTTGAAGATGAGCAAACAAAAGCAGCCTTCAACGAAGCCAATGCGGCACTTGGAAATTACAAGGATCTTTACGGTCGTTATCCCTGCCCTGCCGATCCCACTTTGGTTCCCGGTGATCCGGAATATGGTTATGAACGCCTCAATTGCGATGTATTGCCTACGCCGCTGGGGCTGGTTGCCACCAACAGCATAAGATCGCCCGCATTGACCAATGATATAGTCGTTTCAGGCATATTGCCATTCCGCAGCCTGAATATTCAGGAATACGATATCCACGATGGCAAAAAAAACCGCCTTACCTATGCCGTCACGGCGGCACTGACCAATGCCACAACCTATGCGGATACGCGCGGCGGGATATCGATTGTTGACGCCAGCAGCACTGCGGGGAACAACAAGCTCAGTACGCCCGATTCCGCCCATTATGCCATTGTCAGCCATGGACAAAACCCTGAAGGTGGCTGGAGCTCCGGAGGACAAGTTATCGGCACTTGCGGTACGGCCCCGGCACTGGATCAGGAAAATTGCGATGGTGATTCCGTATTCCGCGATGGCGCGCAATCAGATACGTTTGATGATATCACAAGCTTTTCTAATGATATCCCCCAGCAGCCTTGGCAATACAGCGCGGTCATCAATGACAATGTTCACCTGAAAGGTGTTGTTGTGGGCGGCGCCAATTCTGTGGCTTTGGCCACGGGCAATCCTGACCCGGTTCTTACTGGATCACCGCCGCTGGATGTCAGAAATACGTCAGTTCCAAGCGCAATGCCTCCGTTTATAGCAGATGGAATTATAGCCGCAAGCGAAACACCAACCGACCCCAGTACCGGAACATTCATGTCTGAAAATTTATGCGATGCAGCCAATGGCAATTGCTTTGCCCCGACTGCAATCGGCGGCGCCACTTTGCCAACACCGCCTTCGACATTTGATGGTCCGGGCGGGGCAGGCGGCCTTTATTGTGGAACAGGATTTCTGGTTGCCATTGAAAACGGCGATCCCGTTTGCGCAGATGCCCAGTTTACCTGCCCGACCAATGAATTCATCACCGGGGTTGATGCCAGCAACAGAATTGTTTGCGGCACATTGCCGCTGGCCGCTTGCCCGGCTGATACGGTTACAACATCTTGCGGCGAAACACAGGCCCGATCCTCTGCCGCTAGTGGCATTTCAGTCGGCGTTTTTTCAGGATTCTGTCATAGCGTTGCCAGCGGCGCCGGTACATTTACAACCGGCGAGGCCACATCCATACAGGCCACCAATCCAACAGCTGCAGCCTTTGTTGCCGCCATGAACGCCGAGATAGCAACCAAAAATGGCACCGCCCGTGCAGCGCCAACGGCTTGCAGTCTTGTCCGTGATAAATATACCTGCACCGCCGGAACATTCGCGCATATAGAAGCACGAGAAAGAGCGACAAACTCGACATGGCCTGCCTTGAGCACCACCGCTTCAGGAACAAATATTGCAGAAACAGGCGGAGCAGCCTATGGGATCAGCACTCCTGTTGCGGCCAATACAGATTGCTGGTGCCGGGAAGATTACCGCCTGACGACTGCCGCCTGCGGCACGGGCGCTGGCAACGTATATACACTTCAACGCAGCGTTTGCCCGAGAACGGTCGCAGATAGCGGCCGCAGCTGGACCAACGTATGGAACTCAGGCACCGCCTATTGCGGCTGCGTTGCCGGCCCCAATGGCTCGACATCAACAACCTGCAATGCCCATTATGGCGTTACGGGCCTGAGCGGAAATGTAACACAGGCGCTCCAAAGAATCTGCCCCAGTGGTACAAATATAAACTATTGCCCACTAGGCGGGGCGAGTTGCCCTGATACCAGCGCCTGCACTTGCCCGGCCAACGCACCGATGGTCACCACGACGTCCTGCGCCGCGACTGTGCCTTGCGTTATTGCAGGCACCTGTCCAGCCGCCGCCTATACCAGCACCCTTTCACATGGCGGCATCAACAACCTCGCAGAGGTCAGAACTGTAAACTGGGTATGCCCGCAAGGACCGGCCCCGGTCACACCAGCAAGCATTGGCGGTTATTACAATACAGGCGCCCCCGTTGTTACAACGGCCACTTGTAATTGCACAGGCGGATTTAGCGAAAACAGAACAACCAGCTGCCCCAACCCTGCGGAAACCGGCTATATGGTTTACAGTGTCGATTTTGATTGCGCGACCAATTCCTATGAGCCGCCTGGCAGCTGGACAGAGATTGAAGACAACTGCGTTGGCTGTAACTGGAAAGAAGGTGTCTTGCAATCCAGCTTCAGTGCTGTTGATAATGGCAACAAGATTGGCACAAGTTGTGCCTGCGGAAGCACAGGCCCCTGTTATAAAGAAATTTCAGGCGGCTATAGGCTTTACCACAGCTGTACGTGCTCGAACTGATGAAACACAGAAGAACTAAAGTATATTAATAGGCAGATAACAATGAACAGCAAAGGCTTTACCGTTATTGAACTGGCATTTGTGATCATGGTCTCCGGCCTTTTAATGATCACCGCCTTTACCATTTACAACTCATATCAAAAGCAAGGCGACATTCGCACAACAATTGATAATCTGCGCTTGAACGAACAAGCTCTGGCGAGATTTTATAGTAGCTATAATTTCTATCCATGCCCTGCCGATCCTGCCTTGCCGCCTGGTGATCCATTATATGGTGTGGCACAATGCAGAGTACTTCCCACCGACCCCTGTTTGGTACAAGAATGCCCTATCAAGACAGGCAGTGATGTAGATAATGACGGTAATGACGATGCCGTCCTTGTTGGGATTGTTCCATTTGTAACATTGTATGACTTCATTAAAGTGCAAACGAATGCGGGATCTCGTTCAAAGATGCCATACTATGCCACAACCTCGCTCGACGCCTTTAAAAATAGAATTGCCTATGCCGTAAGCGAAACAATGGCGGATGAAGCTCCCACTTATAGTGTAGTAGGCAGCGTTATCACCCCTGTTATCGCGCCTAATGGAGTGGTTCCTAAAAACCCTAAATGGGGCATCATTGAAATAAATGATGCTAATGGCAACAGCATGCTGGAGCCGCCGGGATCTGCTCATTTTGTTGTATTTTCACTCGGCGATAATGGATTTGGCGCCCATACGGCTACCGGCGATCTGGTTGAAAGCTGTGAAATGCTGGATGCTTTCGGCAACCCGATAGCATTGCCTGGATTTAATAATACCTCACTGGCAGGCATGAGACTGGAACGAGAAAACTGTGACAATTCGGATGAAGTTTTTGTGCAGGAAATTCGATCTATAGCCGACACCAATAGTTATTTTGATGATATTCTGATTATCGGCATGAGCCAGATTAACAATATTTGGACAACGAATACTACAGGTGGCCTCTATAATACAAATGCAGGCAACATAGCGGTCGGGCCTAATCTTACCGATGGAAGTCAGGCCTTGCACGTCAACGGCGACCCTGCGGCAACGCCCGCGCCAATCCCCGGCAATATTCGGGCGGAAACGCAAATGCAGGCCCAAAATGGATTTTGCTCAAAGGATACTGCTGACCCAGGTTGCCTGGACCCAAGGTTTATTGCAACGTCCGGTGTCTTACCTACTGCGGACCAAAACTGTCCCGCCGGTGAGGTTGCTTATGCTATCGAGAATAACAGGCTTTTGTGCAAATCTATATTGCCACCCGGCTTAATGGACCTACCCACTTGCCCCACAGGTGAATTTCTCAGAGGCATAAATATCAGAGTCGATGGAAGCTTTACAGCGATATGCAACGTGCCGCCTTAAGCGATTAAATTCCTTTTCAGGGCTTAGATTCAAGCAAACCCGATATCGATAAATTCGCGGGTTTCGCTGGTGACTAGGCGGGTATTGGTCTGTTTAAGGCGCTCGGTGAGCATGGAAACAAGCGCCCGCAGAAACGGATGGCTTGAGGAAATCATATCTTCCAGCATGTCGGGCGTAAAGACGGCAATTTCGGAATCTTCGAGCGCATCGACATTGGCTCCGTATTCGCCGCCCCGGAAGATGGCGGCCTCGCCGAATATCTCATCCTCGCCCAGAACAGCCAAATCCACGGTCTTGCCGTCCTTTTTAAGGGAAACGCGAACCTTGCCGGAGAGGATCATATACGCCTGATCGGCGCTCTCGCCTGCCTTGATAATCCGCTCGCCGGCGGTGTAATGCAGTGTCTTGTCGGGCATAATTTCAGCCACCCCCTTATTTGCCCTTTATAATACGCCAAAATTTGCTAAAAAATCATAAAAACCCGCTACCCAAGACCGATAAAAGCATGTCACAGGCCCTGCCCTCACCTGCCACGCCGACAGCCTCGCAACTTGCGCTGCTGCGCGACCGGCGCTACTGGCCTATATTCATAACGCAATTTCTGGGGGCGTTTAACGATAATCTGGTCAAGACCATGCTGGTCGTCCTGATTGCCTATGGCCATTGGGATACGGGCGGAACCGACCCCAAGATTCTGGTCTCGCTGGCGGCCGGGCTGTTTATCCTGCCTTTTGTCCTGTTTTGCCCGCTGGCCGGGGAGTTGACTGAAAAATTCAGCAAAGACCGCATCATAAGGGCCATTAAACTGGCGGAGATTGGCATCATTACCATTGCCGCCGCTGCCCTGTTTACCCAGTCAAGCCCTGCGGCGTTGCTGGTAATTTTCCTGCTGGGCACACATTCGGCCTTTTTCAGCCCCGGCAAATTCTCGATCCTGCCTCAGCATCTGGGCGCGGCCGAACTGATCGCCGCCAACGGCCTGACCAGCACCGGCACATATATCGCCATTTTATGCGGCACAATGGCGGGCGCATTGCTGGCCCCCGCCCCAGCAGGCATCATGATCGCCAGCCTGATCATGTTTTCAGCAGCGCTGGGTGGGTTTGTGGCCAGTCTTTATATCATGCCAGCCCCTTCCAACACGCCGGACCTGCCCCTGACCTTTAACCCGCTACGCAGCCTGATACGCGCCCTGCGCTTTGCCTGCGCCCAGCCTCACGGCGTCTTTCCAGCCATGCTGGGCATTGCCTGGTTTTATTTCGTGGCCGCCACTTTTCACGCGCAATTTCCGAATTTTTCCAAAGAAACGATACGTGTCGATACGAATGTTCTGGCGCTGTTCATGTTTGTCTTTTCGCTCGGCATTGCGGCAGGTGGATTGATGAATAACCGACTGCTGCGTTCGGAAATTAATGCAAAACTTGTCCCGATTGCCTGCATGGCGATCTGCCTATTTGCCGCGCTGCTTTATGTGCTAAGCGCCCCATTTTCCGCAACAGGCCTTGCCGGTATTAATGATTTCCTTTGGGATCCACGGGGTCTTGTCATCATTGCGGTGTTGTTTTTACTGTCTTTCAGCGGCGGTATATATGTTGTGCCCTTGCGCGCTATTATCCAGCACAGAACAGCCGACACCCAAAAAGGCCGCATCATTGCAGCAGGATCACTTCTGGATGCGCTTTTGATGCTCTTGTCATCACTGGCCGCTGCCGCCCTCCTCTCGGCGGGGCTTGCCATCGAGGAATTGTTCCTGTTACTCTCTGGCCTTAGCGCCGCCGCAGCCCTGATTATCAAAAGGTCAAAAGGCCTTTATGCCTGATGCCGCAGCCCAAGAACCCGGATAAATTTATAAAGGATTGATACCCGATGAAGCCCTTGCTCGTTTTTGCCATGGAACAGGAAAGTCAGGAAGTCTTTGCCGATTACCCGGTGCTGCACACAGGGATTGGAAAAATCAATGCGGCCCACGGCCTGATGCGCCATCTGCAAAAACAGGATAAACCATCCCTGATCATCAATATGGGCACAGCCGGCAGCCGCAAGCATAAATCAGGCACAATTGTAAACTGCACATCTTTCATCCAGCGCGATATGGATGTGACGGCGCTGGGGTTTGAGCGCTGGGCTACGCCGTTTTCCAATGATCCGGTGGTAATCGAATATGGCCGCAGCCTTGATGGGTTCTCGCAAGGGATCTGCGGGACAGGTGATAATTTCGCCGCCAGCGATGAAGCCACGCATTTCGATGCCGTGGATATGGAAGCCTATGCGCTGGCGCTGATATGCCAGCGGGAGGAAATTCCGTTTCTGTGCCTGAAATATATTTCCGATGGCGCGGATGACAACGCCAATCTGGACTGGAATGAATCCCTGCACCGCACGGCAGAGCGCCTGCGCGAGGCGTTGGTTAAATCAGGTCTTTAAATTATATCCGGACACAAACAAGGGCAGGAAAATTAGCATGGCATTGATATCGCGCAAGGACATTATAATCGTAAGCGGTATTATCGGCATTGCCGCCCTGACAGGATTATGGGTGGTCATGGAAACCAGCCCCCCTCCGGCCGATACGGCGCAGGAAGCACCCGTTTTAACGCCGGAGCAAATTGAAACCGCGCGCGTTGAGAAGCAATTTGAAGATGTCTTGAATGGTTTGCTGCGGCAGGTTGCGGAGAAACTTAAATCATACGGCGTCAAACGCAAGGTGTTATCGGAGATTATTCGCGGCGAGAACAACACCAGCCTTGAGATGGTGAATGAAAATCTGGCCTTTGCACAAGGCCTGCGCGGCGAGATGGCTACCGATGTCGAGGATTTCATGCGGATCTTCACGACAACGGAAACTGCCGTTCTTGACATCACGCGCACGCAAGACAAAACCTTCCAGGAAAAAATCATGACCAACTGGGAAGCGGTCAAGAAAAAGCAAACCGATCTTTACACTGAATATTTCCTGGTTGATAACGACATTGCCGGGCTTCATGAAAAGATACTGCAATTCTTCTCCAGTCATTATGATCAACTCACCATTAATCCTGATGATTTTGCCTTTGTGTTCACCGGCGCGGATCTGCGGACACAATATGATGCTTTCCTGCAGGAGATCGAGGCCTTGAAAACACGGCAGAAAGAAATGCTGGCTGCGGCCAATCCGCAAACCCAGCCATAAATGGATTAAAAAATGGAGCATCAATTTCATTTCGCCGATCTGGGGCTGGTCATTCTGGTGGCGACGCTTGCGGCGATTTTCATGGCATGGATGCGCCAATTGCCCATGGTGGGATATGTAGTGGCCGGGGTATTGCTCGGCCCCGGATTTCTGGCCGTTATCGAAAGCGAAGCCGATATCCGCGTCATTGCCGAGATTGGCGTTATATTGCTGCTGTTTATACTGGGCATGGAATTGCCGCTGCAATCCTTCCGCAACAGCTATAAGCCCGCCCTGATTGTCTCGCTGGGGCTGGTGGCAGTCTCTCTGGGGTTGATGTTTTTCATCGGCCTGTTCATGGATTTAAGCCTGGCGGAAAAAATCATCTACGGGTTCATCATCTCGCTGAGCAGCACGGCCGTGGCCATCAAGCTTTTAGAATCGGTGGATCTGAAAACCAAGGGAACCGGGCAGATCGCCATCAGCGTTTTAATCGCGCAGGATATATTATTCGTGCCCATGATGATGATCATCAACGCCATGGGCAGAGGCGATATCGAGAATACGGTGATGGATATGGAGATCATCGTCAAAATTGTCCTGTCACTTACAATCCTGATTGCCTTGATGGCGTATCTACTGCGCCGGGAGAAAATCGACCTGCCCTTTCGCAAGACAGTTGAAAAGCATATCGACCTGATCCCCGTTGCCGCGCTGGCATGGTGTTTTGTGGGTGCCGGACTTTCCGAGGCCGCCGATATGTCGCCGGCCTATGGCGCGTTCATCGCCGGTCTTATTCTGGGCAACAGCCATTCCAAAGAAAAAATACTCCACCGCATTGAACCCATGCAGCATGTCCTGATTATGGTGTTTTTCCTCTCGGTGGGGATGCTGCTGGATTTTAATGTGATCTGGGGCAATCTGGGTTTGATCATGACATTGTTAATCGGCAGCATGCTGTTCAAAACAGTAATCTGCGTTTTCCTTCTGAAAGTCTCGCTGCCGGCTGATCGCTGGCGCTGCAGTTTTGTCTCAGGCCTGACTATCAGCCAGATTGGTGAATTTTCATTCATACTCGCCGCCACAGGATTGCAGAACGGCATCATCACGAATGAGAGCTACAAGATTGTTCTTTCTGTGATTGCGCTGAGCCTTGTCCTGAGCCCGCTCTGGATGGCGGCGCTCAGCCGCTTTGTCGAGATTGCCTACCGCCAACCTAATGTCAATGCACTGGGTCAGGCCTTGCAGAAATTCATCACCCTGACCCCTACTCCCAAAACGGCGGAATAATGACCATGAGCAGCACGCAGCAGAATTCCGGCAACCGCTTTTGCGATATTATCAGCACCAAAGCCGATAACCACGCGCATAACGAGAAAAAAACCCGTCTGGTGATTATCCTGACCGTTATCATGATGGTTGCCGAGATTGCCGGCGGCATTGCCTTTAATTCGATGGCGCTGCTGGCTGATGGCTGGCATATGGCCACGCATGCTGGCGCTTTGGGTATTGCAGCCTTTGCGTATTATTATGCCCGTAAACATGTGCATGATGCGCGCTTTACGTTCGGAACAGGCAAGGTCACAACGCTGGGCGGTTTTGCCAGCGCCATCGTTCTTGGCATTGTTTCGCTGATGATCGGATTTGAGTCTTTCGTGCGCCTGATGAACCCGCTGGAGATTGATTTCACAGAAGCCATGATCGTGGCCGTCATCGGTCTGGCCGTCAACATTGCCTCGGCTTTTCTGCTGCATGATAACGGCCATCATCACCATGGCGATCATCATGGGCATAGCCATCATGACTGCGGGCATCACCACAATCACAGCCACCAGCACCATGATCATAACCATCATCACGGGACGGAAGATTTAAATCTCAAAGCCGCCTATATGCATGTCATTGCCGATGCCCTGACATCGGTGCTGGCGATTCTTGCCCTTATTTTTGGACAATATCTGGGATGGATCTGGCTGGATGCCGCCGTGGGCGTTCTGGGGGCATTCATGATTGCGCGCTGGGCATATCAATTGATCGGTCAGACCAGCCATGTTCTGCTCGACCGCCTGCCGGATGAGAGCCTTTACGACCTAATCACCAAAACCATTTCTCAGAATGAAGGCGACCAGATTACCGATTTGCATATTTGGGCCATTGCGCCGGGACGTTACAGCATGATTATGGGTATCACCACAAAAACAGCCATAACTGCAGCCGAATACAAGAAAAAACTCGCGGATCTATCCGTATTCGAACATATCACCGTCGAGATTACCCGCGCCTGACGTTGCCATAAGAGCACAGTACGAAAAAAATATTGGGAATTTTTTTGCTCCCCGGTTGTCTTTATGTGGAATCCATTCTACTTTAGCATCACATCATATAAAAATGGCTCACGTTCCTTGTTTTTACATGATGATTTTTCATGCGCAACACAACCATAACGGCTTAATTTAAATAGGATAAATCCCCTGATGAAACATTTCCTGACATTCGCCCTGATCGGCGCCCTATCCTTAGGTATAGCCGGATGCAAGGAAGAACAGAAAGCCGCAGGCGCAGGCCCGGCCGCTGGCGGCCCGATGCCCGTCAAGGTCGCCGCACCGACTTTGAAAAAAATCACGGAATGGGATGAATACACAGGCCGCTTTCAGGCGCGGGAGCGCGTAGAGATCAGAGCGCGTGTCAGTGGTTATCTGGAGAACGTTAATTTCACAGACGGCCAGATTGTTGCCAAGGATGATATCTTGTTTGTCATCGACCAGCGCCCTTTCAAGATTGATGTTGAACGTGCCGAATCCAGCTTTGACACCGCCAACAAGGAATATGAGCGCGCACAAAAGCTCCGTAAATCGAGCGCGATTTCTGAAGAAGATCTCGATAACGCCTTTCAATCCTACCGCGAGGCAAAAGCCAATCTGGACGAAGCCAAGCTGAATCTGGAATTTACTGAAGTCAAATCCCCCATTGCCGGCCGGATGAGCCGTAATTTGCTGGATGTCGGTAACCTTGTCTCTGGCGCGGATACGGGCGGTACGCTTCTGGCCACTGTTGTCGCCACGGATCCGATTGATTTCTACTTCGAGGCCAGCGAACAGGATGTTTTGAAATATGCGCGTCTGGACATCGAAGGATCGCGCGAGAGTTCCCGCACCATGAAGCGCCCGGCCTATCTCAAGCTACAGGATGAGGATGATTTTTCCCATGAAGGCGTGATTGACTTTGTTGATAACGAGATTGACCGTTCGACCGGTACGCTGCAAGGCAGGGCCGTGTTTACCAACAAGGACGATCATTTTATTCCCGGTATTTTCGGCCGCCTGCGCATCGCTGGTAGCGGAGAATACGAAGCCACGCTGGTGCCTGAAGCAGTTATCGGCATCAACCAGACGCAAAAATTCGTCTATGTGGTTGGCAAGGATAACATGGTCGAGGCACGGCCAGTCGTGACCGGCCCGATGCAGGACGGCGGAATGCGTGTCATCCGCGAAGGCTTGAGCGCCACGGATCAGGTAATCACCAGCGGGTTGACGATCCTGCGCCCCGGCATGCCGGTTACACCGCAACGCGCGGAAGAAGCACCAGCCGCCGCTGATGCCGCATCCAGCAAGGAATAAGCTAATATGAAATTTTCTCATTACTTCATTGACCGGCCGATTTTTGCTTCGGTCATCTGGATCCTGACCATTATTATCGGCGGGCTTAGCTTCTACAGCCTGCCCATCGAACAATACCCGGCCATTGCCCCGCCCACGGTTGTGGTATCGGCCAGCTATCCCGGCGCGAATGCCGATGTAGCCTCGAAAACCGTTGCGGCCCCGCTGGAGCAGGAAATCAACGGCGTTGAGAACATGCTTTACATGTCCTCGCAATCCACCAATGACGGCGCAGTCAGCATCACAGTCACCTTCAAACTGGGGACCGATCTCGATACCGCGCAGGTTCTGGTGCAAAACCGCGTTGCCATCGCCGAACCCCGCCTGCCCGAAGAAGTCCGCCGCCGCGGCGTAACCACGCGCAAGAACTCGCCCGATATGATGATGGTGGTCAACCTCTACTCGCCGGATGATACATATGACCAGACTTATATTGCCAACTATGCGACGCTTCAGCTGCGCGACCGCCTCTCGCGGATTGACGGTGTTGGCGATATCCGTATTTTTGGCGCCAGTGAATATTCCATGCGCGTCTGGCTGGATCCGGACCGCATTGCCTCGCTGAACATGACCGCCGGCGATGTGATCGCTGCGATCCAAGGAAAAAACATACAAGTTGCCACCGGTACGCTGGGTCAGCAGCCGATGGAAAAACAAAACCCCATCGAGCTGAACGTCCAGACCCAAGGTCGTCTGATTGCGCCAGAAGAATTCGGCGATGTTGTCGTCAAATCAACAGCCGATGGCCGCGTGGTCAAGGTCAAGGATATCGGCCGAGTTGAGCTCGGCGCAGAGAGTTACAACACGCGCGGCTATCTGGGCCGTGACAAGGCCGTTGCCATGTCGATCTTCCAGCGCCCCGGATCGAACGCGCTGGAGACAGCCGATGCGCTGATCAAGGAAATGGAAAGCCTGTCCAAGGATTTTCCCAAGGGCCTGAAATACGACATTGTTTACAACCCCACAGAATTTATTGCCAAATCAGTCGAGGCGGTTTTTCACACGATTATTGAAGCTGTTATTCTCGTTGTGATTGTTATCCTGCTGTTCCTGCAGAACTGGCGTGCGGCCATTATCCCCATTGTGGCGATTCCAATTTCATTGATCGGGACGTTTGCCGTCATGCAGGCGCTCGGCTTTTCGATCAACAACCTGACTTTGTTCGGCATGGTGCTGGCGATCGGTATCGTGGTTGACGATGCGATTGTTGTGATTGAAAACATGGAACGCCTGATGGGCAAGGGTATGAAGCGCCTTGAAGCTGCCAAACAGACCATGGATGAGGTCGGCGGCGCGCTGCTGGCCATTGGTCTGGTGCTTTTTGCTGTCTTTATCCCGACAACCTTTATCGAAGGCATTTCCGGTAAATTCTTCCAGCAATTCGGCGTTGTTGTTTCGGTTGCCACGGCATTTTCAGTGGCGATTTCTTTGACCCTGAGCCCGGCACTGGCTGCGCTGATGCTTACGCATCATGGGCATGATGAGCACCGCAAATCTCCGGGCATCTTCCCCAATCCTTTTGCCTGGATCTGCTATCACTTCAACCGCTTCATGAATTGGCTGTCCGACAGCTATGGTCGCCTTACTGCAAGGCTGGTGCGTATTGGCGGATTGATGATGATTGTCTATATCGGCCTGATGGTTCTGGCAGGAGCCGGCTTCAAGGCTGTGCCTACCGGATTTATCCCGGCGCAGGATCAGGGCTATTTCATTGTTGCCATCCAGCTTCCGCCCGGCACATCGCTGGAGCGCACCGATGCCGTGGTTGCCAAGGCTGTGAACAAGCTGCTGGAGATTGACGGCATCGTCAATGCGGTCGGCTTTACCGGATTTAACGGCGCGACATTCTCAAACGCCACCAATGCGGGCGCGATTTTCCCCGTCATGGCAGATTTCGAGGAACGCAAAGAAAAAGGCCTGAGCTACGATAAAATTCTGCGTGATCTTCGCGCGGCCATGGCCACGATTGATGATGGTATGCTGATTGTCGTGCCACCGCCACCAGTGCGCGGGATCGGCAGCGGCGGCGGTTTCAAGATGATGATTCAAGATCGCGGCGGTCTGGGCATTGACCAGATGAACGGCGCGCTCTGGACTCTGGCCGGTGCGGCAAATCAATCCGGTATCGTCACCAGCGCCTTTAGCTTCTATGAAACGAAAACACCCCAGCTCTTTCTGGATATTGACCGCGACCGCGCCGAGAAACTGGGCGTACCGCTGGAGCGTGTATTTGAAGCGCTGAATGTTTATATGGGCTCGTCCTATGTGAATGATTTCAATTATCTGGGACGCACATACCGCGTGACCGCGCAAGCCGATGGCGATTACCGCAAGGGCGCGGAAGATATCGCACGCCTTCGCGTACGTAACAATGAGGGCGGCATGGTTCCATTGGGGACTCTGGTAAAATTCGAAGACCGTTCCGGCCCTTCGCGCCAGCCGCGCTATAACCTTTACACAGCCGCCGAATTGCAGGGCGACACTGTTGCGGGATACAGCTCCGGCCAAGCGATTGCCACGATGGAAAAGCTGGCCTCAGAACTTTTGCCGCCTGGCATTTCCTACGAATGGACGGATCTGGCCTATCAGCAAAAGCAATCTGCCAATACCGGCGGCATTGCCTTTGTTATGGCGGTTGTGTTTGTATTCCTGCTGCTGGCAGCCCTTTATGAAAGCTGGGTATTGCCGCTCTCGATTATCCTGATCGTGCCGATGTGTCTTCTCTCCGCTATTGCCGGGATCTGGTCATTGGGCATGGATAACAATATCCTGACGCAAATCGGTCTGGTTATTCTGATTGGTCTGGCCTGCAAGAACGCCATTCTGATCGTGGAATTCGCCAAGCAGCGTCAGGAAGAAGAAGGCGATGATCCATGGGTTGCCGCTGTCGAAGCCGCCAAGCTGCGCCTGCGCCCGATCCTGATGACATCCTTTGCCTTTATTCTGGGCGTGCTGCCGCTGGTGATTGCCACGGGCGCTGGCGCGGAGATGCGTCAGGCACTCGGTGTGGCCGTGTTCTTCGGCATGATCGGTGTCACGCTGTTCGGCCTGATCTTCACGCCTGTATTTTATGTTCTCTGCCGCCGCATGGTGGCAATTCTCCAGCGTTACGGCCGCAAAGCCCTGCCCAAAGGAAAAAACAGCCATGTTTAATTCGACAACGACAATGCCCCGCTATTTGTTGCTGGCTTCCAGCCTTTTGACCTTGAGCGGATGCAATACCCTGCTGGGCCGTGATTATACCGCGCCGGCAACGCCGGAAATTTCACAAAACCTGCTTCAGGAGACAAACAAGGGCCGCTTCAAGCTCGCCCAGCCTGTGCAGGATTGGTGGAATACGCTGGGTGATCCCGCATTGTCGAGCCTCGTTGCCGATGGTCTGGCGCATAACTATGACATTCGCATTGCCAAGGCCAATCTGGATGCCGCCCGCGCAAGGCTGGATGAAACCGGCTATGACCGTTTTCCGACTGTAACGGCCGGCGCGAACGCCAACCGCAACTATCTCAGCGAGGAAGATGTCGGCCCTGCCCCGCTTGATCGCAGCATCAGCACATATCAGGCCGGGTTTGATGCCTCGTGGGAGGCCGATATCTTCGGCCGCATCAGCCAGAACATCGAAGCCGCCCAAGCCATCGAAGATGCCAATCAGGCCTATCTGCAAGATGCCTATATTATCGTGGCCGCAGAAATTGCCCGCAATTATGCCGAACTGCGCGGGGCTCAATTACGCCTTGATGTCGCTCAGCGTAACGCAGCCAACCAGAAAAAAACCTCTGACCTGATTGGCAATCTGGCCAGTGGTGGCCGCAGCAATGATCTGGATATCGCCCGCGCGCAATCCCAGCTTGACCTGACGCGCTCGAATATTCCGCCCCTGCAAGCCGAGATTAACGCCACGATCAACCGCCTTGGTGTGCTGACAGGAAAGACCCCGGATGCGCTGCGCGAAGAGCTAAAGAAACGCGCCCCCATCCCCTCCATCCCCAAAAGTGTCGCCGTTGGCGATGCACAATCCATCTTGAAATACCGCCCGGATGTCCGCGCAGCCGAACGTAATCTCGCGGCATCCGTGGCACAATATAATGTGAATGTTGCTGATCTTTATCCGCGCATCACTTTGTCGGGAAGCTTTGGGTTCCTGGCAACATCCGCCGCCAATCTCTTTACCGGTGGCGCGGCCACGGCCCTGATTGCGCCGGCCATTAACTGGGCGGCCTTTGATATCGGTCGCCGTCAGGCCCGCGTTGATGCCGCCGATGCCGAGACGCAAGTCCGCCTTGCAGAATTTGATCGCAGCGTCATGGAAGCTCTGGAAGAACTCGACACGACAATGGTGAACTTCGCCCGCGAAGAAGAACGCAGAGCCGCACTTTTACAAGCCGCGCAATCAAGCTCACGCGCAGCATCGCTGGCGGGGCAACGTTATGAAGCCGGTAAAGACAGCTTTATCGACCTTCTGGATGCACAAGCCCGGCTTCTGGAGGCAGAGGACCGTCTGGCCGTAAGCGAAACGCAAGCCATCGTGAAGCTCATTGCCGTTTACAAGGCCATGGGCGGCGGCTGGGAAGTCCAGAGCGATACGCAATAGTATTCATTGCCTATAAAGCAGGCATTTGCAAAAATATGGATTGACTCAATATTTTGAGTCTTTAAAGTTCGGGGGCGATGAAAATTTCCCATGAGGCGCTTTTAAAAAAACATAACCTGAGCCTGACTTCAGTGCGTCTTGCAGTCCTGCAAGCGCTGGAAGCGCATCCGCATTCAGATGCCAACCGCATTTTTGAAAGCGTACAATCGAAAATCTCATCAGCATCGCGTCAGGCGATTTACAACAATCTCAATGCCCTTGTCGAACACGGCATTATCCGTGAAATCAAACCCAAAGGGCAGGCCTCGCTTTACGAGACCCGCATCAACGATAATCACCATCATATAATCTGCCGCAACTGCAATCTGGTCATGGATACCGATTGCAGGGCGCATGCGCCCTGCCTGAAGCCGGTTCACGACCATGGCTTTGCGATTGACGAGGCGGAAATCATTTTCTGGGGAACCTGCCCAGATTGTAAAACCAACACCCGATTTAAACACACCCAAAATTAAAGGAGAATAATTATGACGGATGAAGTATTGGATGAGCTGAATGTCAGCAGCCGAAAAGGATGCCCTGTGATGCATGGTGGCATGACCGCGCTGGGGTCTGGCGTGGTTTCCTGGTGGCCCAAATCGCTCAATCTGGATATCTTGCACCAGCACGATACAAAGACCAATCCGTACGATGCCGGTTTCAACTACCGCGAAGAAGTCAAAAAGCTCGACTTTGCAGCACTGAAAAAAGACATGCATGCCCTGATGACGGACTCACAGGAATGGTGGCCGGCAGATTGGGGTCATTACGGCGGGTTGATGATCCGCCTGTCATGGCATTCGGCGGGTTCTTACCGCGTGACTGATGGACGCGGCGGCGGTGGTTGCGGGAATATCCGCTTTGCGCCGCTCAACAGCTGGCCGGATAATGCAAGCCTCGACAAGGCGCGCCGCCTGCTCTGGCCGGTTAAAAGAAAATACGGCAACCGCGTCAGCTGGGCCGATCTGATCGTTCTGGCCGGTACGATCGCCTATGAAAGCATGGGCCTGAAAACTTACGGATTTTCATTTGGCCGCGAGGATATCTGGCATCCGGAGAAGGATGTTTATTGGGGCGCGGAGAAAGAATGGCTGGCACCTTCCGATAACCGCTACCTGGATGTTGCCAAGCCTAACACCATGGAAAACCCGCTTGCCGCCGTGCAGATGGGCCTGATCTACGTCAATCCTGAAGGGGTAAACGGCAAACCAGACCCGCTGGCCACAGCCGCGCAAATTCGCGAGACCTTTGCCCGCATGGCCATGGATGATGAAGAAACTGTGGCTCTTACCGTTGGCGGTCATACTGTGGGTAAGGCTCATGGTAATGGCGATGCCTCGAAACTTGGCAAAGAACCCGAAGCCGCCGGCCTTGAAGAACAGGGCTTTGGCTGGTCCAATCCGGGCGGCAAAGGCAAGGGCCGCGATGCCGTGACCAGCGGGATTGAAGGCGCTTGGACAACACATCCGACCAAATGGGATAACGGATATCTGTATCTGCTGCTAAATTATGACTGGGAACTGACAAAAAGCCCGGCTGGCGCAAACCAGTATCAGCCTATTGGCATCAAGGAAGAAGATAAGCCTGTTGATGTCGAAGATCCATCCATCCGCCTCATGCCGATGATGACGGATGCGGATATGGCGATGAAATTTGATCCGAAATATCGCGCGATTGCCGAGAAATTCAATAATGATTTTGATTATTTCTCGAAAACTTTCGCGCGCGCATGGTTCAAGCTTACGCACCGTGATCTGGGCCCGCGCATTCGCTATATCGGACCCGACGCGCCGCAGGAAGATCTCATCTGGCAAGACCCGGTTCCAGCCGGCAATGCCAAATATGATGTGGCAAACGTCAAGGCCAAGATCGAAGCCGCAGGTCTCTCATCTGCGGACATGGTTGCCACCGCATGGGACAGCGCCCGCACATTCCGCGGCTCGGACCTTCGCGGCGGGGCAAACGGCGCGCGCATTCGCCTTAGCCCGCAGAAGGATTGGGAAGCCAACGAACCTGCGCGTCTTGCAAAAATCTTGTCCGTCTATGAAAAAATCGCGGCAGAAACCGGCGCATCCATTGCTGATGTGATTGTGCTGGGCGGAAATGTCGCGCTGGAGAAATCCATCAAGGCTGCCGGGTTCGATGTGAAGGTCCCCTTCACGCCCGGACGCGGCGATGCCGTTCAGGAACAGACCGATGCCGATTCCTTTAAGTATCTGGAGCCGGTCGCCGATGGATTCCGCAACTTCCAGAAAGCCGATTATGTGGTCAGCCCGGAAGAACTTCTTCTGGACCGCGCCCAGCTCATGGGCCTCACGGCTGCCCAGATGACCGTTCTGGTCGGCGGGCTTCGCGTTCTGGGGGCCAATCACGGCGGCACAAAGCATGGCGTGTTCACCGCAGCAGAAGGAACGCTTAGCAACGATTTCTTTGTTACGCTGACCGATATGTCATATAGCTGGAAGCCCACGGGCAAAAACAGCTATGACATCATCGAGCGCATGAGCGGCAAGAAGAAATTCACCGCCAGCCGCGTTGATCTGGTCTTTGGATCAAACTCGATCCTGCGGGCCTATGCCGAAATTTACGCGCAGGACGATAACAAGGAAAAATTCGTGAAAGATTTTGTGGCCGCATGGACCAAGGTCATGAATGCCGACCGATTTGATATCGCTTAAGCTAGGATTTAATATGCTTGAAATCAAAGCCCCCTGTGAAAAGGGGGCTTTTTTTATAAAAGGCATCTTGACAGATTTGGAATTTTATAGGAATTTGATCCTACATTACCCGGAATCCGTCTTTTTTATGGACGCCCCAAATCTTTGCAAGGATTGCTGGCGATAACGTCCTTTGGATTTTTTTCAAAACAAAGATTTTAGGACGAACATCATGCCCCAAACTGGATTGAGCATGGGCCTTGGCTCATTAAAAAAGCGCGCCCCAAAAACCCCCCTCCAAAAATTCGGCTCTGCCCGTCTGCCGTTATGGCTGGATGCTTCGGATGCCAGCACGATCACGCAGACCTCGAACAATGTCTCGCAATGGGCGGATAAATCGGGCAATGCCAATCACGCGGTGCAGGCCACGGGCGCGAACCAGCCTGTCACAGGATCGGGCACGATTAACGGCCTTAATACACTAACCTTTACCACGTCCAAGCGCATGACGGTTCCTTACGGGGCAGAGTTTTATAACAATCTCGGCCAGCATGTCTTTGTCGTGGCCGAGTGGGATACGCTGAATACCTATAGCGCGGTGTTTGGCCGCTATGCCGGGGCAGGCAGCCGGGAGTTCCTGTTGAGCAAGCAAGATTCCACCGCCCCCGCCAATACGCTTTATATGACCTATTCGCAGGATGGTACGGCTGTCACCACCATCGGCAGGGTGCGGACCATTGCGATCAATACGCCTTACGTGGTTTACGGGTCGATCCAGAATAATCAGTATGTCGAAGTCGGCTCGAACAACGCAAGGGCCGATCAGCGATCCCTGATAACGGGGTCCGTGTTCGATGATTCCACCCCGCCCAATATCACGATTGGCGATAGCAGCTCCACCGGCACGGCGATGCGCGGCAAGATTGCCGAGGTGATTGTGGTGTCCGGCGATTTAAGCGTGGCCGAGAAGGACTGGATATTAAATTACCTTGGCAATAAATGGGGGATCAATGTCACGCTCTCAAGCCAAGATGAGACCACGGCCACGGTCGGCCAGTCCAATATCTATCTCTGGGATGTGGATGATGCCACCTATACCGATGAGGGGCGCATTGCCTATGAGGCGGGGATTCTGGCCACGAAGGAATCGCAGTTTTTCTTTAATGGCGCGGTGAACGGGTCCGCAGTGCTGGAGGCCGCCGATACGGGCGCGGGGCGCTGGATACTGAACGACCTTTCCGATGGCGCGGCCCTGACCGGGTTCATCACCAACGCGGCGGCTTATTCCGGGGGGATCAAGGGCGACTTATCACGTTACAAGAATATCCTGATCGCCAATGGCGAAGCCGATGCCACGGCCATTGCCAGCGCCACCATCACCAAGGCGCAGTTCAAGGCGGCGCTTACCCGGCTGGTTGAGCGGCTCCATGCTGTTTGCCCTAACGCGCGGCTGATCTTTACATTGGTCGGGCGCAGGACAGGCGGGAATGATGCAGCAGTCCAACAGGTGAGGGATGCCCAATTGGAGGTTATCGCGGAAAAGGATTATTGCACTCTGGGATGGGAGAATTATGACCTTGCCTTGCAAGACACCATCCATAGAACGCCAGCCGGATACACAACCGAAGGAGGCCGGGCGGCGGCATTTGTATTAAGCGGGGCCTTACGCGGCCCTGTTATCACCAGCGCGGTCTATAGCGGGTCAACGGTTACGGCCACAGTCACTCTTGATAACGGGTCGGCGATTTCGGGCAGTGATGTGAATATGTTCCGCATCGAAGATGACGGGTCGCCCGTGACGATCTCCAGTATCAATGTATCGGGCAGCACCATCACGTTTAATCTGGGTTCCAGTATCGCAGGTGGCAGCGTGGTCAGGCTCTGGACCAATTACGGCCAAGGCACATCCGTCACCCCGGCCAATGTCGTCAAGGACGCGAACGGGTACCCGCTGCGGACCGTGAGCGAGCTGGCGGTGAGTGGTTAATCTTTTTAAACAACGATAAGGTTGCCGTTATCAAGCAAGGTCTGCGCATCGAGGCCAGAAGCGCCGTTTATGCGTACGACCTGCGCCGAGGCCACGCCGCCCGTACCATCACGATCAACAAACATGACGGCATAACCGCTGTAATCGGTAAAGGTCACAAAGTCACTGATGGATGAGCTCAACGGGTCATAACCTGATAACAGATCGCTGATATCTATGGCATCCCCCTGGCCTGCATTGAAATCGGTGATGGTATCGCGCTGGGAAAAGGCGGAACCAATCTCGAATACAAAAGTATCTGCACCCGTGCCGCCTGTCAGCGTATCAGTTCCCATTGCCCCGTATAATATATCGTCGCCGCTGCCGCCGGAAAGCGTATTGTTAACATTACTGCCAATAAGAGAATCGTTGAAATTCGATCCCGTAATATTTTCAACAGCCGTGATCGTATCCGTACCGCCATCACCATCATTGGCCGTGCCAAGGGCAAGATTAACAGTAACGCCGCCTGCGGCTGTACTGTAATTCACCGTATCAGTGCCCGCGCCGCCATCAATCGTGTCATTACCAGCGCCGGCGTAAATAGCATCATTGCGGCCCTCGCCATAGAGAAGATCGTCCCCTGTGCCGCCATAAAGCGCGTCATTGCCGTTACCGCCATAAATCGTATCATTGCCATCACCGCCGTTAAGCGTATTGGCCGATGCATTACCGGTAATATTATCGTCAAAGGAGGATCCCGTAATATTTTCAACAGCCGTGATCGTATCCGTGCCGCCATCCCCGTCATCGCTGGCGGTGCCGCTCAGCAGGTTAACGGTAACGCCCGCGGCCGCGCTGGTGTAGGTCAAAAGATCCGTGCCACTACCGCCATGAACCGTATCATTACCTGCTCCCGCATGTATCGTGTCATTGCCAGCATCGCCATTCAGCGTGTCATCGCCCTCGCCGCCGTAAAGCGCATCATTGCCATCGCCGCCGTTCAGGATATCATTGCCCTGGCCGCCGTAAAGCGCATCGTTCCCGGCATCCCCATAAACAGTATCAGCGCCCGCACCGCCATCAATAATATTGGCAACGTTATTGCCAATCAGGCTGTCATCGAAAGCCGACCCTGTCAGGTTCTCAATCCCGATAAGCGTGTCCGTCCCGCCAAAACCATTATTGCTGGCAAGACCTGCTAGAATGCTGGCTGTTACCGCGCCGGCTGCTAAGGCATAGGTCACAGTATCGGTATTATTCCCGCCATTGAGCGTATTGTTACCGCCTGCACCATAAAGCGTATCGTTGCCGTTATTGCCCAAAATCACATTATCCGCATCATCGCCATAGAGCGTATCGGCATAATTACCGGCTGTAATATTCTCGATACCATACAAGGAATCAAGGCCGCCTTCGCCATCAACGGCCTGATTTGTCGCCAGATTGACGCTGATGCCGGTGGTTGCGCTGGTAAAGACGGCCGTATCAACGCCGTCCCCGCCATTGATGATATCATTTCCGCCGCGCCCGTTAATGGTATCGTTACCCGCGCCGCCATTAATCGTATTTGCCGCCGATGTGCCGGTCAGGCTGTCATTAAAACCGGATCCTGTTACATTTTCGATACTGGAGAGCGTATCTGCGCCGCCATCACCGTCATTGGTTGTGGCATTGGAGCCAAGATTGACGGTGACGCCCGCAGCCGCGAGAGTATAATCAACCGTGTCGTTGCCATTTCCGCCGCTGAGCGTGTCATTGCCGCCCGCGCCATAAAACGTATCATCGCCTTCGCCTCCGGAAAGCGTATTGGCTACAGCGCTTCCATGAAGGATATCGTTGAAATTCGATCCTGTGACACGTTCGATATTGGCAATCATATCACTGCCGCCACCAAAACCATCATTACTGACCGTGCCGTTCAAAAGGCTGATATTGATGCCTCCTGTAGCGTTGATGAAAGTAATGGTATCAGTCCCGGATCCGCCGTCATAGGAATCATTCCCGGCATCGGCATAAATTGTATCGTCATTATTGCCGCCATTGACGATGTCATCGCCATTCCCGCCATAGAGCGTGTCGTTGCCGTCACCGCCATTCAGGGTATCGATCCCATCATTGCCATACAAAATATCATTACCCACACCGCCGGCCAGCGCATCATCGCCATTACCGCCATGTACCGTATCATTGCCGGACCCAGCATCGATTGTATCGTTGCCATCGCCGCCACTAATCACATTCACGCCCGTATTGCCGGTGATGGTATCGGCAAATCCTGATCCCGTAACGTTTTCAATGCCTGAAAGCGTATCCACACCGCCATTGCCATTATCGCTGGCGCTGTTGGTGGCAAGGCTGACTGTGATGCCTGCCGCCGCCAGCGCATAATTGATCGTATCCGTGCCGCTGCCGCCGGTCAGGGTATTATTCCCGCCGCCGCCATAAAGCGTATCATTGCCATTGCCGCCATTGAGGGAATTATTGGCAGCATCACCATAAATAGTGTCGTTATAATTCGTGCCTGTTACATTCTCGACATTCGAGACATAATCCGTTCCGCCTTGTCCGTCATTGACGGTTCCAGATTCCAGATTGACACTGATGCCGCCAGTGGCGCTGGTGAATATGATTGTATCGACGCCATCGCCGCCGTTAATCGTATCATTCCCGGCGCCGCCATCAATCGTGTCGTTGCCAAGGCCGCCATTAAGCGTATCCGCGCCGCCATTGCCTGTAATCGTATCATTCCCGGCCCCGCCATCAATTACATTGATACCGTTATCGCCAATCAGGATATTATTACCATTTGATCCCACGATGTTTTCAATATTTATCAGCGTATCAGAACCGCCCTGACCATCATTCGATGCCGTGCCTGTTAGAAGATTGACATTGACCGCAGAGGCAGCCGCAGCATAATTCACCGTATCAATACCGGCACCGCCATTGAACGTATCATTGCCCGCGCTGCCGAAAATCGTATCATTGCCTTCCAGCGCCAGAATTGTATCCGCGCCAGTCGTGCCATTCAGGGAATCATCGCCAGCCGTACCATAAACCGCGCCGGCAGCCTCGCCCTGCAGCAAGCCTTGCTGGATATATATGGTATAAGCACCCACAGTATAATGGTTCATCGTAATGCCATTGAAATCAACCACGCCTGTCAAATTCACAACAGGGTCAATGCTGGCAGATACCACGGCATCAAGCCCGGCATCGCCCGTAATGTAAATCGTTTTGGTGCTTGTAATGTTATCAATATCCGCCGCAAGAAGTGTCAGCGTATTTGCGACTGCCTGTGCATTCAGGTTATCGAGGCCGATATGCTCTATGCCGCTGCCTGTTATAGTGGAAAGATCCCAGTTAACGGCATCATTGCTGATTGTGCGGATAACATCAAATCCGGCATCCCCGTTAAAAACATGACCGGGCTGGTACAGCAGCGTGTCATTGCCATCACCACCATTGAGAATATCATTCCCGCCCATGCCGATCAGGAAATCATCCCCAGCCTCGCCATAAAGCGTATCATTGCCATCGGACCCGGTTACACCGGCGATATAATCACCAATAAGCCAGTCACTTCCCTCGCCGCCATAGAGAATATCATTACCATTATAACCGGAAAGCGTATCATTCCCGCCCATGCCATAGAGGGTATTCGCTCCTGCGCTGCCGACCATGTAATCACGTAAATCGGCACCAATAATATTCTCAATACCACTGACCGTATGGAAAAATACATCGCCACCTGTTAGATAATTACGAATATAGCCTTCCGCAAGCGCTACATAAACGCCGGTGGTGGCGCTGTAATCTATTGTATCAATGCCCGTGCCGCCAAAGATCTGGTCATTGCCGGAGCCGCCGATAAACGTATCATTGCCGCCGCCGCCGGCCATGATGTCGGCTCCCGCGCCGCCATCCAGAATATCGTTGCCGTCATTGCCGGTTTCATTCTGAAAATCCCCGTACAGGGTATCATTGCCATCGCCGCCTGTTATCTGGTCATTGCCAGCCGCGCCATAGATCGTATCTGTTCCCGTTCCACCATCAACAATATCGTTACCGCCGCCCGCAGCAATCGTATCGTTTCCAGCGCCGCCATTGATCGTATCATTGCCATCAGAAACAGCCGCGTTAATCGTATCGCCATAGATCGTGTCATTACCGTCGCCGCCATCAATCGTATCGGCGCCGCCCTGGCCGTAAATCGTGTCATTACCAACATAGCCATTGATAATATTGACATTGGCATCGCCTGAAAGCGTGTCATTGAAATTGCTGCCATAGATGCCTTCGATGCTGGTCAGCGTGTCGCGCGTACCCCAGCTGTCTATGGCGTAATAGGAGGACAGATATACCGCTACAGCCGCTATATCGTTACGAAAATCTACAATATCATTTCCGCCGCCGCCGAAAATCTGATCGATGCCCTGACCGCCTGCGATGATATCATTTCCTGCGCCGCCCGCCAGAATATCATTCCCGGCCCCGCCATCAATTACGTCATCACCGTCATTAACGGTATCACTTTGGAAATCACCATAGATGGTATCATTACCCGAACCACCGCGCAGAGTATCATTGCCAGCCTGACCATATATGAGGTCATTATCAGCCTCGCCGTCTATAATGTCATTGCCGCCGCCACCAGCCAGAACATCATCATCCGCCCCGCCATAAATTGTGTCATTGCCATCAAGCGCATTGGCTGCCTGCAAATCTCCGTAAACCGTATCGCGCCCAAGGCCGCCATAAATTACATCATCACCATAATGGCCATAAATTGTATCATTGCCGCCCTCGCCGTTCAGGGTATTGGCTCCGGCATCGCCAACCAAGGTGTCATTAAAATCTGACCCTGTGACGTTTTCTATGTTCTGAATAAAACTCTGACCGCCAGAACCGTCATTATAGACCCAGTTCGAGGATAAAACCACGTGAATGCCTTGCGGCGCGCCTGAATAAACAAGCGTATCGTTGCCGCCCATTCCATTAATGCTGGCGGCGCTGACGATAATGATATCGTCTTCTTCATCGTAAGGAAGTTCGTCTGTCATGGCCTTATAACTTAAATAATTTATCTGGTATGAAAAAAAATCTGCTCAGGGTAATCCTGACACGGAATATGATAACAAAATCTTAACAACAAAAATACAGGTTAAACTATCTTAAGTATAGGCTCTTAAACCACAAGGTTTCCGCCGCTTTGCAAGGCAGCCTCATCAGTCAGTCCCGTAACGTTATATAGGGTTGCCACCTGAACAAAGCTGTTGCCACCGCCATTCTGATCGACGGATACCACTGAATTATTACCACTGGTTGTGATTCTGATGAAATCGGTGATGGCCTGCGTCAAAGGATTGGTATAATACCCATCCAGAATAGCTGAGAAATCGAGCTTGTCGCCTTGCGCGGCATTAAAATCCCATATCCCATCTACGCTGCCCAGCGCCAGAATAAAGGTATCCGCGCCCGTACCGCCCCAAAGCGTATCATTGCCAGCGCCGCCATCCAGCGTATCATCCCCGCCGGAGCCAATCAGCGTATCATTGCCAGCGCCGCCATACAGGATGTCATTGCCATCCCAGGCTGTCCCGTTTTGAAGATCGCCATAGATAATATCGTTACCGTCGCCGCCATAAACAGTATCGCCACCATAAGAGCCATAGAGTATATCATTGCCGCCCTGACCCCAGAGCGTATTCGCACCAGAACTGCCGACGATGGTATCGTTATAACCTGATCCACGTACATTCTCGATGCTGGAGAGCGTGTCATACCCGCCGCCGCCATCAATGCCGTAATATGCCGTCAAATCAACCACGACTCTGGCCGTTTCATTGTCGTATATGACCAGATCTATACCATCACCCCCTTGAATGACATCAGATCCCGCGCCGCCTTCAAAAATATCATCGCCCGTACCGCCCCAAAGAGAGTCATTGCCAGTACCGCCATAAAGCTGATCGGCGCCGCCGTTACCTACAATCACGTCATTGCCGCCATCGCCATAAAGGATATCCGCATCATCGCCCGCATTGGCATCCTTCAGATCGCCATAGATCGTATCATTGCCATCACCGCCATAGACCGTATCAGCGCCAATCCCGGCATAGATCGTATCATTGCCCACCGTATCGGTCCGGTTTATATTATCGCCGTATATGATATCTATGCCTGCGCCGCCCGCGATAACATCATCGCCGTTATTGCCATAGATCGTATCATCGCCAGCCTCGCCATCGAGATAATCATTATCCGCGCCACCAGACATGGTGTCGTTGTCTGTTCCGCCATAGATGTAATCTGCGCCGGCATCACCCTGGAGATTATCCATCCCGGCACCGCCATAGAGATAATCATTACCATTCCCGCCATAAACAGTATCAGCGCCGCCGCCAGCCGAGATCACATCATTGCCGTCATTGCCGTAAATCGTATCAGCCCCGTCGCCAGCGTCGCCATTCAGATTATCACCATAAATCGTGTCGTTGCCGTTACCGCCCCAGATCTGATCGACACCATCGCCGCCATAGATCGTATCATTACCAGCATCCCCGGCCAGCGTATCGTTATCCGCTCCGCCCCAGATCCAGTCGTCGCCATCGCCGCCATAAATCGTATCGTCACCAGCCTCGCCGCTTAAGGAATCATTGCCGCTCACGCCGCTGCGGGCGAGATTATCGCCATAAATTGTTTCATTTCCAGCGCCGCCGTAAACCGTGTCGTTTCCAGCCTCGCCATAAACCGTGTCATTGCCATTCCCGCCCCAGATCTGGTCATTACCGCCACTGGCATAGACAGTATCATCGCCATCCTGCAGAGATATAACATCATCGCCCACAATGCCTGAGGCAATTGTCAGCGTGTCATCGCCATCTTTGCCATAGAAAGTGATGTCAATATTGGAATGCGTCCCCGTGATCGAAATCTCGTCATTGCCGGTATCGGCCCATATGCTGAAATTCTTGGCTGATGCGCTGGCGACATCTACCGTCAGGGCCGTGCTTGTGCGCGAGATTGCGAACATATTGCCGCTGCCGCTGTTATAGTTCATGCCCGCAGCAGTCAGCGTTGTATCCTGTGAGGCGGAGGTAGAGGTGTAGGTATAACTGCCAGTGCCGTTTGTAAAGCTGAAAGCAATATCCCCAAGGCCGCTGTCAAAGGCCTGCATTTGCGCAAACGTATAAGAAACGCCAGAAAAGATGAAATTCTCTATATTGCTGATCGTATCGGTCCAGGCATTGGCGATATGCTGCAATGTCAATGTTGTCGTGTTGACAATGCTGACCAAGAAGGCTGCGATATTATATGTGTATGTAACGGTATCTGTCCCGGCCTGGCCGTCGATTGTATCATTGCCGGAGGACCCATGAATGGTGTCATTGCCGCCGCCCGCCAGAATGGAGTTATTGACATCGTTACCGTAGATCGTATCCTGTCCCGAACCGCCCACGGCATTTTCAATGACCGCGCCATAGGCGATCGAAAGATTGCCAGTACTGCCGCCGACATTGCTGAATTGACCGGCATTCAGGTTAATGACTTGCGTCTGCGAATAACCGGAGAGGTCAATCGTGTCAGTCCCGCCACCATCCCAGATAGCAACAACCGGATGATCATTTACACTGAAATCAAACTGGGCGCGCCCTGCCGTGGAATTAAACCCGTAAACCGTATTGCCGGAACGGGTATTCCAGTTCTCGCCGTATAATGTCTGAATGGCGTATATATCCATCAGCATCGGTGTTGAAGGATATTCAAAATGCGTGGCACCAGAATTTGCTGCGCTCCAGTACGACATCAAGGAATACTGGCGCGTCTCGTTTGTCCATTGCGCGCTGTTATCATATGTCGGATTGCCGCTGCCAGCATTATAACTTCCGGTATGCCCAAGCCCCAGCGCATGGCCAATCTCGTGAATCGCGGTGGTCAGCGCATAATTCCCATGATCGGTAGGATCAGACCCGAACCCACCGGAATCATAATCCATGACAATGCGGACGCTGGTAAAGACAACTTCAGTATAATTGCTGCCAGGATTCCAGGCGGCGCTCGGCGCCGCAAAAGCCCGCCCCTGTTCGCCGGAATTTGCAGGGCCAACCAGCGAAATTTCAGCGCCCGATGAGACTTCTGTAAAGGTCAGATTGGTGACTTCCGCCCATGTCGCGAACGCGTCACGGATACCTGTTTTTTCAGTGTCACTATAATAACTGGAGATACTGAAAGTGATCGATGTATTGCTGCCCCAGCCGACATAATCATAAGAACCGCCACCGCCCCAGAACAGATTGGTCATGAATTCGGCAAATTGCTCTTTCGTGCCCGCCGTTGTCGGGGCGCTCGTATCACCCGGTGCGGGCGCATCATAAAGGCTGGCGCCCTGCCCCGACATGCAAGCCTGGCAACCACAGCCAATTACCTTCAATTCCGTGAGAGAGCCCCCCGTCACGCCAGATTCATTCTGGTCCGTCATTCAAACCCCGTATATTTTAAAACCCCGTCCCTCTATATTAGGGAAGTTATCTTGAAATATTATTAAATTTATATTGCAATTTATCTATTCACGCGCGATCCCGTAAAACCATTGCCTATCAATGGCTACAGGCTTCCCGTTATGCTGAACATCAGGATATTGCGATCGTAATCCTGAAGCGCGTCGGAGCTATCCCTGAATACATGCGATATGCCGGCTTTGGCCGAAAGATGGGGATTGAGAAAATATTGCAGCTCCAGCCCGGCAGAATAATCGCTATCCTCGCGGTTGATTTCTTCAAACTCGCTGCTGGCATATCCCAATATCACCGAAGAATAAAGATCATGCCTGATTTCGTATTCCATACCCAGATTATAGGTATTCATCACCATACCCTGAAGAAGATCATTATCCTGCGAAATATCACGGCCAGCAGCAAAAGCAAGATTTAACCTTCTGGTCAGGGCATAATCAATATCGGCCGAGAAATCATAGGTGCTGGTATTGTCTAATGTCGGTGCCTCAAAATACTGATTGAGTATCCCCACGCCAAGACGCGCATTGAGCAAGCCCTTATAACCCGTCTTGAAACCAATCATGGCAGAGAGCGTATCGCGATCCTTGTTCAAACCTGAAAATGATCCGTTTGTATATGCCAGGCGCCGATGGTCCTGATGCCCGAATTTTGCATTGGCAAATAGATAATGTTCGGCCGCCTCGCCAGCAGCATCACCGCGCAGCAGATCATATCGCAGCCCGACAGTACCGGTCATCGTCGAACGGTCATTATCACTCAAAACAACAGGCAAACCCGATAATGACCGCCCGTCCTGAAAGGAAATTTCTGAATAATCCCCTATCAAGCTTAAAGAAAGACGATTAAAACGCCTGACAATGCCAGCATTGGCATTCCACGTCTCAAATGTTATCGGCTTTTCGCTAACAGCAAGATTTTTTACAGGATTGCCGCGCTTTAATGCATTACCCAGATAGGAAAAATTAAACGGAATGGACCAGCGACTGTTAATATCAAAATTATTGTTAAGGCTTACGGCGTACCCTTCCTGATTTTCAGTATGCTGGCTGGAAAATCTTTGTATATCCGCCCTTGCCTTCAATGCCGTTGAGAAGCGCCCGTATTCCTTGCCAATCGACAACTGAGGCGACGTTGTCAGGGAATAATCGCTCACCTGATCATTCAAGGTTGAAAAAAGATTGCTATCATACTGCCCGCGCAGCGTAAGCTGGGGTTGGTATTTAAAGCCCTTGTAAATAAACGGCTGGGGCAACAATTCCGGAGGGACACGTGCAGCAGTATCAAGAAATTTATCTTCCTGCTGGGCATACGAAGGCGCAGCCTGAAATAGTACAAGCAGGCCCATGAACAAAAGCGCATGTCTAAGATTAAAATATGAAAACATTAACAGGAATAGCTTAGAAATCAGGAAAAAGGGCGCGCCCTCTAGGAGATTCTAGGTCATTTTAGGCATGGAAGAAACAAAATTTGTTTGACTTGCCGCCGGAAAAGGCAAGGACGCATGCGCCGACTGGCCAGAACTAATCTCAAAATCACGATTCCGGGTGGCATAAGCCATGCCATACGCCGTGCCCAAAACCACCCAAAAATGCGAAAATCGCATGTTCTGATGGGAAAGCCCATTCAGAAGAATGGCAAATATGACCAGCATGAAGTGGCGCGGCGCCTTGATGGCTATGCTGTAGAGGAAGGTAAAAAAGAGAAACACCCCCATCAGGCCGTAGGAAAAGAGCAGATTGGCCAGGGTAGAGTGAATTTCAACTGGCTGGGGCGTATCGAAAAAACGGTCATACCCGCCCTCCCCCGCGCCGATAATCATATATTCCGGATATTGGACCAGCCTGTAATATCCCCGCCACATCAAGCTGTCATCAGCCTCTCCGCCGATATTTTCAATACGGCTGATGACATTGCTGATATTATCAACCTTGCGGGCCGTATCCATGACTTCCGCAAAATGAAAAATGGACACAATCGCCAAAAACAGCACCCCGAGCAAGGAAGCACTTCGGTAAGCAGCCGGCATAATGCGAAGAAACGGCAAACCCAGCGCCAGACACCCATAGGCAATAAGACCTGCTTTTGACAGGGCAAACACCTGAATAAGGCCAAAACCTGCAAATATCAGCAGATCGTACCATTTCAAGCGAGAACCACTCCGCAGCAACAACATGATGGATGCCGAGAACAATGCCCAGTATGCGAGCTGATTAGGATTATGGAATGACCCCTGAACACGCCCATTCTCCAGGTTGGGATAAAAAATGCAGATGAAAATCTGCGCAACAAGCGAAATGGTTACCGCAGCATACATCGTTTTCATGGCCGAATTCGGCGCATAGCGAAAGAGCATGCTGATAAAAATAAAAATCGACACATTATAAAGATAATAAAGGCTGCTGAGGAAAAACTGGATTTCAGGGTATGACACATAATGAATGATATTGATCAAGAACGTCCACAGCGCAAACATCACCCCCCAGAAATGCCCCTGCGTAACCCTGAAGCGCCCGGTGGTCAGCCAGGCACCCAGCACAAATACAATCCCCACGGCCATGATATAACCACTGACCTGCGGGATGCCCGTCTTGAAAAAATAGAAATATGATGTCGTGATATATACAAACAGCACAAAAAGGCCTGCCTTGGCAATAAGCTCCGGCTTTTCAGGCATGACTCCGCCATGTGATAATGCATTCACATTACTATGCCCTGTAACAGCACGCATATTTCAATATTCACCAGATTGCAAATTTGATAGATTAATGCAGAGAACCGCATCCGAAAGCTCCATCATGATAACATCCAAGGCCTTTATTCTCGAGAACAATTTTAACGGTATTACCCGCTATTTACACAGCTTTCGCTTCCGGATGGTGCGCCATTATCTGGATCAGCTGCAAAAGGAGGCTGGAAACAGGCAGATTGTTCTCGTCGATATTGGGTGTGGTCAGGGCGGCCTTTATGAAGTTTTGCGGGAAACGCATAATATCCGTTATTACGGCATTGACCTGCATGATGAGCTGGCCCCCAAAGGTCAGGCGATATACAAGGACAATCCTGATGTGACGATCATCCATGCCGATGCGGCCGCCGAAGGGTTGATTGAAAGCTGCAATCCCGACATCGTGGTCGCGCTGGAATCGATGGAACATATTCCGGAACATGCCGTCGTGCGCATTATCGAGCGGATCGGACAGGTGAAATCCTTAAAGCTTTTTATCGCTTCTGTGCCTGTTGAGATTGGCCCGGCGATCTGGATCAAAAATATCGGTTCCTGGCTGATGCGTTATGTACGGCACAAGGAATACACATGGGGTGAGACATTCTGGGCTGGGCTTTATCAGCTTGATAAATTGCCGCGCCACGGCATCAAGCATAAGGGATTTGACTGGCGATGGCTGGCGCAGACAATTCGCCATAACCTGAAAATTATCAAAACGCATAAATCACCCTTTGACTGGGTCCCGGCGGCTTTCGCGCCCTCTATCCTGCTTGTCGCCAAGCCGGACCCGCACGCTTAGTTCTTTAGTGCCCTGCGCAGGTAATATTCCATCGTGGCCGCACGCAAAATGCGATCGGCATTGTTTTTGTATTTGTTCCTCAATTGAGGCTCTAAAAATTCTTCACGCAGGTCGCGTTTAACGAACTCAGTGTAGATCGCCGTTTTGGGATCGAGCAATTCGGAAAGCTGCTCCGCAATTTCTGGGGCGCGCAGCCAGTTGTTATAGTCGGTATATTCCGTCTTCTTCCCCAAAAATCCCCAGCGCGAAAGCGCGCCCTTTACCCGCCGGATATTCTTTGCCGCTTTGCTCATGTCTTTAGCATTGCCAATAACACGCCCGGTTTTCTGCCAGGGAATATCCTTGTAAAAATCAGGTACTGCGCGCATCAGGGCCGCGGAATAAAGCCTGTTCTGGTATTTATACTGATCCGTGATGGAAAACATGAATTCCATCAGATCGTTATCAAAGAACGGCTTTCGTATGTTTAAATAGGGCAAAATATTTACAGATCCCATATTGGTAAACCGCCTGACACGGTTCATGTAAATATGTGGCTCGAAATGGGGCGTGTCGTAAAAAGGGTTTTTTAAATCCACCAGTTCAATATGCCGCCCATAAAACGGTGCGGCCAGTTCTGCAGTAATGCGCCTGTCCGCATTATCCTGATTAGTATATCCACCGCCAATTACCACATCCCCGGCATAGCCGTTCATTATCGTATCGATGCGCCCCGCCATTTGCGGCAGGAATTCTGTGCCATGCATATGCATCATGCTGAGCATGCCATCCACGACCCATGATTTTTCCTTGCGCGGCTCGAACCAGTTATCGCCAGTGAGCGCGTATAATTGATGATCCCATTTCGCGCGCCCCGCCACACGCCGTGCGACCAGAATATCCTCCGCGCCTTCACGCCCGAACGTATAGGCATAGCCCTTATAATCCGGATAATGCTTATGCACCGCAGCCAGCAGAAGGCGCGAATCCAGCCCGCCGCTTAAGGGAAAGCCTGTCTTTTGTTCCGGGGAAAAGCGCTTTAGAACGGCCTGCACCATCAGTTCTGAAACGCGCTCTACAGCATCATCAAAGGAAATCTGCTGCTGCTTGATATCCGACCAGCGCCAATAATAATGTTTCTCGAAACTATGCCGCGCGATGTCATAGGTCAGGACGGTGGCTGGCTCCAGAAGCTTTATGTTCTCGAACCATGTGTGATCTTCGAGCAGGAAACCAATATCCAGGAAACAGGGCGCTGTTGTCTCATCAATCGTCTTATCGACGAAATCCAGCAACAAAATACCTTTCACATCCCCTGCCCAGGCAAAATCCTGGCTGCGCGCGTAATAATACAAAACACGCATCCCGTAGCGATCGGTAATAAGTTTAACCTGCCGTGCTTTTGCATCATAAAGAACGGCACAGTAATAACCATCCACAAGCGTCAGGATTTCTTCCAATCTGCCTGCTTCATATGCGCCGAGCAGTAGGGATTCAAAATTCGCGCAAGTCTGCGCCAAGGCTTTTGCGCAAGCATCCAGATTATAAATCTCGCCTTCCAGCCACAAAAAAATGTTGTCCGCTTTTGCCGGAGAACTTACAGGGCTCATCGCAGGAATATGAACACGCGCGGCCTCTATCGCATCATCAGAAAAAACATCATCCTTCACGAAATGGTCCAGATACGCCATTTCATGCATCATGGCATTGATCTGGCGATCACCTTTATTGCGCTTGATATAGCCGAACGGACCCATGGGTTATGCCTCTTTTTTCCGGTAAGATTCTATCAAATCCTTCTCGCAACAGAAAAGATAAGGAAGATAAAGCGCCGCGCAAAAAGCCGCGGCCAGTGCAATAATCGCACTATCGTTTTGTGGACTGAGTAACTGTGTTATCAGAGATGCCATACCGCCGATGAATATGCTCGCCGCCAAGCTGCGCAGCAAATGCTTTAAGAGTGCGCCATAAGGCACCTTGGCAATTCGTCTCACCATGAGATGCCAGAGGGCTGCAAAAACAAGTGAAACGCCCAGTACGGCATAGGCTACATTCTCGATGGAAGGTGCGATCATGAGCGTTATACAAACTGCTCCACCGATCCCGGCCAACCAGAGCGCATTCCACCAGAACCCTATATCGGCCCGGCCCAGCGAGAGGAAGAGCGCCCCGCCCGGCGCGGATGTCGCCTTGATAATCCCAACGGCTGCCAGAATGGAGGCCAGCGTGGCAGTGATTTCCCAGCCTTGGCCATAGACAATATGCACAATCGGAGATGCGAAGTAGAATACAAACACCATCAGCGGGATCATAATGAGGCCCGCCACGCGTACGAAGTTTGTATAATAGAGGGCGCGTTTTTCTTCATCTCCCTGTAATTTTGAAAAAACCGGAAAGGCTACTTTGTTCAAAATTGGATTGATGCGCAGAACTGGAAACACGCAAAGCTGCCACGCCAGATTATAAAAGCCGAGTGCTTCCATCCCTAAAAATTTGCCGATTAGCAACGTGTCAGCATAAGTATTGAGGTAATTCATGGCCCTGTCGCCCATCTGGTAAAGGCCGAAACTGAAAAAACCCGTGAGCTCCCTATGCCGGTACACGACGGCTGGCCGGTGATGGTATTTCAGGCCAATAACCAAAAAAATAAAACTGGATAGCGCCGCCTGCGTCATCATCCCGAAAATCAGGGCGTAAACACCGTATCCGGCCATTGCCGACAGCACTGCCACGATCAGAGATCCCAAAGCTGCCGCGCCCTCTGCCAATGCCATGCGCGCGAATTGCAGCTCTTTCTGGCAAAGGATGCGGTACTGATTGCCGGCGGCAATTACAATGAACACAGGGCATAAAAGCCGGATCATGCCTGCCATTTGCGCATGCTCATAAAAACTGCCGATCAGCGGGGCCAGCAGATAGACCGCCCCCGCAAGAATGACCCCCGCCGCAATATTAAGCCAGTAGAGGCTGGAAAGCTGGATATGCGTAATATCCTGGCGCTGGATGATCGCATAGCTGATCCCGGCATCCATAAATACCTGGCAAAACCCGACCACGACCATCAATATGGCCATGACCCCGAAATCCTCTGGCGCTAAAAACCGCGCCAGAATGACTAACGTTGCGAGCTGGCAAAGCGTAACAACAACGCTGGAGGCACTCGTCCATGTAGCCCCTCCCAAGGTTTGCGCTTTTAAGGATTTTGCGCTCACGCCTTTTTTGCCACGGCCCAATAGCCGCTGGCCTCCAGTGCGGGGTTGTTGTCGATTTTATCCAGAAGAAGCCCCAAAATCTGGAAGAAGAACCAGAACGGCGTTAGAACGGCCAGTATAAAAATGCGTAAAGGTTTGGGCCCATGAACGAAACGACGCAGGAAGTAACAGAGTTTTAAACACCACATCGCCCAGAAGCCGCCTTCCGGTTCGATACGGATATCGGTAAAGCCCGCTTTTTTGAACATATGTTCGAGGCCATAGGGGCTATAGCGATAGAAATCATAAGGCGCTTCATGCACCATCCATTGCCAGGGCGCTTGCAGGATGATCGCCCCGCCCGGCTTTAAAATTCGGCAGGCCTCATTCAGCATAACCTGCGATTCGGAGAGATGCTCAAGCACCGAAATTGAAACCACCGTATCGGCCGCCCCGTCTTCAATCGGCAAAGGCTTATTAAGGTCAGCGGCGATATCGGCCTTGGTATCATGAAAACTCCCCGCCCAGTCAACGCCGACATATTCATTGCAATATTGCTCGAAAAACGGCTTGAACGGCGCTTCGCCGCAGCCAAGATCATAGAGCTTTCCCTTATAAAGCGGTGCATATTTTGACAGGAATTTATCGCGAAACCGGTAGATCAGCCAGTTGTGAAGCTTTTTGTTGGAATGGCATTGCGAGGCTTTCATGCGGCTTTCTCTTCGGGTTTTTGCAGGCCCGCGATTGTTTCCACCAGTGCACGGGTTTTATTTTCAATGGCGCGTTTTGACCAGAATTTTTCCAGCATCGCGATATTGTTTTGCACATCTTTTTCAGGCAAGCGGGATTGCAGTAGTGCCGGATCTTTTTCGAGCTGTTGCACCGTATAAATCACCGCGCCATGGCGTTTGAAAAAACGGGTGCTGGGGCAATCCTCCTGCAGGAACACTTTTGCACCTAAGTATAACATCAGTACAATCGTGCCGATGCCTTGCTGACGCTTATGGTTCATAATCACAAAGCCGCAAGATTTGATGATGGCAATATAATCTTCTATCGGCATAAAATTTTGCAAGGGCTGTAAATCATCACCAAACAGCGTCCGGCCTTTTTTGAGGACCTCGGGGATACACTGCCCATCGCCATAACTTAAGGGAACAATTACTTTCTGGTCAGCGCCCTTTTCAGTTTTAACAAGGCTTTCGAAAGCATCCAGATGATTATTCTCCAGGTCGCTGCTATTGCCGATCAGGATGTGATCGCCATCCGTGCGTGCTCCCGTAAAGCCTTTCACCCAGTGTTCTTCAAGGCTGCCGTAGTTCCAGTCGATAAAAGGCGGCAGATTTTTGATTATGCCCGCCTGTTTGACCAGATCGTAATCCTCTTCCAGCACAGGGGCGAAGGCACGGCATTTTTCAATCGCCTTTATACGGCTCCCCTCATCCATTTTCAGGAATTTTTTGTAGGGCTGTTTCAGCATTTGTAGCAGACGTTGCGGCAGGGTTTGTTTCTGGCAGGCGCGTTCAAACAATGCCAGTGTTTCCGGAAGATATAATGCTCGTTCATCTTTATAAATGAAGCGGTAGTAATCAAACCCCCAGCCGACCCAGACGAATTTCACGCTCTTCGGCGCGCGGTTCACGATGGAAATAAATTGCGGATAAAGAGAGTGCAGAACGATCAGGTCATATTGCTCCAACCCCTTGACAAAGGCGGGATTGAGGATGTCTTTATAACCGATAATCGTGAAAGCGGGGTGAGGCGTATATTGCGATTTCAGCACTGCGTATTCGAAAATAAAAACCGTGCTCGCCCCCGGATAAACACTCTCGAAACTATGATAAGCGTGGTTGATAAATTTATCGTTCGAGGCCAGATGCAGGATTTTCACTCTACCCCCCTTTGGCTTCTTCGATCTCTATCCCGACCATGATCTTGCGCCCTTTATCATCGATAAAATAGGCGTTTTTATAGGGTGGGTGCGTCATGGCACGCAGATAATCGATGGCTTCCCGCATGGTGACTTTCTTGTCCAGATCAATCTCCAGCAAGGCTTTATAGTCTTTGATAGAATTGTAATTGCCCTCGCCATTCATTTTCGTGCGCGAATAAGATCCATCCAGAATATGCGGCAAGGCTTTAGAGAATAACTTGATTTCGGCGGCGATCACCTTGTTATAGGCGCTAAAAGATGTATCGTAACTTTCGATCTCTATTTCTTGCTGCACAATGATTGCACCGTGGTCGATCTCCTCATCCATGACGTGGATGGTAAGGCCTGCGGGCCTTTTGTTCAGGATGGAAAAAACTTGCGGAAACCAGCCGCGATTATACGGATTATAGCCAGGATGAATGTTCACGCAGAGTAAGGCATTCACGAGTGCGGGCGGAAAAATCTGTTTGGAATGGCAGGAAAAACCGAATTGATAGCCACCATTGATAAGCCGTGCACTGTCTTCTTTCAGCGTGATCGGCGCCATGCTTCCCGCCTTGATTTCGGCAGCGAACATGGATTCCGATTTCGGGCTGCAATAGAAATCGACGCTCGTTTTGTTCTCCGCAAAAATCGGCGCGAAATTTTCAAAAATGAAGCGGTTGTCGGTAACAGCAAAGACTTTGGTCATGCGGCAGCCTTCTTGATGACATCGATAACCCGCATCTGTTCTGCTTCAGAAAGATCGGGATAAATGGGAAGGCAAAGAATTTGCTGTGCGGCCTTTGCGGCGACGGGAAGATTTTGAGGAGCGGATGAAGGGAGGTTTTTATACATCGAAAAATCAGAAATCAGCGGGTAAAAATAACGCCGGGCAATAATGTTCTTTTCTTTCAATGCTTCAAACAAGACATCACGGCTTATGGGGAATCCATCACCAACGAGAACGGGGAAGTACGCATAGTTTGGCCTATCCGCGCTGCTCTCCAGCAATCCAATTCCGCGCATATCGCTGAGTTCACGGCGATACAGAGCATCCACGTTTTTCCGGCCTGTTCGGTATTCCCTCATATGCGGCAGTTGCGCCAGCCCCATAGCGGCGTGAGCTTCGCTCATCTTGCCGTTGAGGCCTGTCTCCTCGATGGAAAGTTCATCAACAATGCCGAAATTCTTGAACTGCTCGATGCGGGTTTTCATGTTTGCATCGCGGCAGATAATCGCTCCGCCTTCAAAGGTATTAAAGACTTTTGTGGCATGAAAACTGAGCACGGAGAGATCGCCATACTGCACAATGTTTTTGCCGTTCACATCTACATCAAAGGCATGAGCAGCGTCATATATCACTTTCAGATTGTGCTTTTTGGCGATGGCTTCGATGACCGCGACATCGCAAGGGTGGCCGTAGCAATGCACAGCCATGATGGCGCTTGTTTTATCCGTGATGGCGGCTTCAATTCTGGCAGGATCGATGTTCAGATTTTTGGGGTCGATATCAACGAAAACGGGCTTTAAATTATTCCAGAGCAACGCATGCGAAGTGGCGATAAAAGAAAACGGCGTTGTAATAACCTCGCCCTTTAAATCCAGCACAGCGCAAGCGGCCATCAGCCCGATCGTGGCATTGTTGAAAAGGGAAATAGGAGCGCCAAAACGATTTTCAAGCGCGGCTTCCAACTGCTGGTGTAGCGCGCCGCCATTGGTCAGCCAGCGGCGGTCCCAGGCCACCTGAACATGACGCGTAAATTCCTCAAACGGCGGCAGATTGGGGCGCACGACATATATGGGATTATCGTTGCTCATTACCCTTTTGCCACGGCTTTAATTATCTTTTTTTCATGTGCGAATGAAAGAAGATACTGCCCATATTCGTTTTTCTGATATTTTTCGGCTGCCGCAATCAATTGCGCATCACTGATCCAACCCTGCCGATGCGCGATTTCCTCAAGACAGGCGATTTTATACCCCTGACGCTTTTCGATCGTGCTGATGAACTGCGCGGCTTCCAGCAAACTCTCATGCGTGCCGGTATCCAGCCACGCGAAGCCTCGCCCCAGCATCTCGACATACAGATCGCCGCGCTCCAGATAGGCCTGATTGACGCTCGTGATCTCTAGCTCGCCGCGGGCCGATGGCGTAACCGCCTTGGCAATATCAATCACGTCATTATCATAAAAATAAAGGCCGGTAACCGCATAATGGGATTTGGGATTTTTCGGCTTTTCCTCAATGGAAATGGCTTTTTGATTGTCAAAATCAAACTCCACCACACCAAAGCGTTCCGGATCCTTGACTTGATACCCGAAAACAGTTGCGCCTTTTTTGCGGCTGACGGCTTCATGAAGTTTCGGAGAAAATCCATGACCGAAAAACAGATTATCACCAAGAACCAGCGCCACATTATCCTTGCCGATAAATTTCTCGCCGATGATGAAGGCCTGAGCAAGCCCATCCGGGGAAGGCTGAACAGCGTATTGCAGATTAACGCCAAAATGCGACCCATCCCCGAGCAAGCGCTGGAATCCCGCCTGATCTTCCGGCGTAGTAATAATCAGTATGTCATTTATGCCCGCCAGCATCAGCACCGAAATCGGATAATAGACCATCGGCTTGTCATAGACAGGAAGAAGCTGCTTTGAAATTCCTTGCGTGATTGGGTGCAGACGCGTCCCCGCGCCGCCCGCCAGCACAATGCCTTTAACCGCCATAGCGTTGCTCCTTTTTATCTTGGCCTTCACCGATGCGTTCCAGTTTGTAATCACCGCTTAATACGCGGCTCCACCATGCCTCGTTGTCGAGATACCATTGCACGGTTTTGCGCAGGCCCGTCTCAAATGTTTCTTTCGGTTTCCATCCCAGATCGCGCTCAATTTTCGAGGCATCAATGGCATAGCGCCGATCATGGCCGGGACGGTCTTTAACAAAGGTAATCAAATCCCGGTAGTTTTTAATATCCTGAGGTTTGCGCTCACCGGCCAGATTTTCCAGCAGATCGCAAAGCGTATGCACAACTTCGATATTCTGCATTTCGTTATGCCCGCCAATATTATAGGTTTCACCGGGCTTGCCTTTGGTCATGACTTTATAAAGCGCCTCCGCATGATCTTCGACATAAAGCCAGTCACGTATCTGCTTGCCATCGCCATAGACTGGCAGCGATTTCCCGGCGAGCGCATTCAAGATCATGTGCGGGATCAATTTTTCAGGGAAATGGTATGGTCCGTAATTGTTCGAACAATTTGTAATAATGCACGGCAGGCCGTATGTACGCTGCCACGCGCGCACGAGATGATCCGATGAGGCCTTGCTGGCTGAATACGGAGAGCTTGGCTTATATGATGTCTGCTCGCTAAAAAGAGCCGTATCACCCTCAAGGTCACCATACACCTCATCGGTGGAAATATGATGAAATACAAAGGCGGATTTTTTTTGATCCGCCAACGACACCCAATAACTCCGGGCAGCCTCCAGCAAAGAATAAGTGCCAAGAATATTGGTCTCGATAAAATCAGCCGGCCCATCAATAGAACGATCAACATGGCTTTCAGCAGCAAGATGCATAACCGCATCTGGCTGGAAATCCGTAAAAATCCTCTTCAGCGCCACGGCATCACAAATATCTGCCCTCTCGAACGCATAGCGATTGTTATGAGCAACCCCGGCAAGAGAATCCAGATTGCCGGCATAGGTAAGCTTATCAAGGTTTACGACACAGTCTGATGTATGAGCCATAACATAACGTATGACAGCAGACCCTATAAATCCGGCTCCGCCTGTCACGAGTATGGTTTTTTGATGGGGCATATGACCTGATCAGAAATTGCTAAGATTGACACAGCATTAATGATATGTTTCCGCAGCTCCAAATACAACTCTCAATCAGGCATGCGCCTCAAATGAGAGCCAAAGATAAAATCCGGTGATGGCACCCCATGTGATTATTATAGAAACTTCCTTTTGTTGCCATCGCAATTTCCTTGTGAAATGCTGCTAATGTATTTATCTTATTAAGAGAATATTAATTCATCCCGCCTAGTTTTGATTCATATCAGATCGCTTCTTTGAGATTTAATAAATGGACACGCAGCCAAAAACCTGTCCGGTCACTGTGATTCTGCCTTGCTATAAGGCGGCGGATACCGTGGCCATGGCCTTGAAAAGCGCGGCTTTTCAAACAACTCCGCCAACGGAGATCCTGATTTTGGATGATGGCAGCCCTGACAATTCTCGCGCCGTTATTGAAAATACGATCAAGGAAATTGAACACCATACGCCAAGCCGGATACGGTTTTTCCCGTTTGATAAAAACCGCGGCGTTTATGCTGTCCGCAATGATGCCCTTCGCGAGTCAACGCAGCCCTTCCTTGCCTTTTTAGACAGTGATGATTACTGGCACCCACAAAAACTCGAGATCCAATATAAATTTTTTGAAAACGACCCCAGCCTGGCACTAAGTTGCCACGGGGTTAGATTCCGCGATGGAACACCTGATAGCCTGCCCAGATTTGAAAAAGATTATGATCCTTCCACCAAGATTTTAAAAGATACGCACGTACTTTTCAGGAATGTCATGATCACGATTTCGATCATGATCAGAAAGCCGGAGAACCTGACTTTCGATGAAAGCAAACCGCGCGGATCTGACATGCTGTTCTGGCTTGAAATTGTTTTGCGCGGCGGCAAGGCCATGTGGATAAGGGATTACATGTCTTTTACGGCCAAGCCTTTATATGGTGCTGGCGGCCTTTCAGGTAATATCTGGAAGGCGGAGATGGCGCAGCAAGATAATTTGCACAAGCTATGGCAACGCGGATATTTATCCCTCTGGTACAGCCTGTTATTACGCGGATTCTCGTTTGCAAAAATGATCCGGCGCTATCTTGTTTATTCACTGCGCGTGATGAAGGGGAGCGACCCGAACCCGGAAACCATCAATCCGCCAGTGCGCCGGCGCCTTGCATTTTTCTGGTAAGCGCTGTCACGGGGCAGGCGCAAGGGCCTCAGGCATCACACTATCCAGCAGCAGCTTGGTAAAGGCCCTGCGATCTTTCTGATCAAGATGTGATGTGTCAGGAAGATCAAAATCTACCATGCCCTGCACATCCTGAAAATGTACCGTTATCGCGCCGCTCAGCGCGTGAAGCTGATCCCAGTATCGGGCGCGCGGGTAAATACAGTTTACTAAAAAGCCCAAATCAGCCTTTAAAGTAAACTATAATTTACTTTATAGATGATTAAAAGCAAAAAAGTAAAGTGTAGTTTACTTAAACTCCCACCGCCTCAGAACCTGAGTAAAAAACAACCATGCAATTTTAACATTCCATGTAAGATTTGCATGGATAAAAAAAGACTCTTAGAAAATCAAGGGCAGCGCTTCAGCAAGCTTAAGATCAAGAGCTAGGATACCAAGCGTACCCCTATGGATTTTTGCTTTTATAAAACTTTTCTATTTCAGCTCTAACACCGGACATATCACGGCCATTTGATTCACAAAAACTCATTAGATCTTCTTCGACTAAAATTTGAAGTCGCTGTGCTTGGCGTGTAATTGCCTTTATTCTCCGGAACACTTTGTCTCTGGAAATATTTAAGTCCCATTCATCGCGCCCCTGCGCAATGCTCTTATGGACCAGCAAGTTTCTTTCGATCAAAAACTCTTTAAGCTCTTGTTGAAGCTGCTCCGGATAAAGACCAGCCCCCTGCGCAATTTTGATGGATTTTCCGAGGGTGTATGAACGGTGTTCATTTAAAAGCTGATCAGCTTCTGCCTTGGTGCGATCTTTCTCTGTTTTCAATACAATCGAATGGCTAAGAGCTTCCTCAACATGCTGCACACATGACAGCGCCTCGCCGACAAAGCAGTATAAAGCCGATAGCCATCATCAGATAGAGCGCGAGATAGCGGCTAATGCTTTCAGGGACTTCCAGATCAGATTTGATGATACCGGCCAGCACACCCAGAGCGAAGAATAATATGGGCGGGGTTAGGAGGTTTTGTTCGATGAGGGCTATAAATTCCATGCGATATACCTTTTGTTTCGAGGTATTTATGCCGCATATATTTTTATTGTAAAAATTGATAGTTTTAATATTATTGATGAGATTATTAAATACCTAGAAACAGACATGCCATTTTACATCGATACGCTCATTCTTAAGACTTTTGTCGCAGTGGCTGAAACGGGCAGTTTTAGCCGCGCAGGTGAAATCGTTGGGCGCAGTCAATCCGCCGTCAGTTTGCAGATCAAAAAGCTGGAAGAAGGATTAAAAGCACCATTGTTTGAACGCACTAGCCGCGATGTTGCTTTGACTGAACAAGGTGAAATCTTTCTCGGTTATGCGCGCCGTATGATCGAGCTGCAATGGGAGGCCTTTAGCCGTTTGACTGAGCCGGAAGTGCGCGGAGAGATTACGTTCGGCGTTCCGGAAGACTTCGCTACACATTATCTGCCCGATATTTTGTCCAGTTTTTCAAAACATCATCCGCATGTGCAGTTGCATGTTGTGTGTGATCTGACGCTCAATCTGTTGCAGGAGTTTCAAAAAGGCCATTTGGACATCGCTCTACTGAAGCGCGATCCGGAGCGCGTAAAAGGCGGCACGAAAGTCTGGCGCGAGCCTCTGGTCTGGGCGGCGGCAGAGTATTATCAGATGAAAGACCCGATGCCGCTTGTGTTGTCACCACAGCCCTGTATCTACCGCGCCCGCGCTATTGCTGCGCTGGACCGGGTGCGCAAGCCTTGGCAAATTGCGTATTCCAGCCCCAGTCTTGCCGGAACGATTGCTGCTGTGAAAGGAGGTCTCGGTGTAACTGTTTTACCTGCGAATATGGTGCCGGAGGGAATCGTGCCGTTGAAGAATCAGGTGCGTCTTCCGAAACTTGCTGATTCCGAAGTCGCCCTCATGCGACGCGAAAACCTATCTGAGGCTGGAAAGGTTCTAGCATCTCATATCACACGATCATTAGAGCAAACAGTTATCCATGAAAAAAAGTGATTGATGGCATCTATCTATTGAAATATTCAATAGATTTTCGATTTCTATTGAAACTGTAAATCTTCATATTATATCCTGTAACTATGTAGCGGGCCGGGCCCCTCTGGCGATAAGCAAAAGATCATAGGTCTTCTTATCGTGATGTCGGACCGCATCGGGAATAAGTTTTCCGGTGTTAGTTTGATTTTCCAAAAAAAACTGACAACAAAAACCTCCCGATCAAGCTGTAACTTGAACGAAAGGAGCACATTATGTCAGTTCAGCATTTTAAATCACTGCTTTTTAAATCCGCTCAGATCCAGCAGGAGATCGAGAAAGAGCACCAGCGGCGCTGGCCGGACTGGATGCGCCTGCTCAAGCTCAAAAAGCTGCGGCTAGCGATCAAGGATCGCATGGAGCGGATCGTCAATGACGGCGCAAACGGCAAATTGCAGCCTGTCAGGGTTCACTCTGGGCGCGCCCGAAATGGTGATTTGCGTAGCGCGTAAGCATTACAGACACCAGGCCTGGGAGGAATAAGACTCCCAGGTTTTACAAAGTAAAGAAAGGAACAAAAACTATGAACGTTGTAAAAATGCAAGACCGCGATATCGAGAAAACCTACAGCACGGCGCAATTCGTCGAGAAACTGCGCCGTCTGGCCGATTGCCTTGAAAAAGGCGAGCGGTTCGATATCCAGATCGCCGGAGAGCGTATCTATGTGCCCAAGCACGCCATATTTAATATCGAGCATGAACGTGAAGACGGCGAAGAAGAAATCGAATTCCAGATCAAATGGAAAAACCAGTAGCAAGGAAAGGATAGAAAACCATGCCTCTTTTAACATCACCGATTGACGGCTCCCCGATGCGACAAATTCACCGCTACGGTATTGAAATCGACATCTGCCCGACATCGGGCGGCGTCTGGCTTGATAAGGGCGAGCTGGAAAAACTCATGCACATGCTGCAGGAAGAAGCAGCGGCAGAACAATCCAACAGGCCCCCGTCAAGATCCCGCACCCATCACGATCATGATGACGATGATTGGGATGATGACGATCATCGCTATCAGAAAAAAGGATATTACGGCTCTGGAAAATATCATAAGAAAGAAGGAAAGATGTCGCGGATCATGGATCTGTTCGATTTCTAGATTTTAACACCTTTAGCCCGCTCCGCTCCCCTCAAAGCAGAGCGGGCTTTTGAAGAGATAAGGCAAGGGCAAATTTGATGATGGATATTTTAATGATACTGGGTGGCCTCGTACTGCTCTTCTTCGGCGGAGAAGGCCTGATTAAAGGCGCAGTATCCCTTGCACGTAATTTTGGCCTATCAAAACTGTTGGTCAGTGCCGTGGTGGTCGGTTTTGGTACATCCATGCCGGAGATGACAGTATCGGTTAGCGCGGCACTTAAGGGGGCTTCCGATATTGCCGTTGGGAATGTGGTTGGCAGTAACATTGCCAATATTCTCCTAATTATTGGTCTAGCTGCGATCCTGTGCCCGATTTTTGTGGCTGGTAGTGCGGTTAAGCGTGATGCGTTTGTGATGCTGGGCGCAAGCATTATTCTTTGCGGTCTGGCCTTAACTGGAAACATCAGCTTAATATTCGGCCTTTTGATGTTTTCCGCTCTGATTGCCTATATTGCATGGTCTTATATGCAGGATAAAAAGCGCGGTGCTGAAACCGTGCAACATATTGAAGAGGATATTGAAGGCGAGAAGCAGCTCAGCCTGTTAAAAGCATCCGTTTATGCAGTTGCGGGTTTGATACTTTTAATCGGCGGTGCTTATATTCTGGTCGAGGGCGCTGTTGCGATTGCGCGTGACTTCGGGCTTTCTGAAGCGGTCATCGGCTTGACCATCGTTGCGGTCGGAACGTCTCTGCCGGAACTGGCAACGGCTGTCGTGGCAGCAATGCGCAAGCACAGCGATGTTATTATCGGCAATATTGTCGGCAGTAATATTTTTAACATTCTGGCCATTCTGGGTATTACGGCCATGATATCACCCATTCCCATAGGTGCACAGATTGCGACATATGATGTCTGGATCATGTTGGGTGTTGCAGTGTTCTTATCCATCTACCTTCTACGCGGCCTGAGCATAGGCAGGGTTTCAGGTATTGCGATGCTGGCCGCATACTGCGCTTACACGGCCTGGCTCTACATCGGAACGGGGGCGTAAGATATGGGCATAGTCACGCAAATCCTTCATTCTAAAACCGCGCCGGGCATTCTGCTGTGTTTATCCGCTTTGGCGGCCCTGGTTTTTGCCAATATGACCCGCCCCCTATAATTGAGTCCGGTATTAGAGTGAATCTGGTATCAAGAAACGGACATCAAATTATGGAGGCATTGCATGGCAAGGAAGCGTTATACGGCGGAGCAAATTATCGGATATTTGCGTCAGGCGGAGGTGTTGATTGGTCAGGGTCGCAGCATGGATGAGGTTCTGCGCGAGATTGGCGTGACGGGCAA
>JAMHWD010000032.1:0-2226 GCA_035911135.1 Alphaproteobacteria bacterium | reverse complement strand
CCGCGGCGCAGGCCAACGCCGCCAATGGCTTTATCCATCCAGCCGCGAATTGCCCATGACCAGTCCATATAAAGCCAGCCGCGTTCGCCGCCGATACCCGTATAAGCGCGGAACACATCCTCGGGTTTCAGATCCAAAAGTACCTGACGGCGCTCAATAAACATGCCTTCTTCCACCGTGAATTGATAGGGTTTGAAATCGCCCATTGAAACGACAAGCGCATCAGACCAGCTCGTCTCTACATTATCACGTTGAATACGCCCCAGTGCGAGATGGGCCGCAGTTTGAAAATCGATCGGGTGAATCTGTGGGAATATTTTCTTCGCTGTATCATCACGCACAACAAGTTTGGCACGCAGGCCTTCGATCAACGGGGCTACGATCCGCCAGTGGATCGGGGTGATCATGTGTACCCAATAAGCGGAAAGGCGCGGCGCGTTGAACGGTGTTGGAATCAACCAGCGGTGTAGATCGCGTTCTTTTGCATATCCCAAAAGCATCTCGGCGTAGGTCAGGCGGGTTGGCCCGCCGATCTCGATCACACGTCCGTTGCTGTCCGGGGTCTTGAGGGTGTCTATTAAATAAGAGAGCACATCGCGAATGGCGATCGGCTGCGCTTGTGAGTAAAACCATGCAGGGCAGATCAACACAGGTTCGCGCTCGGTCAGATAGCGGATCATTTCAAAGAGCGCGCTGCCCGAGCCGACGATCATACCCGCTCGAAATTCGGTGACGGGCACTTTCCCATAGCGCAGGATATATCCCGTTTCATGGCGTGCGCGCAAATAGGGCGAGAGATTCGCTGTGGGGTCAACCAATTCACCAAGATAGATGATGCGTTCAATGTTTGCATCTTCGGCGGCTTGTGCAAAATTACGCGCTGCTTGCAGATCACGTTCAGCGTTGACTTTTCCGCCCTGCATCCCGTGGATCAGGTAATATGCCACAGACACATTTTTCATCGCTTCGGCAAGGCTTTCAGCAGAGAGTACATCCCCGTTGATCACTTCCACCTGATTGAGCCAGGAACGTCCCTGTAAACGGGAAGGGTCACGCACCAGACAGCGCACCCGATAACCCGCTTCAAGAAGTTTCGGCACCAGCCGCCCGCCGACATAGCCGGTTGCGCCTGTGATGAGAATAAGGTTTTGGTTCGTCATAGTACTTTTATTATAAACCTGCAAGATAAAATTTTTATTTCCCCGGGTTCATAATCTGAAAATCTAATGTACAATCCCAACCATGCCATTGCCATGGGTTTCGCTTTCTTTTATTGCAGGAATTATGATCGCCAGCCTGCTTGCGTTTTCTGCAAACCTCTGGCTTGCGATGATGCTCGCGCTTTTATTCATCGTAATACTTTTTCGCCTTCTGTCTTCCACATTCCGTCTTCCATCTTTTATCCTTCATCCTTTTATTTTCATCCTTCCCATTTCCTTTCTTTGCGGCGCATGGTGGTATCAATTTCGGCAACCCGCCATTGATGCGTTCCATATTGCTTTTTACAATGACCGCGATTATGAAATACTGGTCACAGGTACGCTGGCAGAGCCGCCGGATTACCGCGACACATACACAAACCTGCACATCAAAGTGGAAGCCGTTGACTCAGGCAGCGGTGACCTGCCCGCCCGCGGCGCCGTCCTGGTGCGCGTGCCAACGCTTGTCAAATATGAATATGGCGAACGGGTGCGCGTGCGCGGCGACTTAAAAACTCCGCCCGAAGATGAAGAATTCTCCTATCGTGATTATCTCGCGCGCGAAGGCATTCACTCCTATATGTCCATTGCCGATGTAACCGTTCTGCCGGGGAATGGCGGCAACCTGTTTTTTGTGCAGGTTTATAAACTAAAAGACAAACTGCTTGAACATACATATCGCCTGTATCATGATCCCGAAGCCTCGCTCATGGCGGGCATCCTGCTCGGTGTGGATACAGGTCTTACGCGTGATTTGCAAAACGCGTTTAAAAATACAGGCACCTCACATATCATTGCCATCTCGGGTTTTAATATCGCCATCATCGCCGGGATTTTCTTTTCCATTTTTAAAAATATGTTTGGTGAAAGGCTGGGCGCAGTTTTTGCCATTCTTGCAATCATCTTATATACTTTGCTGGTCGGGGCGGATGCGGCAGTTGTGCGCGCCGCTTTTATGGGCAGCATTTCACTGCTGGCGCGTCAACTGGGCAGGCGCAACGATGGCATGAATGCGCTCGCGCTGGTT
>JAMHWD010000031.1:0-3375 GCA_035911135.1 Alphaproteobacteria bacterium | reverse complement strand
CCGGCTTCGGCTTTCAGGACAAAAGTATTGCCAACCGCGACCTGTTCTCCAGGCTTAAGGCCAGACGAGATTTCAATGCTCTTGTCGTCCTTCTTGCCGGGAATAATCTCGCGCTTTTCAAATCCTTCCGCCGTTCTGACGAAAACTACGGGTTTTCCTTCGATTGTCTGGACAGCCTCCAGAGGAATGGTCATGCCCGATTGTTGCGTGCTGGTAACAATGGAGACATTCGAGTAGTCCCCCGAACGCCATTGCCCGTCAGGGTTTTCCAGCTCGATGATGGCTTTTGCAGAGCGCGTGTCGGGATTGATGACGGGGCTAACGAAGATCAACTTTCCTTCGCCTTGTTTTCCGGCGCTCTCGATAAACGCGGCTTGCCCTTCCTTCACGCGTGGCAGATCATTCGGTGCGATGGATGTTTCCACCCACAAAACACTCAAATCCGCCACCGTAAACGCCCTGCTCGACGTATCGGCAAAGGCGCCAAGGGTTAAGTCCCTCTCGACCACAAGCCCGTCTAGCGGTGATTTCAGCTCGTGATAACGAGAAGGCGTTCCGTTGTTTGCCTCGCCGCCGAGTGTCTGCATCTTCTGTTTGGCAAGATCCAGCCTGATCTGCGCTTCCTGTGATGCATTTTTGGCGCTTAAGTAATCCTGCTCTGCCGTGACTTTCTTCTCCCACAAGGATTTTTCGCGGTTGAAAGTTGTCCGCGCCAGTTCTGCGGCCCGAATGGATGCCTGATATTCGGCGGACGCTTCCGCCATTTCGCGGCTTTCGATCAGGGCTAAAACTTCACCCTTTTCAACCTTGTCGCCAAGGTTCTTTCGCGCCTCGATAACGATGCCGGACACTTTTGGAACGATCTGCGCCATTCGGTCGGCATCGGCCATGATCCGACCAGGAACATTCACCTGATGGGACAAGCTCCCCTGGCGCACTGATACGACCCCTATTCCGGAGGCCTCCAATTGCTCAGGCAATAGTTTGATGACGCCTTCTTCATGCTCTTCCCCGCCTTCGCCATGACCGTGACCGTCATCGCCCCCCTTGGGAGAGCCATGATCATGGGGATCGTTGGCGGCGGGTTTTTCATCATGGTCATGACCATGCTCATCCTTTTTGCCGAAAGCATGATCTTCCTCGCCTTCTTCATGCGCGTGGCCGTGGCCGTGGCCGTCCTTGTCCGGCGCAGCAAAAGACGGGGAGATCGCGTGATAAGCCGGAACACCCGCCAATACCGTGATCACCGCCGCCGTCAGCATCCACTTCTTTTTGTTACTTCTTGCCATTCTCTACCTCGGAATCCTTGTGTTCGTCGTCTTGGTGGTCATGATCGTCGCCTTCGGCGTGTGCGTGATCTTTATCATCGGCATGGTCATGCTTGGCTTCGTCATGATCGCTGTGATCTTCTTCGCCCTCTTTATGCTCATGCTGGTGATCTTCTGCGGCATAGGCCTGCGAAACATAGGTGCTTGCTCCAAATGTCATGCCGATAGCAGCAGCAGCTAGGATCAGTGTCTTCGTTTTCATGGTGTTTTCTCCTTTTGGGTTTGGGTCGAATGGATAGCCGTCATGCGGTCGATCACCGCCATCGCGCGGTAATAATCGAGCATGGTCTGGATCGCTTGCTTGCGGGCATCGAACAAGGTTCTTTGCGCGTCGAGAACTTCCAGATAGCCGAATTTTCCGGCATTGTAGCCGATACGCGCCGCATCGAACGCTTCCTGAGCGCCAGGCAGAACGACCTCGTTCAAGGTCTTGTTTTCCCGATAAGCATTGGCAAAAAGCTCGTAGTTTTCCGCCAATGCCGTTTCGGACGAAAGAAGAGCCTGCGCCTTGTCCAGCATGGCTGCGTTATATTCATGTCCTGCGCGGCGCACACCTGCGCGGTTCATGTCGAACACAGGAAACGGGATAGACACCCCTGCCAAAAACGCTTTCTCGCCGTCTTCGCGGTAGTCCCGCACGCCCACATTGAATGTAGGATCGGGAACCATGCCTGCTCTTTCATACGAGAGATTCGATTGCGCGGTTTCTATGCTTGCGTCATAAGCGAGATTGTCAGGGGTGGATGCAATCATATCCGCGTATGCCGAAAGGCCTAATGGTGATTTCATTTCGGGAAGCGTCCCCGGCAAGGCCACCAAACCTTCCGATGGAACACCCATCAGATTGGCAAGAACCCTTTTCGCGGTTTGAACGCTTCGCTCGGCCCGTTCCAGAGCGATATTGCTGGATGATAATTCAATCGCGGCCTTGTTCTTTTGGATTGGTGGTTCTTTTCCGGCATCGACCTTGGCTACCACGCTCTCATACACATTGGTCGCCATGGATTTTTCTTCACGCAAAACATCAAGTTCTTCTTCGGCAGCCACCAAGGTTGCATACGCCGTCACGACATCACGGATCAGATCGAGGCGAGTGGATTCCCGCTCGAAAAGGCTTTTCTTCTCCTCACCTCTTGCGGCGTTGACACGGCCAGAGCGTTTGCCGGGAAGTTCCACGAGTTGCGATACGCCATAAGTCAGCTCGGCATTTTCCGTCCCCGAATACGGCCCGCTTCCGGAAAAATTCTCCATTTCAAAGGACACTTCCGGATTGGGTAGCGCCCCCGCTTTGGATGTAACCGCTTTCATTGCCTCGCTACGATCAATCGCCGCAGCATAAAAAGGAGAGTTTTGAAGGGCTGTCTTGATAGCATCGTGTAAAGACACAGACGGGCCGGAAACGCCTTGCGACAAAGGCAAGACTTCCTGCGCTATCGGGGCGGAGTCCTGCGCGTTCGCGGCGGGTAAAGCAAACAAAAGAGCGCCAAGGCATACAGCCGGCATAGTCATGGATTTCATTGTAAAAAATTCCTCGCGTATGGGACGTAGTACAACACGGGTGTTAGCCCGTATTTACATCAGGCGAAGGCCAAAGCCTTCGTTACGCGAGTGTTTTGGGGGGGCGCAAAAGCGAGGAGGTTAGCGCGTCGGGCAGGAAATCCGTAGCCTCTATAACAGGGTTGGAGGACGCGAATTCCGGCATCTGCGTTTTATTATCGGTCTGGAATACAACGTGGGAGCAGCAATGCAGACAGTCAGGACAGGCGACCTTTTCGGCCTTGCTATCATCTTTGGAGGAGTCGGCTGAATTAATGTCGGAGGAACCATCCTGAGTATCCGATGAAACGATATGGCCAGTGTCGCTCATGGCATGAGAAGCGGCAGAAAAGCCGCTAAACGCCAATGCAAGTACCAGAACTGCCATTAAAATTTTCATCGCCAATCATCTTAGCATTTGCACAAACCTGCCGCAAGTCCCACTTAATGACATTTTCATGGCATGAGGCACATACCAGCACATAAGATCCTCTATGAATAATTCTATCCT
>JAMHWD010000030.1:0-3512 GCA_035911135.1 Alphaproteobacteria bacterium | reverse complement strand
GAAGCGATCAGGCAAGACGATGAGGACGCTCTTCGCGCCGATATTGTTCGTTTGGCGAGGGTCTACGGTCGCTATGGCTATAAGCGGATTACGGCGTTATTGCGTGCTTCGGGCTGGATTGTAAATCACAAACGGGTAGAGCGTATCTGGCGCGAAGAAGGCTTGAAAGTGCCGCAGCGTCACAAGAAACGCGGCAGGCTAATCACGTCAAGACTATGCCGCGTCAAAAGCTGGGCGAATTTATACAGCGCCTTGATGCCAAAATAGACAAGATGCCCAAGGGTCAATACCTGAGCGACCCTTGGTACAGAATTCGCCATGTGCGCGACCGTGTGGACATGGAAATAAACAGACGATCATTGAAGGAGTATCGCGCATGACGGACAACATGAAAATATGGGATCAGCTTAAGGAAACGCCCCCCAAATATACCAAGAATTTCAAGCGTTCTGGCGGCTTTGAAGGTACGGCCATCAATCCAACATTTGCTACACAGCGCATGACCGGAATTTTCGGGCCAGCCCTGCAAAATTCTTTTTCCCGGCCCCGCCGCCGCCGAAGTCACGCTATCTCACCCGCAAGGAATTCATGGCCCTGCTGAACGCCACTGAAGCCCCTCATATTCGCCTGTTCATCACACTGGCACTTTGCACGGCGGCACGGAAATCCTGCCGCTCATGCTGCTGGCGGGCGATCATCGCGTCCTTCTCGGCGCGGTCGCGCTGCCAGGATTTGAGCGTCTCCACCTCGTTCTGGAGCTTGATCTTCTGGTACTTGCCGGTGATGCGCTGCCAGATGCCGGAGAACCCGCGCGGCAGGTTTGCGGCCCGCGCGCGCTCCTCCGCCTTCCAGCGTTCCTTCTGGGCCTCTCCCAGTTCCGCGCGCTCGTGGCGTTGGCGCTGGACCATCTGCGTCCGGCAGAACTCGATGGAGGGCGATATCTTGCCATACGCCGCATCGACGGAAGGGAGGGCTTCCAGCTTCGGGAAGCGCCCCCGCACATCCTTTTCCTTCACGCCGGAATACCGGCCAAGCGCATAGACCTCGCCCCGGTAATCGACCGCCACCACGCCGCGCCGGTCGCCTCGGGCGAGGAAGAATCCCTTCTCCTCCAGCGCGCGTTTCAGAGTGGCAGCGTTGTCAGTCGCATGCCAGCAGGCGCGGAACATGGATTTGAGCAAGCGGGGGTCAACCTCCCGGCGTTTGGCCTGCTGCCATTCCTCCCGACTGAAATTGAGCGGGTTCCTGAGCGCCTGATCAATGAAGCCGTGCGGCATGTCCCATTCGTGATGAAGGTAAAGCTCCCGCGAGATATCCATCAGCCGCGTCTTGAACCATGGCAGGGGGCGGGCGGTCATGGTCTCGGAATCAATCCGCGACCAGACGGCATGGGCATGGCGGCGGCCTTCTTTCTCGTGAAAGACGATGGCGCGCGGCTGGCCCTCCAGCCCGAGGCGGATTTGCAGCGCGCCATTGAAAGTTTCCGCGAGCTGCGCGCCCGTGAGGTCGGCGAGATCGAGGCTGAGATCGGCAAGTATCTGGCCCTGAAACGCGATGACCTGCCGCGCGTGAAAGACTTCAATGAACGATCCGGCGCGAAATCCCCCACCCGCCCGCGTGGCAGGGAAAAGGGTTTCGACGGGCCGGAATTTGGCATGTGAGGGAACGCGAAAATGACCAAACGCAAGGGCGCCACTATCACGCTGGAGCTTGATGCCACTCTGACGAGAAAGCTCGCAGAGGTTGCAGATCTTGAAGGCGAAAATCCAGCCGACACACTCCGCCTCCTGATCAAATACGCGCATGCGGATATCCATCAGTTCATCGAGAAAGAATTCAGGTCTGGCATCGCTCCCCAGTTAAAGCTCTATGACGACGACATTCCCGTTTAAGAGTGTAAAATGAATTTGATCCCCATTACTCAATAAAGCCCACGCAGAACCGCAATAAGCAGTTCCACTTCTTTCTGTGGATACTTCGATATACGTTATTGCCCAAAGGCTCAAAAAAGGCGAGCCTTACCCGCAGTAATTGTATTAACCGAGGAGGCCATGAAGAAGTCTATTTCTTTAATTATATGCATCATTGTAATTGCTTCCGCTGGATATGTTGGGGCAGTGAGTATCGGACTGGCGCAAAATCCGGTGAGAGTAAATGATCCGGATGATCCAAATTTCGACCCAGACAGCTTTTCATTCAATCTGTACAAATTTGATCGCGAAGCGAAGATAGAATACTTCAAAAAGCTCTTCCCTATCGGCACATCCAAGGAATTCGTGGATCGGGTTCTCGTTCAGGCTGGGGGTGCAAAACCGCTGGAGATCAAGGAAATGCCAGAAGGATGGCAGGTTTGGCGTTACGATGGCCCTGACGATCTCCTAACTCCGGGAGGTCCCACTCACACATTTATATTTAAAGCTGATAAGCTTGATAACATTCAGTTCTCCAATATTGAATATCTGTATCAAAATCAAACGACCAAAGAAATTCTAAGAGAAATTTATGCCAAGGATAGGCGACGAGGATGATCCTCTGCCGGGTCTGTATGACACTGACATTCTTTATCTTCTGGGCGGTCCGAACTCCAACTCTGTTATCAACACTGTCCTCAACATTGCCGGGATAAATTTCCGGGATGTTGTTCCGACCGGCAACGTACCATCGAACTACCCTGGCCATATGGGATTACTTGATGGCTCCGGAAACAACATTTACACCGCGTTCATATACAATAACGGGTCGGCAACCGAGCCGTTTGTTCTGCACAAAAGAGGCGGAATTGATGTCGTGCATCTGGAATGGAACTGCATCACGGATGAGCATGGTCAGATCATTGTCAGGAATCTTGCCGACTCTACGGGGCTGACGACCATCTACTTTCACGGGCTGAACTTCGAGGATGTAACATTTGATCAGCACTATAATTCCTTTGCGCTGTTGGTTTATAGCGGCGCGGAGACGTATGCAACCATAGAAGACTATTACCTCGACCGCGCCAATGACGCTGCCGAGGGTGCGCGGACCACGGCGTTCGAGTTTGAGGATTTCTATTACCGCCTGGGCGATGCGAACAACAACCAGCTTAATGCCAGCTACATCATCAAACGGGTCCGGCTTGAGGGGATGGGGTATGATGTAGAAATGATCCTGCTGGGCAGCGGCGATGACACGGCAGACGTTAATCTTTACTACTATAACTTGGGGAAAGGCCTTGCGCTGACCATCGACGGCGGCGCGGGACAAAACCTTCACAATTACATTGGCGTCAATGACATGGCATCTGGGCGCTATTACCTTTGCGATACGCGCGGTTGCCCGTCAAAGCGCAAATCCATTGCGCGCGCCCGCATCGACGAAGGCTTCGAGGCCCTCTTACGCAAGCTCCAGCCGACACCCGGCCTGTTCAAGCTCGCCAGAGCCATGTTCAGCGACATCTGGAACATGCGCCTGGAAGAGGCCCGGCACTTCAAGGACGCGGCGCTCCGTCAGGTTGGCGAGGCGCAAAAGCAGAT
>JAMHWD010000029.1:0-49940 GCA_035911135.1 Alphaproteobacteria bacterium | reverse complement strand
GTCTCGTATTCAACGTGAGCCGTCGAAATCGTAATACCGCGCGCCTTTTCCTCAGGCGCCTTGTCGATCTGGTCAACCGACTCACCAGCGCCGAAACGCTTTGCAATCGCCGCCGTCAGCGTCGTCTTGCCGTGGTCAACGTGACCGATCGTGCCGATGTTACAGTGCGGCTTGTTCCGCTGAAACTTTTCCTTTGCCATTCTTTTTGCTCCTTAAAGCTCGTGGGTGGGCGAAGCGCCCTAAGTTATAATGTCGGCCAGTTTTAAGAAAATACACCCGCCCTGTCAATGGGTTATTTTAAAGGCTATACCTGCGCTTTCAGGACAATCAGCAGGACCGCGCAGGCCACAATCCCCAGCCCGGAGATAATATCCCCCTCATGGCGAATCCCGCGCAGCTTGTAATAGGCAATAATAATGACAGAATCCAGAGCCACAATGGCCGGGATATAAGCCGGATTATCGACATAATAAAAGATGGTGAATTTCATCAAAACCATGGCCGCAGCCACCAGACCGATCAGCAAACCGGGGCGGATCGTGGCCGGGGCAAAAAATACGGACATCGGGATAGGGCGGCGGACCAGCAGGAATATATACCATAAGATCACCATCATCAGCGCCTGAAAGAAAACATAGGCATAGATCGCCTGCTTCATATCAGCATGATAGGTCGTGAGCTTGGTCAATAATGGCCCTATGGTGGCCGCCAGAATCACAAACCAGACACACCGTATCGTTTCCATGGTGACGGTGCATTTTTTCAGGCGAAAGGCAAAATAGGCAAACAGACATAAAGTCATGAAAATCAATGCCGATATCACAGGCGCGGCCATATATTTCGTCAACAGCGCCGGGTCAATCGCAAACCAGATGATAAAACTGAACACCGAAGCGGTGGGCACAAGCCGCGCCACAGCACCCGCGCTGGTTTTGGGGATGGCTGTAAAAAACACCACATCCGATATGGCATATAAAAGAGCCGTCAGCCCCAGATAAACATAAAACAACGGATCTGCCGGTATTCCGAATAACACAACGAAGGGTAGCGTAACGATAATGCAGGATATCTTGATCCAGAATGGCAGGGCATAGCCATCAACCTTGAAACGCTCCTGCATGAGCATCATGGTCGATGTCAGACAGGCCGTAACCAGCCCCAGCAAAGCCCATGAATAATCCCCCGCAACCCCCATATTCGATACGCGCCGCCCCTATTTATCCATAGAGCTTTCCAGCATCCAGGCCGCCTTGTCATGGGCCTGCTGGCGATTAATCAGGATATCGGCGCTGCCCTCATCGCCTTTTTCCTGCGCGATCTTGATCGCCTTGGCGATAGATTTGGACAGGGTGCGGTGATCCTCGGCCAGCATCTCGATCATGGCGGCTGCATCAGGTGTCTGGCTGGAGCCACGTAGCGAGGCCTTCTTGATCAGCTCCTCCATATTATTGGGCGCAAAATCACCCAAGGCGCGGATACGCTCGGCAATTTCATCCGTGGCTGTCCACATTTCATTATATTGTTCTTCAAACAGGCTATGCAGCGCCTTGAAATTCGGCCCCGTGACATTCCAGTGAAAACTATGCGTTTTGAAATACAGAATAAACGTATCGGCCAGAACCTTGCCCAGCGCATCTGCTACCTTGTTTGCCATGATGAATGCTCCTTACACTCTATATAAATTGCCGCTACTTCTTCTTGGTTCCATCATCGGATGAGTTATCATCCGGCCGCCCTATCCCGCCCATGCGCCGGATTGCACCGCCGCCAGAGCCGCCCGATGAAGACCCGCCCAGCCCCATTCCGGGCGCATTAACAGGGGCAATGGTCGGCTTGGCCTCCAATTGGTGACGGCGCGCCAGATGCGGGGCAAATTGCAGGCTGGCCGGGCTGGCATCGCCCAAAATACAACCCATCGCCTCCTCATCACCCAGATCCTCGCGGTGGACCGGCTGGCCGGCAATACAGTTTTTCAGGAAATATCCAAAAGCCATCAAGGGGTTATCCGGAATTTTCGGCTTGGCATTTTGATTGCGGTAAGGATCGTCGCTGAACATCAGCGGGGCTTGATAGGCCTGCGCGATATTGCCATTGACCACCGCCCCGATATGAATGAGCGGATTAAGGTCCAGATGCTGGAAATAATAAGGATCCACGGGGATATTTAGGTCCATGTAATCCATATCGGCAAATTCAAAGGTGAACAGCCCAGTTTGCGTATCTAGAACCACGCCGGCGATTTTCTGGATGAAATTCTCGCCCGCAATCAATCCGGCCTCGCCCTTTTCCGTGAGCAATAAATCTATATTCATGGATACCTTTCCGGCCTTTTTAAGGGTATGATTTTCGCTGAAAATGAACTCCATCACAAGAAAATAGATCAATCATGTGCGGTATTACCGGATTTATGGCAGCACGGATGCAAAGCCCGGCGCGGGAAATGCGCGGTATCGGCGAAGCCATGCTGGCCACCATCCTACACCGCGGCCCGGATGCCGGTGATATCTGGCAGGACCCGGATTGCGCTGTTCTGCTGGGCCATCGCCGCCTCTCGATTATTGATCTCTCGCCCGAAGGCGCACAGCCCATGGCCTCGGCCAGCGGACGTTTCATCATCGTCTTTAACGGCGAGATTTATAATTTTCTTAACCTGCGCCGCGATCTTGAATCGGCAGGCATCCGTTTCCGGGGCCGCTCGGATACCGAAGTCATGCTGGCCGCCATCGAGCATTGGGGTCTTAATCAATCCTTGCAGAAATTTAATGGCATGTTTGCCTTTGCTCTTTGGGATCGGCAGGAACGGGTCATGCATTTTGCGCGCGACCGGATGGGCAAAAAGCCGATCTATATCGGCTGGGCCGGCGAGACAGTATTATTCGGATCCGACCTGTCATCCTTCCGGGCGCATGAGAATTTTAAACCGGCTCTCAATCGCGATGCCTTAACCCTATACATGCGCTATGCCTGCGTGCCTGCGCCGCAAAGCATTTATAAAAACGCCTTCGCGCTGCTGCCCGGCCACAGGCTTTCTCTCAAGCTCGATAACATGAATCCGGGGCAAAATCTGATCCCGCAGATGATCCCCTACTGGAATATGGCCGAAGTTATCACACAATCGCGCCTCAGGATGTTTGACGGCCATGAAGCCACCGCCATCCGGGATTTTGAAAATCTGCTGGATGATTGCGTTCGGGAACGCATGATTTCCGATGTGCCGCTGGGCGCGTTTCTATCCGGCGGGATTGACAGCTCGGCCGTTGTGGCCCTGATGCAAAAACAATCATCCCGGCCCATCAAGACCTATACGATCGGCTTTGAGGAAGGCGGTTTTAACGAAGCCAAATACGCCAAAAAAATTGCAGCACATCTGGGTACAGATCACCATGAATTATATGTGACCGGGCAGCACGCACTGGATGTCGTGCCCTTGTTGCCGCAAATTTATAGTGAGCCTTTTGCCGATATCTCGGCCATTCCGACTTACCTCGTCTCCAAATTTGCGCGCCGCGATGTAACGGTTGCGCTATCGGGTGATGGCGGGGATGAAATGCTGGGCGGATATAACCGTCATATCACCGCGCCATATCTTTGGTCACGGATGAAAATGATGCCCGCCCCCTTGCGCCGGATCATGGCGGCCGGGGTAACATCCCTTGCCCCTGCAACATGGGATAAAATCGTACCTTTCCTGCCAGCTCCCGGCATTCGCATCCATAAGGCGGCCGAGGCGTTTCATCTGGGATCGCCCGAAGCGCTGTATATGCATCTCTTAAGCCTCTGGAAAAATCCCGCCGCACTGATACGAGGCGGCATTGAACCACTTATCCCGCTTACCGATGAAACACTTCATGCCGAAGGCCTGTCTTTTGCGGAAAATATGATGGCGCGAGATGCCCTTTCTTATTTGCCCAATGATATTCTGGTCAAGGTTGATCGCGCCAGCATGGCTGTGGGGCTCGAAGCGCGCGCCCCGCTTCTGGATACACGCATATTTGAATATGTCTGGACCCTGCCGGAGACTTTAAAAATCAAAAACGGCAAAGGAAAATGGCTGCTGCGCCAGATGCTGGCGCGCCATATTCCGCCGGAATATTTCGAACGTCCGAAACAGGGTTTTGCCATGCCGACAGGGCTTTGGCTGCGCGGGCCGCTCAAGGACTGGGCCGAGAATTTGCTGGATGAAAAATCATTGCGCGCTGATAATCTATTGAATGCCGATCTGATAGCGCCGCTTTGGCAGGCGCATAAATCAGGGTCCGGCAATCACGCGGAAAAGCTCTGGAACGTGCTGATGTTTCAGGCCTGGAAGGAAAGATGGAAACCCACAATATGAATGCGGGCAAGAAAAAACTTTTATATATTTTCGACCAGTCCGATTGGCGCAGCCGCATGCCCGTGGCACTAGGCGCCAAGGCGCAAGGCTATGATGTCACGCTGGCAACGATCGGTGATGGTCTCAAAATCAACGATCCTGTTTTTGATCAATTCCCATTGATCCCCATTGCCCAGCCGCGCCATAAATTCGGCCCCCTTAGCGTCTTGAAAACAATTGCCAATATCCGCCGCCTTATCAAGGACCAGCGCCCCGATATTCTCCACACCATCACATTGAAATACGCCTTTATCGTGGGGCTGGCGCGATTGGGCCTGAAAGATTTCGAGATCATTTATACCATTGCCGGTCTGGGTTATCTTTTTCATGGGGATGGCCTGAAACCGCGCCTGATCCGCGCTGCGCTCTCGCCGCTATTAAAGCTTGTCCTGAAAAATCCAAAGGCACGTCTCATCTTCCAGAATGAAGATGACCGTCAGCGCATGATAAGCTCTGGTTTTGTGCGTCCCGGCAATGCGTATCTGGTGATAAGCTCCGGCGTGGACCTGACCCGCTTTAACCATACCGAAGAACCCGTAAATAACCCCTCCGTTGTCTTGATGCCTACACGCCTTGTGCGGGAAAAAGGCGTATCCATATTCGTAGAAGCTGCAAAAATGGCCAAGGCTGCGGGGATTGACGCACGATTTCTTATCGCGGGCGGCCTGACCGCTCATAACCCCAAAGCGCATACGCAGGAAGAAATGGATGAATTCACCCGCGATGGCACTGTCGAATGGCTGGGCCGGGTGGATGATATGCCGGGACTTTTGTCATCGGCCAATCTGATTGTCTATCCTTCCTATTACGGCGAAGGCGTGCCGCGCGTGATGATCGAGGCCTGCGCCGCCGGACGTGCCGTGATTACGACCGATCATACCGGATGCCGCGAGACCGTTGATCAGGGCATCAGCGGCCTTTTAATCCCCATCAGGAATGCGTCTGCAACATGCGAAGCCATGACACAATTACTAAAAGATAATGATCAGCGCCGCGCCATGGGCCGGGCCAGCCGAGAGCTTGCCGAACGCAAATTTGATGTAAATAAAATTGTGGAACAAACGTTGAATGTTTATAACCGGAAATCATCTTCAGGATGATTTCAACAAGGCTTCGCGCAATTTTGCTTGTTTGGATTCATGATAGGTCAGGACATCCTTGAACTGCCCGTAACTCTTTCCAGCCTTATCCAGCGCATCCTTGGCAGCTTCTTTACCGCGCTCCTGCTCGATCCGCGCCAAAGCTTCGAGCTGGGCGCGCATGTTATGAAGCGGCTGTGGCGCGCTCTCATTTTGCGGCATTGCTGTATCATTGGCCTCAGGATTTAATCCGCTGGCAATTTCTGTTTCTGAAAACTCAAAAACCATATCAGCCGCAAAATCATGAATCATCAGCGTGGTATTCTGCCGCAATATTTGCGGTGCCTCGCCATAAAGGCCTGTTGTAATAATCAAATCTTGCGTCCCAAGCGCGCCGCCCAGAATATAACCTTCATCAAAGATGATTTTCTTCCCGTCCTCTTCCTGCAGCATATCACTAATGATACGGGCTGGCGGCGCTTCCGGCTCTATGTGGCTCAATGATGGCGGCTCGAACACATCGCTCACCTCGATACGCATGGTTTTTTCAAACAACCCGCCTGCCCCGTCATTGGCCCGGACTGTAATGTTATATTCTCTTCCTGATTCATAATCGAGATTGCCGCGCACAACCAGCTTGTTACCCTCAATGCCAAAGCGCCCGCCCGCATCATCCACAAGGCTAAAGCTGTGTATCTGGAATGTTTCCTCATCCACCGCTGAAAAAGTACCGATCTCAAATCCCGATGCGGAATTTTCAGCCACAATGCTATGACTGAGCGTAATATCAGTTGGCGCATCATTGGTATTATCCAGATTAATTACCAGCGTCCGTTGAGCAAACAAATTGCCAGTCCCGTTATCCGTTACGCGGATCACGAGCGAATATGTATCAAGGGTCTCGTAATCCAGCGCTGCAGCAACCGTAATCTCGCCTGTTGTGGCATTGATGGCAAACGCGCCGCCCGTATTGCCGCTTTGGATCGAATAGGTCAGGCTCTGGCCCGCATCAACATCCGATCCTGCCATTGTTATAACGGACGTGCCAACAGGCGCATCATCATCCAATTGCACCGGCCCCGCCGTCGCCAGCGTAGGTGCTTCATTAAGATCATTGATATTAATTGCTACGGTTTGCTCGGCATAAGCATTGCCCGCCCCGGCATCGGTAACGCGGATGACAAGGTTATAGGAAGATACCGCCTCAAAATTCGGCGATCCCGCAAAGGTAATCGCGCCAGTCGCCGCATCAATCGCAAACATCCCGCCTGTATTACCGCCTTGGATCGAATAGGTCAGGGCATTGCCTTCAACATCCGCGCCAACCATGGTAGTAACGGCTGTCCCGCCCGCGATATTCTCATTAAAGCTGAATGGTCCGGCCGCGCCCAAGGTCGGCGCATCATTCACATCATTGATATTGATGGTGACCGTGCGCTCGGCGAATAATGTGCCCGCGCCGTTATCCGTGACGCGGATGACAAGGTTATAGGAAGATACCGCCTCGTAATTCGGCGATCCGGCAAAGGTAACCGCGCCCGTGGCCGCATCAATCGCAAACATCCCGCCTGTATTCCCACTTTGAATCGAATAGGTGAGGCTCTGGCCTGCATCGACATCCGATCCCACCATCGTGGTAACGGCTGTCCCGGCGGCGATATTCTCATCAAAGCTAAATGGCCCGGCCGCACCCAGTGTCGGCGTTTCATTCACATCATTGATATTGATGGTGACCGTGCGCTCGGCAAACAACGTCCCGGCCCCATCATCCGTAACGCGGATGACAAGGTTATAGCTAGATACCGCCTCGTAATTCGGCGATCCGGCAAAGGTAACCGCGCCCGTGGCCGCATCAATCGCAAACATCCCGCCTGTATTCCCCGATTGGATCGAATAGCTGAGGCTCTGGCCCGCATCAACATCCGATCCCGCCATCGTGGTAACCGATGTCCCGGCCGCGATATTTTCATTAAAGCTGAACGGCCCCGCCGCGCCCAAGGTCGGCGTTTCATTCACATCTGTAAGGTTAATCGTAATGATACGCGTCCCGAATAAACCGGCTGCATCCTGAACCCGCATATTCAAAGTGTAGCTATTTGTGCCTTCAAAATTAAGGTCTGCCCCGCTGGCAACTGTAACTTCGCCTGTCGAGGCATTCACGCTAAAAAGACCTGCGCCCGTTCCGCCCGTGATGGAATATGTGCGGCTATCACCGGCATCCGGATCATAAGATTCCACAAATCCGACACTGGTCCCGGCCGCGGAATTTTCAGCCACGCTGTAAGGGCCGTTCTGCAAGGCCGCGAGCGCCGCCTGCACAGCCGTGCCATTCCATTCAATGACATAGGCATTCGTTCCGGTTCCGACAACATCATTCCATGTTCCGGCCGCAATCATCACCATGAAATCTTCGCCAACGCCGCCGCCGGCATTATCTGGCTGGGTTGCGCCATTCCAATTCGTGTAATATCCATTCTGCGCGCTGCCGCCTGCGCCCGAACCCGCGCCTTGCCAGAATTGCGCGCCGCTTTCCGATCCGCCATTCACCCAGCGCCACACACCTTCAGCCGTTGTATCCGAACCACCCAGCCATATTTGCGCCGTTCCCGCCAATGATCTTATGTAGGAATTCTCCGCGGCAGATGTGCTGGTGGCCAGATAACCGCCCACACCCAGCAATGTCGTTGCATTGGCTGTTGATGTGGCTGTGGCATAATTGGCAACCGTCGATACATACTGGTAATAATTTCCGGTCGTTGCGTTGTAGCGCAGATATGGGTTCTGCGCGAGCAGCATCGTATGCGTATCAAAAGTCGGGGCTTCGTTTATATCCGTGATATTAATTGTAACCGTCCGGCTTCCGAAAAGCGCGCCAAAGCCATTATCTGTGGCGCGTATCGTCAGGACGTACTGATTGTCCCATTCATAATTCAGGTTCGTATTGCTGTTAACGCGGATCTGGCCGGAAGCATTAATGCTAAAAATATTATCGGTATTCCCGGCCGTAATGCTCCATGTAATGGCATTGCCTTCCGGATCCGTTGCGCTCATCGTTCCTACGACTGTATTATTGGCGGCATTCTCAGCCACACTGAACGGTCCGGCCGCATTGACTGTTGGCGCAGTGTTTTCCGGCACATTCGTCAGATTAATCGTAATGGTTTTGGTATCGAATTGATTGGGCGATCCATTATCTGTCGCCCGGACCTCCAGCGTAAATGATGTTGTGGTCTCATAATCAAGAAGACTGCTATTGGCGACGGTGATAATGCCTGTGCTGGCGTTAATCGCAAAGGCTGCGGCGCCTGTCCCGCCTGTGATACTGTATGTGATGGTATTGCCTTCAACATCGCCGGCTGTGATGCGGGCTACGGTCTGGCCATTGGCTGTGTTTTCCGCCACGCTGAATGGCCCCGGCGTGCCGCCGTCTTGTGCCTCATAGACCTTGACGTTATCAATGCCCCAGCCCTCATCGGTAATCGGCTGGTCCAATGTCGATCCAAATCCAAGCTTGACGCTGGAAGCACCGCCATTTTGTATGGTCATCGTGAAACGGAACATCTGGTCAGTCCATGAAGCATTTGCGCCCACCATATTGCCCGTGATCTGCGTCAGCTCGCTCACCTGCCATGAAACGACACCTGATGATCCATCGGATATTGTTGTCGCTCCCGTTGAAAATCCTTGTGCAAAAATTTGCGTATCATTAACCCAGATTCGGAATTGCTCGCCATCCCAGCTATCAAGGCGCATGAAATCAAACTCGATAACGGTATATTCCTGCGTTGTGGAGAGGGTATAACTCTTGGATATGGTCTGCGCGCCGCCTGTTCCTGCAAAACTGCCGAGATAGCGGCTGAAATAAGTATTACCTGCCGTTGTCGTGTTATTGGTCCATCCTGTAACCGCGCCTTCAAAATCCTCGTTTGAGACCAGATTCCAGCCTTCAATCACCGGCGCGTCATTCACAGGCGTGACCGTGATGCTGAACGTGCCCGTGGCAGGCGTTGTTCCATCCTCGCCGCCATCGGCCAGAGAGAAATTAAAGCCCCCGATAATATTTTCGCCGCCATTATGCACATATTCAACCAGCCCGGCATTGATATCGCCTTGCGTGAAAGTATTTTGCGTCACGCCGTTCACGCGGATAATCCCATTGACAAGACCGGATGCCGTATAAGTAAGCCCCGCGCCGCTATCATCCGGATCGCCTTCGTCTAGCATCGCGCTGGTGATTACCAGCGTATCACCCTCGTTGATGGTTGCGCCCGTATTGGTGACTATTACCGGGGCTTCATTCACATCATTGATATTAATGGTCACGGTGCGCTCGGCGAATAATGTGCCCGCGCCGTTATCCGTGACACGGATGACAAGGTTATAGGAAGATACCGCCTCGAAATTCGGCGATCCGGCAAAGGTCAGCGCGCCCGTGGCCGCATCAATCGCAAACATCCCGCCTGTATTCCCACTTTGAATCGTGTAGGTGAGGCTCTGGCCCGCATCGACATCCGATCCCACCATCGTGGTAACCGATGTCCCGGCCGCGATATTTTCATTAAAGCTGAACGGCCCGGCTGCGCCCAAGGTTGGCGTCTCGTTGACATCGCTGATATTGATTGTGATCGTGCGCGTTGAAAATAATCCGGCCGTATCCTGCACGCGCAAATCCAGCGTATAGCTGGTTGTGCTTTCGTAATTAATCGCTCCCGGATTGGTCAGGGTAACAGCGCCCGTTGCAGAATTGATCGAGAATATACCCGACCCCGTACCGCCCGTAATAGAATATGTCAGCGTGTCGCCCGCATCAGCATCATAAGCCGTTTGCGTTGTCACAAGTGTATTCAAAGCAGCATTTTCAGGGATGCTAAAGCTGGTATTTTGCTCATAGGCCGCCAGCAGGGTTGATCCCGTCCATTCAATAATAACGCGCCGGGTTCCGCCATTCACATCATCCCAGAACCCGTCCGTGCGAAGCTGCGCCTGGTCACCGCCATTATTCAGATACGTGCCCCAATTGGTGTAATATCCGGCCTGCGTGGCGCCGCCGGTATAGGCAACGCCATTATTCTCCGGCCCGCCTTTCCACACCCATGTTCCTTCGGTGACGTTATCTTCAATATTCAGCCAGACAGTTTGCCCGGCGCCTGCAGCCATCAAGCGCACGAATTCATTCTCGGCGGCGCTGGTAATGGTCACAACATATCCCGATTGCCCCAATATTGTGGCTGCGCTTGCATAGGTACGGGCATTGGCGATGCTGCTGGCCAGATCATAATAAAGGTAAAAATTTCCAGTATCTGCGCTATATTGCAACCCTTGCGTTGAAGCCAATATGCCCTGAATGGCATTAAAATTGGGCGCTTCGTTTGAATCCGTGACATTGATAACAATGCTGCGGTTATAGGTTCGCACCGGAATGCCATCATCCGTCACACGGACAGAAAGCGTATAACTGGCCCCTTCCTCGTGGTTCAGCAAATAATTCCGCGCTACGGTTATTTCCCCGGTTGCAGAATCAATCGCAAAAATATTATCCGTGTTACCACTGGTAATTGAATACACAAGCACAGCGCCTTCAGGATCGCTCGCGCCGGTTACGGTTGCCACAACTGTGCCATTGGCCGAATTTTCAGCAACATCATAAGGCCCTTGCACCGGAATGGTCGGCGCTTCGTTCTGGTCCATCACATGAATGGTCAGCGTCACAATATCGGTCAAGGCAGGCGTGCCGCTATCCGTTGCCGTAACCTGCAAGGTTAAGGTGGGCGAAGATTCATAATCCAGCAGTGATGTATTGCTAACGGAAATAACCCCGGTTGAGGCATTAATCGAGAATATGCCAGAGCCCGTGCCACCTGTGATGCTGTAACTGATCGTATCATTTTCCGGATCGCTGGCGGTCAGTTGGAAAACGGCTTGTGCATTGGCTGTTCCTTCCGGCACGTATAGATCCGGCAAAGATCCGGCGCTGCCAACCTCATAGACTTTGACATTATCTATCCCATAGGCTTCATTCGTGATGGCCTCATTCAGATCCGAACCAAAACCCAGACTGACCGCTGCGTTTCCATTATTTTGAATAGTCATGGTAAAGCGGAAAATCTGGTCGTTTGACGTTGCATGCCCCAGATTGCCTGTGGCATTGGTAATCTCCGCCACGCGCCAGGATACATTGCCCAGAGAAGAAGAAGCGATTGTTACAGCGCTGGTTCCAAAATTGCGGACAAAAACCTCTGATCCATCAATATAAAGCCTGAAATCCTCGTTATCCCAATCATCAATCCGGTAGAGATCAAATTCTATGATTGTGTAATCCTGCGTGGAAGAAAGCGCGTAGCTTTTGGTGATTGTCTCACCCGGCGTATTGCCGCCGAACCGTCCTAAATAGGTTGTAAATGTCGCCCCGCCATTGGTGGTCGTATTATCGTTCCAGCCTGTGGCCCCGCCTTGAAAATCTTCCGATGATATCAGCGTCCAGCCATCAATATTGGGCGCGCCTTCATTCAGGTTATTGATATTCACCGCTACTGTGCGCTCGGCATATAAACTGCCCACGCCATTATCGGTCACGCGGATAACAAGATTATAGCTGTTGACCGCCTCATAATCCGGCGACCCGGCAAATGTCAACGCGCCTGTGCTGGCATCAATGGCAAACATGCCGCCTGTATTGCCTGACTGGATAGAATAGGTCAGCGTTTGCCCGATATCAGAATCCGAACCCGCCATGGTGGTAACAGCCGTACCGATGGCAACATTCTCGTTAATAGAAAACGGGCCCGCCGCCGCCAATGTCGGCGCATTATTAAGCGGTGTTATTGTAATGGAAAATGTTGCCGCCGCCGTTGTCGCCCGTTGATCCGTCACGGTAAAACTGAAAGCATCGGCATAATTGGCTGTGGCATCATGGCGGTATTTGATCAGGCCGCTGTCAATATCGCCTTGCGTGAATGTGCTGGCCAGGGTCAATGTTTCCCCGGCATCAATCACGCCATCGCTATCGGCATCACGGAATAATGTCCCGCGATCTACCGCATCGGTAATAGTGTATTTCAACGATGAATCCGTATTATCCGCATCGCTCGCCGAAAGCATCGCGCTGGTCACTGTTGTCAATGCGCCCTGATTAACCGTCACGCCGGCATTGGTGGCCACGCTTGGCGCGGCATTGGTGATGGCAAGGCCCCATTTCCCGGCCAGATAGGTTTCGACATCATGGCGTTCATCGGCGCTCAGGTCACGATCGTAAATAATAATCTCGGCAATCAGACCCTGCAGCTCGTCACCGCCTGATGAATCATTGCCCACATAAATGCCGGTTGTCGTCGAACGATTGGCAGGCACAGTACCCGTTGCCACGGTCGAGCCGTTTTGCGTCTGGGTATAGGCATTGGTATTGATCGTGGCGCTATAGATCACATAGTTATTGGCCGTATAGGTGGATGAAGGATTATAAAATGTTGAATTGTGATACAGGTTTATCTTGCCCGCGCCAGATGTATCATTCACGAAAATGGCATTCCGGCTGCTGCCATTTCCCATCTCAAAAACCGCATCGCGGCTTGTGGCGGTCGTGCGATTGAAAACAACAAACATCGTGTAATCATCACCGGTAATAGTGGCTCCGGTATTACGCAGCCAATCGGTCGTGCCATCAAATGTCAGGGCATTAAGCCCGTTCAGAGCGCCGGTGGTATAGGTAGGACGATTGGTCGAAGCCGCGGCCGTGACATGAAATCCGCTGCCGCTTTTATCCTGCCATGTCTGCACGCTTCCTGAAAATGCTCCGCCGCTTGCGGCGTTGTCGCCTTCGGCATCCAGAACGGTTGCTGTATCATTGGCATCCAGCCATAAAACCTGACCCGCTATCGCGGGCATGGACGCGTCAAACATCAGGCGCTTCTCCAGCTCCCGCAACAATGATTCTTTCTTGCCAATGCCCGACATAATTTTTCTTTTGAAATTAGAGGTTTCCCCATCTTTAGTGTACGGGAAAAAGATTACGAATTCTTAAAGGCCGCAAACTTTAAAACATGTGCAATTTCAGTATCTTGCCTTTATTTTAGACATAACAATGGCGCCATTTTTTGGCAGCGCAATACCACTGCCCCCTAGGCTAGGGGCCTTGAATAGGCTAAAGTGCTGAAATGTTTAAGAAAATTCTTATCGCAAATCGCGGCGAGATCGCCTGCCGCATCATCGAAACCGCAAGGGCCATGGATATTGCCACCGTGGCAGTCTATTCCGAAGCCGACCGTGATACACGCCATGTCCGGATGGCCGATGAATCCGTGTGCATCGGCCCGGCCCCATCGGCAGAAAGCTATCTGAACATCAAAGCCATTCTGCAAGCTGCAGCCCAAACAGGGGCCGAAGCTATCCATCCGGGCTATGGATTTTTATCCGAAAACGCCGGATTTGCAAAAGCCTGCGCCAAGGCAGGGCTTGTCTTTATCGGCCCCTCCCCCAAAGCCATCGAGGCCATGGGCCTTAAAGACCGCGCCAAGGCCATCATGGAAAAGGCCGGCGTTCCTGTTGTGCCGGGATATCAGGGTGAAAACCAGAAAAGTGATTTCCTCAAAAAACAGGCCGATAAGATCGGCTATCCCGTCCTGATCAAGGCCGTGGCGGGCGGCGGCGGCAAGGGCATGCGCCTTGTCGAGCGCGGCGCCGATTTTGCAGGCGCGCTGAAAGATGCCCAAGGCGAAGCCAAAGCCGCCTTTGGCAATGATCATGTGCTGATCGAAAAATACATCATCAAACCCCGCCACGTGGAGGTGCAGATCTTTGGCGATAATCACGGCCAGGCGGTTTATCTATATGAACGCGATTGTTCGCTCCAGCGCCGCCATCAAAAAGTTGTCGAAGAAGCCCCAGCGCCGGGATTAACCGATAAAATTCGCTCGCAATTGGGCGAAGCCGCCGTACGCGCAGCAAAAGCCATCAATTACAGCGGGGCCGGAACCATCGAATTTATCATGGATTCTGTAACCAAGACTTTCTATTTCATGGAAATGAATACCCGCCTGCAGGTCGAGCATCCAGTGACGGAAATGATTACCGGCTTCGATCTGGTCGAATGGCAGATCCGCATTGCCGCCGGAGAAAAAATACCGGCCACGCAAAATGAGATCACCCATGAAGGCCACGCCTTCGAAGTCCGGCTTTACGCAGAAGATCCGGCCAATAATTTTATGCCCCAGACAGGCGAAATCACGCTTTTTGATGCGCCTGATATCGATCACACGCGCATTGATACGGGAATTGAAACCGGCGATAGCGTTTCAATTTTCTACGATCCTATGATCGCCAAACTTATAGTCTGGGGAGAAACACGTGCCGAAGCCGCAGACCTGATGCGGGAACTGCTGGAACAAACCTGCCTCTCCGGCCTGAACACCAATCAGGAATTTCTGCATCATATCTTCACGCATAAGGAATTTTTGAAGGCCGCCGTTGATACGGGCTTTATTCCGCGCCATGAGAAATCGCTCATCCCCGATACATACGGCAAAGCCACGGCAGCAGATCTTGCGCTGGCCGCGCTGCATATCTTCAACCCCGATGAAGATATGGAAGTATCCGGATCATCCCCATGGGATGAGGGCGATAACTGGCGTATGGGGACAGCCGTGGAACGCGGCATTACCCTCATGAATAAAGGAACGCGCCATAAGGTTACGCAAATATCGCGCGGCGGCAAAGTAAACCTGATGGTGAACAACAAAGCTTTCAGCCTGACGGAATTGCCAGATACCCCGCCTATATTGGCAGAATGCGACAATACCATCACAATCTTTTCCGGCGGGCGCGTTGTGAACATGGCTCCGGCCGGGCCAGAATCCAAAGAAAGCGCTCAATCGGTTGAAAATCGCCTGACTGCTGCCATGCCCGGCAAAATTGTTACACTGCATGTCAAAAAAGGTCAGCGCGTTGAAAAAAACCAGCCTATTCTGGTCATGGAAAGTATGAAAGTGCAAATTACAATGCGCGCCGGCACGACAGGAAAAATTGTGGAATTGCCTGTTGCGGCGGGCGATCAGGTTTCTGATGGCATGCTGCTGGCCGAGATAGCAGCGGAGAAGAAATAAAAAATGCCCTTGCCCGTGAAAGTAAAAATTGTCGAAGTCGGCCCGCGCGATGGCCTGCAGAATGAAAAGGAAATCGTGCCGCCGCCGGTCAAAATTGATTTGATCGACAAACTCTCGGCATCGGGTCTGCGTTATATCGAAGCCAGCAGCTTCGTCTCGCCCAAGGCCATCCCGCAGCTTGGCGATGCCAAAACTGTGTTCGATAATATCACCCGCAAAGACGGCGTAACCTATGCGGCGCTTGTGCCCAATGAAAAAGGCATGGCAGGGGCGCTGGAATGCGGCGTAACAGAAATTGCGGTTTTCACGGCCGCCTCCGAAAGTTTTACGCAGAAAAATATCAACGCCGGCATCGAAGAAAGCTTTGCGCGGTTTGCACCGGTCATTGAAACCGCCAAGGCGCATAATATCCCCGTACGCGGATATGTTTCCTGCGTGGCCGGATGCCCGTATGAAGGCAATATCAACCCGCAGAAAGTTGCCGCTATCGCCGCCAGACTTTATCAGATGGGCTGTTATGAGATCTCATTGGGCGATACGATCGGCGTGGGAACACCAAACATCATTCAGGCCGTCATTGAAGAATGCACCAAGACTATCCCCGTCTCCGCGCTGGCCCTTCACATGCATAACACCTACGGCCAAGCGCTGGTCAATATCTATGCCGGCCTGCAAATGGGCATATCCGTCTTTGATTCCGCTGTCGGCGGTTTGGGCGGCTGTCCCTATGCCCACGGCGCATCCGGCAATGTCGCGACCGAGGATCTTGTTTATATGCTTCATGGGCTGGGCATCGAGACCGGCATTGACCTGCAAAGCCTTGTCGATACGGCGTGGTTTATCACAAGCCATCTCGACAAAACACCGGATTCCAAGGTGGCAAAGGCCATGAAGGAAATAGAAGAATAAAATCAGGGGAGGCTTTTTAATGTCAGCAGAAAAAATTTCAAAACAACAGGTGCAACCAATCATGTCCTATCCTACGCTTCAATTCGGCCATTCTGATGATATCGACATGCTGCGCGAGGAAGTACGGAAATTCGCCGCCGCCGAGCTGAGCCACCGCGCTGCCGCGATTGATGAAAAGAATGAATTCCCCGCCGATATGTGGAAGAAATTCGGCGACATGGGATTGTTAGGGATTACCGCCTCGCCCGATTACGGCGGTGCAGGCATGGGATATCTGGCCCATGTGATTGCGATGGAGGAAATCTCCCGCGCCAGCGCCTCGGTGGCTCTTTCCTACGGCGCGCATTCCAATCTCTGCGTCAATCAAATAAATCGCAACGGCTCGCAGGCACAAAAAGAAAAATACCTGCCCAAACTGATTTCCGGCGACCATGTCGGGGCGCTGGCCATGAGCGAACCCGGCGCCGGGTCAGACGTGGTTTCCATGAAACTCCGCGCCGAGAAAAAGGGCGATCATTATGTACTGAACGGCAATAAGATGTGGATCACCAACGGTCCCGATGCCGATACGCTGGTGGTCTATGCCAAGACGGATATGAATGCCGGGGCCAAAGGCATTTCTGCCTTTATTATCGAGAAAGGCTTTAAGGGATTTTCCACCGCGCAAAAACTCGACAAGCTGGGCATGCGCGGCTCTAATACCTGCGAGCTGGTCTTTCAGGATTGCATCGTGCCCGCCGAAAACCTGATGGGCAAGGAAGGCGATGGGGTCAAAATCCTCATGTCCGGCCTTGATTATGAACGCGTTGTTCTATCGGGCGGTCCCTTGGGGATCATGCAGGCCTGCATGGATATCGTTGTGCCTTATGTGCATGAACGCCATCAATTCGGCCAAGCCATCGGCATGTTTGAACTGATGCAGGGCAAGCTGGCGGATATGTACACCTCGTTATCATCCCAGCGCGCCTATGTCTATGCAGTGGCCGGAGCCTGTGACCGCGGCGAGACCGCGCGCAAGGATGCCGCCGGATGCATTCTCACCTCGGCCGAGGCCGCCACGCAAATGGCGCTTCAAGCCATCCAGACCCTAGGCGGAAATGGCTATATCAATGAATACGCCACAGGCCGATTGCTGCGCGATGCAAAATTATACGAGATCGGCGCGGGCACATCGGAAATCCGCCGCATGCTGATCGGACGCGAATTGTTTGAAGAGACAAAATAATAAATTCTATGCTTCGGGCGCGTATTCTGTTTCGCTCACGGGCCTGACGGCAATCTTTTTGTCCTCGAATGTCCCGTGATGAGTGAAATACCGGATCAGCGATTTATCATGCGCGATGGCAAAGATAATTGAATCTTTTAATCGCTCTGTAATCATCTCATAAAGATGATGCGCGGAATTATCATCCAGCGATGCCGTAATTTCATCCAGAAACGCAATATCGGGCTTTTGCAGCAAGAGCCTTGCAATGGCCAGTTTTTGCTGCTCCCCGCCTGATAATTCACGCGCCAGAACCTGCCCGTCCTTTATGGCATAGCGCAGCTCCATGGCCGAGGCCTGCAAGGCATATTGGGCAACATCAATAGCCGGAACGCCTCGCGGTCCTTTTTGCAATCCGAAAAAGCCGCGCCGCGTTGGCATGTTTGGCAAATCTTCCCGAATGGAATGGCGCAGGGCATCCACTATCCCCGTTGCCATATCCTTTTTTAGTTCCGCGGACATAAGCGCGCCAAGCGTTTCAGGGAAGAAATTTTCAGCATATTGTTCAATAAAGTCTCGAACCTCGCCCAAGAGATTTTCTCTATGCCCTTCTGACATCTTGCGTAAAGGGATGCTCCATTCCCGCACCGCCATGGCAGCATAGGGCTTCATGAGATTGGACAGAAAAGCGCCTGATGCCTGATTAAAGGGTAACTGAATTCGTAGCTTATCCAGGCCGACATCTGCCAGAACCTGATCCATCTCCTCATTCGTATAACTGGATTGCGTAAGCAATTTTGGAACCGTCAGTATCTCTGAAACCTGCGTGCGCGGCAAATGCACCTTTTGCGACAGGCATAAAACGCTGGCCTTTTCCGGATAGGAAACAATCCCGGTTCCCGCATGCCAAAGATTACGTGCCGCGCGGATCACGGTTGATTTTCCTGTCCCCGACGGGCCAGTCAGCACAAAATGATCACCGGGCTTGAGATGCAGATTGAAATTCTCCAGCAAGGTAACATTGGGAGCCTGACGGCGGCGGATTATGGTCCCAAGATTTTCAAAATCAAGGCTGGGCGTATCGCTGTCTGTTCTGATAACCCCGATATAGGTTTTCTTTTCAGGTGCTTGCTCTGTGCGCGCTGCGGTCATGACTACAATCCTCCCGGTCCGGACAATGAATCAGGCTGCGGCTTTACGGGCATGTTTGCCGCGACATATTCCGCGCGCTCTTTTTGATCCCGATCGATATCCACCAGCACACCCCTGATTTCCGTCAATCGCTCCATATAGGAATTGGCGATACGGATATCCGGATAGTTATTCGCCAGATAGCTTGCGCCCGAAACAACTTCGCCATAAGCATTCGCGATACCTGCATATTTTCCAAGATCCATCGTATGATTGGCAAAAGCCGGAATATTGACCAGCAACGGCACAATACCCGAAGCCCTGTTATACAGATATCCCAAAACGCCAATCAGGGCCTTGTAGTTGATCATAGTATTGGCCTTGTTATACACGCCATCAAATGATTTACGCAGGATTGATTTTTGTACCGGCACCGCGTCATTCAGGGCGATCACTTCGGATTTATCATAGACTTCGCGCAAATCGCCGCGATACGTACCTTCATTTTTTTGCAAATCAAGATTAATGCGCTGCATGGGTTTGGAAGCCTTGGCCATCACCAACGTACCCAGCGCCGCAAAACCAAGGCAGAAAAAGAACATGAATTTGGGAACTTCTACCCCCATCACTTCTTGTGTTCCTGAATTCTGCCAGAGCATGCTGGAAAAAATGCCAATCGAAAGCCCGGCATCCAGAACACCCTTGGCCAGATCAAAGGCATAGGCCGGAATGCTTTGCGGGTCTTCATGAATACGCTGATCAACGTTATCGACGCGGTTCTCGCCTTGCTGCATGTGATAAAAGGCGTTGTTGTTCGTCCATAAATTCTCATAATCATCGGACATCCAGCGCCGCCAGCGCAGCTTGGCCACATCGCCGACTTTCGCGCTGGCAAAGGATGTCGCCAGAGCCTGTCCCAGCAACGTGCCATAACGTCCAAGCCAATCACCATATTGCTGCTCCCAATCCGGGACATCTTCCTGAATCAGCGTCTGAACAAAACCGTTCAGATCCTGCGAGAGATAATTGAACGCCACGGCGATTTGAGAAACACTGTAATAGGTGAGCCCAATCGTTGTAGCCAAAAGCGCCGCATCTGCCGCCGGCCCGGCTACCTTTTTCCATTTGGCTGCATTGTTCCAGTCGCCTTTGAGATCCTTCACACCGTCCGCCAGACGGTCCCAGTAAAACGGCTTGCCCAGCACCAGCAGGTTCCGCACGAAACTGTGCTTTGTCTTATGCGCCGTGCCCGCATTCAGCTCCAGCCTATGTGCGGCGAGTAATTTTTCCGTATTCTTGGAAGGATGGCCGTGAATATATTCTTTGATTTTTCCACGGCTGAAATCGCCGAATGACGGCCCAAAGCCGTAAAACATCCCAAACATTATAAATTCCCTGTAAATTTTTATTTATTATGGAACCGACAGTAATTATGACTTTGGTTATAGTCAAACTGTTTTTCCATAGAATGATTATATGAAAATTCGCTATAATTCATGCGCGCGCAAAGCCTGTAAATCCCGCTGGAATTAGCCACAGAAACCGCGCCAGCTTGCTGCAAGGCACAACAGTTTTATGATGAAAAAGACCACCAAACTATAATTTTTACACCCGCATATTCCTGCGCCATGCATTATTGTTTTTATTTTAAAGAACAGGCGCAACAGGCGTTTCAGCCAGCGCATAATATGTCCTATACTGATAGGAACAACAAATAACAGGGAATCCAATCATTATGTCCGGCCAGAATGCTGACCTGAAACTGCGTGATGTCAAGCTCACCGACAAATATGATCTTGAGGACGGCGTGGCTTTCATGTCCGGCCTGCAAGCCCTGACGCGTATTCCCATCATCCAGCGCCGCCGCGATATCGCCGCGGGCCTCAAAACAGCGGGTTTTATCTCCGGTTACCGCGGATCGCCGCTGGGCGGATACGATCAGGAACTCATGCGCGCGAAAAAATATTTCGATGCGCTGGATGTCAAATTTATCCCCGGCGTGAACGAGGATCTGGCCGCTACTGCCATCTGGGGCACACAGCAGGTCGGATTGATGCCCGGCGGCACCGAATATGATGGCGTGTTTGGCATCTGGTACGGCAAAAGCCCCGGCGTGGACCGCAGCGGGGACGTCATGCGCCATGCCAACGCCTATGGAACCGCGCCGAAGGGTGGTGTTCTCGCGATTGTTGGCGATGACCATGCCTGTAAATCATCCACCCTGCCCTGCCAGAGCGATCACGCGCTTTATGCCATGATGATCCCCCAGCTCTACCCTTCCTCAATCCGGGAATTCGTGGAATACGGCCTGCTGGGAATTGAGATGTCACGCTATTCAGGATGCTGGACGGCGCTGAAAGTCACATCGGAAAACGTTGAAACCTCCGGCACAGTTGATCTTGCCGCAGAAAATCGCCAGATCCTGATCCCAGGCCCTGATGAATTTGAAATGCCGCCGGGCGGTCTGAATATCCGCCTGAACGATAAACCCCGCGATGTTGACTGGCGCCTGCAGAACTTCAAACTTTTTGCCTGCCACGCCTTTGCGCGTAAAAACAATATTGATCAGATCATGATCGAAAGCCCCAAGCCGCGCTTTGGGATTATCACATCCGGAAAATCTTACGGCGATGTGCGTCAGGCACTGGTCGAGCTTGGCATCACAGAAGAAATCGCCAAACAGATCGGCCTTCGCCTGTACAAGGTCGGCATGACATGGCCGCTGGAGCCGCGCGGCGTGCAAAATTTCGTGCGCGGCCTCGAAGAAATTCTTATCGTTGAGGAAAAGCGCGAGCTTATCGAATACCAGCTCAAACAACAGGTCTTTAACTGGCCGCATGAATCGCGCCCACGGATTGTTGGCAAATATGACGAGAACGGCAAACGCCTGCTGCCCCTGCACAACGACCAGACAGTCAGCATCGTGGCGCATGTAATCGCCAAGCGCATCAAGTCTTTCTACAACAAGCCGGAAATCGCCGAGCGTCTTAAATTCTTCGAAGAGCGCGAACAGGAATCCCGCGACTACCTCCCGCCTTCGCAGCGCAAGCCCTATTACTGCGCCGGATGCCCGCACAACACCTCGACCAAAGTACCGGATGACAGCTTCGCCATGGTCGGGATCGGCTGTCATTACATGGTGCAATGGATGGATAGAAATTCCGCCATGTGCACGCAGATGGGCGGCGAAGGCGTGCCGTGGATCGGCATGGCCCCTTACGTGAAGAAAGACCACATCTTTGCCAATCTGGGCGATGGCACTTACTTTCATTCCGGTACGCTGGCGATCCGCGCAGCCGTGGCGGCGAAGGTGAATATCACTTATAAAATCCTCTATAACGATGCCGTTGCCATGACAGGCGGACAGGCCGTGGATGGCGAAATGCCGGTTTACCGCGTCGCCCAGCAAGTCATGGCCGAAGGCGTGGCCAAGGCGTGGATTTTGACCGAAAATATGGATGCCTATAAGGACCGCTCACTGATCCCGGCCTCCATTCCTATTCTCCACCGCGATAACATTGATAACGTGATGAAGGAATGCCGCGATACAGACGGCACGACCATCATCATCTACGATCAGACCTGCGCGGCTGAAAAACGCCGCCGCCGCAAGCGCGGTAAATTCCCGGATCCCGCCAAGCGCGTCTTTATCAATAAATCCGTCTGCGAAGGCTGCGGTGATTGCTCGGTCCAGTCCAACTGCGTCGCCGTTCAGCCCGTTGAGACAGAATATGGCCGCAAGCGCAAGATCAACCAGTCCGCCTGTAACAAGGATTTTTCCTGCCTGAAAGGTTTCTGCCCCTCTTTCGTCACCGTTCTGGGCGGCGAGCCGAAAAAGACCAAGGCCGAAAATGCCGGCGATATCTTCAGCCAGATCCCCGATGCGGTTCTGCCGGAATTTAAATCGGCTTATAACATCATGGTCACCGGCATTGGCGGGACAGGTGTTCTGACCGTGGGCGCGCTGCTTGGCATGGCCGCGCATCTGGAAGGCAAGCGCTGCCGGAATCTCGATATGACGGGCCTTGCACAAAAAGGCGGCGAGGTCCTCTCCCATGTGCGTATATCACCCGTGGCCGATGATCTTCGCACTGGGCATATTATTGCAGGGGGCGCAGATTTGCTGCTGGCCTGCGATATGGTATCGGCGGTGGGATCCACCGCGCATGAAACATTAAGCATGGACCGCACCCGTGCCATCATCAATACGGATAACACGCCGGTGGCGGCCTTTGTGACGAACAACAATATCGATTTTCACAACAAACAGGTGCGCGATACCCTGATCAAATCGGTGCGCGGTGATGGCCAGTATTTCGTGCCAGCCACCGACTATGCGCTCAGCTTATTAGGTGATGAAATCGCCACCAATATCTTCATGGTGGGCTATGCGTGGCAAAAAGGCCTGATCCCTTTAAGCCGCGCCGCCATCGAACGCGCGATCGAATTGAACGGCGTGGCGATTGATGCCAACAAAACAGCCTTTCAATACGGCAGGCTGGCCGCCTATGATCCTGTAAAAATCGCGGATCTGGTGCGGAGTGTCAAAGGCGAAGTCTCCGAAGAGAAATTATCAGTTACGCTTGATGAGATGATCGAAAAGCGCATGGAATATCTGAGAGCCTATCAGAACGAAGCACTGGCCAAACGCTACGGCATACTCGTGGACCGCATCCGCAAAACCGAAGGCAAAATCGCGGCCAATATTTCCAAACTCTCCGAAAGCGCGGCGCGCTACTATCATAAATTACTCGCCTATAAGGATGAATACGAAGTCGCCCGTCTTTATACCAACGGCGATTTCATGAAAGACCTCAAAAGCCAGTTCTCCGGCGATTACAAGCTCGTCTTTCATATGGCCCCGCCAATCATGGAAACAGAAGATCCCGCAACGCACCGCCCCAAGAAACGCGAATTTGGCCCGTGGATGCTCTCTGCGCTTTCGGTTCTGGCCAGGTTCAAATTCCTGCGCGGCACGCCTTTTGATATATTCGGCTATAACGCCGAGCGCCGCCAGGAACGCGACCTGATCGAGGAATACGAGGAACTGGCCGGACTGGTGGTCACGCATCTCACGCCCGCGAATTACGATCTCTGTGTTGAAATCCTGAACCTGCCCGATATTATTCGCGGCTATGGCCCGGTAAAGGCTGGCAATATCGAGGCCTATTACAAGCGCAAGACGGAACTCCTAGATCGCCTCACAGGTGCCAATGTGACCCCTGCGGATCACAGCAAGGCAGCCTGATATATACTTAAGTATATATCATCAGCTGCGCTTCTCGCTCACCGCGCAGGTCAGCTCGGCCTTGGCAACCAGCTTGCCGGCGTCATCATACACTTGTATGTCCCAGACATGCTTGGTCCGGCCCAGATGAACAGGCTTGCAATGGGCATGGACAAAGCCGTTTGTTGCGGGGCGCAAATGGTTAACGCTGATCTGCGACCCGACCGCATATTTTGTATCCAGATCCACAACCATCAGCGAGGCGAACGATCCCACCGTCTCAGCCAGCACGCATGTTGCACCGCCATGTAAAATTCCATGAATCTGGTGAGTTCTGGAATCCACCGGCATCCGGGCTTTTAGGTAATCAGACCCGATTTCAGTAAACTCAATCGCAAGCGCATCTACGATATTTTCGTGCGTAATGAATGATTTTAACGCAGATTGCGAATAATTTTTGTGCCAGATCATTTATCCTCCTGACTCTGGAAATGAATATATGCTAACGTCTCCTCATGACATTACAAAGTCAAATCAGCGCGCATTACGCCGCCAAGCACACATTACAGATCACGGCGGCCGAACATCTGCATATCGGCGGCGCCAGCGCAACGCGCCATGTGCTTTCCCGCATTTCTTTCCTGCCGGAAATGCATGTGCTGGATATTGGCTGCGGCGTGGGCGGCCCCGCCAGAACAGCCGCCGCCATGTACGGCTGCCGGATAACAGGGGTTGATATTACGCCGGAATTTATTGATATCGCCCGCGAGATATCGGCAATATTGCCCGATTCCGATCGCCTGAAATTTCAGGTCATGAATGCGGAAAACCTCGAATACACGGATAAGAGCTTTGATGGGGCCATGATGTTTCATACGGCGCTGAATATCCCCGATAAAAAAGCTGTATTTACCGAATGCGCCCGCGTCCTTAAAAAAGGCAGCATTTTCCTGATCTATGATATTCTCGCGTTGAAAAACGCCGCCAGCATGTCTTTCCCCATGCCTTGGGCGGATACGCCGCGTCACAGCTTCCTTGAACCGCTTGATAGTTTCAAGCGTCAACTCGAAGAAAGCGGTTTTGAAATAGAGAGCATTGAAAACTCGCAAAACTACGCGCAGGCCGTCTTGCAAAAAGTTGCCGAAGAAGAGGCCGATACCATCACCGAGGCGCGCCTGACCATCATGACAAATCTCTATCACAATGTCGTCAAAGGGGCATGCGCGCCCTTTATCATCATCGCGCGGAAAGCCTAGATATCCAGTGTATTATCAGCCGATGGCAACGGTGCTGCCGGGGGCCATATCATCTGCCCCTTGCGGTCATACGCTTTGCCACCTTCCTCAAGCTTCCTAAATCGCCCCAGCTCCAGACCATCATATACAGCATAGCGCGTTTCAGGCGGCTGGGCGGCAACCGCTTCCAGAATTTTTTCAAATTCATCGCCCTGATAATATGCCGCGCTGGCTTCAAACATTGAACGCAACAAACCGCTTTGGGCCGTGTTGTTCTGCGGATCCGCGTAATAGGCCTGCTGACCGCGCTGATACGCAATATAATCTTCCAGGCTGGCAATCCTATCCACGCCGACATGAATATCGGCGCTCCAGTTTTTAGGCGCGCCTTTCAATGTTTCACCCTGCCATTCCATTTCTGCGATTTCGCAAAGGCGAATGACAGTTGCGCTCTTGCTCTTGCCATTCACGATGGCCTCCACCGCCGCCGCCTCGCTTTCGACCGGCTCAAGGGCATCGGGCTTGCGGCGCCCGCTCAACATATCGGGCTGGCGCTGCATGTATAATCTGTTTTCAGGCTGCATGGCAATCAGCCCAGATCACTGCCCGGCACAGCTTCGGCCGCTGGCGGGGCGGGATTATCCGCAGGCGGCCATACGCGCTGACCGGCTTTGTTATACGCTTTATCTTCCGGCTTTATCTCGATGAATTCGCTAGAACGCCCACGCTCCGGCACGAACAAGGCATCGGGTGATTTTGTATTGCGGTAATTTTTAATGACGGATTCAATCGCGCCAACTTCAATTGATTTGGCGAACTCGTCTCTTAATGCCGGGCTTGCCTTAGCGGCGGCGGCATCGGCTTCAAACACGGCAATGACATCATCCAGTGTCAGAACTTTTTCAACATTCGTATAAATCCATGCCGATGCATTTTCCTGCTCGCCCTTATACGTCTTGCCGTTATGTTCGAGCGTTGTAATCTCGTATGTATAAAAGCGCGGCGAGCTCCCGGCCTTGTCCACGCCGTCCTGCTCGCTGTCGATTTCAACGGGCTTTGTCCGAGCGTAAGTATGATCCTGATATTGCGCGTATAATCTTGTCGTGGCCTGAGCCGAAATTTGTGTTTTTTGCATGATACGATTACTCCCTTAAAATAACGCAATATTTAATGATTTATCGTTTCTAGCTCTAGCAACTTCGTACTATGATGGCAAATAAAAATAAGGATTCGAAAAGCCTCATGAGCTTACAGGGAGACCCGATTGTCATAGTTTCCGCGGCCCGCAGCCCCATGGGCGGGTTTCAGGGTGAGCTGACTGCCCTCTCAAGCACAGATCTTGGCGCGCATGCTATCAAACATGCTTTATCCCGCGCTGCAATAAAACCGGACCAGATCCAAGGCGTGCTTATGGGCTGCGTGTTGCCTGCAGGCCTTGGACAGGCTCCGGCCCGTCAGGCGGCGTTAAAATCAGGTCTTTTGCAATCAACGGAATCCACCACGGTTAATAAAATGTGCGGCTCAGGCCTCAAGGCCGTGATGCTGGCGCATGATCTGATTGCCGCCGGCACGAATGATATTTTAATAGCGGGCGGGATGGAAAGCATGACCAACGCGCCCTATCTTCTGCCCAAGGCGCGTGGCGGTTATCGCATGGGCCATGGGCAGATTATTGATCACATGTTTCTGGATGGGCTGGAAGATGCCTATGATACAGGCAAGCTGATGGGGCATTTTGCTGAAAACTGCGCGAGAGATTATAATTTCACCCGGCAAGCCCAGGATGAATTCGCCATTCAATCGCTGCGCCGCGCGCAAAATACTGAAAATTTTTCTGCCGAAATCGCCGCAATAACAATCGCCGATAAAAAGGGCGAAATTATTGTTTCCACCGATGAACAACCGCGCAAGGCCGCGCCGGATAAAATCCCCATGCTCAAACCCGCCTTTGCCAAGGATGGAACCGTAACGGCGGCCAATGCATCTTCGATATCGGACGGCGCGGCGGCGCTTGTATTGATGCGTCTCTCGCAAGCTGAAAAACTGGGGCTTAAGCCACTGGCCAAAATCACAGGCCATGCCACCCACGCCCATGCGCCGGCGCTCTTTACCACCGCGCCTGTCGGGGCCTTGCAGAAACTCAGCGATAAAACCGGCCTGTCATTAAAAGATGTCGATTTGTTTGAAATCAATGAAGCCTTTGCCGTTGTTACGCTGGCGGCGATGAAGGATCTGTCCTTGCCGCATGAGAAGGTCAATATCCATGGCGGGGCCTGTGCTCTGGGTCACCCTATCGGCGCATCAGGCGCGCGCATTTTAACGACGCTTCTCTACGCGCTGCAAAAACATGATCTTAAGACAGGCATGGCGGCCCTTTGCATTGGCGGCGGTGAAGCCGTGGCGATGGCCGTTGAAAGGATGGACTAACCCCATGGATGTTTCCGGCCACACAGTTATCATTACCGGCGCGGCTTCGGGTCTTGGTGCTTCCTGCGCGAAATTATTTGCCGCCAATGGCGCGAAGCTCGCGCTCTGGGATCGAAATCTGGAAGCGGCGCAAACACTGGCATCCGAAATCAAGGGTGCTGCCTTTTTCTGCGATGTCACAGATGAGGACAGCGTCAAGACGGCATTGGCCGGGACAATCGCCAAATCCGGCACACCGCGCGTGCTGATCAACTGCGCAGGGATTTTAATCGGTCAACGTATTTTAGGGCGCGACGGCCCGGCCGATCTGGCGCATTTTCAAAAAACATTCGCGGTGAATGTCATGGGCACATTCAACACCAGCCGCCTTGTCGCGGAAGTCATGAGCAAGGCCGATGCCATCACACCAGATGGCGCGCGCGGCGTGATTATAAACACCGCATCCGTTGCAGCGTTCGAAGGGCAGATCGGTCAGGCCGCCTATAGCGCGTCCAAAGGCGCGGTTGTATCCATGACCCTGCCCATGGCCCGCGAACTCGGCAAATTCGGCATCCGCGTGATGACGATCGCGCCGGGCGCGGCGGAAACACCCATGATCCACGGCGTGCCCGATGATATCCGCCAGAACATCGAAGCCGGAATCCCCTTCCCCTCGCGCTTTGTAAAACCGGAAGAATTCGCCAAACTTGCCTTTCATATCGCCGAGAATGACATGCTGAACGGCGAGGTTATCAGGCTGGACGGCGCGGCGCGATTGGCCGCCAAATAAAGGAAATAAAAATGATCTCCGCAGGAAAAAAATTCAAAGACGCGATCAAAAGTGAAAAACCATTGCAGATCCCCGGCGCGGTCAATGCCTATACCGCCATGCAGGTGGAGCGCGCGGGATTTAAGGCCGTTTATCTATCCGGCGGCGGCGTGGCCTATGCCTCGAACGGTTATCCGGATCTTGGCATTACCGATATGCATGATGTGCTGGAGGAGGCCCGAAAAATCACGTCCACCGTGAATATTCCCTTGCTGGCTGATATCGATGTGGGCTGGGGCGGGGCGTTTAATATCGCAAGGACAATCAAGGAAATGACACGCGCCGGCGTGGCGGCTGTCCATATCGAGGATCAGATCGCACAAAAACGCTGCGGCCACCGCCCGAACAAGGAACTGGTCAGCAAGTTCGAGATGGGCGACCGCATCAAGGCAGCGGTTGATGGAAAAACCGATCCTGATTTCATCATCATGGCGCGGTCGGATGCCTATGCCAATGAAGGGCTGGAGCCGATGATCGAGCGCATGGTTTACTATGTGGAATGCGGCGCGGATATGGTTTTCGCCGAGGCCATGACCGATCTTTCGCATTACCGCCAGATCAAGACGGCCGTGAAAGTGCCGCTGCTGGCCAATATCACCGAATTCGGCAAGACCGATCTTTATACCACTGAACAACTCGCCGCGCATGGCGCGGATATGGCGCTTTATCCCTTATCCGCCTTCCGGGCGCAAGCCAAGGCCGCCGAGACGGTTCTGAATGCACTTCGCAAGGAAGGCACGCAGAAATCTGTTCTGGATATCATGCAAACGCGCATGGAATTATATGATGTGATTGACAACGCATCCTATGAAGAAAAACTGGATCGGCTTTTCAATAAAAAATAAAAGCATATATTTCATTGAAAAATCCTCATGATTGAAAAAGAAATTTTAAAAAAACATCATAACCACGGTTTTTACCGCGATATGAGTGCGCTTTTAGGCCGCCGTCAGTTTCTTGGATTAACCACCGGCCTTGGTTTGTCTCTTATGGCACTGCCGGCCTTTGCCAAGGATTGCATTTCCCTCCCCTGGGAGACCGCAGGGCCATACCCGGCTGATGGCTCAAACAGAAAAAATGGAAAAATTGTCAATGCTCTTCAGCAAAGCGGCATTATCCGTTCTGATCTGCGCTCCTCATTCGGAGATTTTTCAGGAACGGCCGATGGCGTAAAGCTTGACCTCGATCTTACCTTGCAAAATGCCCAAGACTGTACGCCTTTGACTGGCCATGCCATATACATATGGGCTTGTGACGCTGGCGGCCTTTATTCTCTTTATAATATTCTGGATCAGAATTATCTGCGCGGCATGGGTATTACCGATGAATCCGGCAAGGTAAAATTTACAACCATTTTTCCGGGTTGCTATGACGGGCGCTGGCCGCATCTCCACTTCGAGATATTCAAAAACCCGGAATCAGCCATCACAGGAGAAACTTCACTTCTGACAGCGCAAATCGCATTGCCTGAAAAGGAATGCTCTGATATTTACGCCGAGGATGCACGGATAAAAAGAGCATAAATAATCTCAAGCGCATTACTCTAAAAACCGATAATGTTTTTTCCAATAACACGCCCGTACAAATCACACAGCAAACGCTGTCATTAAAAGGCGATCGGAATACTGGATATTCAGGAAAACTATCCATCCCTGTTGATTTTAATGCAGACAGGCATGTGGATATGGGACCGCCGCCTTACTTTTTTGACATTAGAAAATGGTTTTGGCCTTGGTAATTATAAAACGTAATTCCGGATCAAAATCGGAATAAAATTACCCAAATTTTTCAAATAGATTTTTGATGTTTTCTGCTGTGCTTGAGTACTTGCCGCGCCTTCGATTCTCCCATAAAATTAGCGCACAAAAATATAAGGGAGATTCATAAAATGGGCGAAGCTTTACAAAAAGACCCCAGCATTAAAAAAACCGGTGGATTGGCCGGGATTGTTGCGGGGGCAACAGAAGTTTCCGCTGCGGGCGGGGCGCATACGCTGGAATACCGCGGCTATAGCATTTATGAACTCGCGGAAGCCTGCATTTTCGAGGAAGTCGCTTATCTCCTTCTTTATAACAAGCTCCCCACCCGCGCCGAGCTGGGCGATTTCCAAAAGCGCCTGATGGAATTGCGCGATCTGCCCGACCCTTTAAAAACCGTCCTGCAACTCACGCCCAAGGACACGCATCCGATGGATGTGATGCGAAATGCCACATCGTTTTTGGGGACACTGGAGCGTGAGGACAAGGAGCATGACCAATACGCCATAACGGAACGCCTGTTAGGGATCTACCCCGCAGCCCTGCTCTATTGGTGGCATTACCACAATAGCGGCAAGAAAATAAACTACGTAACTGCCGCACCTACTATTGCAGAGCATTTCCTCACTCTCATGCATGGCGGGAAGCCCACGGATGAGCATATCAAGGCCATGCATGTTTCCCTGATTTTATACGCGGAACATGAATTTAATGCCTCCACCTTTACCGCGCGCACGATTGCCTCGACATTATCTGATTTTTACTCGGCTGTTTGCGGCGGGATTGGCGCGCTGCGCGGCCCGCTTCATGGCGGCGCAAACGAAGCCGCGATGGAATTGATTTCGGAATACCAAACCCCGGATGAGGCCGTGAAGGGCGTCACCCATAAATTAGAAACCAAGCAACTGGTCATGGGCTTTGGCCACCGCGTCTATACCGAAGCCGATCCGCGCAACCGCGTCATCAAGGAATGGTCGCGTAAATTGTGCAACGCAGGCGGAAAGCCGGAATTATTCACTGTCTCCGAAGCGATTGAGAATTTGATGTGGGAGAAGAAAAAACTCTTCCCTAACCTGGATTTTTATTCCGCCAGCACTTACCACATGATGGGCATCCCGACAGGGCTTTTCACGCCCGTCTTTGTCATGAGCCGCATTACGGGATGGGCCGCGCATATCTTTGAACAGCGCGCCCATAATAAACTAATCCGCCCCAGCGCTGATTATACGGGGCCGGAAGGATTGAAATTCATCAAACTCGAAGACCGCACTTAAAAATCAAAAAGGAAAAAACAAATGGGACACGCCGCTTACGCCAACACCGATTCCAACGAACGCCCGGATTACGATAAAGTCCTGACCGATATCGCCGATTACGTATGCGATACCAAGATTGACAGCAAGCTGGCTTTTGAAACCGCGCGATATTGCCTGATGGATACGCTGGGCTGCGGGATACTGGCGCTGAAATTTCCGGCCTGCGTGAAAATGCTGGGGCCGCAGGTTGAGGGCATGAGCATCAAGGACGGTGTGCGCGTCCCCGGCACAGGATTTGAGCTCGACCCCATCAAGGGCGCATTTGATATCGGCGCCATGGTGCGCTGGCTGGATTATAACGACACATGGCTGGCCGCGGAATGGGGGCATCCATCCGATAATCTGGGCGCTATTCTAGCACTGGCCGATTTCATCAGCCGCCGCAACGAGGCCAAGGGCAAGCCCGGCCTGACTATGAAAGACGTGCTTTCTGCCATGATCAAGGCGCATGAAATTCAAGGCGTGATCGCGCTGGAAAATTCTTTCAACCGCGTCGGCATCGACCACGTTATCTTGGTGAAAGTGGCCTCCACCGCTCTTGCCACGCTCATGCTGGGCGGCACGAAAGATCAGGTGATTGATGCAATCTCCCATGCCTGGCTGGATGGGCAGGCGCTTCGCACATACCGTCATGCGCCCAATGCCGGATCACGAAAGAGCTGGGCGGCGGGCGATGCCACATCCCGCGCCGTGCGTCTGGCGCAGATCGTCTTATCGGGCGAGATGGGATATCCATCTGTGCTGACCGCGCCGAAATGGGGATTTTATGATGTCCTGTTCAAGGGCAATGCATTCAAGTTCCAGCGCCCTTATGGTTCGTATGTGATGGAGCATGTTCTCTTTAAAATCTCATATCCGGCCGAGTTCCACTCCCAGACGGCTGTTGAGGCCGCGCATATTCTCTACCCGCAGGTTAAGGGAAAGCTGGATGAGATCGAACGCATCGAGCTGACCACGCACGAGGCCGCCATCCGCATCATCTCCAAAACCGGGCCGCTGCATAACCCGGCGGACCGCGATCATTGCCTGCAATATATGGTGGCGATCCCGCTGATCCATGGGTCTTTGGTGGCCGAGCATTACGAAGATGATGTCGCCGCCGACCCGCGCATTCAAATGCTGCGCGACAAGATGGTGGTTTCTGAAGACAAACGCTATTCCGAGGATTACCACGCACCGGATAAACGCTCGATTTCGAATGCCATGCAGATTTTCTTCAAGGATGGATCAAAGACCGACAAGGTCGAGATCGAATATCCGGTCGGGCATAAACGCCGCCGGGTTGAAGGCATTCCGCTGCTGGAAGAAAAATTCGAAGCCAATATCAAGGGGCACTTCAAACCCGCGCAGGCCGACGCCATCATCAAGGCCTGCGCCGATCAGGCAAGCCTTGAATCCATGAAGGTTTCAGATTTCATGAAGCTTTGGGTGGTTTAAGCCAAACATCCTAAATTGGATTATCGTCCGGCTGCAGAAGGATAATCTTCTCGGTGCGCCATTGGCCATCCTTGTTCTGAACCATCTTGAACAGGGCCACCACATCCGAACCATCCGGCGCGGTCAGCGATATCTTGGTATAGGGCGATCCGGGCAATGCTTCCAGAAACTTATAGGATACGTAATTATAAAGCGGCTCCTTTTTCTGGCGCAGCATCCGCATGAAATCCTGCGGGCGGTCGAAATCTTTCTGAACGGTATCGGAATTGAGCGAATAAGCCAGGCGGTCATTACGACCGCGAATAGCCTCAAGCTGGCGTTTCACCGCATCATGCGCCCCCATCACCGAGGCCGCAACATGCGTGAATTCATTTGTTTTTACGGTTGCGGAGACGGGTTTTTGCGGCCCGATCGTATCGGCCATGGCCGGCAAGGCCAGCATCAGCGAGGCCATGAAAAATAAAGTCGTGATAATCTGCTCTATGCGCCCTGTCATTTCTTGCCACTTCCCTCTATAATTTATTTTCCATGAATGGCCCTTAAGTGGTCTTTTGGGGCAATTCTCCTTATAAGGTATTATAGGATGAAAGAAATTAAACTTTCGTTAACAACCCTGCTCTTAACCGCAGTAATCTGCGGATTTTCAGGAATTTCCGCCGCGGAAACGGCTGTCAAGGCTGTCCCCCCGATCGAAGTCACCGCCGAACCCTTGGAGCCTATGGGCCCGCAAGGTCTTGTGGTTCTGGAATTATTCTCCTCGCAGGCCTGCGTTTTCTGCCCCGAAGCCGATGCGCTGCTGGATGAATTATCGGCGCATCCCAATGTCATTGCGCTGGCCTGCCATGTCGATTATTTCGATGTCCGGCAAGGATCATTGGCCAAGCCGTTCTGCACCGACCGCCAAAGCTATTATGCCGAGCGCTTGCGGAGCGGCCCCAAATACACACCGCAACTGATCATCAATGGTCTCTATGATGCGGTGGGATATAAAAAGGAGCGTATCAACAAGCTCACCGGCAAGGCCGGTGCCAAGGATATTCCAAAACTGGAAATCCAGCTGCAGGATGCTGATAAATTCACCTTAAAAATGCCCCAGCTCCCGCAAGGCAATTACGGTCTTTGGATAGCGGTGCGAGACAAGCCGCATGATCTGAAAATATCGGAAGGCAATAACGCCGGGCAAGAGCGCGTCTATAAAAACATCGTGGGCAATCTGGCCATGCCGCTGGAATGGAACGGCAGCCCGCAAAATATTACGCTGGATGTCAAACTGCTGGATACTCAGGATTCATTTGCCGTCATCGCGCAAAACAAAGATACAGCCGAGATTGTCGCCGCCGGGCTTTACACAAAATCCCAAACCATCACCACGCCGGAATAAAAAACGCCGCCCCGAATAAAAGGAGCGGCGTCTTTAAATTACGTATTTAATTTTTAGACTGGATCAGGCGCGAGACGCGGCATGTACAAACAAGTACATAAGCGGCGAAGCAACGCCATCCAGGCTCAAAATCAGCCGATCTCGGCTACTTCTTCCTCGGCATCGCCTTCTTTCGCCTTTTTGGCGGCTTTCTTGGCGGCGCGTTTTACGGAAGCTTCAGCACGTTCAGCATCTTCTTCTGCTTGCTCGGCTGCTTCAACTTTCTTGGCTTTCTGAGCTTCCAAAGCGCTATCTTCCAGAACCTCAGCCAGCTGAGCTTCATCGGCTTCTTCAGCTTCCTGCGCGCGCGCATCGCTGACCAGTGCCTTGCCGGTTTCAGCCTGAATCTTGGCTTCTTCCTGCGAACGGGCAATGTTCACGATCACATTCACGCGCACTTCGCCGTGCAACTGAACAGGAACTTCAAACAGACCGATGGTCTTGAAACTCTGGTTCAGAACAACCGCGCTGCGGGCAATTGTAAGACCGGATGTTGCGCTAACGGCATCGGCGATATCACGGGATGTGACCGAACCGTAAAGCTGACCACCTTCAGAAGCCTGACGCACCAGAGGCACCTTGATGCCTTTGAGTTTCTCGGCCAGTTTCTCGGCTTCGCCGCGCTTCTTGGCATTTTCGCCTTCGAGGTGCTTACGCTGTGCCTCGAAATAAGCCACGTTCTGTTTGCTGGCGCGCAGAGCTTTTTTCTGCGGCAGCAGGTAGTTGCGGGCATAGCCGGGCTTGACGGAGACGACATCGCCCATCGCTCCCAGCTTTTCCACACGCTCCAATAAAATTACTTCTGTCTGGGCCATGAGATTATTCCTTTACCTGTCTGTCTTGTCTCTCGCCGCGGTTCTCGAAAGAACGCTCACCGCCACGATCGCCGCCGCGGTCGCGGTCGAAGGAACGTTGCGGACGCTGCGGGCGACCTGTTTCATTGTCGTGACGCACGTAAGGCAGCAAAGCCATCTGACGGGCGCGCTTGATCGCGATTGACAGCTCGCGCTGTTTTTTCTGCGATACAGCCGTAATACGGGACGGCATAATCTTGCCGCGCTCCGAAATATAACGGCTCAGGGTGCGAACATCCTTCCAGTCGATCGGCTTGGCATCCGGACCGCTGAACGGGCATGTTTTCTTGCGACGGAAGAAGGGACGCTTTGCGCCGCCGGCTCCGCCTTCATTGCGGGATTCGCGTGATTCATTCATAGCCATGATTATGCTGCCTCTTCTTTGCTGTCTGTTTCATCGTTGTCGCTGTAGCGGCTGGCTGGCTTTTCCAGGATGATCGACTGACCTTTGGAGAGTTCTTCCAGCGTCGTTGTCATGTAACGCACGACATCTTCGTTCAGGCGCAGGTTACGCTCCATCTCGATGATAGCACTGCCCGGGGCATCGCTTTCGATCAGGGTATAGTGACCTTTTTTGGATTTGTTGATGCGGTAAGCCAGTGTACGCAGACCCCATTGTTCGGTCTTTGTCACTTTGCCACCTTCGGCTTTGATGATTTTTGTCATCTGCTCGGTCAGGTCCTTGACTTGAGAGTCGCCAAGATCCTGACGCGTGATGAACACGGTCTCGTAGAACGGCATTTCGTTTTCCTTTCGGTTTCAACCGGCTTTATATTCTGCCGGAAGAGCCAATTCCAAAATCGGAATTAGCAAGGTTGCTTTCAGTTAATCCGCGCTTTATAAGGGTCTTGGCATTCAGAATCAAGCTTTATTTACAAGCCAACCATCAGGAGAACCACCCTTTATGACCCGCGCATTCGTTTTTCCCGGACAAGGATCTCAAGTCATCGGCATGGGCCGCGAACTGGCCGAAAGCTTCCTTGAGGCCCGCGAAGTCTTTGAATGCGTGGATGACACGCTGGGTCAGGGTTTGAGCAAGATCATCTATGAAGGGCCGGAAGATCAGCTCAATCTTACGGAAAACACACAACCCGCCCTGATGGCCGTTTCCATGGCCGTGGTGCGCGTCCTTGAAAAGCAGGGCGGCTTTAAACTCGCCGATAAATGCGCCTTCATGGCCGGGCATTCTTTGGGCGAATATGCGGCCCTGACCGCTGCCGGCGCGCTCAAACTGGAAGATACGGCCCGTTTGCTCAAATTACGCGGCCAATCCATGCAGCGCGCTGTTCCCGTGGGCATGGGCGCGATGGCTGCCATTTTGGGCCTTGAATTTGACGACGTGAAAGCGATCGCCGCTGAGGTATCGGGTAACGAAATCTGCGAGGCCGCCAATGACAATTCCGCCGGCCAGGTCGTGGTCAGCGGCCATAAAGGGGCTGTTGAGGCCGCCATCGGCCTTGCACAGGCCAGAGGCGCGAAAAAGGCGATTGCCTTGCCCGTCAGCGCCCCCTTCCATTGCCGCCTTATGCAACCCGCCGCCGAAGCCATGCGCGATGCGCTGGCCGATACTATCATTCATGCGCCCGGCGTTCCGATTATTGCCAATGTGACGGCCGCCGCCGTTACCGCCCCTGATGAGATCCGCCGCCTTCTGGTCGAGCAGGTCACGGGCACCGTCCGCTGGCGCGAGAGCGTTACATATATGAAGGCGCAAGGCGTGGGACAAGCGGCAGAGCTTGGCGCTGGCAAGGTCCTCTCCGGCCTGATCCGCCGGATCGAGAAAGATATCGAGTGCTTCAATGCCGGAACCCCGGCGGAGATAGAAGCGCTTTTACGTGTGCTGTAATCCTTGCGAAGGCAAGGATCCATGGAATTGATAAGCCATGACCAAGAGTTTTTTCGTCTATATTCTTGCCAGCAAGCCTTATGGAACGCTTTATATCGGGATGACATCCGACTTGGGAAAGCGAGTATGGGAACATCAAAATAAATTGGACCCCGATTGCTTTACGGCAAAATAGAATGTTAAACATTTGGTGTATTTTGAAATATGCGATAATTCCGAACAAGCGGCCCTACGCGAAAAGAACATGCAAGTTTGGAAACGCGACTGGAAAATTCGTCTGATTGAAGAACATAACCCGCAATGGATTGATTTATCGCGGACTCTGGAGCCCTTAATATAAATGGATCCTTGCCTTCGCAAGGATTACGAGAGAAAAAGACATTCAATCTAACCTTGGTTGCGGCTTGCAGCATCGGGAATTTCATATTAGGATAATTTTCCTATAATAATGAGACCGGCTACAGGAAAAAATGTAATGCCACGAAAAACGAACTGAACAAAAACCCTGAAAAAGGCAATAAAAACAAAGAGCGAGAATAAAAAAGCGAAATCTCGAAAACGAACTGAACAAAATCACAAAGCAGGAACATATTAAAAAAAGGAAGAAACCATGTTTGATCTCACCGGAAAAAAGGCTCTCGTGACAGGCGCAACAGGCGGTATTGGCGGGGCGATTGCCAAATCCCTGCACGCACAAGGCGCGCATGTCGGCCTGTCGGGCCGTAATAAGGCCAAGCTGGAAGAACTGGCCGCCGAACTGGGCGAACGCGTTTCCATCTTGCCCGCCGATCTTTCCAAGCCTGAGGAAATTGATGCGCTGGTCAAATCCGCCGAAGAAGCCATGGGCCAGATTGATATCCTTGTGAACAATGCCGGGCTGACGCGCGACAACCTCTCCATGCGGATGAAGGACGAAGAATGGCAGGAAGTTCTGGATGTAAATCTGACCTCAACCTTCCGCCTCGCCCGCGCGGTACAGCGCGGCATGATGAAGCGCCGCTGGGGCCGCATCATCAATATCTCCTCCGTGGTAGGGGTAACGGGTAATCCGGGCCAATGTAACTATGTGGCCTCCAAGGCCGGTGTTATCGGCTGGTCCAAAGCCATGGCGCAGGAAATTGCCTCCCGCGGCATTACCATCAACTGTATCGCGCCGGGCTTTATCGCCACGGCCATGACGGATGCGCTGAATGATGACCAGAAATCCCGCATTACCGCCAATATCCCGGCCGGTGTGATGGGAAAATCCGAAGATATCGCGGCGGCGGCCCTTTATCTGGCATCCGATGAAGCCGGCTATGTCACAGGCCAGACGATCCACGTCAATGGCGGCATGGCCATGATCTAGAGCCGTGATGGTATGAGCGCAGATTATCAACTCATCATCTTTGACTGCGACGGGACGCTGGTTGATTCCGAGGCGCTTTATAATACGGCCATAGCCGATATCGTCTCGGAATACGGCCTGACGAAATATACGCCCGCCTACTGCCTTGAACATTTCACCGGGCTGACATTGGGCAATATCCGCGGCATGATCGAAGCGGAATCCGGCCATGATCTCTCATCCGTCCTGACATCAGAGATTTATGTCGCCCGCGCCCAAGCCAAAATGGATGAAGGGCTATCGGCCATTCCCGGCGCGCGTGACCTCCTGGACTATGCCGCCTCGCGGTATAAAATCTGCGTGGCATCGAATGGCGAGCGCTCCAGCGTGATCAAAAGCCTCAAAATCACGGGTCTGTTCGATTATTTCGGGGAAGAACGCATTTTCACCAAGATAGAAGTGCCGCGGCCCAAGCCTTTTCCCGATCTTTTCCTGCATGCTGCCGCCAAAATGAGCGAAAGCCCCGCCCATACGCTGGTTCTTGAGGACAGCATGGCCGGGGTCAAGGCAGGCGTGGATGCCGGTATGCAGGTTTTTGGGGTGACGCCTGCCCATCACGATCCTGCCCGGCAGGCTGAAAATCTGCGCCAGATCGGCGCTATGCGCGTTTTTGAGGCTCTTATCCACATCCCAGAAGCCTTGGAGATAAAAAAATCAGTTTTCTGCGGCCAAGCAGCATGCTAAAACCACCTTCGATCAATTTTTCTTGCATTGACTGATTGTAATGATAAAGTCTGCAACCGTTAAAAATGATACGTAAAACCAAATAACACAAACAAAGAAGAAAAAGGATTACCCCCATGAGTGACATCGCAGAGCGCGTAAAGAAAATCGTCGTTGAGCATCTTGGCGTAGAAGAGTCCAAGGTCAAGGAAGAGGCGAGCTTTATCGACGACCTCGGCGCGGACAGCCTCGACACAGTTGAGCTGGTTATGGCTTTTGAAGAAGAATTCAGCGTTGAAATTCCTGATGATGCCGCCGAGAAAATCCAGACTGTTGGCGATGCCATCAGCTTCATCAAGGACAATTCCGGCGAGTAATATCGCTTCGGCTATACTTTGATTATGTGTTCCCCGCGAAAGCGGGGACCTTCATTTTAAGGCCTTGCATTCTATCTTGTTCAAGGCAAAGACATTTCTAAAAGGATTGTTGCATGAGACGCGTTGTAGTTACAGGTATGGGAATGGTATCGCCGCTGGGTATGGGCGTGGCGCATAACTGGTCGGCCATCACGGCCGGAAAAAGCGGTATTCGCCAGATCACGGCTTTTGACGTCTCTGACATCCCATCCAAGATCGCAGGGATTATCCCGCGCACGGATTCCACGCAACCCACAGACGGCGCGTTCAACCCGGATCTGTATGTCGAACCGAAAGACCAGCGCAAGACCGATGTCTTTATCACTTATGGATTGGCAGCAGCGCATGAAGCCATTGCCGATTCCGGTTACAAGCCGCAAAACGAAGAGCAACAGGACCGCACCGGCGTTCTGATTGGTTCCGGCATTGGCGGTCTGGATGAGATTTACAAAACCTCGACATTGATGAATGAAAAAGGCCCGCGCCGCATCTCGCCATTTTTCGTCCCGGCCTCGCTGATTAATCTTGTCTCCGGCCATGTCTCGATCAAATACGGATACCGCGGCCCGAACCATTCTGTCGTAACGGCTTGCGCGACGGGCACGCATGCCATTGGCGATGCGGCGCGCCTGATTGCCTTTGACGATGCCGATGTCATGATCGCCGGCGGCGCGGAAGGCGCAGTCTGCCGGATTGGCGTGGCCGGATTTGCCGCCGCGCGCGCGCTTTCGACATCCTATAACGATACACCGGAAAAGGCTTCCCGCCCCTGGGATAAAGACCGCGATGGCTTTGTCATCGGCGAAGGTGCAGGCGTTGTCGTTTTAGAAGAATACGAGCACGCCAAAAAGCGCGGCGCGAAAATCTACGGCGAGGTAATCGGTTACGGCCTCTCCGGCGATGCACACCACATCACATCCCCTGCCGAGGATGGCAATGGCGGCTTCCGCGCCATGAAGGCGGCCCTGAAACGCGCCGGGCTGAACCCTGAACAAATTGATTACATCAATGCCCATGGCACATCGACCCCTGTTGGTGATGGCATTGAATTCGGCGCGGTCAAACGCCTGTTTGCCAATGCGCTGGATACGATGTCCATGTCCTCCACAAAATCCGCGATCGGGCATTTGCTGGGCGCGGCCGGGGCGGTCGAGGCGATCTATGCCCTGAAAGCCATCGAGACAGGCATCTTGCCGCCCACGCTGAATCTGGACAACCCGTCCGAGGAATGCACCGGCATCGACCTTGTCCCTCATAAGGCCAAGGAAAAGAAAGTCCGCACGGCGCTTTCCAATTCCTTTGGTTTTGGTGGCACGAATGCCTCGCTGGTGATGCGATCCGTTTAATGAACCGCATCTAGCAGGTTCATGAAAACTCTGTTAGAGTAGCCCCCATGAGCGTGAAACTCTCGAGAACATTTGGCAATATTTTCTCATTCGCCATCACCTTGTTTGTGATTGCCGTTATCGCAGCCGGCTATTGGGTCAACACGCAATATATCCAAAAAGGGCCGCTCGCCGCGCCGCAGACATTTGTAATCGAACGCGGCCAGACCAGCCAGACAATTGCCAATAATCTCTACGCCGCCGGCGCGATCCACAGCCCCATGGCTTTTGTTCTGGGCGCGAAATTTCTGGATAATGACGATTTTCTCAAGGCCGGCGAATACCAGCTCGAAGCCGGCATGAGCGCCAGAACCATTGTCCGGCTTTTGCAATCAGGCAAAACCCTCAGCTACCAGTTCACTATCCCCGAAGGCCTGACCAGCGCGGAAATTGTCGCGCTGCTGAACGGGCTCGATCTGATGAGCGGCACAATCACCAAGAACCCGCCGGAGGGGTCGATCTATCCCGACACATATTCCTATGTGCGCGGCGAAGACCGCCAGGCCACCATCGAGCGCATGCAAAAGGAAATGAACGTATTTCTGGATACGATCTGGACATCCCGCGCGCCAGATACCCCGTTCAAGACCCCGCAGGAAGCCATTATCATGGCCTCGATCATCGAAAAAGAAACGGGAAAACCCGAAGAACGCGAACGCGTAGCGGGCCTGTTCATCAACCGCCTTAAGACGGAAATGCGCCTGCAATCGGATCCTACCGTTATTTATGCTGTCACCGATGGCCATCCGCAAAGTGAGGGGCAAGGGCCGCTGGGGCGGCGGTTGCTGAAAAAAGATCTGGAATTTGACTCCCCCTATAACACCTATCTTTATGCCGGCCTTCCGCCCACACCCATTTGCAATCCCGGCGCAAAATCCATTATTGCCGCCCTGACCCCTGAAAAACATGATTTCATCTATATGGTTGCCGATGGCACAGGTGGTCATGCCTTTGCCAAAAGCCTGCGGGAACATAATGATAACGTGGCCAAATGGCGCAATATTCGCGGCCAACAGGAAATTAAAACGGCGCCGCCGGTTCCGTCGCCCGCCATACCACCTGTAACATCGCCTGCCCCGAACACCGCAGAATAAGGGCCTTTTTCAGGTTTTTTTAATAAAAAACTTGCATTTCTTAGTCAATCCGTGATTTATACGCATCAAGTGATTGACGAAGGGGCTGGTGATAATTGCCCCGTCATACAGAATTCCTTTCCCATGCCTTGCGAGGCCATGCGGGTGATAACGTTCTGGCTTTCACCTGCATGGGTTCAATAGTGACCCCCTGAAAAACATATCAGCCGAATACGGATGATGCTTGTTCCGTGTTCGCGAAACATACAAGGACGACTAAAATGAAAACGTTTAGCGATTTTCATCTGCCCGCATTGCTGGCCGATCAACTCGAACGCATGAGCTTTACTACCCCCACACCTATTCAGGAACAGGCTATTCCGCCTGCATTGGAAGGCCGCGATATCTTAGGTTCCGCCCAGACAGGAACCGGCAAGACTGCCGCCTTCATGATCCCGCTGGTGACGAAACTTCTGGCCGATGAACGCGCCTCGGCGCTGGTCATGGCGCCCACACGCGAACTCGCCGCTCAGGTCATGGACATGACCAAAAAACTGCTCGGCCCCAAAAGCGGCATCCGCACCGCCCTTCTGATCGGCGGCGAGCCAATGCCAAAGCAATTCAAACAGCTGGACCTGCGTCCCCGTATCATCATCGGCACGCCGGGCCGTATCAACGACCATTGCCGCCGCAACCGCGCGCTGCTGGATACCACATCCTTTCTGGTACTGGATGAGGCCGACCGGATGCTCGATATGGGCTTTAGCGTCCAGATTGACGCCGTTCTGAATTTCATGGCATCCGAACGCCAGACTTTGATGTTCTCGGCGACATTCTCCGACCAGATCGTGAAATTCGCCAAGACATATCTGAACAACCCGGTGCGCGTAGCCGTAAAGGCCGAGAGCATCAGCGCCGAACGCATCCAGCACAACATCATCAAACTGCGCGGCGATGAGAAATTCGACACGCTGGTACAGGAATTGGACGAGCGCAATGGTTCGGTCATTATTTTTGTGAAAACCAAGCGCGCTGCTGATTCCATGGCCAAGAAACTCTGCGGTCTCAAAGACGAGGCACTGGCCGCCGAAGCCATTCACGGTGACTTGCGCCAGCGCCAGCGCGATCGCACGATCCGCGATTTCCGCGCCGAGAAATTTCGCATTCTGGTGGCCACGGATATCGCCGCACGCGGTCTGGATATCCCGCATATCGAGCACGTCATCAATTATGACCTGCCGCAGGTAGCCGAAGATTACGTGCACCGCATTGGCCGTACGGCACGCGCCGGGGCGGAAGGTGCCGCCGTTTGTTTCGTGACACCAAGCGACGGGCGCATGTGGCGCGAGATCGAGGCTTTGCTCTATCCGGGTCAGGCCAAGAAATTTGCCAATGATGACGGCGCGCGCGGCGGTCAGAAAGGCGGCTATAACAAAAAGCCGTCCTTCAACAAAAAGCCTCGCCATTCCGATAACGAACAGGCTGAATTCAACCCGTATAAAAACCTGCGCAAGCATAAAGGGCCTTCATCCGGTTTCAAGGGCAAGGGCGATTATTCAAAGAACGACTTTGGCAAGAAAGACTCCGGCCAGAAGGAATTTGGTAAAAAAGAATTCGGTAAAAAGGATTTCTCCAAGAAAGAATTCTCCGACAGAGATTCCTTCCGCAAGGACGGTCCGAAGAAAGATTTTGGCAAAAAGGAATTCGGCAAGAAGGATTTTGCAAAGAAAGACTTCCGCAAGGATGGCGACAGGCCGGAGCGCAGCAGCGAGGACCGTGCCCGCAAACCAGCCTTTGGCCAGAATGCCAAGCCCGCCGCCCGCCGCGATAATGATTTCAAAAAATCTGATCGCCCCTATCAAGGCGAGCGCAGCGGCGGTGAACGCGGCGAAGGCAAGTTCAAGCCAAGACAGCAAGATGGCGAACGCAGCTTCAAGCCAAAACGCCCCGATGGTGAACGCGGCTTTTCCAAGCCCAAGCGCGATGGCGATTTCGGCACCGAGCGCAGCCGCAACTTCCGCGAAAAAAGCCACCAGCCGCGTGAAGCCGATGGCAACCGCAGAGACCGTGAAACACACGATCCTTACGGCAAAAACCCCAAGGCGCGGTTCAAATCCGATGGCGGCTACAAGCCCAAGTCAGAGGGCGGGTATAAAGGAAAATCGGAAGGCGGATACAAGCCAAAATCTGATGGCAACCGTCAGGACCAACCAAAAAAACGCTTTGATAAGGACGGCCAGCGTCCGCAATCACGCCCCGGCCAAGGCGGCCCGAAGAAGAAGTTTTCTTCCTTTGGCGGCGCAAGTAAAGGCAATATGAGCGGCGGCGGTAACAAAGCCCGCAAGCGCCCGCAATAATCAAGCGCAGAAATTGCAAATCAAAAGGCGGGCCCCCAAAGGTCCGCCTTTTTTTATTACATCGCCATTCATTGATTTTTTAATGACGGGTTCCGCAGATGGAATCTTTTTGCCTTATAGCCATCTCCAGCATGGTCATGAACATTTGCCCGCGCGCGGCGCAGCTGGGGGCCTCCAGCAAAGCCTGCTTTTCCTGCGCGCCCAACGGACAGATCATGGAAAGGCACGTAATGAGACTGGAATCTCCGGCCTCGACAACCTTGCTCCAGTCACAGCTCAAACTCTCGCAATCAAAATACTGCCCCAGAAAATCATGCAAACGAGCGCGGTCCAATCCAGCGCATTCGTCTTTTTTATGCAGGTCATGCGCATAACGCCCCCAATCGGGTTTGACCTGACGATATAATGTTGGTGCGCTTAATTCCTGCGCGATGTCGTAACGGCAAATGCCTTGCAGGGTAATCAGATAGCGCCCGTCAGATGTTTCACTGAAATCCACGATTTTTCCGGCGCAACCTGTCTGTTGCAATAACGGTGCGCCCGTTTCCTGTTCAGTTTCCGCAGGCTGGATCATGCCAATCAGACGGTGACGGGTTGCCATGGCATCCTCGATCATGGCCAGATAGCGTTTTTCAAAAATATTGAGCGGCAGTTGCCCGCCGGGCAGGAGCAATACGCCTGTCAGCGGGAATACCGGAATAGATTCCGGCAAATCTGCAAAGGCCGGGCTGAAAGGATTGCGTTCCATGCCTAATAATCTAAAGCAAAGATTTCAAAAGAAAAGTCCTGCATTGCGGCCCCCATCCTTATTTTCATGAAAACAGCAGGGAAGAGAGCTTGCGCCGACCCTGTGCGGTCAAGGGATGATCATGGCCGAGCGCCTCGAATATCTTCAAAAGCTGCTGATGGGCGGCCTTCTCGTTCCATGTGCGATTGGCGCTGATAATATGCAGCAGATTATCCATGGCCTCTTCCTGCGCGCCGCCGGCAAACTGGGCCAGTGCCAGATCAAAACGGGCCTGATGGTCCTTGGGATCGGAATCCAGTTTTTGCTGCAGAGCCGAAAAATCGCCCTCAGGTTTTACGCTCGCCAGTTCAAGGGCGCTGCGCGCCTCGGCAAAATTGCTATCTTTGGCAATGGCACCGGGGGCGTTATCAATAACCTCCTGTGCCTGATCCAGATCGCCCGTGGCAATCAGCGTCCGCACAAAGCCGACATAAGCGCCCGTATTGGTTTCATCTTCTTCCAGAATGCTTAAATAAATCTCCTGCGCGGCATCACTATTGCCATCGGCCATATGCTGCGCGGCCTCGGCCAAAGCCGCCGGAATATCCATGGCATCAGGACGCGCGGCCTTAATGGCCTTCACAATCTTATCGACAAAGGCCCTGATCTGGGATTCGGGCATATTGCCCTGAAACCCATCCACAGGCCGCCCGCCTGAAAATACATAAACGGTAGGAATGGATTGGATACGCAGGGCGGCGGCGATCTGCTGGTTCTGGTCAATATCCACCTTGGCCATGCGTACCGCGCCCTTGGCCTCAAGCACGACCTTTTCCAGCGCCGGGCCCAATTGCTTGCACGGGCCGCACCAGGGCGCCCAGAAATCCACGATCACCGGAATATCCATCGAGGCCTTGAGGACTTTTTCCTCGAAATCGGCCTCCGAGACATCAAAAATAACAGCCGCGCCGCTATCATTTGCGGCGATCAGGTCAGAGTGTTCCTTGCCGAATTGCATGAATATTTATCCTTCTGCACTGGGCCTTGCGGCCTGTAAGTCAATAAGTGTATAGCGCCGTCCCTTGTTTTCAAGGAATTTTCGTAAATCATCCGGGGTAAGGCCAATTGTTTTGGCATTATCCATAGGGTGATAATTCACGATTTCCGCTTCCATCATCCCGGCATCCAGAAACAACTCAATCTGATGATCCTTGTCGTTAATGATGCAAAAAGGGTTCACCGAACCCGGCGTGATTTCCAGATAATCCCAGAGCCGGTCCGCCGAGCCAAAAGACAAGCGGTCGCAGCCCAGCACTTCGGGGAGCTTTTTTAAATCCACCAATGTTTCATTGGCCAGAACCAGCAACATCATGCGCTTTTTCTTGTCCACCAGAAACAGATTGCGGCAATGAACGCCCGGAATGGATTTCTTCAGATGCTCGCCTTCGGCCACCGTAAAGATCGGCGGATGGTCGTAGAGGGTATATTTAATCCCCAGATCATCCATCATGGCGGTCAGTTTTTCCGGGCCCAGCGAGGGGATCCGGGGACTTTGCGTATCTTGTGACGGCGATGCGGTCATATTTTCACCTTGTTTTGGCCGATAATCTTAACGGCAATAAATCTTTATTAACCATTTATCTGTAACATTGGAGGCGTAAATATCAAGTGTTTGGGCGGGTTCATGACAACAGATAATAATACGGGCATAAGCGCCGAGGAATTACGGGAGAAAGTCGCAGGCAGCGCGGTCAGCAGCTCCATTATCGCCGCCATGCTCAAGGAAGAAATTGCAACAAACGGCGTTATTCAGACCTGCGGCATGGCCCCGGCTGGGTATTTCGGCGTTTATGGCCCCGGCAACAGCATCACCGAACGCCAGTTGATGGACGCCCTGCCGAACCCACCGGAGCATCTTCCTAAGATGGCGTCCCATTTCGGCATGGCTTCCGGCACGCCTGATAATACGCCGCAATATTCCACGAATTTTGATAATATCATCAAGCTGAACAGGACCTCATGAACATAGAGCTTAGCGTCCTTAGCAATGGCGTGGTTATGCTGGTCAGCGACCGGCCCATGCCCGATATGGTCCGGCGCGTGGAATATTACCGGGACCAGCGCCTCTTCATGCTTGTTTATGACAATGCAGCCGTTGAGGATATGATGATGCACTACGAAGTGCCCATCGATTTCGCCGGCCCTGTCGAGCGCACGCCCAATGTCATTATTTACTCGTTATACCCCGATCACGACCCGATCGGCTATAAAGTGCCTTTGGTAAAAATCGGCGGCGTTTTTTAAGGTAATTTTTTCGCGTTTTTATGCTTGCATCCCCGTTTTTTTTCGCTATAGTCCGAAACACTATCGATCCGCGAGTGTAGCTCAGGGGTAGAGCACAACCTTGCCAAGGTTGGGGTCGAGGGTTCGAATCCCTTCACTCGCTCCATTTTATCATCCCATATAGTCCAATAAAGCTCAGAAATCCTTGCAAAACAAAGGGTTTCATGAGACTATTTGTCCAGCCTCGTTTTTTATCATACCCCCAAATCCAAGATTTTTAGGGGTATTTGCGGGGGTATATAATTTTAAGGACAGGATTGATACCCCCAATGGTATTGACAAATTTACAGTGTAAAAACGCGCAGCCAAAAGAAAAGCCTTATAAATTAGCGGCTGGCCGAGGCTTATATCTTCATATTATGCCAAACGGAGCCAAATACTGGCGCATGAAATATCGCTTCGCCGGAAAAGAAAAGCTGCTAGCCTTCGGGGTATATCCAGAAATTTCGCTCAAAGAAGCCGATGAAAAATGTACGGAGGCTAGAAAATTACTGGATCAGAACATTGATCCCCTGCAAGCCAAGCATATCGAAAAGCGCAGCGCAGAAGAAAAAGCGGGCAATACCTTTGAAATTCTAGCGCGTCAATGGCATGAAAATTTTAAACACAAATGGACAAACAGGCACGAAACAACTGTTTTGCGCCGCTTGGAACGCGACATATTCCCTGAAATTGGCTCACTGCCGATTACGGACATTAAGCCAGCACATATCATACGAGCCTTGAAAAAGGTGCAAGGGCGGGGTGCTTATGAACCCGCACATCGTTTACGCCAGTATTGTTCGCAAATTTTTAAGTATGCGATTATCAATGAAATTACTCATGTGAATCCTGCATCTGAAATTGGCATGGTTTTAAAGCCTGTGGTCAAAAAGCATTATGCCTGTATTGAAATAAAGGAAATTCCTGAATTGCTGGACGCGATAGACCGTAATGATGCACGGCTTCATAATGATACGCGCCATGCAATCCGGTTGCTCATGTTGACCTTTGTGCGAACAAAGGAATTGATAGAAGCCAAATGGGATGAGTTTGATCTTGAAAATGCTCAGTGGGTTATTCCTGCCGAACGCATGAAAATGCGGAATGAACATATTGTGCCTTTGTCAAAACAGGCCGTTAAAATTTTGCGTGATATGAAAGAGCGTAACGAAAAATGGGGTTGGATTTTCCCCGGCCACCATTCTCCGCGCAAACACATGAGTAACAACACAATATTAAAAGGCTTAGAACGCCTTGGCTTCAAAGGCCGCATGACCGGCCACGGCTTTCGTGCCTTGGCTATGTCCACCATTAAAGAACAACTTGGTTATCGTCATGAAGTAATTGATCGCCAGCTTGCTCATGCGCCGCAGAGTATGGTGCAACGCGCCTATGATCGGGCGCAATTTCTCAATGAGCGTAAAATCATGATGCAAAAATGGGCTGATTATCTGGATGATATTGCAAAAAACGGCACGGTGGTAATCGGTAACTTTAGCAAAATAGCTAAATAGCAAACAAATATGTCGGTATCATCTGTAGAAGCAAAGCCAGAATATGTTCCAACAGACTTCTACAACAGGATTTGCTGTAATGTCAGGATGATTAGTGATCATTTATCTCACTTAGAAAGAAATAATGAATCAAAAAAATCTAATGCCGTTAATATCATAATTTGCGAAAAGAAAAAGTTATACCTGATAAGGATGATCTCAAATCATTTAAGACTAAAAGATTTCTATATTCAAAATCAGCAAAACGATAGCTTGTTATTACACATTATGTGCGCCTTTGAATATTTGCCGGAATGGGAACAGGATTATAAAACTACAGGCCGAGAAGATGCCCAGATTATACAGAAAATGCAAAAGTCATTATCACGGTGCGCCAGTCTATTATCAGAATCTCCAGACGCAAGATTTAATATTCAAATGTTTTGGGAAGAATATATAAAAAAAATCATTGCAAATGGAAGCCATGAATCGGTAACGGATGAAGGGAAAAAACATCTATCAATAGCAAGAAAGCTTATATTTCCTAATTTAAACAGTACTCAAGAACTCCATGAATTAGGCGCGATTACAGAAGATTGTCGCATTTCACGTGGCATACATATGGATTTGGTAAATTTTTTTCAAGAGATGTCAAAATATTTAGAGGATATTCAGCCCTTGGCAAAAGATAAGGGCGGGCTAGTAAAGAAAATAAATGCACAAGACGCTTATATTCACTACATTGTCAGACGATTAAAGAGAATTTTGGAAGATCATAACATAAGCGTGAGAAAGCACGTGGTCAACCCCCATATTCGAGTCCATGTTAAAAGTGAATCCGCTGCCCGTGTTGCGGCATAGATAAAGGGTCTGCAAGCGTAGCTAAAGAGCCTTTATCTATGCGGGCGATTGGTGCTGGCGGTCTGTATCCGAGCGAACTGTGCGGCCTGATATGGTTATAATGATGCCGCCATTTTTCAATGATTACTTGCGCTTCT
>JAMHWD010000028.1:0-8571 GCA_035911135.1 Alphaproteobacteria bacterium | reverse complement strand
GTCTCGTATTCAACGTGAGCCGTCGAAATCGTAATACCGCGCGCCTTTTCCTCAGGCGCCTTGTCGATCTGGTCAACCGACTCACCAGCGCCGAAACGCTTTGCAATCGCCGCCGTCAGCGTCGTCTTGCCGTGGTCAACGTGACCGATCGTGCCGATGTTACAGTGCGGCTTGTTCCGCTGAAACTTTTCCTTTGCCATTGTACTTCTCCTTTAAATTTTCAAAATTTCTATTTGTTAACCTTATGCGCCCATCTTGGCTTTGACTTCTGCCGCCACGTTGGCCGGTACCGGCTCGTAGTGGTCAAAGATCATCGTGTAGTTGGCGCGGCCTTGTGACATCGAACGCAATGTATTGATGTAACCGAACATATTGGCCAGCGGCACCAGAGCATTCAGAACCTTGGCGTTACCGCGGTCTTCCATACCTTGGATCATGCCACGGCGGGAGTTCAGGTCACCGATCACATCGCCCATATATTCTTCAGGCGTAACAACTTCAACCTTCATCATCGGCTCAAGAAGCTGAGGACCGGCTTTTTGCATGGCTTCTTTAAAGGCAGCCTTGGCCGCAATTTCAAAAGCCAGAACGCTTGAGTCAACATCGTGGTACGAACCATCAACCAGCTCAACCTTGAAGTCCACAACCGGGAAGCCGGCGATAATGCCTGTTTCCTTGGCCGCGTTCAGACCCTTGTCAACGCCGGGGATGTATTCTTTAGGAACCGCACCGCCGACAATCTTGCTCTCGAAGGAGAACCCAACGCCAGCTTCAACAGGCTCGAACACCAGCGAGATTTTCGCGAATTGTCCTGTACCGCCTGTTTGCTTTTTGTGCGTGTAGTCAACTTCCGTGCGCTTTGTAATCGTCTCGCGGTACGCAACCTGCGGCGCGCCGATATTGGCTTCGACCTTGAATTCGCGCTTCATGCGGTCAACCAGAATATCAAGGTGCAATTCACCCATGCCCTTCATGATCGTCTGACCGGATTCATGGTCAACAGCCACGCGGAAAGATGGATCTTCCGATGCCAGACGCTGGAGCGCCAGCGACATCTTCTCCTGGTCAGCCTTTGTTTTCGGCTCAACAGCAATCTCGATAACCGGCTCAGGGAATTCCATGCGCTCCAGAACGATAGGCTTGAGCGGATCGCACAAAGTATCGCCTGTTGTTGTGTCTTTCAGACCAACAAGAGCCACAATATCACCAGCCTCAGCGTGCTTAATTTCTTCGCGGTTGTTGGAATGCATCAGCAGCATACGGCCGATACGCTCTTTCTTGTCCTTCACCGAGTTCACAACATAGGAACCCGATTCCAGCTTGCCGGAGTAAATACGCACGAATGTCAGCGAGCCGACAAACGGGTCGTTCATGATCTTGAATGCCAGACCGGAGAACGGCGCGGCATCTGTTGGCTCGCGGCTGTCATCCTCGTCGGAGTCAACTTTCTTGCCCTGAACAGCGCCAGCATCAAGCGGGGATGGCAGGTAATCAGCAACAGCATCCAGAAGTGGCTGAACGCCTTTGTTCTTGAACGCGGAACCGCACATCATCGGGATCAACTTGAAGGAGATTGTGCCCTTGCGGATACATTTCTTCAGCGTAGCCACATCAGGTTCCTTGCCTTCAAGGTAAGCTTCCATCGCAACATCATCCAGCTCAACAGCCTGTTCGATCATGCGGTCACGGTATTGCTTGGCCTTCTCGACCAGATCAGCAGGAATGTCAGTTTCCTTGAATGTCGCGCCGAGGTTTTCGGAGTCCCAGATAATCGCCTTCATCTTGATAAGATCAACGATACCGGCAAATGTGCTTTCCTCGCCGATGGGAAGTGTCAGAACGATCGGGTCAATGCCGAGGCGTTTCTTCACGGAATCGATACAGTCGTAGAAATTCGCGCCGATCTTGTCCATTTTATTGGCAAAGATAATACGGGGAACGCGGTACTTGTCGCCCTGACGCCATACAGTTTCTGTCTGCGGCTCAACGCCTTGGTTACCATCCAGAAGGCAAACCGCGCCGTCCAGAACGCGCATGGAACGCTCAACTTCAATCGTGAAGTCAACGTGGCCTGGTGTGTCGATGATGTTAAAGCGCATCTGCTCGCCTGGGCATGTACCATGCTCGGGACCTTTCCAGAAAGTCGTCGTCGCAGCGGATGTAATCGTAATGCCGCGCTCTTGCTCCTGCTCCATCCAGTCCATTGTAGCGGCGCCGTCATGGACTTCGCCGATCTTGTGGGACTTACCTGTGTAGTACAGGATGCGTTCCGTTGTCGTCGTCTTACCGGCGTCAATATGCGCCATAATGCCGAAGTTACGGTAGCGGTCTAAAGGATATTCGCGGGTCATTTCTTGTTCTCTTTATATCTTTAAAATTGTTTCTCTGATGCGCTTACCAGCGGAAGTGTGCGAAAGCCTTGTTCGCATCTGCCATCTTGTGGGTGTCTTCGCGCTTCTTGATCGCGGAGCCACGCTCATTGGCCGCATCCAGCAATTCACCGGCCAGACGCTCCATCATCGTGTTTTCACCGCGCTTGCGGGCTGCATCGATCAACCAGCGGATTGCCAACGCCAGACCGCGGTCTGTGCGAACCTCAACGGGAACCTGATAGGTCGCGCCACCAACACGGCGGGAGCGCACTTCAACCTTTGGACGCACATTTTTCAGCGCATCATGAAACAGACGCAGGCCGAGGCTTTTCTGTGCGATCGCATCAGAGGCATCTTTCGGCGCGCCGCCTTTTTTATCCATGATCTCAATCGCGCCGTACACGATGTTTTCGGCAACGGCTTTCTTGCCATCATACATCAGGCTGTTGATGAACTTGGAGAGAACAACATCCGCGAATTTCGGATCGGGAAGAACTTCTCTTTTTTCTGCACTGTGACGACGTGACATCTATATATCTCCTTAAATCCAGTATTATTTCGGACGTTTCGCGCCGTAGCGGGAACGTGACTGCTTACGGTCTTTAACGCCTTGCGTATCGAGCGCGCCGCGCACGATAGTATAACGAACGCCCGGTAAGTCTTTAATACGGCCGCCGCGCACCAGAACAACCGAGTGTTCCTGCAGATTGTGGCCTTCGCCCGGGATGTAGCAAATAACTTCCATGCCTGTCGTCAGACGCACCTTGGCGACCTTACGCAGAGCGGAGTTTGGTTTTTTCGGTGTCGTTGTGTAAACGCGTGTGCAAACACCTCTGCGCTGGGGATTGCTTTTCAGAGCGCGGTTTTTCTTTCTTTTGATAACCTGCTCGCGCGGCTTACGAATCAACTGTTGAATGGTTGGCATACCTGTACCTTCATTGCATAAAAAGTTTCAAATTTTTCAAGGATGGCTGCATTTAGGCCGGGAAGGGGCGCTATGTCAAGACATAACCCGCAAAGGCCTATAAAAGAAATGCAGAGCATCCGCTTTAAAATTCGGATGATGCGCGCCCGCCTTTAAATCCTCATAACAAGGGCGAAAACGGGCGCAACTCACCAGTAGGCGCGGACTATATGCCAATCACAGTAGAGGGTCAAGAAAAACTTTACCATTTTTTTATAAATATATAAACCATTGATAAATAATAATAATTTTTAGTTATACAGCACTGTTTTCAGGCATGAAAAAAGCCCCCTTGCCACTGGCCGGGGGCTTTTCAAATTTAAATATCTAAAATCAGCCGCTGGCAGCTTCCTTGCGGGAACCGGCTTCATCACCCGGCAAGGCGGGTGAATCCATCTGATCGATGGCTTCAGCCTGTTGCTGGGCAGCCAGAGCCACCATGTCGTTCTCGGCAGCGATACGCTTGACGCTGTTGATGTAAGCGCCTGTACCAGCCGGGATCAGACGGCCCACAATGACGTTTTCCTTCAAGCCGTTCAGACGGTCAACCTTGCCTTGTGTCGAGGCTTCGGTCAGAACGCGGGTCGTTTCCTGGAAGGAAGCGGCCGAGATGAAGGAGCGCGTCTGCAAGCTGGCCTTGGTAATACCCTGCAGAACAGGGCGGCCCACGGCCGGGCGCTTGCCTTCGGCGATATATTTCTGGTTCTGGACAGCAAAGACTTCGCGGTCTTCAGTCTCACCCACCAGATATGTCGTATCGCCGACATCCATGATTTCCATCTTCTGGAGCATCTGACGGACAATCACCTCAATGTGCTTGTCATTGATCTTAACGCCCTGCAGACGGTAAACATCCTGCACTTCGTTCGTAAGATAATCAGCCAGAGCCTCAACGCCCATAACATCCAGAATATCGTGCGGTACCAGCGCGCCATCCAGAAGCGGATCGCCCTTGCGGACGAAATCGCCTTCGTTGACGGCCAGGTGCAGACCTTTCGGGATCAGGTATTCGCGTGGCTCGCCATCATCGGAAGATGCAGGCTTGACCACGATACGGCGCTTGGCTTTGTAATCCTTGCCGAATTCCACATAACCATCGATTTCCGAGATAATCGCGAAATCCTTCGGTCTGCGGGCTTCAAAGAGTTCAGCCACACGCGGCAGACCCCCTGTAATATCGCGGGTCTTGGATGTTTCACGCGGGATACGCGCCACAATATCACCGGCCTTGATTTCCTGACCGCTTTCCACAGACAGGATCGAGTCCACCGACATATAGTAATTGGCGGGCAGACCGTTCGGCAGCGTGATAACATTGCCTTTCTTGTCCAGCAGCGAGATACGCGGCTTCAGATCGCCGCCCTTGGGCTGCGAACGCCAGTCGATCACGCGTTTCGAAGAAATGCCTGTCGCTTCATCCACCTGCTCGGTGACGGACACGCCCTCGACGAGGTCGAAGTAATGCGCCACACCGTCTTTTTCGGTGATGATCGGCAATGTGTATGGGTCCCACTCGGCCATCTTGTCGCCGGCCTTGACCTTTTTGCCATCCTCGACCAGAAGACGGGCGCCGTAAGGCACGCGGTGCGTGGCCTTTTCCTTGCCTTTTTCATCTTTCAGGACGATCTCGGTGTTACGGCCCATGATAATGGACACGCCCGCCGAGTTGACGACGATGTTTTTGTTGCGGATCTCGATAGAGGCGTTGATGTTTGCCTCGACCTGTGATCTTTCCGCGCCCTTCTGCGCGGCGCCGCCAATGTGGAACGTACGCATCGTCAGCTGTGTACCGGGTTCACCGATCGACTGGGCGGCCATAACGCCGACTGCCTCGCCGATATTGACTTCCGTACCGCGTGCCAGATCGCGTCCGTAACACTTCGCGCAAACGCCTGTGCCATCAGCTTCGCATGTCAGAACAGAACGCACCAGAATCTCGTCAATTCCAGCCGTTTCGATCTGCTCGGAGCTGACCTCATCGATAATCTCGGCAGCCGCCACAATCTTCTGGCCATTCAGAGGATTGATGATATCCGTTGCCGCCGCGCGGCCCAGAATACGCTCAGCCAGCGAAACGACAACATCCGCGCCATTCATAACCGCGCGCATAGTCACACCCTTCGTCGTGCCGCAATCACGGCTGGTGACGATGGCATCCTGCGCGACGTCAACGAGACGGCGTGTCAAGTAACCGGAGTTAGCCGTCTTGAGCGCCGTATCCGCAAGGCCTTTTCTAGCGCCGTGCGTGGAGTTAAAGTATTCCAGAACGGTCAGACCTTCCTTGAAGTTCGAAATAATCGGCGTTTCAATGATCTCGCCCGATGGCTTGGCCATCAGACCGCGCATACCGGCCAGCTGACGAATCTGCGCCGCAGAACCACGAGCACCGGAATGGGCCATCATGTAAACCGAGTTCATGTTCTCGGCTGTCAATGTCGAGATTTTCTTCATCATGGCTTCGGCAACATCATCGGTACATTTCGACCAGATATCGACAACCTTGTTGTACTTCTCGCCTTTCGTGATCAGACCTTCCTGATACTGGTGCTCGAACTCGGCAACCTTCTCATTGGCAGCATTGACCAGCTTGATTTTTTCTTCAGGGATAATCAGGTCATCCTTACCGAAGGAAATACCGGCGATACAAGCATAGCGGAAGCCAAGCTTCATCATACGGTCGGCGAAGATCACGGTCTCTTTCTGGCCGCAATGGCGGTAGACGATATCAATGATATTCGAGATTTCCTTTTTCGTCAGAACCTGATTGATCAGATCGAACGGCACGTTGGTGTGACGTGGCAGAAGTTCGGACAGGATCATACGACCCGGTGTCGATTCAACGATAACCGTTTTCGGCTCGTTATTCTCATCAACCGTGTGATAGCGGCACTTAATCTTCGCGTGCAGCGAGAGCACACCAGCTTCCAGCGCGTGCATAATCTCGCCCACGCCGCGGAAGACCATGCCTTCGCCTTTTTGCTGGTCCAGACCAATCGTGACGTAATACAGACCCAGAATAATATCCTGCGAGGGAACGATAATCGGCTTGCCGTTGGCAGGCGAGAGAATGTTGTTCGTGGACATCATCAAGCAGCGTGCTTCAAGCTGTGCCTCGATGGACAGTGGCACGTGAACGGCCATCTGGTCACCGTCAAAGTCAGCGTTAAACGCTGTACAGACAAGCGGGTGCAGCTGGATCGCCTTGCCTTCGATCAGGGTTGGCTCGAATGCCTGGATACCCAATCTATGGAGTGTCGGCGCGCGGTTCAGCAGAACCGGATGTTCGCGGATAACTTCTTCAAGGATATCCCAGACTTCGGGACGTTCCTTTTCAACCATACGCTTGGCAGCCTTGACCGTGGAGGCCAGACCGTAAATTTCCAGCTTGTGGTAAATGAAGGGCTTGAACAGCTCCAGCGCCATTTTCTTCGGCAGACCGCACTGGTGCAATTTCAATTCAGGACCAACCACGATCACGGAACGGCCGGAATAGTCAACGCGCTTACCCAGCAAGTTCTGACGGAAACGACCTTGTTTCCCTTTGAGCATGTCGGAGAGCGATTTCAGCGGACGCTTGTTGGCGCCGGTGATCACGCGGCCGCGGCGGCCGTTGTCAAACAGGGCATCGACCGATTCCTGCAACATTCTCTTCTCATTGCGAACGATAATATCGGGTGCGCGCAATTCGATCAGGCGTTTCAGACGGTTGTTACGGTTGATAACGCGGCGGTAGAGATCGTTCAGATCCGATGTCGCGAAACGGCCACCATCCAGCGGCACCAGCGGGCGCAGCTCAGGCGGCAGAACAGGCACGACATCCAGAATCATCCATTCAGGGCGCGTGCCGGATTCGATGAAGGATTCAACCAGTTTCAGACGCTTGACCAGCTTCTTGCGCTTGGCTTCCGAGGATGTTTCCTTCAGGTCTTCTTCGACCTTCAGACGCTCTTGCTCCAGATCAATGGCAGAGAGAATTTCTTTCAAAGCTTCCGCGCCGATACCGCAGCGGAAGTTTTCCTCGCCGTATTCGTCCTGGGCCGCCATGTATTCTTCTTCATTCAGCAGCTGGAATGTTTTCAGCGGCGTCATGCCGGGCTCGATCACAATGAAGTTTTCGAAGTAGAGCACGCGCTCCAGCTCCTTCAATGTCATGTCCATCATCAGGCCGATGCGGGACGGGAGCGATTTGAGGAACCAGATATGGGCAACCGGCGAAGCCAGTTCAATATGGCCCATGCGCTCGCGGCGGACTTTCGTCAATGTGACTTCAACGCCGCATTTTTCGCAGATAATGCCTTTGTATTTCATGCGCTTGTACTTGCCGCACAGACATTCATAATCCTTGATCGGGCCAAAGATACGGGCGCAGAACAAACCATCGCGCTCCGGCTTGAAAGTACGGTAGTTGATGGTTTCCGGCTTTTTCACTTCGCCGAATGACCATGAGAGGATCTGCTCCGGGCTCGCAATCGAGATACGGATGCTATCAAAGCTTTGCGGGCCTGTCGGCTGGCCGAAGAGATTAATCAGTTCATTCATGGTTTTGCCTTCCTCGTTATTCTTTAAAAACCCGGTTACTGCGGGCCGGCATCATTTGCCAATTTCTCGTTCAATCTCTCCGCATCCAGTGCCAATTGCGGATAATCTATTTGCATCTGACGTTTGAACTCGCGTCCGGCGTCATCAGGAATGGTGCGGAAAAGCTTGGCCACAAACTCTGTAAGAGTAACGTGCCTTTTCTTTTCCGCACCTTTCGTCATTAATTATTACCCGTCTGCTTCATATCGACGTTCAGACCCAGAGCCTTCAATTCTTTCGTCAGAACGTTGAAGGATTCAGGGATACCGATTTCGAAATTGTCTTCGCCGCGAACAATCGCTTCGTAGACTTTCGAACGTCCTGCGACGTCGTCCGACTTTACAGTCAGCATTTCTTGCAGTGTGTACGCTGCGCCGTAAGCTTGCAGCGCCCAGACTTCCATCTCACCGAAACGCTGTCCGCCGAACTGGGCCTTACCGCCGAGAGGCTGCTGTGTGACGAGCGAGTACGGTCCGATCGAACGGGCGTGGATCTTATCGTCAACCAAGTGGTGCAGCTTCAGCATGTACATGTAGCCGACTGTAACATCGCGGTGGAACTGCTCGCCGGTACGACCATCGATCAAGCGAACCTGACCGGATGTGTTCAGACCTGCTTTTGTCAGCATTTCCGTGATGTCGATTTCGTGCGCGCCGT